>JAGXGC010000004.1 GCA_024636935.1 Sideroxydans sp. | reverse complement strand
TTGAACTCAAAGATCGCTACTGTACAAAAACGGGCCTGTGGATTCAGGAATCGTGACCATTTCAAGATCGCCATCTACTTCCACTGCGGTGGACTTGATCTGTATCCGGCTCAGGTTACCCACGGGAAAGTCGGATGAACCGAATTTTTAATGCTTTGCGAAGATCGGTGGTGTAGTAGCTTTTTCTATCGTCAGAGTTTGCATCAAATATTTTGACGCTAGCATGGCTTGGAACAAGACCAGACAGAGCTATCTTGCTCAGTTTGGTAAAGTGTTTGGCCCATCGTTGCTGTACCCCGGTTTTTTTAAATGACCGTAATCGTGAACAGGAAAGAAGCATTCGATAGACGCGCGCTTGATCAGACAGAGTATCTGTGGAAGATAGCGTTTCTCCTGAAATTGAAAATGGATAATAATCGGCAAGCGACCTTGATCTATATTCAAGCTGAACCATTACATCTTCAAGCTGTGTTTCCTGTCTAGAACTTCGCTCTGCGGTGCTCTGGTTAGTTAACTGAGCTGTACTTTCGGATGCGTCCTCGTTGTCTATTTCGTCAGAGCTGATAGCTCCAAGAGTTAGTAACTCCTCAAGATCATTCTTATGGAGGCTATCCCTGCCTATCCATTTACTTAGCAGCAGTAACTCAGCTAAATCAGCGAATAGGTGTGGGGCGTTTGGGTGAAGATTCCCTGGCTCAAAATTCATCGCCGCGTTTTTCCTTGAGTTGGCGACCAATCATCTTGATGTGATTTGCAATACGTTTAGCAACTTCGTAAATATCATCTTGAAATTCAACCGTCGCAACCATGCTTGATGCTTCAGTCAAGGAGGCTTCTGCTTGATAAAGCAACTCGGCAAAATCAACTGAAACGTCAGCCGTCATCTGATAGGCAATTTTGAGTAAAGCTCCATTTCTAAATGCGGCGAGGGCTTTTTCATTACTAACTATCGCGGCTAGATAACGAAGGTTTCTTGACTCTCCAATTCTAGTTTTACCTTTTGTATCTTTCTCATAAAGCCAATGAGTTAGTTCTTTGATTGACGAATCGTTTAATTTTGTTGGATTAACAATAGGATCTGAAGAAATGTAATCGCCATCTTCTGTTTTACTATTGGTGCCTGAAAATGCAGCTATTCTCTCATCTGCAAGTGCCGTTGAGAGAATAGAAAACTTTAATGACTCTTCATTGAGTTCATCTATACCAAAGAACTCCCCCTCTTTGATTACTTTGTAAACAGCCATTGCATCTAGATTTCTTCGAATATGATCGCGACGACTTCCAATGGTTCTGGCAACTTCTGTATACCTATTCTTAATGCTTAATTTCTGATCAGATAGATTAAATAATTGTTCAATGTAGCGAGCTTTTGCTAAAGGCTCCCATTGTTTTACACCTGTGATATGTCTGAACCCAAGGTAGGGCAATACCTCAGACCGTGTATCTCTAGTAACAATGGGAATTTCTTTTGGTACATGGCGTGCATTTGTGGCGATGTTGCGCATCCGTTCGCCAGGCTTGCTGCATGCTGAGGGATCGTTTAATAACGTGACGGCGGTTAGCCTTCGGTTGCCTTCAACTATATGATAAGTATCTGCTCCTGGCTTTGTTGGTACAGCAATCAGTGGCTCCCCAGGGAAGAAATCGTTCTCGGCAATGGCCTCCATCAATTCTTCAATCGACGTGGTTTCTGCAATGTAGTCCATCATTGCCTGCTGGGAGCGAGCTACTGATTCAGGTAAACGAGGATTCTCTGGATCAAGTAGTAATTTTTTTATGCTGATTGTTTTAATAATGTCTGCCATAGGAGGAGCTTCCCAAGAAATTTATAAGCTTTAGTTGAAGCCATCTTCTGGCCCATTTGCAAAAATGAAATCAATCAATTCCGCTGGCTGGAATATATTGCGGGTTACTGAGATATTATCTCAAACATACTGTTCAAGCGAATTTGTGATTAATTTAGTCCGCGGGTTTAAGTATGAGGTGCAGCGCCATATTGAAAGAATGCCTGTCTAGGTGTCATATATCCGAGTCTTTTCTGCAAAGGTAGTTCAATCTCTCAATCGCCGTATCGAGCTTCTGTTGTTTAATCATTGTGAGGTCTCATTTTTTAGCATTAATGTTACGCCCCCACCCCCAACCAAGCATCCGAAGTCAGCTCAGTCGGTAAGTCAGGTAATTCTTTCTTCAAGTATTCCAGCGCAAGCTTTTCTTTCTCGCGCCATTCCGCTTCGTCCATTCCTTTTTTCATCATCTGTATCGGGGCGCTGCCTTTGACCATGAATTCCCAGAAATCGGGGATGGTGGTGACTGGGAATGCTTTGGTGATGCGGCGTATCTCTACGTTGCGGAATCCGGCGGCTTCCATCTCTTGTTTGAATACGTCTGGGTTCTCTAGGGTGGTGACGGAGCGTTGCGGTTGCGGCAGCTCTGGCTTCATGGCGCGTAGTGCGCCGAACATGGTCATCATCGCGGGTGATTCGTCTACGGGTGCCCAGCTGGTGATGGCGATGCTGCCGCCGGGTTTGAGTGTGCGGTGTATCTCGGCGAATCCTTTCTTGCGGTCGGGGAAGAACATGAGGCCGAACAGTGAGAAGGCGGCGTCGAATGTCGCGTCGGCATAGGGCAGGGCTTGCGCGTCGCCGCAGTGCAGTTCGATGTGCTCGTGTCCGGCTTGTTCGATCTTGTGCTTGAACACGGCGAGCATGGATTCGGAGAAGTCGATGCCGTGTACTTTGTCTGTGTGCTGTGCGAGTTTGAGCGCGAGTGTGCCGGGGCCGCAGGCGACATCCAGCACGGTCGCGCCGGGTTTTAGATTGGCGGCGGCAATGGCTTCGTCTGCAAACTGCTCGAACACGAGCATGGTGGTCTCGGCGTAGCCAGCGGCGACGAGATTCCAAGGTTCACTGGCGGCGAGCGGATTGCCTTGGGTTTGAGACATGCTTCCCCTTGTTACGAACAGTTGTATGGCGTGCGTTGTTCCCGTCTGTGCGGGTTCTTCTTATCTTGCGCCAGCCATCCTGTTCTGGGGATTCTGCCGTGTGCCTCGCGCCGTTCGTGCGGCGGGATGTGCATCCGGTAGACCTGCAAGTGGGAGTGGACTTTATGGGAGTGGGGCGGGGCGTGTCAATTTAAATCACAGGGGATGCGTATTCCGCTGTGCATCCCCTGTTGTGAGCTAGTGCTTGGAGGGTTTGGTGAAGCTGATGATCTGCGCGCTGGCTGGCTCGCTGCCGTCGTTGTAATAAGGCTTGGCTTCATCGAAACCGAGTTGTGCGGCCAGTTCTTTTTCGCGTTCTGAGATGATCGCGAAGCATTCTTTGATCTCTTGAATGGTATTTTCGGTTAGCGGGTTGGGGCGTCCGCCGAGTGGGGTGGCGTCACGCACGACGCTGCCCAGTGTCTTGCGCATCGCGCGCAGGATGCGTTGTTCTTTGCTCAATTCTTCTGTGCTCATGATGTGTTCTCGCTGTTGGTTGCAGGCTGAGACTCTACTGTAATTGACCTGGATAATCCATTTTCAGAAATCGCGTCATACCGGCGCAGGCCGGTATCCAGTGAATTTACGACACCCCGCGAAAGCGGGACGGCCGAGGCGTTGACCTGCTTCGCAGGTTCTTTGATCAGACTGGATACCGGCCTGCGCCGGTATGACGGGGCAAATGGGCTTTGTGTCACAGCCCGCGCATGAACAATGGCCGCAGCGGTCGGTGTCCCGCCATCGCTTCGTGCAGCTGCACCAGAAGCTTGTCTTTGTCCTTGGGCAGATTACCCGCCAGTGCCAGCGCATTGGAGGCATGGTTGGAACGGAAGATGACGGGCTGCGGCGGGGTGAGGCCGCTGATGAGGCGCTCTTGTTCTTTCAATATCGCGAGGTCGTCCGGCATTTGGAACGGTTCGCCGAACTTGCGGTGGAACTCTGCTTCCACGCTTTCGTCCAGATACAGTTGCAGCGTGGAGAGGTAGGTGACGGGCGCGCTGTTGAGCAGGGCGATGGTGCCGTCTATGTGTTCGTTGCTGTGTTGTGTGCCACCGAGACCGAGGATGACGGTGGCGGAGACTTTCATGCCGCTGTCTTTGGCTTTTTGCAGCACCTCGGCCATGCGCTTTTGCGTCGCGCCCTTGGTGATCTTCTTCAGCATGAGGTCGGAGCCGGATTCGATGCCGAAGTAGAGCTGGTTGAGTTTCTGTTCGCGTAACTGCACCAGTTCTTCGGCGCTCTTGCGTGCGATGTTGCCGGGCGTGGCATAGCAGGAGACGCGCGTCAGGCGCGGCAGGGCAGAGGCCAGTTCGTTAAGGATGGAGAGCAGATGTTCGGTGGGTAGTGCCAACGCATCACCATCGGCGAGGAACACGCGCTGTGCATCCGGCCAGTCGGCGGCGGCTTGGCGGATATCAGCGATGACTTCATGCAGCGGGCGTTCGACATAGTCTTTGCTGCGATACATGGCGCAGAAGCTGCACTGGTTGAAGCTGCACCCCAGTGTGGCCTGGATGATGAGGTTGTCGCCCTCGGAGGGCGGACGGAATAGCGGCATGTCGTAGTGCAGGCTCATGCCGCATGCTCCGGCGGCTGTTCATCCAGCATGCGTTCGCACTCGACCATGATGGACTGGCCGATCTCCGATTCGTAGCGTGTGTCCAGCGATTCCTGCATCTCATGGCTGATGATGAGCCCAGTCTCGCGGCTGGTGGTGGTGACGATCTGTTTCGCCACCTGATCGCTCAGCGCGGAAAGGTGTTTGCGCAGTTTCAGCGGCAGGCTGAGTTTTGAGCGGGCGAGCCAGTCAGCGGCGAGCGTGGCGCCTTGAGCTTCGGTCATCCATACGCCATGTTCATAGTGGATGGCGAGGCGTTCGGATACGAGTGCGAAGATCAGGGCGATGTGGGTGCCGCGTTCGGTGGAGGGCAGGGTGGGTGCGTTCAATGGGGGCTTTCTTGTCACAGCGGATTCATGCGTGGGGGTTAAGCGCAATCTTACGCTAGCGCAACGGTTGCCGCAGCAGTGAGGTGCCGACATTGATGCGACCGAGTGGCACTAGCTTCACAAATCTTTACCTTCGCCACACATCCGGGCAACGGCTCGCGCATAAAGTGACATCCAGCCGCTACACATGGTGCGGTATCAAACGATCAAGGAGAAAGACATGAGCGAGCAAAACACTACAGATACGAACAACGAAGTTAAGCGTGGTTGCAACGGCAGTCATGACCATCATTGCCACGGCCATCGCGGTCATCGTGTGGCTCGCGTGATCGGCTTGTTGGCTGTATTCGGTATCGGATTCTTCTCCGGCCAAGTGATGGCTTGTGAGCGTGGCATGGGCCACGGCGGACCTGAGGCATTCATGTCTGGCAAGCCAATGGATGCAGAGCGTATGGGAAAGTTCGCCGGCAAGCGTATGGAACGCATGTTGAAAGAAGTGGATGCTAGCGATGCACAGAAAGAGAAAGCTTCCGCCATCGTGAAGGCTTCGTTGGAGAAGGGCGCACCGCTGGCCAAGCAGATGCGTGACAACCACATCCAGATGCGCAAACTGATGTCGGCAGCGACGCTGGACAAGGCCGCTATCGAAACCATGCGTGCCGAGCAGATCAAGCTGGCAGATGAGGCGAGCAAGCAGATGACTTCGACCATGCTGGCGGTGGCTGAAGTGTTGACGCCGGAGCAGCGTGCACAGTTGGCTGCGAAGATGGAAAAGATGGAGCAGCGTCATTCGAAGAAGAACCGCGAGTAAGCAGAGCCTGATCATTCATTAATCCGTCATTCCGGCGCAGGCCGGAATCCAGCCCAAACGAACATCCAGCGAAGCGGACAAAGGCATGATGTAGTCCTGCTGCGCAGGGGATGTTTTCTTAACTGGATTCCGGCCTACGCCGGAATGACGGTAAAAATAATCGAGCTGAATTTTGTCTCGCATCGCTTGGTATGATGCGGGGCAAGTTTTATGGAGCGACGCATGAATCACCACATCCTCATCATCGACGACGACGAACGCCTGTGCGGCATGTTGCAGCAATATCTGGGTGCCGCGGGTTATCGCGTCGATGCGCGTCACGCCATCGCACCCGGCCTGCAAGCCTTGAAGCAGACCGACTACGATGCGCTGGTGTTGGACTTGATGTTGCCGGATGGTGACGGGCTGGATGCGTGCCGTCAGTTGCGTGCGTTCTCCGATATTCCGGTGCTGATGCTGACTGCGCGCGGAGAGGCGATGGATCGCATCGTCGGGCTGGAGATGGGTGCGGATGATTACCTGCCCAAGCCTTTCGAGCCGCGCGAGTTGTTGGCGCGTTTAAAGGCCATCCTGCGACGCGGCAAAACGGCGGGTGGCGATGTATTGCGCTTCGGTCGGTTGGAGATAGACCGTGCGGCACGTCTGGTGCGTGTGGATGGCAAGGCATGCGAGATGACCTCCTATCAATACGATCTGTTGCTGGCGCTGGCCGAGAAGCCGGGGCGGGTGATGAGTCGCGAACAGTTGCTGGATGCGGTGAAGGGCGAACCATTGGAAGCCTTCGACCGTTCTATCGACGTACATATCTCGCGCATCCGTGCGGCCATCGAAGACGACCCCAAACATCCGCGCCGCATCATCACGCTGCGCGGTGCGGGCTATGTGTTCGCACGCAGTCAGGATGGGGAAGGGGACGCAGCATGAGGAAGCTTTATTTCCAGATCTATATGGGCGTGGTCGCCAGCTTGGTATTGCTGGTGGTGTTGGTCGCGACGTTCTGGCATTACCAAGGCAAGAACTCGCCGCAGAACCAGATATTCGAAACCGTGCGCGATGTGATTGTGATGGCCTTGCCGCCGGCTGATGCACCGCGTGCGCAGCAGCAAGAGGTGTTGGAGCGGTTGGCGCGGCCGGCGTTACCGCGTCTGTCTTTGTATTCCGCCGACCGGGAACTGTTGGCGCATACCGGAAGACGGTTGAGGCCGCCCGGCCCGAACGCGCAAGAGAATGAATGGCTGCATAGGTCCGACCATCAATCAGCCTGGGTGATGCAATTGCCGGACGGTCGCTGGCTGTTGGCACAGCCGCCGCATGACAGGCCGCGTCCGCCGTTGCCGATCTTCCTCACTTTGTTGTTGATCGGTCTGGTGGTGGCGGTGGTGGCTTATCCGATGACACGACGTTTGACCAAACGATTGGAAGGTTTGAAGCAGGCGGTGGAAGCTTTGGGCGAAGGCGATTTCAAGACGCGCGTGGAGGCAAAAGGTTGTGACGAAGTCGCTTCGCTGGCGACTAGTTTCAATCAGGCGGCGGAGCGCATCGAATCTTTGTTGCTGGCCCATAAACAGTTGTTGGCGAATGCTTCGCACGAACTGCGCTCTCCGTTGACGCGCATCCGTTTGGCGTTGGAGATGCAGGCCGAGCGCCCCATCCCCGAGTTGCAGGCGGAGATGAAGCAGAACATCAGCGAGCTTGATCAGTTGATCGAAGAGATCTTGTTGGCGAGCCGATTGGATTCATCGCGCGAACCGCTGCATACGGATGACATCGATCTGGCTGCCTTGTTGGCTGAGGAATGCGCGCGTAGCGATGCGCAATGCGAAGCCGTACCGATGAACATCCGCGGTGATGATCGCTTGCTGCGTCGCTTGTTGCGCAACCTGTTGGAGAACGCGCGGCGACATGGCGGTGATGAGGTGCAAGCCAGTCTGCGCAAGGAGGCGGGGCAGGTGGTGATCCAGGTGTGCGACAACGGCAAGGGTATTCCAGAGGAAGAACGCGAGCGCATCTTCGAGCCCTTCTATCGTCCGGCGGGTAGTCGCGAGAAGGAAGGCAGCTACGGTCTGGGGTTGGCGCTGGTGCGGCAGATCGCGCAACGTCACGGTGGCAATGTGCGCTGTGTGTCCGGCCAAACGGGTGGAGCGTGTTTCGAGGTGAGCTTACCGCTGGCTTGAGTTTCAGCCGGCGGTAGTTTTGAGTAACCAGTACATCAATGCTGCGCCGATGATCACGCCCGCGAAGAACAATTGGATGCCCATCGTGTCGCGCGGCACTGGCGTGTTCGTCTCATCCGGTGGCTGTAGCGCTTCCCATTCTCGGATGATCTGCTTGGCTTGATCGTAATCGTCTTCATTCACCATCACGCGCACGAATCCCAACGCTTGCAATTCACCCATGCCGCCTTGCAGGTGCTCGCCTTCGATACGTCCGGCGATGCGGTACTGCTCAAGCAGGTTCAGGATCATGTGGCCGTCCAGTCCACTGGAGGCTTCGTAGACACTTTTCATTCCCATCTCTCTTTGCTCAGTTGAGTAGCACCAAACTCAATGCAGTGAGTGAAATGATGAACGCGGAGATGCCGAGCAACATGGCATGCCGATAAGCTCTTTGTGCAAGCTTGGTGCCTTTCTCCAGCGCTTCGATAGCAAGTTGCATCTGTGCGGCGAGGTCTTTGATATGCGCATCATTGGCCGAGGCGGCGCTTTGCAGTTCGGTGACCTGTTGCTGAAGCGTGGCGGTATCACCGCTCTTGCGTGTGAACACGGGGGCCGCTGCCGAGATGATGGTGCCGACATGCGGCAGTATGGATTTTATGACGGGAATGAGCCAGGCGGCCATGTGAGACTCCTTGTTGTGAGATGGTGCAACGTCATCAGTTGCTGAGTGTTGCGCCAGCTTGAGCTGTAAGTCAATGACAACTAGGAGGCGGCAGAGGTTTTTTGAAGAGAGACGTCTGGGGCAGAAACAAGCCGGTTTCTACCTGCGTGCTTGGCCTCATATAACATCTGGTCTGCGAGCTCTCTCAATTCGGAATCATTGTCCGGTTCATCCGGTATCAAACCGGCGATGCCTATGCTCACCGTGACGTGATCGGTGACTGTTGAGCCGGTATGCGGGATATGCAAGAGTGCAAGATCATCAATGATGGAGGCGGCGATATTTTCGGCGTCTTTCTTGGAGGTCTCGGGCAGAATCAGGGCGAACTCTTCGCCGCCGAAACGGGCGGCCATGTCGCTGGAGCGCAGCGCATGGTTGTGCAGCAGTTTGGAGATCCTGATCAGACACTGGTCGCCGGCTTCGTGTCCATAGGTGTCGTTGTACTGCTTGAAACAATCCAGATCGATATACAGCAGCGAGAGCATGGTACGGCTGCGGTAGTGGCGATTCCATTCGCCTCTCAAGCGGTTGAACATCGAGCGACGATTGAAGAGTCCGGTCAGTTCGTCTGTATCGGCCAGTGAACTGAGTCGCTGGTTGGAGGCGGATAGTTCATTTGAGAGTCGCTGGTTTTCGAAATGTACCTCGAGCAGACGCGTGACGCTGCGATGGTATTTAAAAGCGGAAATGTACATCACCACGATATAGATGGAGACCAGTATGGCGAGAGCCGTATAGCCTTCCTCTGGTTGCTGTAGCAGGGTGTATGTGAGGAAGCCGGCCGGCGGCAGATAGAAGGCGATATAGGCGATGAAATAAGGGCTGTGGGTGCTATATGACGCGGAAATGATCCCAGTGTATATGGCGAAAAGTGTGAGCTGGTAGGGGGCTGGCCATGATGCTTCGTAGAACAAACACAGGCAGGCCCAGATCAAGCCCGAGATGAACGTGCCGGCCACATACAGGTTGGCCCACCTTTGCATTGAGCGGGGATCGGAAGGTTGCTGGCGTGCGAACTGTGCATTGATGCCAAGGCGCACTAGAGAAACGATGATATGCGCTGACAACCACAATATCAGCATGTCGTGATCGGCTTGTCCCCAGAACACACTGACAGCAATGATGCCGGTGAGAATGCCCAGCAGCTGGATGGTATTGCCTTGTGCATAGAGCATGCGGATCTGCTCTGCGCGCACTTGCATGTTTGGCTTGGTTGGAAAAAAACTGATCATCATGCGGTTATTGGTTTTATGTTTTGCGTTGTAATCGACGCCGGGAAGAGATAGCCTTTTCACTATGCGGCTGACTTCCGTCGCGCGGATATTACATGAAGCAGCGATCCGATTGTTATTTCAGGTTTTTTACTATGTGGCTACAGAAAGAGATCCGACTGCAACCTCGTCCTCGCGGCTTTCATCTGGTGACAGATGAAGTGCTGCGTGCACTGCCGGAGTTGCGTGAATTCAAGATAGGGCTGATGAATGTGTTCATTCAGCATACCTCGGCGTCGCTGACGCTGAACGAGAACGCCGATCCGACAGTGCGGCAGGATTTTGAGAGCTGGTTCAATCGCGCTGTGCGTGAGGACGAGCCTTACTACCGGCATCAGGACGAAGGTGCAGATGATATGCCTGCGCATATAAAATCCAGTCTGCTGGGGGCGAGTGTGAACATCCCTGTTAGCGGTGGACGTTTGATGCTGGGGACTTGGCAGGGCATTTATCTGTGCGAGCATCGTAATCACGGCGGCAGTCGTAACATCGTGGTGACAGTGCAGGGGGAGTGAGATGAGTGAGGGTTTGAAGACGTTGCATCTGGTGATGCATGGTCGTGTGCAGGGTGTGTGGTATCGCGATTCGATGCGGCGCGAAGCGGGGAAGCTGGGTGTGAATGGCTGGACGCGCAACCTTGGCGACGGTACGGTGGAGGCGATGGTGCAGGGTGATGCCGATGCTGTGGATGCACTGGTAACATGGGCGCATATCGGGCCGGAGTTTGCGCAGGTGTCGCGTATCGATGTTGAGCCTGGTGGTGGCAGTTATTCTGATTTCGAAGTGCGGGGTGATGCATGAGTACGATACTGGTCACGGGTGCGACCGATGGCATCGGTCTGGAGACGGCGCTGCAACTGGCGCGTCTTGGGCATGAGGTGGTGTTGCATGGTCGTGATGCGGAGAAGGCAATGCTGGCAGCGGATAAAGTGCGGCAGTCGGTGCCGAATGCGCAATTACAAACTGCCTGTGCCGATCTGGCTGACTTGGGGAAAGTAGTGCAGATGGCGCAGGAGCTGAATGCACGTTTGCCCAGGTTGGATGTGCTGTTGCACAACGCAGGGGTCTATATGCCGGCACGACAATTGTCAGCGGATGGTTTCGAGATGACGATGGCGGTGAATTACTTTGCGCCGTTCGTGCTGACGCGCTGGTTGCTGCCGGTGCTGAAGCCGTCTGCCGATCCGCGGGTGGTGACAGTGAGTTCGGTCGCGCATCAAAGTGGCCGTATCGAGTTCGATAACTTCAATGCCGAACGCGAGTTCGATGCCTATAGCGCCTACGCCAATTCCAAACTGGCCGACACTTTGTTTGCCAATGCGCTGGCACATCGCGAGACATGGTTATGTTCGAACAGCCTGCATCCGGGCGTGATCGATACCAAGCTTTTGCACACCGGCTTCAACATGAAGGGCGATACGCTGGCGAACGGTGCGCATACTTCGGTCTATCTGGCGACCTCGTCTGAGGTGCAGGGTGTGACAGGGCGTTATTTCGACGATTGTCGTGAGACACAATGTTCCGCACTCGCCGCCGATCATGAGCTAGACGATGCGCTGTGGCGCTGGACGGAACATACATTGAGTGACTGGCTACCATGACCAACTATCCACCCGATGCATTGCTGTTCGTGACGCCTAGCTGTCCGCACTGTGCGACGGTGAAGCTTGCCTTGCACACCTTGCAGCAGGAGGGGCAGGTGGGGAATCTGCGTGTGGTGGATGCCAGTGCACAGCCGGAGTTGGCGCAGCAATATGAGGTGCGCACCGCACCCTGGTTGAAGTTGGGCGTGTTCACGCTTACCGGTGCGTATAGTCTGGGCGAGTTGCGGCAATGGGCTGACTGGGCGCATGGTGAGGAGGGCACGGCGCACTACGTCGCGCATCTACTTTCTGAAGGTGGCTATGTGCAGGCCAGCGCCTTCATCCATGCCAATACCCTGCGACTGAAACCCTTGTTGTCCATCGTGGCGGACCCGTCGGCCAATCTGGAAGTGCGGCTCGGTGTCAGTGCTTTGCTGGAATCGTATGCTTACTCACCCGCATTGCAGGCCTTGCTGCCAGATCTGGCTGAACTGAGCCGTCATGCGGATCATCGAGTGCGGGCCGATGCCTGCCATCTGTTGGGCCTGAGCGGTAGTGCGGCAGCCAAGGTCTATGTGGAAGAGTGTCTGCATGATGCACACGAGGAAGTGCGCGAGATTGCCGTCGACGCGATGCACAACCTCAAACAGAAGCGTGCCGCTGCATGAAGTTTCAGTTGGCGGAATCGGCGTACATCACCGGCAAGGCTTCGCGCGGCAGTTTCAACGCTTCCAATACCATCAACGCGGCATAGGCATCGTTCGCTGCGTACAACATCTGCTGATCATTCAGTTCGTGCAGCGCCCAGTTGGAAGTGGTGACCTTGCGCGATTTGATGAAGCGTTGTTTGAACAATTGCGCGACAGCACTCCTTACCCCCATCTCTTTTTGAAAACCATCCTTGCTGAACACCTGATTTAGATCGACCAGTGCGCCGGGTTTTATGCCCAGTTTGGATTTGATGTGCTTGCCGTCCGAGCTGAGGCCGAAGCCGATCTTGAGTAGCTGTGGTGACTGCAGCATCTCGATCAGGAAGGGATAGCAGTCTTTGCGGTGCGTCTGGAACAGATAGGCTTTGTCGTGCAAGGCGAACTGCACCACGTGCGGTCCGTCGCTCACATCGCCGACGGCGAAGGTGGGTTTGGATTCAGTGTCGAAGCCGACGATACCTGCTGCCATGATCTCTGCGGTGGCAGATGCGTAGCCTTCTGGTGTGGTCGGTACATGGATGTGTTCCAGTGACAGGCCGACGAAGGGTTCCATTAGTGCGATCTCGTCTTTGCTTGGCGCAGTTTTCTTTATCGTGATCCGTCGTTCAATTTTTCCAAGTGTGCGATGGATTTCGGCGAATAAGGGTCTGCTGCTGACATGTTTGCTGTCACATCGCTGTTGCAAAGCATGCATGGCGTTGAGAGGCGCTGTGTTATTCGATGCAGTTTTGCATCGAGTTATCAACTCTTCCAACAGGCAGGCGAAGGCGCGTACTTCGATGCGCTGCATGGCCTCGGCTTGTTGTGTATCCGGTGGCAGGAATGAGGCGGCACCAAAATCGCCCAGTAGGCAGTCGCCTGCGTCATCCCACAGGATGTTATGCGCATACAGATCTCCATGCATGATGCCTTGAGCATGCAAGTGTTCAGCTACGGCGGCGATGCCAAAGGCGATGTTGAGCGCGACCGGCAGCGAAAAGCGCAACTCGTCCGCATAGATGTCGCGTGTGCACGAGGCGAGACTGGGCGGCGCGGCGAGGTTGCGGAAGCTGGGATCTATGAGTGACATTGCCAGTCCCGGCGTCTGCTCGGGATGCTCGCTGATCTTTCCGATGATGGGAATTAATCCCGGATGTTTTCCGGCGGCGATGCTGGCCGCTTTTTCGCTACGCGGCAGGCCGTCGCTGGTGAGCGCACCTTTGAACATCTTCACCGCGACGGCTTGGTTACTATCTTGGTGATGTGCGCGATGGATCACGCCGGAAGCGCCTTCGCCCAGCTGGTGATGCATCTCCAACTGATGCCATTCGACGGGCGTGATGTGCAGATGTTCCAGTGCGGCAGCTTCGTGGATGTCGCTGCACGGATTGCCGGAACAGGCCAGCCATGCCAGTCGCGGCATATCGAACAGCCAGTCTGGCAGGTGTTCGAAGCGGTTGGCTGCGATGCGCAACAGTTCCAGATTGCGGCATGCCACCAGCTCCTCCGGCAACTGCAGCAACTGATTGCCTGCCAGCATGAGTTTTTGCATGCGTGAGCAGCGACCAAGTTCCGGCGGCAGTTCGCGCAAGCGATTGTCGGTGAGGATGAGCCAGCGCAGCTTAGGTGGCAGGGCTGCGGCGGAGAGCGTTTCTATCTGATTGGCTTTGAAGCTGATCATTTCCAGTTCGGTGCAGCGGCCCAGCACTTCCGGTACATGCGTGAATCGATTGTCGGAACAGAAGATGACGCGCAGCTTGTGCAGGCGCGGCAGATCATCGGGCAAGGTGCTCAGTGCGTTGCCGGAGAGGTTGAGGATCTCCAGCGAGTCGGCCAACTCGAATATCTCCCGCGGGAATTCACTCAATCCACAGGACAGGTCCAGACGCTGTACGTCGGACAGTTTGCCGGCGCGCAAAGATTCAAGTGTGTGCATGAAGACGCGGCGGCCGATTAAGCTTCAGCGGCTTTTTCGGTGGTGATGACGAGACGGCTACCTTGTACAGAATGGATGGTGCCTTGCATGGCATCGGGCATACGGCTGTCGAACTTGTCTGCTTGCCATTCTTTGCCGCGATAGGTGACGCGGGCGCTGCATTCGTCCAGCCATTCGATCACTTCGACTTTGTCTCCCACGTCAGCAGGTGCCTTGGCGGGTGCACCGGAGCCTTTGAGTGAACGGATGCCGAACACGATCAGCGAGTGGATGACTGCGCCGGCGCCGAGAGCAGCCAGTTGCATGCTCAAATCAGCACCGTTGTATTCGGCGAGGGCGGGATAGGCGAAAGCCAATCCGATCGCGAACAGATACATGGAGCCGTAAAGGAACTCCGCAAGCATGCACAGCACACCGTACACCAGCCAGGAAACAAGACCCATCGAGACACCCTCCAGAAATTTGAGCACGCACCGTTGGCGCGACGGGAGTCATTTTACGCGAGACGCGGACACTCGGGTCTTTGGTAATCCATATTCTGTGAAGAAATGTTCCGCCACATTCACCGCATCCTCGGGGCCGGCGATGTAGATGTCACCTTGCAGCATGTTCTCATCAGCGGTCAGGATCTCCTGTAGGAGTTTGCTAAGCGTCTCGTCGCGTTTGCCGCTCATGCTGCGCAGGTCGAAGCCTGCGATATGTTCGTGGTAGGTGAAATTGTCCAGCGCATCGTCCCAGGCGTGGGCGATGTTGGGCAGGTAGATATGCTGTTTGCTGGAACCGATCCAGTGCAGATGGATGTTCTCCACTTCCAGTGACATGGCGTGCTCGATCAGGCTCTTGATGGGTGCAAAGCCGCAATCGAAAGCGAAGAAATACTGCGAGCGCGGTGACTTTTCATGCAGGATGAATTCGCCCTGCGGGCCTTCTATCTCGACCATTTCATACATTTTTAGTTTGTCGAAGGCGTAGTCCGAGAACAGGTTGCCGGGCTGGCGCTGGATGTGGAACAGCAGGTTGCGGTCATCGCATGGGCAACTGGCGATGGGCAGCACGGCGCTGAAAGATCGCCCCAGCCGAAGGGTGATGCCTTGGCCGGCGAGAAAGCGCAGCCGCTTGGTGCGCGGTGTCTGCAGATGCAGCAGCAGAACATCGTCATTGATGAGACCAGTGGCTTTTACATGCGCTTCGATCTGCTGGAAGGGGATGTCCTGCACGCTGTCCGCCACCGCTGCTTCGATCACCACATCGCTGACGGCGGTGTTGCTGCATAGCAGGACATAGCCCGCGTGTTTCTCCGCTTCGGGGATGATGAAGTCATGGTTGCGTGTCTTGCGTATCTCGCCGGACACCACTTTCGCTTTGCACAGGCCACAGTTTCCCCCGCTGCAGCCGTAGTTGAGCGGGATGCCGGCGCGCATGGCGGCTTCCAGCATAGAGTCGTGTCCTTCGACCATGAAGTCGTGTTTGCTGGGCAGTATCGTCACTTGTGCCGTCATCACGCGCAGGATGTTGTCTTTGATTGCGAGGGGATTGATGAAGCCGGGTTCAGTCGCCAATTCGACCTCCTGTTCTAGCCATTTCTTTAATTCCGTTATTGATATGTCGGGCGTGTCGTCGAGCTTGTCCCACAGCTTGCTCAGCAGGTCGTTGAATCTATCCACTTGTGCCTGACTGGTGGCGAGTGTCTTGCCCAGATCGGTGATGCGCGCGGCCAGCACCTCGGGTTCAGGCAGGGCACGTTCGAACACACGTTTGCCAAAGGCGCGTTCCTTGATCAGGGCGATGCGATGCGTTTCGGCAGTATCTTCCAGTTGCGCATCGGGGTAGCAGGCCAGCAGGTTGCTGACGGTCACTCTGCCGTCGTGCGCGACCATCTCGCCGAGTTTGATCTTGCGTTGCAATTCGGCACGGGGTATGCCGATCAATCTTGCGGCACGGGTCAGACTGAGTGATTCGCTCATGATCGTGCCCTGATCACTGGGCCTGCTGCTCCATCGTCTTGCGTTGCTGTTCGGCTGCTTCAAGTTGCATCGCACCGACTTCTTTCGCTTTATCTAGCGCGTCGCGCTGTTCTTCGAAAAGTTTTGGTGCGGGTGGCGGTGTGTCGTTGCGATTACATGCACACAGCAGAAGAGTGGCGGTAAGGATAACGGCGATATGGGGGCGCATGGTGTTCTCCTTGTGGGTGTTGCTGACGTGATCATGATAATCAGAAAACATGGTGGCTACCATGTGTTGGAAGAAAGAAATGGCAAGGCGCTGTACATAAGTTTTCAGATATTGGACCTACTGATGTAGGATTCCACCTGCTCGTCATGTTTCTCAATGATTTGAGCTACTAAAAATAATAATAGTAAGAGTAAGAGCTTAAGGAGGAGGTATGACTTCACGAATCATTTCCGGTCAACCGGTGCTGATCATCGGCGCAGGTCGGGGCGGCACTGCATTGCTTGAGATGTTCATGGAAGACAATATGGCCAGTGTGGTTGCCATCGTGGACACCAATCCGGATGCCCCAGGTTTTGAATTGGCCCGTAAGTACGATATTCCCACTTACACCGATGCTGAAACCGCCTTGCAGGCCTGCAAAGAATATTCAGACTGCATCATCTACAACTTGTCTCACGATGATGCCGTGGCCGAAATCGCCCGCGAGGTGTTCGGCGATTACCGAGTGACCAGTGGAGCCGAGGTGAAGTTGTTCTGGCAGATGGTCACCAATCTGAAGCAAATCAAGGTAGAGCTGGAAAAGAGTCAGGATCAGTTGCAGGCCATCATCCATAACGTGATGGATGGCATTATCACCATCGATGAGTCGGGCTTGATACAAGGTTTCAATCCTGCCGCTGAACGTATCTTTGGCTATACCTCACAGGAGGTGGCAGGGAAAAACGTGAAGCTATTGATGCCCGAACCGGAACGCAGTGCGCATGACGGCTATCTGCATCGCTATGTGCATAGTCAGGAAAAACGAGTGCTCGGGGTGCGCGGTCGTGAGGTGTTGGCAGTGCGCAAGGACGGCGCAACCTTTCCCATGGAGTTGTCCGCGTCCGAGATGTCGCTGGGCGGCCAGAGCTATTTCATCGGTATCGTGCGTGACATCACCGAACGCAAAGAGGCAGAGGATCGTATTGCTCATCTGGCGCACTTTGACTATCTGACCAATCTGCCCAATCGAGCTTCCTTCCTGAACATACTGGATCATTCAGTCGCCCTGTCGATGCGGAACAAGAGCATGCTCGCGGTACTGTTCGTTGATCTGGACGGCTTCAAGCAGATCAACGATACGCTGGGGCATGAGGCTGGCGATCTGCTGCTAAAGGGTGTGTCGGAGCGCTTTAAACAGTCGGTTCGCGATTCGGATACTGTGGCGCGACTGGGTGGTGACGAATTCATCGTGTTGCTGCAAAGTATCGACAATGCCGAAAGTGCGGGGCTTCTGGCTGAAAAGCTGGTGAAGGTGTTGGCTGAGCCGTTCGATCTGGCGGGTCAGGCTGCCAAAGTCGGCGCAAGCATAGGCATTTCTCTGTTCCCGGATGATGCGTCTGAATCGCGGGAATTGGTCAAACAGGCTGACGAAGCGATGTATGTCGCCAAGCACAGCGGCAAGAACATCTGGAAGTTCTATCGGGATAAGTGAGTTGTGAAGGGGCGCTGCTCAGCTGAGCGGCAAGGGTTTGCCGAACAGCCAGCCCTGTCCGTAGTCGCATCCCAGCTCTGCAAGCGCATCACGTGTCTCGCGCGTTTCGATACCTTCAGCTACGACCGACATGCCCAAAGTGTGCGCCAGCGCGATGGAAGAACGTACGATCTCCATGCTTTGTTTGGATGTCAGCATGGGGGCGACGAAGGCGCGATCCAATTTGAGGGTGCCGATAGGATAACGTTGCAAGTTGTCCAATCCAGAATAGCCAGTACCGTAGTCATCCAGCGCCAGTTTGAATCCCAGTTCGATCAGTCGGCTCAGGATACTCATGGCAAGTGCGGGCTGTTCTACCATCACAGTCTCTGTCAATTCCAGCTTCAGTGATTCAGGTGGCATTTCATGACGAGCGATGATGGCGATCACATCGTCCACGAGGTTATCGCCGGTCAGTTGACGTGCCGACAGGTTGACACTGACGAAGGGGTTCTCATGCTTGGTCATCTCCCGCAGTCGCGGCCAGTCGCGCGAGGCCCGTTCTAGCGTCCACAAACCGAGTTGGCGGATCTGTCCGGTCTGCTCGGCCAGCCACAGGAAGTCCATGGGCGGAACCAATCCTTCAGTCGGATGGTGCCAACGGATCAGTGCCTCGAAACCTGCCACGCAGTCGTCTTTAAGGCTGCAGATCGGTTGGTAATACATCTCAAACTCGTTCTGATTGAGGGCGCGCGTGATGCCATGCGCCATCGCAAGTTTTTGCGTGGCAGCGCCTTGTAATTCTCTTCTTGATGCTTCGCTTTCGGGGCTGTGGTCGCGTGTTGATGCGGCGCTGAATTCATGTCCGGGGTTGTTGCGGAAGCGTTCCAGAATGACTTGCAGCAGGTGGCGCAGGATGGGGTCGCTGCGATCAAGTAGTTCCTGAACGAGCTGCCGTTCGATCCGGATCAAGATGGTGTCGGCGGTGGTGCGCGCACTTGCGGTGCGGGGGTGCTGGTCGAGCAAAGCGACTTCGCCGAACAATTCGCCGGGTTGCAACAGACTCAAACGTTGCTCGCCTGTGGCCAAGCTGTGAATGATCTCCACTTCACCTGATTCGATGATGTATGCACAACAACCTTCATCCCCTTCGGAGAAGATATATTGGTTTTGGGTGAAATGCTTTCTATCGAGCTTGTCCAGTGTCATGGTATTTTTCCGTTGCCTGCCGATAAGGTGCGCGTACATTCGCATTTTTACCGGATCCAATCAAGGTAAAAAAAAGCCTATATATCTGTGCCGAGGCCTAATCTTTAGGTGCATGGATACAAAACTCTGGAGTGAAGACATGAAAGTACAACTACTCGCCAAATCACTGCTGCTGTCGGCAACACTTATCTTGCATTGCCAGGCATGGGCCGCCTCTCCGGCACCGGTTGCCGGAGAGAGCGGCATGGTGGTGACGGCACATCATCTGGCCACACAGGTCGGTATCGATGTATTGAAGGCTGGCGGTAATGCAGTGGATGCCGGTGTGGCTGTTGGATATGCGCTGGCAGTGGTGTATCCGGTGGCAGGTAATCTGGGCGGCGGCGGCTTCATGACACTTATGCGGGCCGACGGCCGTAAGACCTTTCTCGATTTTCGTGAAAAAGCACCATTGGCATCGACAGCGGATATGTATCTCGACCGAAACGGTAACGTGGTGCAGGGTGCGAGCACAGACGGACATCTGGCGGTAGGTGTGCCGGGTACGGTCTCCGGCATGCAGTATGCGCTGGAGAAGTACGGCACACTGCCGCGCAGCAAAGTGCTGGCTCCTGCGATTGCGCTGGCACAACGCGGATTCGTGCTGGGTCAAAGTGATATCAATATGTTGGGAATGGCGACGCAGGCGTTCCGAAAGGACGCGCCTTCTGCTGCGATATTTCTACAGCGCGGCCAACCATACACAGTCGGGCAGCGACTGGTGCAGAAAGACTTGGCGCGCACTTTGCAGTTCATCAGCAAGCACGGTAGTGAAGGTTTTTACAAAGGCCCGGTGGCAGCGGCGCTGGTGGCGAGCAGTCAGTCGAACGGCGGCATCATCACTCAGGTGGACCTCGACCAATATCAGACGCGCGAGCTTGCGCCCATCGAATGCACATATCGCGGCTACGGCATTGTCTCTGCGCCGCCGCCGAGTTCGGGTGGGGTGACGATGTGTGAGATGTTGAACATCCTCGAAGCCTATCCTTTGTCTGAGTTGGGTTTCCATTCCGCGCAGGCGGTGCACTATCAGATCGAGGCGATGCGTCATGCCTACGTGGATCGCAACAGTTATCTGGGTGATCCGGATTATGTGAACAATCCACTGGCGCGCTTGCTTGATAAAAAGTATGCCGCGCAGATACGCGCGAAGATCGAAAAAGATACGGCGGGCATCTCCATGCAGATCAAACCCGGTGTCGCGCCTCATGAGGGTGACAACACCACGCATTACTCCATCGTGGATAAGTGGGGTAATGCGGTATCGGTCACCTATACGCTGAATGGTGCATTCGGCGCGAAAGTCACCGCAGCCAACACGGGTGTGCTGCTCAACAATGAGATGGATGATTTCACTGTCAAGGTGGGCGTGCCTAACAGCTACGGGTTGGTGCAGGGGGAGGCGAATGTGATTGTGCCGGGCAAGCGTCCGCTGAGTTCGATGAGCCCGACCATCGTCACCAAAGACGGCAAGCCGTTGATGGTGGTGGGGACGCCGGGAGGAAGTCGCATCATTACCGCGGTGATGCTGACCATCATCAACGTGATCGACTATGGAATGGATATTCAGGAAGCGGTGGATGCGCCGCGCTTTCACCAGCAGTGGTTGCCTGATACGACATTCACCGAACGTTACGCGCTCAGCCCTGATACGCGCAGCGTGCTGGAATCATGGGGGCAGAATTTCCGTGATACCGGTTATGCCAACCATGTGACGGCGATCCTAATTGGCGCGCCAAAGCTGGGAGGGAATGCGGTGGGGGGCAATCGTTACTACGGTGCGAACGACCCGCGTCACAATACGGGTCTTGCATTGGGATACTGAGCGATAGCCGAACAGCTATCGCATCAAATCACATCGCGCCGCTATCCTGGTCGTGGCGGTGTTTCTTGTACAGCAGGCTCATCGCGCCGGAGAGGATGAGCGCGAATACCACTAGGATGAAGAAGATGTGCAGCTCCATCTTTTCCATCAAGGCGTAAAGTCCGAGCATGGCGAAGATGCTGATGTTCTCGTTGAAGTTTTGCACCGCGATGGAGCGACCCGCACCCATCAGCAGGTGACCACGGTGTTGCAGCAATGCATTCATCGGCACCACGAAGAATCCGCCCATCGCCCCCATCGCGATCAGCAGCAGCACTGCCAGTATGCTATTGCTGATCGGAATCATCAGCAGCACAGCAAAACCCATGGCGATGCCGACCGGCAGAACGTTCACCGAATGTTCAAGCTTGATGTAGCGCGCGGCCAGCACCGAGCCGATGGCGATGCCGATGGCGAACCATGCGGTGAGTTGAGCGGCTTGGCCGATGTCGTAGTTGAGTGCCACCGCCGCCCAGCCGATCAGCAACAGGCGCAGCGTCGCGCCTGCACCCCAGAACAGTGTGGTGACCGCAAGCGAGACCTGACCCAGCGGATCTTTCCACAGCAGTTTGAAGCAGTGCCAAAATTCTTGGGTGAGCGCGATGGGGTTGCGGCTCAGCGGTTTATGTTCAATGGGAACGCGCGGGATGTACAAGTTGAACACGGCCGCGATCACATAGAGCAGCACGATGATGGTGATAGCGAACTTGGGGACGCTCTCCAGCAGCGGGACATGCATGGATTCGACCATCGGTCCGAACATGGTGGGCGAGATAAGGATGCCGCCTATCACTGCGCCCAACACGATGGCGGCGACGGTGAGGCCTTCCATCCAGCTATTGGCCTTCACCAACTGGCCGGGCGGTAGGTACTCGGTCAGGATGCCGTATTTCGCGGGCGAATAGGTCGCCGCCCCCAAGCCGACCAAGCCGTAGGCGAGCAGGGGGTGCATGCCGAACAGCATGGCGATGCAGCCAGTGAGCTTGATCAGGTTGCTGATGAACATCACGCGCCCTTTGGGCAGCGAGTCGGCGAAGGCACCGACGAAGGGGGCAAGCAGGATATAGGAGAAGATGAAGAACTGTTGCAGCACCGGCGTATGCCAGTTGGGTGAGGCGAGTTCTTTCAGTAGTGCGATAGCGGCGAACAGCAATGCATTGTCGGCAAGCGCACTGAAGAACTGCGCTGCGAGGATGGTGTAGAAGCCGCGATTCACGATGGATATAAGTTGGAGTGACTCGGTTTTATAACATGAAACTTCTTGCGGGATTGTTAAATTCTGAATATTCACAGCACTTTTCGGGGCAGGTGGAAAGAGAGGCCTGCTATCATTCGCAACACTTTTTCTCCACTGTAGAGCATCCATGTCACGCCCTATTCAAGCTCACATAGACCTTTCGGCATTGCGCAACAATCTGCGCGTGGTGCGTCGTGCGTCCTCCGCGCGCGTGATGGCGGTGGTGAAAGCCAATGCTTACGGTCACGGTCTGTTGCAGGCAGCACAGGCTTTGCATGAGGCGGATGGATTTGCCTTGCTTGAGGTGCGTGATGCGGTGCAATTACGCGATGCCGGTTTTCGCCAACCTATCCTGTTGCTGGAAGGGTTCTTCTCTCGCGAGGAATTGCCGCTTCTGGCCGAATACGAGTTGACGACTGTGATCCACAATCATCAGCAGATCGAATGGCTGGAAGCATACCCGCGCAAGAATGGGCTCTCGGTGTGGCTTAAGATCAATAGCGGCATGAATCGACTTGGTTTTTCGGCGCAGGAATTCCCCGCTGTGATGGAAAGGTTGAAGTCGCATCGCGCAGTGCGCGATGTCACGTTGATGACCCACTTCGCACTAGCTGACGAGGCACCCGGTGTAATGACGCAACTCAGTCTGTTCGAACAACTCACCGCCAATCATCGACTTCCTCGTTCGCTGGCCAACTCTGCGGCTATCCTGCGTCATCCTGTAGCGCATGGCGATTGGGTGCGTCCCGGCATCATGCTCTATGGCAGTTCGCCATTCGCCGATGTCAGTGCGGAATCGTTGGGCTTACAGCCGGTGATGACGCTGAGCAGTGAGATCATTTCGGTGCGCGAGATCAAGGCGGGCGATGCGGTCGGCTACGGAGCCACCTTCTTCTGTGCGGAACGTGCCATGCGCATCGGAACCGTGGCTTGCGGTTATGCCGATGGTTACCCGCGCCATGCGGCTACCGGTACGCCTATTCTGGTGGATGGAAAACGCACGCGGACTTTGGGACGGGTGTCGATGGACATGCTGGGTGTCGATCTGAGTGCATTGCCGGATGCGCGCGTGGGCAGTCGCGTGGTGCTGTGGGGTGAAGGTATGCCGATCGACGAGGTTGCACGTGCTGCCGGTACCATCAGCTACGAATTGCTGTGCGCGCTGACACCGCGCGTACCGGTAGTCGGGGCGTAAAAAAGCCCGCCGGTTCGCGGCGGGCATTCTTCTGATGCTTCTTTAAGCGATACGGAAACGAGCAGCCAATTCGTCCAGTTGCTTGCTGAGTTCTGTCATCTGCTGTGCAGATGTAGCGGTCTGTGACGAAGCCAAACTGTTCTCCTCGGTACCTCGGGCGATCTTTTCGATACGCTCCGCGATGTCGCGTGCTGCCAGAGACTGTTCTTGTATGGCTGAGGTGATGTCATCTACGGCACGGGCAGCATGCTGCGCTGCTTCGCTGATGCTGCTCACCGAAGTGCCGGCCTGACGAGCCAATCCAACACCTTCACTGACGCGCTTGACGCTGATGTCCATCTCCTGTGCAGCCAGTTTGGTGCCATCTTGGATCTTGCCAATCATGCCGCTGATCTCTTTGGTCGAGATCGCAGTACGTTCAGCCAATTTGCGTACTTCGTCGGCAACAACTGCGAAACCTCGACCTTGCTCGCCGGCGCGAGCGGCTTCGATGGCTGCGTTGAGGGCGAGCAGGTTGGTCTGGTCGGCAATCTCACGGATGCTGTTGACGATGCTGGAAATCTGCTCGGAGTAACCTTCCAAGTTGCGAATGGTTTCCGCGACATTGTTCACCGCGGTGGCGATCTTCTCCATTTCGCCGGCGGTACTTTGGATGATGCTGCCACCTTCGTTGGCCTGCTTGCTAGAAGTCTGGCTGACTTGATGCGCATCTTTGGCGTGTTCGCTGACCTGATCGATGGAGACAGATAGTTCCTCCATCGCGGCGGCCATGCCAGAGGCGGCCTCGGATTGCATCTCTGTCACTTTTGAGCTGCTGTGTGCAGATTTTGAGACGCTGCTAGAAGTCTGGTTCAGCGCGGTGATGCCTTCTCGTACATTGGCGATCAATTCGTGCAGGTTGTTGCGCATGACTGATAAGGATGCAACCAGATCACCCAGTTCGTCCTTACTTGCAGCGGGAAGCGGTCTGGTGAGGTCTCCCGATGCGATTGAATTCGCAGCATCAATGGAAGCCTGAAGTCCGTTCCTGACTCTGCGGATGATGGACCAGGATTGCGACAGCATACCCAGAGTGCCGACAGCGAGCAGGATAGTGAAGAGCAGATGATCCAGCTCTGAATTATGAACGGCATTCTCGTACTCGGTTTTCGCGACATCGGTCTGATATACGATCAACTTGTCCAATGCCTCATGGAAAGCTATGCGCTCTTCACGCCCGGCTTTGAGCAGGTTTTGCAGGGCATCACGACTGTAGTTGTTCTGCTTCAAGGTATTGACAGTTTCAGCGATCTTGCTCTGCCATTCGGAACGGCGGCTATCGACTTCGCCAGCGAGTTTCTTCTCTACCTCGGTCAGATAGGTGGCCATGTACTTCTGCCACAAAGCATTGATCTCTTCTTTGCGCTTGTTGACCGCATCCAGATGCTGGGTGACTGGGTGACCATGCAGTGTGGAGATGGGGTTCGTCGGATCATGCTGGAAGGATAGAGTGAGGTCGTTATAGTTTTCGCGAATCTTGGAATCGATCATCGCTAGGTCATACATGGGGATGGCTCTATCCTCATACACGGACTTCAGGCTGGCCTCAGTCTGGCCTATGCCGTACCAGCCCAGACCAATGGCCAAGGTGAATCCAAGCAAACCGGTGAGGGAAAGCAACCACATGCGAGTGACGATGCGCGTATGGCTGAATAAAGAAGTCAGACTTGAGAAGACAGAATGATGGACGACTTGACCTTCATCCAACTTGATGTGGTCGTTTGTTTGCATCTTGGCATATAAGCCTTCAGCGGCACTTATATCCTGACGAGAAGGGGCGACACGTACTGACACATAACCTGATCCATCAGCCAATGGGGAAGCATAAGCGCGCACCCAGTAATGGTCGCCATTCTTGCGACGATTCTTCACCAAGCCAGTCCAAGGGCGGCCATTCTTGATGGTGTCCCACATGTCGCGGAAGGCTTCCGGTGGCATATCCGGATGACGTACGATGTTGTGCGGCTGCCCCATCAATTCTTCCCGCGTGAAGCCTGAAAGTTCTACGAATGCATCGTTGGCGCGGGTTATCTGGCCCTTGGCGTTCGTGTAGGAGATGAGTGTTTGCCCTTGTGGGAAGGGATGTTCACGACCGGTGACTGGTTGGTTATTGCGCATGCAAGCCTCTTTTCTTGAAATTGGGTAGCAGTTAACGGCTCTATAAGAAAAACCTTGGTGGCATGATCGGATACTAAAGCTTATTTTTTGAAACTAAAGCATCGAATATAGCTATTTTAGTGCCTTAATCATGAAGATGGAGCGCAAGTAAACCCATGTTTTAAAAGTTGGATTTAGTCGGTATGGTTAAGGGATGAGCCATGCAAGGCCCGCCCCTGAGGGGGCTAGTCAAATGCTAGCCGCTTGCAACAGTTCACTTGCAGCCTGTCGCATAGTGGGTGATGCGGTATCTGTCAGTGAGAGCAACTTGGCATTCTGCATATCGCCATAGTGATTGCCGAGTGAGCGCAAATAGCCTGGATCGTAGTGCAGTGCCAGCAACTCATCGACAAAGGTGTCAAACTTTCCTTCCTGTATCAGTTGCGTCCATTGCTCGATCTTCTTTGCGCCGTGGAAGGGCTTTAGGATCTCGATCTTCTTGATCAGCGTCGCGTGATCATTGATGAAGTGTTGATATTCCTCCATCAGCAAGGCGATGCGGGCTTCACGCGTGGTTTCCAGCAATACGCATTCACTGCTGTGCATGGCTGTTATCAAGGTTGAAGGTACGGTGAGGCGGCCGATCTTGCTGCTTTCGGCTTCAATGAACACCGGGCGCGCCGGATCCAACTTGCTCATGGCTTGCACCAGTGCTGTCTCGAATGATTTGGGTGATGGCTGGCCTTGCGATGGAAAGCTACCCAACACTGAACCGCGATGATTGGCCAGTCCTTCAAGGTCTAGCACCTGTGCGCCTTTTGCGGTCAACGCATCCAGCAAGCGACTTTTCCCCGAACCGGTCGGGCCGCAGATGACGCGGAAACGGAAGCTGGCAGGTAGTGTTTCCAACTTGTCCAGTACGTCACGTCGATAGGTCTTGTAGCCACCCTCCAGCTTGTGCGCGGCCCAGCCGACCTGGGCCATGATGATGCTCATCGCACCGCTGCGCTGTCCGCCGCGCCAGCAATAGATCATTGGCTTCCAAGACTTAGGTTTGTCTATAAAGAGTGTTTCAAGATGATGGGCGATGTTCCTAGAGATCAGCGCTGCACCGACCTTGCGTGCTTCGAAAGGCGAAACCTGTTTGTACAAGGTGCCGACAGTGACGCGCTCTTCGTTCGACAGTACGGGACAATTGATAGCACCGGGGATGTGATCGTCCGCGAATTCTGCAGGTGTTCGCACATCGATGATTTCGTCAAATGAGGCGAGCTGTGATAGGTTCGCGGTTTTGAATAACATGTGCGGTAGGAGTAAAGATGTCTGAAGTGAAATTGACCCGATTGTCGCACGGCGGCGGATGCGGCTGCAAAATAGCTCCGGGCTTGTTGCAGGAGATCCTTGGCAAGAACAAACATGCGATGCCTTTCCCCGACCTGCTGGTGGGGATCGAGAGCAGTGACGATGCGGCGGTTTATCGTTTGAACGATCAGCAGGCGATCATCGCCACCACCGATTTCTTCATGCCTATCGTCGACGATGCCTTCGATTTCGGGCGTATCGCGGCCACCAACGCCATCTCCGATGTGTATGCCATGGGTGGCACCCCCATCATGGCACTGGCCATCGTAGGTATGCCTATCGACAAGTTGCAGCCGGAAACCATCCGCCGAATTCTGGAAGGTGGTGAGTCGGTCTGTCGTGATGCTGGTATCCCCATCGCGGGCGGCCATTCCATCGATGCGCCGGAACCGATATACGGACTGGTCGCGCTCGGCATCGTCCATCCCGATCATGTGAAGAAGAACAGTTCGGCACGCGAGGGTGATGTATTGATCCTAGGCAAAGGCCTTGGGGTTGGTGTGCTGGCTGCGGCGATGAAGAAAGAGATGCTGAGCGAAGCGGGATATGCCCAGATGATAGAGACCACGACCAAGCTGAATCGCGTGGGCAGCGAACTGGCAGCGATGCCGGATGTGCATGCTTTGACCGATGTGACTGGGTTTGGTCTATTGGGTCATCTGCTGGAGATCTGTCGCGGTTCCAATCTGGGTGCAACGGTGCGCTTTGATCAGGTCCCTACTTTGTCTGAGGCATTACCACTGGTGCAGCAGGGCATCGTAGCCGGTGCCATCGCACGCAATTTGGCGAGCTACGGGCACGAGGTGGATTTCGCGGAAGGACTGCCGGAATGGCAACGTCAACTGGTTGCCGATCCGCAGACCAGCGGGGGCTTGCTGGTATCGGTCGCGCCGGAAGGCGTGGAAGCTGTGTTGGCGGGTTTCCGTGCAGCAGGCTTTGCGCAAGCGGCAGTGGTTGGTGAGATGACTGCCGGAGCGGCGCGTGTTTCGGTAGTTTAGTTAGATAGAGACGCCAGTACTTTTTCAGCAGGCTCGGGACGGCCGAATAGATAGCCTTGATGGATGACGTCTCCGCGCTGGTTGAGGAAGTCGGCCTGTTCTTGTGTCTCCACACCTTCTGCTACGACCTTCAAGTGCATGTGCTTAGCAACCGCCAGGATCGAATCGATCAAAGCAGCACCGTCCGGGTCGGAGGGGGCATCCTGCACAAAGGTCTTGTCTATCTTGAGTTCGTGGATGGGCAGGCGCTTCAGGTAAGACAACGAAGAATAGCCGGTGCCAAAATCATCCACCGAGAAGTGGATGCCGGACACTGCCAGTTCATTCATCTTGGCGATCACACTTCCCACGTTGTCGATCACCACACCTTCAGTCACTTCGATGGTCAGATGTGTAGGCTCTGCGCCTGTGGCTGAGAGTGAGTCTTTTACCCAGCTCACGAAGTCAGCCTGTCGGAATTGGCGCGGACTGATGTTGACCGCGATGCGGAAGGGGCGACCTTGTAATGCCTCATGCGTGAGCAGTTTGCATACCTCAGCCATCACCCATTCTCCAATCTCGATGATAAGGTCGGATTCTTCAGCCACTGGGATGAACATGCCGGGAGCCACCAGACCGCGTTCCGGATGTTGCCAGCGCACCAGTGCTTCGGCACCAACGGTCTTGCCGGAGGCATCCACTTGCGGTTGCAGGTACAAGCGTAATTGTCCGGCAGGGATGGCTTGGCGTAGTTCGCGTTCGATCTGGAAGCGCTGCTTGGTCATCTCGTCCATGCTGTGTTCGAACAGTGAGCTATTTCCTCCACCTGCGGTCTTGGATTGGTGCAATGCCGTGTTGGCGCGGCGCAGGATGTCGAGGGCGGAATCATCACCGCTTTGCAGGGGGAATAGCGCGATGCCGATGCTGACAGTGAGTGCGAATTCTTCGTCTCCTAGTCTCAGCGGTTCACGCATGCTGTAATTGATCTTTTCCGCCACATGCATGGATTGGTGCGCCGCAACATGTGTCTGCTTGGAAAGGTCTGGCAGCAGGATGGCGAATTCGTCCCCTGAGAGTCGTGCCAATACATCGCCTTCGCGCATGATCTCGCTCAACCTTACCCCGACAGCTTTGAGTAATTCGTCACCAACGTTTTGTCCGCTGACGTCATTGACTGTTTTGAAGCGGTCGATGTTGATCAGTAGTAAGGCATCATGACGTCGCTGGCGTATGGCAATCGGCAATATCATGCCTATACGATCCAGCAGCAGGGTGCGATTGGGCAGGCCGGTCAGATTGTCGTAGAAGGCCAGAGTGTGTATCTGCTCTTCAGCTTGTATGCGCTGCGTGATGTTCATGCCGATCGCCAACAATCCGGTGGTTTTTCCGTCCGCATCCTTGAGCGTCTTGTCATACCATTCGATGGTAATTAATTCACCATCGCGAGTAAGTAACTTATCAATGTTGCCGCTGGTCTGGATGTCATCAATCGCCGACTTGAAAATTTTCCGATCAACATCTCGCTTGTCAGGGGGGAGGAAGTTGTCGAACCAGTCCCTACCTTGCATTTCGTCCAGCGTCCAACCACTGAGTTGCTCCAGATAGGGGTTGAAGCGAACGATGCGCCCCTCACAGTCGAGCACTAGAACAATGACTCGCGCGGTATCGATCAAGGTCTCGGCGAAGTCGCGCTGCTCGCGCATCTTCAGCTCATTCTTCTTTAGGTAAGTGATATCGCGCGAGATGCCGAAAATGCCGATCACCTTGCCATTCGCATTATGTAGTGGGCCTTTGGTGGCAAGGAAGAAGGTGGTGCCATCCGTCGTCCTCAGCTCTTCTTCATCGGTGATGATGTGGTTCTCATCGATCACACGCTGATCGGCTTGCATGACTATTGCGGCATTCTCAGGTGGAAAGAGGCTGGTGTCGTCTTTGCCAAGCACTTCGGCGGCCGGTTTGCCAACGAACTGCTCGGCAGCATGATTGAACAAGAGGTATCGCCCTTGCAGGTCTTTGGCAAAGATCGCATCGGTCGAGCCATCGGTGATTGCGTTCAACAATATGGAAAGATGCTGCTGATTGCTTAGGTCGTTTTCTGCCTGACTGCGTGCCAGTTCAGCCCGGTAGCGTGCTTGATGCAACATCATGCTGAGCAGGCTCACCAAAATACCGTTGATCACAAGGATGCCAAGTTGAAGCATGTCCGCGGTATGAAACACTTCAAGCTCATCGAGAGGGCTAAGGACATAGATTTCTAGTACGAAGGCTGATATCAGCGTGGCAAGCAACCCAGGCCCTAGGCCGCCGACGATGGCTGCAACCAGAATGGGTAGCATGAACAAGATCATCAACGGACGATCATTGAACAAGGGCGCGATGTCGTTTCGCAACAGCAGCGTTATCAGTGGCAGGATCGCGGCCAATAGGTAGAGTTGCCAAGCCGGCCAAGGCAGCAGACTAGCTTTGAGTTTGAATGTGTTGGAGGCGTCTTGGGGCTTCAGCCCCCTGTTCAACAGAAGGTAGAGTAGGGCGGATGTGATGCCGACGAAGAATAGACCTTTTAAACTTTGTGCAAGGTGGGAAGAGAGTGGGGCAGTGAATACCCAGCCGATGATCTCGTCCGAAAGCAGAATCCATAATCCTGCGAAGATTGCGTAAAGCGTTACGACTCGCACGATGTCGAGGTGGGTGATTGGGACTGGATCGCTATCTGTAGTCGCCATGCTCAGTACCTGTTTGGTCCTCGACAGACTATGAACAGCAGCCTGCAAGGCAATAGGTGCGGGGTTTTTAGTTGTTCGCTTTTGGTTTTTACCAACAGATTTACCAACAAAGCGCACCGGTCAAGCTCCCAGCCTTGCCGCCATCATAACCTCAAAAGGCACACATCAATAACTGCGCCCTGTGGTGGCCGCGCTGTTGACGCTCGACTTCCTCAAACATGGCGGTCATCAGGCTACCCACCCAAGACACCCCACCCCCTCCCCCAAAACTCCCGCACGTAAAAATGTGACTGTAGCGTCGGTCTAGAGACATGAAGCTCTAGACTTTTAATCCCCCCTCCCTATGTGGGTGCCAGCGACTCCCGATTCGATCCCGCAGCAGGCGGCCCAAGTGATGCGAGATCGCGGCGATTCGTCAGCTCTCGCACTACCATTTCGCACTCGGTTCATATTAAAAACAGTCGGGACAACTCGGGACAGTCGGGACAGCCCGCCGTTATTGGGTTTGAGCTGTCCCGACTTTTTCGGGAGAAGTCGGGACAGTCGGGACAAAGCAGCCAGCCGCATCCATCCGCGTCCAATCTTCCGGGCAATTTTCGGCGCGCGAATAAAATCACTGCCGCCAACCCACCGCGCGCGACGCTGGGCGCTTCGCTAATTTCCTCCGCCCTCCATCACCTTGTGAGTGATGCGGAACACATGCGCCGTCCCTTCACCGCCCGGCAACCGTTCCTTGCGGGTGAATCCCTTACCGTCAGGCATCAACACGCCATGCCGCACCAGCAGGCGGCACACAGTCCGATAATCGAATCCGCCGCACACCTCCTGCTTGAAGGTCTCAGGGAACACGTAATACTCGGTATGCGTGGCGCGGTCGCCGCCTTCCTGATAGATCGCCTTGCCTTCGTCATCATAGGCAGGGGCATGTTTGCGATACCCAGCACGCTGAATCGTGCGCGGCGGGTGTGAGCCTGTATCGCTCGCGGGCCTATCCCAATCGGTAAAGCGCGCCTCGCCGTGCGCCTCGAAGAAACGGCGCACCTGTGCCAGCATGTTCAACTCTTCCAGATTGACTGCGCCACCACGCTGCGCAAGCCATGCATTAAAGCAGCTTGCAGCGGCGGCCATCGCATCGCCAGGTTGCCAGCCGGTAATCTGCCACTTGCCGGCCAGCTCGCCCGCTGCGCCGATCAATGCGAAGCGCTGGGCGGCGCGATGCACCTGTCCGCCTGCCTTCTCTTCAACGTGAGCATGCGCAAAATCCCGCTGGGCTTTCTTGATCCAGTCGGGAAGTTTGTCTGCGTGCTCGATTAGTTTCTCAAGGTAGGGAAGGGAGGCCGTGCCGTAATACTTGTCGGTGGCCTCGGTGATTGCCTTCGAGAAGGTCGCGCCGTTCGCGTAGCTGTGCAGATTCTCGAACATGCCAAAGCCCGCGCCCGCATCGGCGGGAATATCCAGCAGGCGCACTTCCTGCCCGGCCTTGGGTTTCTTCTTCGCCTCGGCCATGTGTTCGGCCAGCCCAGCCTCGCCGCTGGAAAGAAACAGCACGCGCCAGCTCGCCGGATCGCGCAACGCGCCGTCCCGATTCGCCCGCGCCTTGCCGCTGCCGTTGCCCAGCATGTAGGCCGCTTCGCCTGCTGCTTTGGGATCCACTTGGCTGAGTTCGTCCAGCACCAGCAGGCAGTCAGAATGCAGCGAAGCCAGCGCCTCAAGCCCGTTATCGGTAGCGCGCCATCGCTGCATGTAGGCGGGTGATCCCCACACCGAAGCGGCGGCGCGCAGTGCTGTGGTTTTGCCGGTGCTCGAATCGCCGCGCAGGTGCACGCCGCCCGATTCCATGCCGGTGAGGTGCAGCAGCGGGGCGGCGAAGGATGTTGACACGGCGAACAGCAAACGAGAGTTGCCCACGCACAACGCGGCCACGTTCGTTTGCCAGGTTGTTGGCTTGCCCTTTCGCTGGAACGTGCCGGGCTTGATCGTGGCGGACTGGAACAGGATGCGCTCCTCATCCTCTCCGATGGTGCGGTCGGGCATTACGAACACGCGGCCATGCCAGCCGGTACGCTCGACACAGCGGGCGCGCTTGTCCATCTTCGCCGTCTGGATGTATTGCGTCAGCAGGTTGCGTGCCTTGGTGGAGGCGGCAATCTGCAAGCCCATCGAAAGCAGCGTGCGGCGGTATTCGTTGCCATCTCCGGAAAGCAATTCCATCGGCATAGCCCATGCGTGATGCGTTCCGTCCAGATCGTCAAACTCAAGCAACCGACCCCAGCTTTCGTTCTTCGCATCGCGGGTAGTGGCGGTAATCTCCAACTTGGAACACACCCACAGCGGCGGCATGTCGTTACCGTGCTCGTTCCTGCCGAAGTACCACACGCCCTGCTCGTTGCAGTGGAAGTGCGGCAGCCTGTCCGCTGTTTCTTCCGCTTGAGCTGGTGTGTTTGCACCCGAGGCAGCGGGCGCAATCTGAGCCGATTCGCACACCTGTAAGAAGTCCGGAGCGGCCATCGCTGCCGCAAGGTGTTCGCTTGTCCAGCCGCGCTTTACCAGGTCGGCGGCATCGTCGCCTTTATCCAGCGGGGTGCAAACGTCTGCACAGGGCTGCTGTTCCAGCGTGCCCAAGTTGACCATGCGCACCGACGCAGCGCCCACGCCGTGCAGAATATCCGCCGCCTTGCGCATGGCCTGCTCGCCGGGTTCGTCGTTATCAGGCCACAGGTGCACCACACGCCCGGCCAGCGGTTTCCAGTCCGCTTTTCCTACAGCTTGCGCGCCACCTTGCCAAGTCATCACCACGCAATCCGGCAGCAGTTGCGCTGCAGCATCGCGGGCCTTTTCGCCCTCGACTATGAACACAGCCGCATCCGGTCTATTGGCAAGATCATCAAGGCCCAGCAATGGGCGTGGCTCGGGTGGTGCTTTCCATTCCCAGGACAATTTGCCGGACGCATTGCGCCACAGCGTGAGCGGGGAGAATTGCTTGCGCTCGCTTTCCTGCTTCAGATCAAAGCGGCAGTGATAGAACATCACCGTGCCATCCGGCGCACGATAGGCCCACATGCCGGATGGTTTGCCGTGTCGTGCGTGTGCTTTGGGCGGGGGTGGCGCATCGTCTGGCACGGGCATTACGCATAGCTTTTCTGGTTTGTCAGGCGGGGCGCTGGGCGTGTTTTTCTGGGCTGGCGATGCCTTCGTATTGTCCGAACCTTTTGGGGCTGTGGTGTGCTGTTTTTGCGGTGGGGCAGGGATGCCTAGATTATCCCCGAGTTGTGCGGCGGCCTCGCCTTGCTTCGTGTTCCACACCCACGCGGCCAGCGCCACCAAATCGCCGCCCTTGTCGCCGGTCGCACCGTCCATCCATTTGCCGGTGTCGCGGTTGATTGCGAAGCTGCCCGGCTTGTGGTCGCCGCGCTTCGGGTTCAGCGGCAGATATTCGCGGCCCTGATTCTTTCCGCTGGATAGGCCCAGCCACAACATCACGTCATCGAAACGCGACAAGGCAGCGGCGGCCACTTGCTTGATATGGGCGGCGCTCATGTTCAGCAGCCCGAAAGCTGTTTGAATCGGCGCAAGGCCGCGTCCATTTCGTCAATGTTCGCGGCCTTGTGGTTAAGCAGGTAATCCTCTTCAAGGGCGCGATACATCACCTCGCTTTCGTGGGAAGTCGGGACCAGTGCGGGGGCGTTGACATCGAATCGCGCACCAAGACAATCGAGGCTTTCTAGCTGATCGCGCATCGCCTCAAGGTGCGTCGTCTCTATCGCGTCCAGCTTGGCAACAATGGCATGAGCGGCCGCCAAGATTGCATTAGCTGTCCCAATATTTTCGACCTCCCGATTTGCTCGAACTGATTCGATCGCATCCAGTAGCAACGCAATCGCCGATTCGTGTGCGTTGTATTCGGCGCTCATGCTTCACCGCCTTTCGCTGCAAGGTCGGCAATCAGCTTGTGAATATCCTCGGCCTTCCATGCGGTGATGTTCTCGCCAAGCTTGATGGGGGCGGGGTATTTGCCAGACTTAACCCCGGCCCACCAGGTGGAGCGACCGACAGGGATGTGAGAGAGAACTTGAGGAAGCCGGACAAAGCCGGTTGTTGGTAGCTGACTAGACATCGCATAACTCCTTTGTTAGGTGTTGCCTGCGTCCAATCGGGCGCAGTGCGATGCGAAATCTATTTGCATGGGCCTGACAAAACCTATGGCTTTGTCAGTTATTACCTTTTAGCCATTTGCGTTGACGAATGCTGCTAACTGAAAGTGACGAATACTCCTTGTGCAATTCTGTTGCGATTGCTTGGTTGCTCCAGGTTGGATGTTTTTCACGCAATGCCAAGCCCTTGGCCTTCATTTCCACTTCGTCCTCATCGCTGAGTTTGCGAACTGCGTTCATGGCTTTTTTTGTGTTATCAACCTGGGCGAGACCTATCTGTATCCTGCTCTTTGCGGACTCGCGCATTACTTCGATGATGTCGGCATAGGTGCGTGCCATTATTTCAAGTATGTCACCTCGAAGCTGCTGCAAGACCGCATCGGTAAGGTAGCTTGGGGCACGCATGGCACAGTAGCTTGTACGCAAGATGCGCGCGAGTATGTCAGCAACGTATACGTGATTGATGGCTTTGCAATATTCCTCGACCTCTTCAATCGAATCGGTGCGGCACAATTGCTTAATGATCCAGATTAAGTTGCTGGATAAGGTCGGCAGATGGTTAGCTTGGCGACGTTCGCAATATTCCGACAGTCTGCCAAGTTCATCCTTGCAGAACCTAACCAATGAAGGGAATACAGAATCGCGCCAATGCTTGGTAAGTTCAGCTTGGCTTACTTCCGATTCTCCGATTGCCGCCCATTCGCCTGCAAGATAAATCAAATGCTCAACCTCATCTGGCTCGGGATGAAACCAGTTTTCATATTGGGCTATCTGATCCCGAATCTGTGCGAGTCGGACGCGCTTTGCCTCTATGTCTGTCATTGCGCACCTCTTCAAAGTGCACCCTTCAAGGGTCGCCACCCCAAGCGGTGAAGGTGTCCGCCTTTCGCCCCGTCGGGCTAGGGGTGGCAAACTCGATTATTACAGCAAACCTTTTTCTGCAAATGAAAGTGTGTCTCTTCCCGCAATAATAAAATGATCCAACACGCGCACATCAACCAGCCCTAGCGCTTGCTTGAGCGCGTTGGTAAGCAGCTTATCTGATGTACTAGGCTCTACACATCCGCTCGGGTGGTTGTGCGCGAAGATCACGGCGGCGGCATTGTGATGCAGGGCGCGCTTTAGCACTTCCCGCGGGTACACACTAGTTTGCGTAAGTGTGCCCGCGAACAGGTGCTCCGCCTCAATCAGGCGGTTCTGTGCGTCCAGCCACAGGGCAGAGAATACTTCATGGTCATACCCGGCCAGATTAAGTGTCAAAAAATCCCGCGTGGATCTCGGTGCATTGAAAGCCTCGCCCGGTTTGCGCAAGCGTTTTTCCAGCAAGCCCATTGCTCGATAGATCGCCCGGTCCTCGCGGGCTTGTTGGGTGGTGATGTTAGAATTCAAAGCAGCCATGATGCTTACCTCCGCTAAGGTTGCGTTGTGGTTAGGGGAGGGGTAGTGCTCGTAACACCGCCCGTCCCCGCATTCCCTGATCTTTTCGCGTCAGGTGGCGTTTACTTCGTAGCTAGGCGGCCCGAGAGTCGAGCAAACCAAGCGAACAAAATCCAATTACATATCCATGTCCCTTTTTCTTTCCTCAGGTGAGCTGCGCGAACTTACCGGCTTCGCCTTTAAGGGGAAACAGATAACGCAATTGCGAAAAATGGGGATACCGTTTTTCATCAATGGGCGTGGCAAACCTGTTGTTGCCGTTACGGCTGTGCAGGGCGCGCCACATGAAACACTGAAGCCCGCACCTCCGTGGCAACCGGCCGTGCTGCGCCTTGATAAAAAAACGTAGCATCAACCCTCCCTAGCGCCTACCTCAGTCAAGGTTCGCGCCATTGCTTCAGCTCTCGTTTCTGATCGCGGTTTCTCTGGTGGCACAACGTACTGACGATGCAGCCGACCAACATCACGCACAAGGCCCAGATACTGGGCGACGTATGAGGGGATTGGCTCGCCATTGGCCCAGCGTGACACCGTGCCCACAGAGATTTCCAGCCGTCTGGCTAGGTCGCTTTGCTTCCAGCCTAGTTCTTTCAGACACTCTTTCAGTTCGTCCGCTTGCATGTTCGTCCCTTGTTCGGTTTCCTCGCGTGCGCGCGAGGCTGCATTATTCAAAACAATTCGCAAAAGCGCAAGAAAAACTGCAAAAACATTGCGTAATTGTTTATTTCTATTTTACATAAAATCCGTTATGAGCAATTCGCCAAAACGAACTTTCCTTGTTTTATGCATGTTTCACGGTTAATGGTCACTAACGCATAACGGAAAAAACAACCAGAGTTGGCACCGTGAAACAATTTCAAAATTTTGCACCGGCTGGTGATTGGCGGCAGGAAGAAACTGCTTCGCGCGCAAAAAACGCCCGAAGAGGTGGACGCGGATGGATGCGGCTGGCTGCTTTGTCCCGACTTCTCCCGAAAAAGTCGGGACAGCTCAAACCCAATAACGGCGGGCTGTCCCGACTGTTCCGACTTGTCCCGACTGTTTTTAATATGAGCCGAGAGAAAAGCAGGGTGGATTTCATGCGGCAGCGCCATGCAAGGGGATTACTTCCGCCCCTGCTTTTTGCTTGTCCAGGTAGTCGGCCCACTGTTGCATCATGGTGCGGCGTTCTTCCAGATACTCGGCAAAGTTGTAGGCGGCGCGGCTTGCGTTCTTTTCAACATGTGCAAGCTGTAGTTCAATCACATCGCGGTGGATACCCCACTTGGTTTTGTGCTCGTTGAGCATGGTTGATGCTGCCGATCTAAAGCCGTGGCCGGTCATCTTGCCGGTGTACCCCATACGCCCCAAAGCGCGCAGGATAATGGCCTTGCTTGCGGGCTTGCTGGGGTCGTTTCGGTTGGGGAATGCGTGCTGCCGTTCGCTGGTTAGTTTTGCCACCTCTTTAAAAACGGCAACGGCTTGTCGTGATAGCGGCACAAGGTGGGGGCGGCCCATCTTCATGCGTTCGGCAGGTATCAGCCATTCGGCGCGCTCCAGGTCGATCTCTTTCCATTCGGCTTCCACCAGCTCACTGGTGCGGGTGAAAGTGAGCGCCATCAGTTGCAGGGCGCATGTAGTCAATCTGCCGCCCTGATAGCCGTCAATATCGCGTAACAGCTTTGGGAATTCGCCCTTGTCTATGGTGGTGTAGTGGGAGCGCTTGGGTTTTTTCAGTGCGCCGCGCAGCTCGGTAGCTGGGTTGGTCTTGCATCTATCGGTTGCAATGGCAAAGCGAAACACAGCACTGCTTCGTTGTAGCACCCGGCTTGCGATTTCCAGCGCGCCGCGCTTTTCAATGGCGCGCATGGCTGCCAGCAATTCGGCTGGGGTTATCTCGGCAATGGGGCGATGCCCAAGCGCAGGGAAGGTATCTTGTTCCAAGGAATTCAAGGTCAATGCCTTGTGCCCCTCTGTCCAGTCGTTTGCGCGATTCTCTACCCACTCGCGGGCAACAGCCTCGAAGGTATTGGCCGCCGATATTTTGGCTTGCCGCTTTTCGGTTTGTTTGAGCGCGCCGGGGTCTATGCCGTTCGTAATCTGCTTGCGGGCTTGGTCGCGCCTATCCCTTGCATCCGCCAGGGAAACATCGGGGTATGTGCCTAGCGCCAACGTCTTTTGCTTCCCGGCAAAGCGGTAGGCAAGCTGCCAGTATTTGCCGCCGTTCGGGTGAATCAGGACATACAGTCCGCCGCCATCCGATAGCTTGCGCGGCTTGGCTTCTGGTTTGGCTTTCCGCACTGAAATGTCGTTTAGTTTCATAGCGCCCCCGCTGTTTGTTGGTAAAAATATCGCCGGGAAATCTTTTACCAACACATTTACCCACAATTTGTTGGTAATTGCAATGGACGGGATTAGATGGGGGCGGACGGCGTATCAAGCTAAAACGCATTGCCTGATGGGTTTGGTGGATGGGATTGGATGCGGCTGGATGGGTGTTTGGTGTCCTCGACAGGAATCGAACCTGTAACTGCCCCTTAGGAGGGGGCGGTTATATCCATTTAACTACGAGGACCTACTTTATTCACGAGGAAGTGGCCGCATTCTAACGTAAAATCCCGCCCTCGCTGATGCTTGCCGGAGGTGTTTAATATGAAATGGCTGATACTGTTTGGTTTGTTTGCGGCCTTGTCATTGCTGGTGATGCAGATGGCGCGCGCGGGTGAGTTGCCTAAAGTGGGCGAGTCTGCGCCTGATTTTGAATTGCCCGATCAGCATGGGGTGATGCATGGTCTGCAACAGTATGCAGACAAGTGGCTGGTGCTGTATTTCTATCCCAAGGACGACACGCCGGGTTGCACGCAAGAGGCCTGCGCCTTTCGCGACGATCTGCACAAGCTGACGGCAATGGGGGCTGTGGTGATCGGCATCAGCGTAGATGATAGTGCGAGCCATGCTGACTTCGCCGAAAAGTATCATCTGCCATTCCCCTTGCTGGCGGACAAGTCGGGTGAAGTGGCGGCGCGCTACGGGGCGCTGCTTGATATGGTGGTGTTCAAGGTGGCCAAGCGTTACACCTTCTTGATCGACCCTCAGGGCAGGATCGCCAAGGTCTATACGAAAGTTGAGACTTCGAGACATTCGACGGATGTCATCGAAGATTTGAAAGCATTGATTGAGAAAGGGAAGTGATGAAGTTTTCGAATGTGAATATCTTTGCCGCATGGTTCTTCATGCCGCAGACCATCTTTATGGGCTGGGTCGCGGCGGCGGGCGGCATGCTGCTCAACGTGCTCGGTCAGGCGACGACCGAAGGTGATATCCCGAGCCGCCTTGTGGGCGCCCTGCTGTTGTTCGCAGGTGTGTTCGTCGTCTGGTACATGCAGCGCGGCCTGCCGCCGCAAGGGAAAGAGGGCGGCAACGGCTATAAGTTCGGTCATCGTCTGACCTTGGTCGGCAATGTGCTGGCAGCTTGTCTGTTCGTTTTCCATTTCTTCGCGTTACAGATCACCGACTACAACACACACCTAGTGTTGGATAAGTTCACCACTATGTTCGGTTACGTGTGCATGGGCTTCTTCGCAGGCGGTTTTTCCTTCATCTATCAGTCATCGCTGCCGCAGGAAGAGAAACAACTCTAATGCCGTATATCACGCTGGATAAAGCCTCTCTGGCTTTTGGTCATGTCGCATTGCTCGATCATGTGGATTTTCAACTCGATGAAGGTGAGCGCGTCGGCCTGATCGGTCGCAATGGCGGCGGCAAGTCTAGCTTGCTCAAAGTGCTGGCCGGACAGGCTCATCTGGATGACGGCACGCTATGGCGTCAGACGACTGCGCGTATCTGTTACGTGAGCCAAGAGCCGGTACTGGATGCGAAGGCGACCGTGTTCGACGAGGTCGCACGCGGTCTGGGTGAGTTGCATCAGATCATCACCGACTATCACCATCTGTCGCATCAGCTGGCCGAGCCGGATGCCGACTACGAAAAGTTACTGGAAGCGATGCAGCCTTTGCAGACCGCACTCGAAGCGCAGGATGGCTGGTCGGTGCAAGCACGTATCGAGACGGCAATTCAGCGTCTGGAGCTGGATCCGGAAGCATTGGTTGGTTCGCTTTCCGGCGGTGTGCGTAAACGTGTAGCGTTGGCGCAGGCCTTGGTGGCCGAACCGGAAGTACTGATTCTCGACGAACCGACCAACCATCTGGACTTTGCTTCCATCGAGTGGTTGGAAGGTTTGCTCAAAGAGTTTCGCGGTAGCGTGTTGCTGGTCACCCATGACCGGAGCTTTCTCGATAACGTCTCCACCCGAATCGTCGAACTGGATCGCGGCAAACTCGCCTCCTTCCCGGGTAACTTTGCGGCTTATCAAAAATTGAAGGAACGCATGCTGGCCGACGAAGCTGTGTTGAATGCCAAGTTCGACAAGGTGTTGGCGCAGGAAGAAGTGTGGATACGCCAAGGCATCAAGGCCCGTCGTACGCGTAACGAGGGGCGAGTGCGCCAATTGGAAGCGTTGCGACTGGAGCGTGCAGCGCGGCGCGAGAAGGTGGGTAAAGTCGAGATGAATCTGGAGGCGGGCGACCGTTCTGGAAAACTGGTGGCGGAACTGACACACGTCAGCAAGACGTTCGGTGATCGCCGCATCATCAATGATTTTTCATGCCGCATTCAGCGCGGTGACAAGATTGGTTTGCTCGGCCCTAACGGCGCGGGCAAGAGCACCTTGCTGAAGATCATTCTGGGTGAGATGCAGCCGGACAGCGGCGAAGTGAAGATGGGTACCAAGATATCCGTCGCCTATTTCGACCAGTTGCGTGCGCAGTTGGACGACGAGGCGACTTTGGCAGACACCATCAGTCAGGGTTCTGATTTCATCGAGATCGGTGGACAGCGCAAACATGTCATCAGTTACCTTGGTGATTTTCTGTTCGCACCTGAACGTGCACGTTCGCCGGTGAAGAGCTGTTCCGGTGGCGAGCGCAACCGCCTGCTGTTGGCGCGCTTGTTCACTCAACCCGCCAACGTGCTGGTGTTGGATGAACCAACCAATGACTTGGATATCGAGACACTGGAGTTGCTGGAGGAGCTGCTGGCCAACTATCAGGGCACCTTGTTCCTGGTCAGTCACGACCGCTCGTTCCTCGATAATGTGGTAACGCAGGTGATCGCTTTCGAAGGCGATGGTAAGTTGATGGAGTACGTCGGTGGCTATGAGGACTGGGTGCGCGTGAAGAAGTATGAAGCTCAGAGCCGTGTTGTTGCCCCAGAGCCGATCAAGCAGGTTAGCAAGCCTGCGGCAGCAAAACCAAAGACTGCTACCAAGCTGAGTGCCAAGGAGCAGAAAGAACTGGAAGAGATTCCGCGCAGCATCGAGGTGCTGGAGCGCGAACAGGAAGATATTGTCGCGGCACTTGGCTCGGGGACGTTGTTCCGCGACAATCCAGCCCATGCCAAACAATTGACGCAGCGCGCCTCCGAGATCGAAGAGCAGATGCTGGATCTGATGACGCGTTGGGAGGCGTTGGAGTCACGCTAAATCGTTTGAAAGGGAGGTGGGGATGAAACACAAACTGTTGATGGCAATGGGGGCGGGACTGCTGTGTCTGCCAGCCTGCTCCACCAAGCAATTGATCGACATCGCTACGGCCAGCGACCCCAAGCAGGCTTTGCGCAGGGTCGCCACGAATCGCGTGGACTCCTATAAATACAATCCAAAATTGATCCTCTCCGATCTTCGCAAGGCTGAGGCGGAATACAACCGCCTGATGGGGAACGTGCAGAAGGAGAGCGGGGCGAAGTGGGGTAAAAAAGAATCCCGTACTTTACCCAGCCGCACGCGTTACGTGAAATATACCGAGAACTACAAAAACCGCGTGGTGGTGGATTACGACTCTGGCAGCATCCTGATCGAGCATCTGGATGAGGAGGGTGTAAAAGACAAGCTGCGCAATGCTGTGGTGGTGGCGTTGCTGACACCGAACGATCCGGGTGCGGTGGATCTTTTCTCCGATAAGGAAGTATCTCTCAATGGCGACCCCTATCTGGAGCAGATGGTGGCAGACCAGAACGGAAACACGTTGAAGTCGCGACAGGATGTGGAACGTTACGCGGATTATCTGGCAGATAACAGATTGCAGTCGCGTAGCATCGATGCCAATGGCACGCGCAAGAACGTATTCTTCGTGCGTTTCAATATGATGAATTCACATCTCGATAAGCGCGCAGTGCAATATGCCGCCACGGTGCGCCGTCATTCTGAAAATACGCAGGTCAGTCGCAGTCTTATCTTTGCCGTCATCAAAACGGAAAGTGCATTCAATCCCTATGCGGTTTCCAGTGCTCCGGCCTACGGCATGATGCAACTGGTACCTTCTAGTGGCGGGCGCGAAGCATATCGCAAGGCAAAGGGTGAAGACGTGATGCCGAGCAAGGAATACTTGTTTGATGCGAACAACAACATCGAACTGGGTTCGACCTATCTGGGCGTTTTGCTTAAAGACAGTCCGCTACGCGAGATACGTAATGCGGTGTCGCGCGAATATTGTGCCATCGCCGCTTATAACACTGGGCCGTCCAATGTGTTCCGTGCGTTCAGTTCGGCCAAGAGCAGTCGTGATCGGCAATACGAGGCGATCAATAAAATTAATGGCATGAAGCCCGATCAAGTGTATGACGCACTGCGTACCAAGCTACCTTATGCCGAGACACGTGGTTATATCGTAAAGGTGGTTGAGGCTAAGAAACTGTATGCAGTGATGTGAGGCGTTACTCTAGCAATCTTAGCTAAAGCGCTTAGCACTCTTCTGCTTTATAACCCTTGTCACTTCGCTGGGACAGGAATAGGCTTACTCTACATCTACACCCAATAGGAGGTGTGTCATGACAGATAAGCCCCAATCCCTTCCTTTATCCGAGCAAGTCAGTTGCGCGGTCTGTTTGAAAGAGGTGCCTAAATCCGCCGCCGTGAATTTCGAGGCGAGCGACTATGTGGCGCATTTCTGCGGGCTTGAATGTTATGCGCGCTGGAAAGATGACGGTGATGCGGAAGCGTCAGCCGTGGACGAAGGCAAGCAGGTTTGAATTTAGCGGGTTAGCTTGAGCAGTATCTTGTCGAGCTGATTGGCGAATGCCTGCCTGTCTTTCGTGCTTAATGCGGCCGGCCCACCGGTCTCTACGCCGCTGCTGCGCAGCACATCCATGAAGTCGCGCATGTTCAGACGTTCGCGGATGGTGTCTTTGCTATATAACTCTCCGCGCGGGTTCAGCACGTGCCCACCTTTGGCTATCACCTCTGCTGCCAGTGGGATGTCGGCAGTGATGATCAGGTCGCCCGCTTCAGTCATCTCCACGATCTTGTTGTCAGCCACATCGAACCCGGCGGGTACTTGCAAGGCGCGGATATTAGGAGAGGGCGGGCAATGCAACAGCTTGTTCGCCACCAAGGTGGTGGATATGTTTAGCCGATCAGCCACACGGAACAGGATCTCCTTGATGGTTTTTGGGCAGGCGTCGGCATCGATCAGAATCTTCATTTAGGCATGCTTACTCGTGGTTTGTTGGGCTGTTTCGCGGTTGGAAAAAGCGAAAGGCGAGGTAAGGTGCGATTGCGACCCACAGCAGGATGAGCGGCCAAAGCCGCCCCTCACTCATGTCGTAGTTTGCTAACAATACCTGCCATGAATGTCCGCCGACATAGTGGAAGAACAGGAACTCGAACGCTACGGTCAGCGACATCCAGAATAGTCCGGTCTGCCAAGCTTGGCGTGCAGATGTGAATGCCCATCTGCGCGCATACAGAAATATCACTCCGCCCAACAGGACGATGCTGCTTGCGGTGGATAACTGATGGGCGAGCAGTTCAGGCAGATGTTTGCCGTATGTGAAGTCGCGTAATGTGCCGTTGAGGATGGAAACCAGCAGCATCACGAACCAAGCGATAAGGAGTCGTATATTCATCAATATCAAGGTTTAGGTAAGTATCTGGCGAGAATGTTTCTGCTTATGTGCCGCCTCGCGTAAAATCGCTACCCGCACTATAGCGCCACCATCTTCACATATCCATATTCCATTTTGTCATCCGAAGTCGAACGTTTCTTCTCCGAGCAAAGTCCGCTCGCCACCGAGGTTTCCTCGTTCCGTCCGCGCGCGCAGCAGCGCGAGATGGCGCTGGCGGTGGCTGACGCGATCCGTGATAACGCGATCCTGATCGCGGAGGCGGGCACCGGTACCGGCAAGACTTTCGCCTATCTGGTGCCGGCGTTGCTCAATGGCGGCAAGGTTGTGGTATCGACTGGCACTAAGAACCTGCAAGATCAGTTGTTCCAGAAGGACCTGCCTATGGTGCGTGATGCCCTGAAAGCGCCGGTGTCGGTGGCACTACTCAAGGGGCGTTCCAACTATGTGTGCCACTACCATCTGGAATTGGCGCAATCGAATGGCTTGTTCAAAACGCGCGAGGATGTGAAGCATCTGGCGAAGATCGTGACTTATGCCAAAGTCACGCAAAGCGGGGACAAGAGCGGTCTGGCGGATGTTCCGGAGAATGCACCGATCTGGATGAATGTGACTTCGACGCGCGACAACTGTCTGGGACAGGATTGCCCTCAGCACAAGGAATGTTTCGTGCTTAAAGCACGCAAGGAGGCGATGGAGGCGGATATCGTGGTGGTGAACCATCACCTGTTCTTTGCCGATGTGATGCTGCGCGACGAAGGTGTGGCGGAGTTGTTGCCTGCCTGCAATACGGTGATCTTCGACGAGGCACATCAATTGCCGGAGACAGCCAGCTTGTTCTTTGGTGAAAGTCTTTCGACTTCGCAGCTGTTCGATCTGGCGCAAGATGCGCGAATCGAGGCTTTGACTTCAGCCAAAGATTTTGCTGCTTTGCCCGTTGCCTGCGATGCATTGGATAAAGCCGGACGGGATCTGCGACTCGTGTTCAAGCGCGAAGGGCGTATGGCGGCGCAGGCGACAGAGGACATAAAGGACTTTACGTCGACTCTCAAGACTGTGAGCGAGAAGCTGAGCAATCTTTCAGCAATGCTTGAGAAACAGGCGGAACGCAGTGAAGGGCTTGAGAGCTGCTGGCAACGTGCCTTGGCATTGGCTCAACAATTGAAACATTGGCAAGATGGCGATGTGCCGGAGACTGTGCGCTGGCTTGAGGTGTTCCACCATTCATTGCAGCTCAACACAACGCCACTTTCCATAGCCGAGATATTCAAGAAGCAGATAGATGGACATCCGCGGACTTGGATATTCACCTCGGCGACCTTGGCGGTGAAGCAGAACTTCGCGCATTATCAAGCCGAGATGGGTTTGCAGGATGCGCGCACTGCATGCTGGGATAGTCCATTTGATTATCCTGAACAGGCGCTGCTTTATGTGCCGCAAGGACTGCCGGAACCGAACACGGATGGTTATACCGATGCTGTAGTTCAAGCTGCGTTGCCTCTGATCGAAGCTAGCAAGGGAAGAGCCTTTCTGCTATTCACCAGTCTGCGTGCGATGCAGCGCGCCTATGAAATATTACAGGCGGAATTTGATCGCAAGAATCTGAAATATCCGCTGATGATCCAAGGCGAAGGTTCGCGCAATGAATTGCTGGCACGCTTCCGTGAGCACGGCAATGCTGTGTTATTGGGTAGTCAGTCCTTCTGGGAAGGAGTTGATGTGCGTGGCGAGGCGTTGTCTCTGGTGGTGATCGACAAACTTCCGTTCGCACCACCTGACGATCCGGTGCTGGCGGCGCGCATCGCCGAGATGAACAAACAGGGACGAAATGCCTTCATGGAGTTCCAGTTGCCGCGTACCATCATCAATCTTAAGCAGGGGGCAGGTCGCTTGATACGTGATGAGAGTGACCGCGGTGTGCTGATGATCTGCGATCCGCGCTTGATCTCCAAGCACTACGGCAAACGTATTTGGCAAAGTCTGCCGCCTTTCAAACGCACACGCGTCGAGGGGGATGCGGTAGCGTTCTTTAGCAAGGGGTGATCGTATCGCTTGTCTGATATAACTCTATTGCATAGTGATGGAGAGGGTGTCTTTGCATTGACGGGTTGGATGGATTGTTGTCCACTGTGTACACGTGTTTGGGAGTGATTGAAGTCTATGAATGTGGTGGGGAATTTCTTTGATGAGCTGATGTTCCGGATCGATACGGGCAATCTTGCCGTGCGTTCGGAGCAATTGCGCGCTCGTTTGAAGTTATTCCCCTACATAGTTCTGGGGCAGGTATGCGCGGAACCTATTTTCGTGTGGTTGATGTGGGGCTCTGACATACATCAGGATCTATTGCTTTGGATCTTTTGTGCTTATCTGCTTCACCTAGCTGAATTCGTGATTTGGCTACGTTATCGTGATCGTACTAATTCGGTTGGTGAATGTCAGGAATGGAGTCGGCGATTCCTTTGGTTCTCTTTGGTCGTCGGCATGATGTGGGGTTTCGGTACGCTGTTCTTTTTTCCGAATACCTTGTTGGATCAGGTGTTGCTGATCTGTGTGATGCTCGGCCTTGCCGCAGGAGCGACCACCATGAATGCAACACATCCGCCTGCCTTCTATGCCTATCAGCTGGGCTTGATGTTGCCACTCATTTTTCGTGTGGCCGTGGAGCAGGATGAGACGCATACCGCATTAGCCGCCATGCTGTTTTTATTCATGTTCGTGATGTTGGGCGCGGGGCAGTTCCTGAGCAGACTCGTCATGCTGTCGCTTCGCCAGCGCTTCGAGAATCAGTCTTTGGCACAACAATTGGCTGTGTTGAATGATGGGCTGGAGAATAAGGTGCGCGAACGCACCGAACAGTTACAGCACAAGACGGAAGAGGTGTCCCGCATACGCGATGTCACAATCATCGCGATGGCTACTATGGCGGAGACACGAGACAACGAGACGGGTAACCATCTGCGGCGCACGCAGACCTATATCCGCGCATTGGCGATCAAGCTGCGCGCGCATCCTCGTTTTTGCGACTACCTCAGTGACGACACCATCGAGTCATTGTACAAACTCGCCCCTTTGCACGATATCGGCAAGGTTGGCATCCCCGACTACATCCTGCTCAAGCAGGGCAAACTCACACCGGAAGAATACGAGATTATGAAGATGCATCCGACACTGGGAGGTGATGCACTGGCCGCAGCTGAAGCGAGTCTTCCTGCCCCTAGTCGTTTTCTGCATATTGGTCGTGAGATCGCCTCTGGACATCATGAAAAGTGGGATGGCAGTGGCTACCCGAAAGGGCTGCAAGGCGACGATATTCCAATCTCGGCGCGCTTGATGGCCTTGGCGGATGTGTACGATGCTTTGATCTGTAAGCGTGTCTACAAGAAAGCCTTTAGCCACCAAGATGCCGTGGCATTCATCGTAGACGGGCGTAGCAAACATTTCGATCCGGATGTGGTGGATGCTTTTCTGTCGATTCAAGATGACTTCAAGCAGATTGCAGAAAGGTTCGCCGACTGATGGACGCACGTTTGCTAATGTTACTGGGTAACGACAAATCGCTGTATCCGGAAGTGCTGGAGACGCGCTTCTCCAGAGTGTTCAACAAGATCGTGGAACTGATCGAGACGCCCCACATCGACTCTTACTTGCAAGATCTGATGGTGGATAAGCGCACGGGTGATCGTGCGGGTTTTCCGCCTGAAGCGGCGGCTGAGATCATCCGTCTGAGCAACTATCTGGATAGATTGCACAATGCCGATAAAAAGGTCGGAGCTTGGGATGATGTGCCTGAATACAAACGTCACGAGCTGGAACGGCTGGGATATGACTTCACCCCCGGAGGGCTGATCAAATCTATCGAGGAGAACAATCAGAACGCAGTGCATGAATTCCTGTCCTGCGGGGTCGACCTTGAGGTAAGGGACGAGCGTCACTGGACGCCGTTGATGATCTCGTCATTCAACGGTAACGAAGAGTTTGCGTTGTTGCTGATCAAGTGTGGCGCGAAGATCACTGCTAGCGACAAGAATGGCTATAACCCGTTGCACTGGGCCTCTTTCAATGGTTACTCGAATGTGGTCAAGCTGCTGATCGACAAAGGCGCCAATCCCAATGAACAGAGTCAGTTTGGCTGGACGGCGCTGATGCAGGCAGCGACTCGCGGACATCTGGTTGCTTGTGCATATCTGATATTGCGCGGCGGCGATGTAAATCTGGCAACGGTGGACGGCTGGACTGCACTACACAAGGCCGCCAACAACGGCCATGTGCAGGTGGTCAAGTTGTTGCTGGATAAAGGGGCCAATCGTTACGCGAAATATAGTGATGGCAGGACTGCATTGGATCTGGCCGAGCGAGCAGGGCATCAAGAGATCGTTGCCATGCTGAATCCAGGCGGCGCTTATGCAGTGTGATCAAGTTGGAAACGAGGTCAGCACCCAAGCTTCTCCGGCCAATGCACCAAAGAAAAAGATTAGATGTGCCCAAGCCCAAACTGCATAGCGACGCGATAATCTAGTTGGAGACAGATTGCTGAGCAGAAACAGTCGATTGTCTTGTGGCTGGCGCAGAAAGTGAGTATCCGGTTCGTTGCGTACAGCAGTTAGTCTTTTGTCCGCCTCACGTTTCGCAGCCTGTCGTGCCAGCATCCATTCGTCTATGTCCAAGTGACCGTTGCCGTCCAGATCGAAACGCTTCATTAGGTCGGCATTGTCCAACTTCCATTCGGCGATGACCTGTTTGATCAGGTCGTTTCGGGTGATGGGGGTGCTGCTGCCACCCATGGTCCTAAACTCTCCCAGTGCATAGAGATTGTCTTGTTGTATCAATTTCCATTCTGTATAGCGATGGTCGGCTACCTGCCAAGTATCCTTGTGTTGGGTGATGATCTCGGCACCGCGAGGGTCGATCACACAGAGTCCACTGCCGTCGTTGATGCAGAACGGTGCCTCACTTTCGCCGCTGGATTCATGGCTCCACTCGTTCTTCTGATTCTTACGCTCGACTTTGTAGCGATACCACAGGCAAGGCAACATGGAATATTTACCGAGTATGGGTCCGCCATGCGGATGTGCTCGGCCGACCAATTCGACATAGCCTTGCGCTGCCGAAGCGATGCGCGAAGTGGGAGTGCCGCTGATCATGCGATAGCGAAGCAGAGCCGAGAACCAGGCAAAGAGGCTGATGAAGGCGATGCCGCCGAGAGTCCATAACCACCCGTCTAGGGTGCCGAAATTAAAACCGGCGAACAGCAATAAGAGCTGTCCGCCGGAGGTGATGAGTTGCGCGTATTGTCGCCGCAGGGAGTTCAGCATGACTGTTCTCCGTACGGTTTCCTAATCAAGAGTTAGAAGCGGAAGCCCAGTTTGAAGCTGGTCGACTTGGCAGCACCAGTCTTATCGAACTCGATAGCCAGATTGGTCAGGCCGAAGTTCAAGTTTGCTCCTGCAAACAGCTTGCTCTGAGTAAAGCTCTCTTTTGTGAAAAGTTCCGATGAACTGTTGGTCCATACCTGACCGACACCGGCATACGGTGTCAGCATGGCGAAGCCCTTGGAGATGGAGACGTCCAGGCTCTTGGTGTCCAGTGACAACTGGTTCACACCGGAGAGCTTGGTCAGCGCGCCGCGCACGGCGACTGCCGGCATGGCGGTGCTGCCTTCGATGAAGGCCCAACGCAGTTCACCGCCCATCAGCTTGATGTTGGTAGACGGGATGGCGGAGTAGAAGGCGCCGATGTCGATGTTCAACGGCAAACCCTTGGTGATATGCAACTTGGGAACGTACAGGTTGCTGAAGTTGCTGCCCGTCAGGCTGTTCCACAATGCTTCACTTTTGGCCAGATTGGTTTGAGTGACTTCCAAACCGATATCGAAGCCGGTGATGCCGATCGATTCGGCTGGTACGACACCTTTGTAGCTCAATGCAGAACCAAGGTCTTCAGACACGCTGCGGAAAGATGCTTGTCCGCCAGTCAGGTTGCTTAGGTTGATGTTGCCAGCCAAGGCGGGTTGGGCGATACCCAAGGCGCAGGTCAGTACGAGCAGCTTCTTCATGTTGTATTTCCTTATGTAATAAACAGTATTGTCCACGTCAAAGAATCGCGCAGGCTGGCATGTGAGTGCCCAAATTGACTTTGGTTCCTAGTCGAACAGTTTCTTGATATTGACATCAGTCTTCTCGGCAGCTGAAAACTCTAGTAATGGTTTTGTTTGATAGGCGAACATATTGGCAATTAATACTGCCGGAAACTGTTCAATGCCTACGTTGTAGATGTTCACCGACTCGTTATACAGCTCGCGACGGTCGGCGATGGTGTTTTCTAGTCCGCTGATGCGGGTCTGCAACTGCATGAAGTGTTCGTTGCTCTTCAGTTCCGGATAAGCCTCGGCTACGGCGAATATGCTTCCCAGCCCCATGCGTAGCATGCCTTCGGCTTTGCCAAGTGCGGCGATGTCCTGACCTTCACGCGCACTCTGCACCATGGAGCGTGCTTCGATAACGCGTTGCAGCGTCGTTTGCTCGAATTGCTTGTACTGTTTACACACCTCGACCAGTTTTGGCAGTTCATCGTGGCGTTGCTTGAGCGACACGTCGATGTTGGCCCATGCTTTGCTGACAGCATGCTTGAGGCTGACCAAATGGTTATACAGGCTGATGCCGTAGATCAGTACGACAAGGGTGGCACCTAGCAGGAGCAGGGTAGAGGTCATGTGCAACTCCTATTTCTTAAAGTAATCGCGGCGCATCATAAAACAAACCGTCGCACGATGCTCGCTTAGAGTTGTAGTCGTTTGGTCGTCAACACTGCGCCGGGATCGTCACGCCAGATGGCGGGATCGGCATCTACATACAGTTCGATCTCGATGCCGTCCGGGTCTTGCAGGTAAAGCGACTGGCTCACACCGTGGTCGCTCATGCCGAAGATGCTGACGTTGTTCGCTTCAAGATGCGCTTTGCACGCACGCAATTCATCCAGACTGTCACCCACCTTGAACGCCACATGATAAAGCCCGATGCTGGTTGGATCGGCTTCAGTTGCATGCGCAGAGATCTGCATCAGGCCAAGGTCGTGATGATTGTCGCCCAGCGAGAAGAAAGCCATCGCGTCTTTATAGCGAGCGACTTCTTTCATGCCGAGGATGTCCCGATAGAAGATGGTGGAACGCTCAAGGTCGCGGACCTTGAGCACCACATGGCCAAGTGCTTTAACTTGCATGTGTCACTCCTTGCCGACTAGCGGTTTTAGTTGCCGAAGAAGTCTTTCACTTTACCCATCCATGATTTTGCACGCGGGTTATGGCGCGCAGAATCTGACTGGCTGATCTCTTCGAACTCGCGCAGTAATTCTCTCTGGCGATCGGTCAGCTTGGCAGGTGTCTCGACGATGACATGGCAATGCAAGTCTCCGTGGGCGTGCGTGCGCATGCCTTTGATGCCTTTGCCGCGCAGGCGGAACTGCTTGCCGCTCTGTGTCTCGGCAGGGATCTTGATGCGTGCTGCACCGTCCAGTGTCGGGATCTCGATCTCGCCACCCAATGCTGCTGTAGCAAAACTGATCGGCATCTCACAGTGTAGGTCATCGCCGTTGCGTTCGAACACACTGTGCGGCTTGATGTGGATCTCCACATACAAGTCGCCATGAGGTGCGCCGTGTGAACCGGCCTCACCGTGCCCGCTATGGCGTAGGCGCATGCCTGTGTCGATACCGGCAGGGATCTTGATCTCCAGCGTCTTCTGTTTTTTCACACGACCGCTGCCGTGGCAATCTTTGCATGGTGAACTGATCTGCTTGCCGATGCCGTGACAGCGCGGGCAGGTCTGCTGCACCGAGAAGAATCCCTGTTGCATACGTACCTGACCGTGACCGGCGCAGGTCTGACAAGTAGAGGCAGTGGTGCCCGGCTTCGCACCAGAACCCTCGCAGGTCTCGCACTCTTCCATGACGGGAATGCGAATCTGCTTCTCGGCACCACGTGCAGCTTCTTCCAGTGAGATCTCTAGGTTGTAGCGCAGGTCTGCACCGCGATGTGCTTGCGGGCGACCACCGCGTCCACCACCGAAGATGTCGCCGAAGATATCGCCGAAATCGAAACCGCCTGCACCGGCGCCACCGCCGCCGCCGCCGAATGGATTGCCGCCGCCCATGCCGCCAGCTTCGAATGCGGCATGGCCATATTGGTCATAGGCCGCACGTTTTTGTCCGTCAGACAGTGTCTCGTAGGCTTCTTTGGCTTCTTTGAAGTGCTCTTCCGCTTTCGGATTGTCCGGATTGCGGTCGGGGTGATACTTCATCGCCAGCTTGCGATAAGCCTTCTTGATCTCTTCCTCCGAAGCGTCGCGGTTGACGCCGAGGACTTCGTAATAGTCGCGCTTGCTCATGTTTTTTCCATGTGACGGTGGGGCGCATGCGCCCCACCGGTTACAGCTTCAAGAAAGGTGAGGCTTACTTCTTGTCGTCTTTGACTTCGGTGAACTCGGCATCCACCACGTCAGCATCGTCAGCCTTGGCTTCTGGCTGTGCACCACCTTCGGCTTGTGCCTTGGCTTGCTCGGCGGCATACATCTTCTCGCCCAGCTTCTGTGCTGCAGTGGCCAAAGCTTCGGTCTTGGCTTCGATGGCTTCTTTGTCGTCGCCTTTCACCACTTCCTCAGCTTCCTTCACGGCAGCTTCGATGGCGGATTTTTCATCTTCAGACAACTGCTCGCCGTATTCCTTCATCGACTTGTTGGTGGAGTGAATCAGCGCGTCCAGTTGGTTGCGCGCTGTGACCAGTTCGACTGACTTCTTGTCATCTTCGGCATGTGCTTCGGCATCCGCCACCATGCGCTCGATCTCTTCTTCGCTCAAACCGGAGCTGGCCTTGATGGTGATGTTGGCTTCCTTGTTGGTGGCCTTGTCCTTGGCGCTTACGTGCAAGATGCCGTTGGCGTCGATGTTGAAGGTCACTTCGATCTGCGGCATACCGCGTGGTGCGGGCGGAATGTCGGACAGGTTAAATTGGCCCAAGCTCTTGTTGCCGGAAGACACTTCGCGCTCACCCTGCAGCACGTGGATGGTCACGGCGGACTGGTTGTCGTCGGCTGTGGAGAACACTTGCGATGCCTTGGTCGGGATGGTGGTGTTCTTCTTGATCAGCTTGGTCATCACGCCGCCCATGGTCTCGATACCCAGAGACAACGGTGTCACGTCCAGCAACAGCACGTCCTTCACTTCGCCTTGCAACACGCCGCCTTGGATGGCTGCGCCAACGGCCACAGCTTCGTCCGGGTTCACGTCCTTGCGGGCTTCCTTGCCAAAGAACGCTTTGACCTTCTCCTGAACCATCGGCATACGGGTCTGACCACCGACCAAGATCACATCGGCGATGTCGGCGTTGGTTACGCCGGCATCTTTCATGGCGACCTTGCAAGGCTCGATGGTGCGTGCCACCAGATCTTCCACGATGCTTTCCAGCTTGGCGCGGGTAATCTTCACGGCCAAGTGTTTTGGACCTGTTGCATCGGCAGTGATGTAAGGCAGATTCACTTCGGTCTGTTGAGCGGAAGACAGTTCGATCTTGGCTTTTTCTGCCGCGTCTTTCAGGCGCTGCAATGCCAGCATGTCTTTCTTCAGGTCGACGCCGCTTTCCTTCTTGAACTCTTCCACCAGGAATTCGATCACGCGCATATCGAAGTCTTCACCACCGAGGAAGGTGTCACCGTTGGTGGACAGCACTTCGAACTGGTGCTCGCCGTCGATCTCGGCGATGTCGATGATGGAGATGTCGAACGTACCACCGCCCAAGTCATACACAGCGATCTTGCGGTCGCCTTCCTGCTTGTCCATACCGAAAGCCAAAGCGGCTGCGGTCGGCTCGTTGATGATGCGCTTCACGTCCAGACCGGCGATGCGGCCTGCGTCTTTGGTGGCTTGGCGCTGAGAGTCGTTGAAGTAAGCCGGTACGGTGATGACCGCTTCGGTGACTGGCTCGCCCAGATAGTCTTCGGCGGTCTTCTTCATTTTCATCAGCACTTCAGCAGAGATCTCAGGAGCGGAGATCTCTTTGTCGCGTACCTTGATCCATGCGTCGCCATTCTTGGCTTTGACGATCTCGTAAGGCACCATGTCGATGTCTTTTTGCACCATCTTCTCGTCGAAGCGGCGACCGATCAGGCGCTTAACGCCGTACAGGGTGTTCTTGGGGTTGGTCACGGCCTGACGCTTGGCAGGTGCGCCAACCAATACTTCGCCGTCTTCCATGTAGGCGATGATGGATGGTGTGGTGCGAGCGCCTTCTGCGTTCTCGATCACTTTGGTCTTGCCGTTTTCCATAACGGATACGCAAGAGTTGGTGGTGCCCAAGTCAATACCGATGATTTTTCCCATGATGCTTTCCTTTCAGTTGAATGCTTAAATTTGGTTGGATTCTGTTGCCTTGCAGCCTGATATCAGGGCGCTGGCAGATATTTCAAGTGCTTTAATTATTTTCCTTTGGCGACCATCACCAAGGCGGGGCGCAAAACACGATCATTCAGGCTGTAGCCTTTTTGCATCACGGTGACCACGGTGTTGGCTTCTTGCTCACTGTCCACCATGCCGATGGCTTGGTGTTTGTGCGGATCCAGCTTCTCGGCGATCGGATTGATCTCGACGATGTTGAACTTCTCGAACACGCTGGTCAGTTGTTTCAACGTCAGCTCCATACCGCTCTTGAAGCTCTCCACGTTTTCGGTCTCGACGGCCATTCCGGCTTGCAGGCTGTCCATCACCGCCAGCATCTCGTTGGAGAAGCGCTCTACGGCGAACTTCTGTGCCTTGCTCACATCTTCGGCGGCGCGGCGGCGGATGTTCTCGCCCTCGGCCTTGGCGTACATCCAAGCGTCGTAGTGTTCCTGCGCTTTGCGTTCAGATTCCTGCAGCATCTCTTCCATGCTGGGGGTTGTATCGATGGTTTGCTCCGCTAGCGCTTCGCTCGCTGTCGCGGCTTCTTGCTGATCGACCTGAGGTTTGTTCTCTTGCTGTTCCATGTACGTCTCCTATTTTCGACTGGTGCTTGATGGGGGCGTGATTTTCGATTTCAAGGGGCGGAGGGAAACTTTTTTGATGCGATAATGCGCGCCGTTCAAGACAACCTCGCCATGACCACCCGCAACTATCACTGGCGCATCGCCGGTTTCTACTTCTTTTACTTTGCCTTCGTGGGGATGTTCTCCCCGTATTGGAGCCTCTACCTGCAATCTTTGCAGTTCGATGCCATCGATATCGCCATCCTGATGACTTTGCAGCCGGTGATGCGCATGGTCGCGCCCAGTCTGTGGGGATGGTTGGCCGACCATACCGGTAAGCGGCAGGAAGTGGTGGTGGCTGCGGCAGGGTTGAGTGCGCTGTTCTATACGGGCGTGTTTTTCACTGAGAATTTCTGGGGGCTGTTTGCGGTGATGCTGCTGATGAACTTCTTCTGGAGCGCTTCGATGCCGCTGGTGGAGGCGACCACGCTGACCTATCTGGGCAAGAATACGGCGCATTACGGGCGTCTGCGCTCATGGGGTTCCGTGGGTTTTATCGTGGCGGTGGTCGGGCTGGGCTATGCCTTTGACTACATAGCCATTGCTTGGTTGTTGTGGGCAGGATTGTTATGCGAGATCGGCATCTTGCTGTTCGCACGCGAGATACCCAAGACCGAGGTGCTGGCACATCACACCGACCATCAGCCTATCCGTCAGATCGTGATGCAGCCCCGTGTATTGGCTTTGCTGGGTGCTAGCTTCCTGATGGCCGTGGCCCATGGCCCTTACTACACTTTCTTCTCTATCTATCTGGTGGAGCACGGTTATGCCAAAAGTGCAGTGGGTGGGCTGTGGGCGCTGGGCGTGATCTGCGAGATTGGGGTGTTCTTCCTGATGCCGGCACTGGTACGGCGCTTCGGCTTTGAACGCATTCTTTTGTTCAGCTTTGCAGCGGCTGGCATCCGCTTCCTATTGATCGGATGGACGGTGGATATCCTTTACCTGTTGCTATTGGCGCAGGTGATGCATGCCTTCACCTTTGGCTCCTTTCATGCGGCATCGGTGGGTTTGATACATGAGTTCTTTCAAGGCCGACATCAATCGCGGGGGCAAGCCTTGTTCGGTAGCGTGACTTACGGTGCTGGAGGTGTAGTGGGTGGACTGGCCAGTGGGCCGATCTGGCAGCATTGGGGAGGCTCGGCTTTGTATACCTTCAGTGCGCTGATGGGGTTTGCTGGTTTGCTGCTGATGGTGTGGAAGGTGCGCTACATGGCGGAAAAGCCTAGCGCTGTGGCATAATCCTGCGCTCTTATGGAAGCATATAAATGAGCTCAAAAACCTTATACGACAAACTCTGGGATTCTCACGTGGTACGGCAGGATGCTGACGGTACCGCGTTGATCTATATCGACCGTCAATTAGTGCATGAAGTCACCAGTCCGCAAGCATTTGAAGGATTGAAGCTGGCACAGCGCAAGCCGTGGCGCACTGCTTCGATGCTGGCAGTGCCGGACCACAACGTGCCGACGACCAATCGTGCAGCCGGTATCGCGGATCCAATCTCGCGCTTGCAAGTGGAAACGTTGGATGCCAACTGTGCCGAATTCGGCATCGTCGAATTCAAGATGGGAGATATCCGTCAGGGCGTGGTGCACGTGATGGGGCCGGAGCAGGGCGCGACCTTGCCAGGTATGACCGTGGTCTGCGGCGATTCGCATACCAGTACCCATGGCGCATTCGCTGCCTTGGCACACGGTATCGGCACTTCCGAGGTCGAGCACGTGATGGCGACGCAGTGTCTGGTGGCGAAGAAATCCAAAGCCATGCTGGTCAAAGTAGAAGGTGTATTGGGTCGTGGCGTGAGTGCAAAAGATGTTGCGCTGGCTGTGATCGGCAAGATTGGTACGGCCGGGGGTACTGGCTATGCTATCGAGTTTGCCGGTTCTGCGATTCGCGGTCTGAGCATGGAAGGTCGCATGACTTTGTGCAATATGGCGATCGAAGCTGGCGCACGCGCGGGCATGGTGGCGGCGGACGATACGACTATCGATTATGTGAAGGGTCGTCCGTTCGCGCCGCATGGTGAGAACTGGGCCAAGGCTGTCGAGTATTGGAAAACTTTGCATTCAGACGAAGGTGCGAAGTTCGATGCGACAGTGGAGCTGGATGCTGCGCAGATCAATCCGCAAGTGACTTGGGGTACGTCGCCGGAGATGGTGACCGACATCAATGGTCGTGTGCCAGATCCTGCTTCTGCACCGGATGCGGTCAAGCGCGGCGACTGGGAACGCGCCTTGCAGTACATGGGCTTGCAGGCCAATACGCCTATCGCCGAGATCAAGGTGGACAAAGTGTTCATCGGTTCCTGCACCAATGCGCGTATCGAAGATATGCGCGAAGCGGCTGCTGTGGCAAAAGGCAAGAAGGTCGCTGCGAACATCAAGTTGGCGATGGTGGTGCCTGGCTCCGGTCTGGTGAAAGCGCAGGCTGAAAAAGAAGGTCTGGACAAGGTGTTCATCGAGGCTGGTTTCGAGTGGCGCGATCCGGGTTGCTCCATGTGTCTTGCAATGAATGATGACCGTTTGGAATCGGGCGAGCGTTGCGCTTCGACTTCGAACCGTAACTTCGAAGGTCGCCAAGGACAGGGCAGTCGTACGCATTTGGTAAGTCCAGCAATGGCGGCGGCGGCGGCTATCGCCGGACATTTTGTGGATGTGCGGGAGTGGCAATGAAAAAATTCGAAACTATTGATGGCTTAGTTGTGCCGTTGGATCGTGCCAACGTGGATACTGATGCCATCATCCCCAAGCAATTCTTGAAGTCGATCAAACGATCCGGCTTCGGCCCCAATGCGTTCGACGAGTGGCGTTATCTGGACCATGGCGAGCCGGGCATGGATAACAGCAAACGTCAGATAAATCCGGACTTTGTTCTGAATCAGCCGCGCTATCAAGGCGCGCAGGTTTTGCTGGCGCGGGAGAACTTCGGTTGCGGTTCGTCACGTGAACATGCGCCTTGGGCTTTGGAAGACTATGGTTTTCACGTCATCATCGCGCCCAGCTTTGCCGATATCTTCTTCAACAACTGTTTCAAGAACGGTCTGTTGCCGATCAAGCTGGATGCCGCCATCGTGGACGAACTGTTCAAGGCCGCCGCAATTAGCGAAGGCTACAAGCTGAAGGTCGATCTTGAGCATCAGATCATCGAAATGCCAGATGGTAAGGAGATCGCCTTCGAGGTGGATGCGTTCCGTAAACATTGCCTATTGAACGGGCTGGATGATATCGGTCTGACCTTACAGCGCGTGGATGACATCAAAGCATTTGAAGTGAAGCATCGCGCAGCGCAACCCTGGCTGTACGCATAATAATTTTACGATTGGAAGAGAGTATGAAGATCGCAGTTTTGCCGGGTGACGGCATCGGTCCCGAGATTGTGGCGCAAGCCGTGAAGGTGTTGAACGCACTGAACATCGGCCTGCAAATGGAGGAGGCGCCTATCGGTGGTGCGGGTTATGAAGCAGCGGGTGATCCGCTGCCGGACGCGACACTGGCACTGGCCAAGGCTTCCGATGCGGTGTTGTTGGGCGCAGTGGGTGACTGGAAGTATGACAAGCTGGAACGTCATCTGCGTCCCGAGCGCGGTCTGCTGCGCATCCGCAAAGAACTGAACCTGTTCGCCAATCTGCGTCCTGCATTGCTGTATCCGGAACTGGCTTCTGCTTCCACTTTGAAAGCCGAAGTGGTGTCCGGCTTGGACATCATGATCGTGCGTGAGCTGACCGGTGACATCTACTTCGGTCAACCGCGCGGCATCTCCACGCTGGAGAACGGCGAGCGCGAAGGTATCAACACCATGCGCTATAACGAGTCCGAGATCAAACGCATCGGTCGTGTCGCATTCGACATCGCCATGAAACGCGACAAGAAAGTGTGCTCAGTGGATAAGGCCAACGTGCTGGAGACGACAGAACTGTGGCGTCAGGTGATGATCGAGTTGTCCAAGGAATATCCGGAAGTCGAGTTGTCGCACATGTATGTTGACAACGCCGCGATGCAGCTCATTCGCGCACCGAAGCAATTCGATGTGATGGTCACCGGCAATATTTTCGGCGACATCTTGTCTGATGAGGCCTCTATGCTGACAGGTTCTATCGGCATGCTGCCGTCTGCTTCGCTGGATGCGAACAACAAGGGTATGTATGAGCCTAGCCACGGTTCTGCCCCTGATATCGCTGGCAAGGACATCGCCAATCCTTTGGCGACCATCTTGTCTGCAGCGATGATGCTGCGCTACACCTTCAATGATGAAGCGAATGCAGTACGTATTGAAGATGCTGTGAAAAAGGCTTTGGCACAAGGTTATCGCACAGCTGATATCTTTACCGAGGGCAGCAACAAGGTGGGTTGTGCAGCGATGGGCGACGCAGTGGTTGCAGCACTTTAATTCTGAATCAAGGAATAAACATGAAAGTAGGGTTGATCGGTTGGCGCGGGATGGTTGGTTCGGTACTCTTGCAGCGGATGCGTGAGGAGAAGGACTTCGACCTGATCGAGGCGGTATTTTTCACAACTTCCAATGTGGGCGGTGAAGCGCCTGCTGAGGGCCGAGGCGTGGCGCTGAAAGATGCCATGGACATCAACGAGCTGAATGCTATGGATGTCATCATCTCTTGTCAGGGCGGTGATTACACGACTGAGATATTTCCGAAGTTGCGTGCGGCTGGGTGGAAGGGATATTGGATCGATGCGGCTTCGACATTGCGCATGGAAGATGATGCAGTGATCATCCTTGATGCAGTCAATCGCGATGTGATCGATGCTGCGCTGGCAAAAGGAGTCAAGAATTACATCGGTGGCAACTGTACCAATAGCATCCTGTTGATGGGATTGGGCGGCTTGTTCCATGCAGGTTTGGTGGAGTGGGTGTCTTCGATGACCTACCAAGCTGCCTCTGGCGCTGGTGCGCAGAATATGCGTGAACTGCTGAGCCAAATGGGCGTGGCGCATGCTTCAGTCGCCAGCATGTTGGCTGATCCCAAGTCTCCTATCCTTGAGATCGACCGTGTGTTGACTGAGACCATGCGCTCTGATGCTATGCCGGTTGAACATTTCGGCGCGCCGCTGGCAGGGAGTTTGATCCCCTGGATCGACAAGCAGCTCGACAATGGCCAATCCAAAGAAGAATGGAAAGGTAAGGCCGAGGTGAACAAGATATTGGGGACGACTTCCGTCATTCCCGTGGATGGTCTGTGCGTGCGCATCGGTGCGATGCGCAGCCATAGTTTGGCACTGACACTCAAGCTGAAGAAGGATGTGCCTTTGAGCGAGATCGAGGCGTTGATCAAAGGCGGTAATCCTTGGGTCAAGTTCGTGCCGAACCAGCGCGAGTTGTCGGTGCGCGAACTGACACCAGCTTCCGTAACCGGCAAGCTGGATATCGCAGTGGGGCGCGTGCGCAAGATGGAATTGGGCCCTGAGTATGTGAGTGCCTTTGTTTGCGGCGATCAGTTGCTGTGGGGGGCGGCTGAGCCGTTACGTCGTATGTTGCGAATTTTACTGGGGTAAGGGTAAAAATCCGGTTGATTACCGCTGGTTAGTGCCTGAACCTAGAGGGTGGGTGAGCTTGCATCACTAACCCTCTGATGTTAGTCTGAATATCGTCAGGGAAAGAATGAGGGTGGCAGTGTGCTGAAAACGATTCTAAAAACGTCGGGCTATATTGCCTGCTTGCTGGTATCCGGTATCGCGAGTGCGACGGGTCTTGGTGGTATGGATGTCAGTTCCAATCTTGGGCAGCCGCTAAAAGCAGAGATAGAACTGGTTGCTGTTGAAAAGGCAGACAGAAACAGTATTGTTGCCAAGCTGGCATCGGTGGATGCCTTTAAAGCTGCAGGTATCGATTATCCCTATGCACTGCCTAAGCTGAAGTTCGAGATCACCAATCGTGATAGCGCTCAGCCACGCGTACGAATCTCTTCAATACAGCCAGTAAATGAGCCTTTTGTTACCTTGCTGGTCGAGGTCTCTTGGCCTTCCGGCAAGCTCATGCGCGAGTACACTTTCCTGCTCGATCCCGTCGGATTTGCAGTTGAGCCCCAAGTCGAGACGGTCACGCCTATCGCTCCTGTGGTTTCGACACCACCAGTATTGAGTGAACCACTCCCTCTTGCTGCTCCGATATCTGAGCCGGCAGTTGTCGCGGCTGCTCCGGAAGCGATGCCGGAAGCAACGCCTGCAGACACCGAAGCTGCTCCATCCGAGGCTGAGCCCGCAGTTGCCGAACAGTCTCCAGCCGAAGCTACACCGATCGAAGATGTCGCGGCAATGCCCTCTGAGCCCGTTAAACAAGAAGCACCTTTGGTAGTGGAAGATGCCTTGAGCAAGGAAGAGGCGATTCCTGTGGTCGAGAGTGCAGACATCAAAGTGGTGCGCGGAGACTCGCTGAGTAAGATCGCCCTGAAGATCAAGCCTGCTGATGTCAGCCTGGAACGCATGTTGGTTGCTATGTATCGCGCCAATAGTGAAGCCTTTTCGGGCAAGAATATGAACCGCCTAAAAGCTGGCAAGATTATCCGCGTGCCGGATGCAGCTGAGATTGAGGCAGTGCAGCAGGGCGAGGCAGTGAAGGTCTACCGCGCACAAGTGGAAGATTGGAACGCATATCGTCAACAACTGGCCGCAGTGCGAGGCGAAGCGCGCGAACAAGCCGCCCAGCAAGCCGCCTCTGGCAAGGTCACGGCCGCAGTGACTGAAAAAGCCGCATCGAATGAAGCTAAGCCTGAAGTGCTGAAGCTTTCCAAAGGTGAAGCGCCTGGAGATGGTGTGGCAGGCAGTTCGCCTACCAGCAAGGAAGAGGAATCAGTTGCCAAGGCCAAAACTCTGAAGGAAGCGCAAGACCGCACTGCCCTCCTAGAAAAGAACGTAAAGGATTTGCAACGTCTTGCGGAACTGAAGAAGCAACAAGCTGAGGCAGCGCAAAAGGCTACTCCTGCCCCTGCTCCTGAAGTACCTACTGCCGCAATTGGCGCCAGTGCACCAGCGCCAGCCAAGCCTGTCGCCAAGCCGGCCGTGCCTGCACCGGTAGAGGTTCCTCAACCTGAAGTTTCCTTAATCGACAGTCTGCTTGAAGATCCGGTACTGCTGGGTGGCGGGGCAGCTGGATTGCTCGCCTTGCTGGGCGCTGGATTTTGGCTGTCGCGCCGAAGTGGCAAGCCAGTTCCCAAGAAGGCAGTAACGGAATCGTCTGACACCAATGACGTCGGCAGTGCCACCGGACGTATTGCAGAGCCGGTGATGCCGTCCCCTGATACGGGTGATTTCACACAGCAGTCTGAGGATGTGCCTAAAGAGCAAGAGCAGTCGTCTGAGGAGGTTGATCCTATTGCCGAAGCAGACTTGTTCCTCACATTCGGGCGCGATGTTCAAGCTGAAGAAGTTTTGAAAGAAGCGCTGAATTCCAAGCCGGGTAATGTGCAGATAATCCTCAAGCTACTGTCCATCTTCGCGACACGCAAGGATGCGAACGCATTCATGACCTATGCTCGCCAGATCAAAGACGGTGGCGATGAATCTGCATGGCAGCAAGCGGCTGCCATGGGGCGCGAGCTTGAGCCGAATAATCCGTTCTACGGTGGTGAAGGCGAAACTGAGGGAGCTTCAGCATCTCAGGCTGAAGAAACAGCAGAACCAGCTGTCGATTTCGACCTTGGCTTTGGTTCTTCTGAGGCAGAAGGCAGCGATGCCAACACACTCGATACATTGATGATGGATACCTTCTCGACTGAAAAACGTGAAGAAGCAGTGCCAGCTGATGATTTCCTGGGTACCGTAGTGATGCAGCCACAGACTACTTCCAGTGAGGCCACTACCATTCTTTCTGCTGAAGATATGCAGGCAGCGAGTGCAGCACCCATGGATTTCGACATTACAGGGACACATCCCGGCAAAAAGACCGTGGCTGAAGCTACGGAGTCAGAAATGGATATGGGCGATGCCAACTCGGATGATCTGATTTTCGATGTCACTTCTACCCATTCTGGAATTCCTGCGCAGACGGCTGAAAAAGAAGGACAAGCCGCCGATCAGGTGGAGAGTTCCGATGATATGGTGTTTGATGTGACGGCTACCCATCCTGGCTTTCAGGCTCCGGTGGAAGCTGCTGCCGCCACAGAATCTGAGTCTTCTGCAAGCCTCGATGACCTGATGTTTGATGTGACCGCTGCGCAACCGGCTGAGTCTGTTGCTGCATCTGCAACAGCTGAGGAACCTGCTGCTGACGATGCATTGGCCTTCACTCTAGACATTCCTGAAGATGTAAAATCTGACGAAGAGAAGCCTTCTGCCCCAGTTGATATTGGACTGGGCGACATCGATCTGAATTTGGATTCGCTTGGCGGCGCCGAGGTGGGCAGCACAGAAGGTGCGGTCAAAGATGAGCGCTGGCAGGAAGTCGCCACCAAACTTGATCTGGCTAAAGCCTATCAGGAGATGGGTGACGGGGCCGGTGCGAAAGAGATCCTTGATGAGGTGATGCGTGATGGCGATGAGGAGCAACGAGCGTCGGCACAGAGTATGCTTGATCAAATATAAATATTTCGCATGACAGCGACGGCAGCCTTTTCGGCTGCCGTTTTTATTTGAACGAATGGACAGGCTGATGCCCCATCCCGCGGTACAGATACTGGTCTGGATCACACTGGCGATTGCGGCGCAGGTGCTGCCTGCAGTGGGACTGGCGCTGATGACGGTTTTGCTGTTCATCTCGGCAGTAAAGTTGAACGCGCGCCAACTGTTCAGCTTGATCCGGCGTACGCGCTGGATATTGTTTTCTCTGTTGTTGATCTATGCCTACACAACGCCGGGTGCCGCATTGGTGAGCGAATTTGGGCTTTACTCCCCGACAAAGGAGGGCTTGATGGATGGGCTTCTGCAACTGGCAAGATTGCTATCCATGTTGTCAGGCTTGGCGATCCTGTTGTCTTTGCTGACTCAAGCACAATTCATTAGTGGTATTTTTGCGCTGGCCCTGCCGGTGACTTGGTTCGGTATGTCACGCGAGCGCATCGCTGTGCGACTGGCGCTGACACTGCAATATGCCGAACCGACCATGCGAGAAGCGGCGGATGACTGGAAGCATGCCATTAAGAACGCCTTAAGTTCGGCGCAAGAGGCTGAACAACATTTAATTCTGGATAGGAATAGTCTCAAAGCAGTCGATGTGATTTGTTTGCTGCTATGCGCAGCGCTACTTTACGGGGTCTGGAAATGAGGATCGCGCTCGGTGTGGAATATGACGGTAGCCGCTATCACGGCTGGCAGAGTCAGCCGGATATGGCGAACGTACAGGATGCTTTGCAGGATGCATTGTCTACTATCGCCTGCGAGCGGATAGGAATCATCGCGGCCGGTCGTACCGATACCGGTGTGCATGCCCTAGAGCAGGTGGTGCATTTTGAAACTGCCACGGTTCGTCAGCTCACAGCCTGGGTGCGCGGTTGTAATGCGCTGCTGCCAACGGGTATCGCCGTATTGTGGGCGCATGAGGTGTCAGATGAATTCCATGCGCGCTTCTCGGCGCACTCGCGCAGTTATCAATATGTACTGTTCAATCGTCCCACGCGGCTGGCCGTACATGCTGGAAAAGCGGGTTGGTTCCACGCGCCGCTGAATGTGGCGGCGATGCAGGAAGCGGCGAATTATCTGCTGGGTGAGCACGATTTCAGCGCCTTTCGTGCATCACAGTGCCAGGCCAAATCTCCGATCAAGACGCTGGCGAAGCTGGATATACACCATCATGGCGATACCATCATCTTTGATCTGACTGCCAATGCGTTCCTGCATCACATGGTGCGCAACATCGTCGGTTGTCTGGTGTATGTAGGCAAAGGTAAATATTCACCGATCTGGATGAAGCAGATACTGGAATCACGCGAGCGCAAGCTGGCTGCGCCAACGTTTGCGCCGGACGGCCTCTATCTGCGTCATATCGGCTACGACGCAAAGTGGGGGCTGCCACAAGGTACAATGCCGACCTCGGAAAACGATTGAATCCACGATGACCCGAATCAAGATATGCGGCATCACCCGTGAACAAGACCTGCAAGCTGCGGTAGCGGCCGGAGCGGATGCGCTCGGCTTCGTGTTTTACGCCAAAAGTCCACGCAATATTGCGCTGCACCAAGCGATTGAATTGCTACGTGACTTGCCGCCTTTCGTGACCAGTGTTGGTCTGTTTGTCGATCCGACTGTCGAGACTGTGCGCGAAGTATTGGCGCAAGTGCCGCTCGATGTATTGCAATTCCATGGTGACGAAACACCGGAATTCTGCCGCCAGTTCGGTCGTCCTTATTTGAAGGCGATACGCGTCAGGGCAGGGGTGGATTTGGTAGAATGCGCGGCCCGTTACGCGGATGCCCAAGGCCTGTTGTTGGATGCCTATGTGGAAGGCGTTCCGGGTGGTACTGGCGAGGCGTTCGACTGGGGCTTGATACCTAAGGACTTGGCATCGCGTGTGGTTCTGTCGGGCGGCTTGCATCCTCACAATGTGGCCGAGGCAGTGCGTGCAGTGCGGCCTTACGCAGTGGATGTGTCCAGCGGCGTAGAGGCATCAAAAGGAATTAAAGATGCAGTGAAGATCGCTGCATTCATCAAAGAGGTTAAGAACGTTGAAATATAGTTATCCTGACCAAGAAGGTCACTTCGGCCAGTTCGGTGGCGTCTACATGGCGGAGACGCTGATTCCCGCAGTGGAAGAGTTGCGCGATCAATATCTGCGTTTTCGCGACGATCCGGAGTTCAAGGCTGAGTTCGAATACGAGCTCAAGCATTACGTCGGTCGTCCCAGCCCTATCTATCATGCCAAGCGTCTATCCGATGAATTGGGTGGTGCGCAGATCTATCTGAAGCGCGAAGACCTGAATCACACCGGCGCGCACAAGATCAATAACGCTATCGGCCAAGCACTGCTTGCCAAACGTATGGGCAAGAAGCGTGTCATCGCCGAAACCGGCGCGGGCATGCACGGTGTGGCGACTGCCACCGTGGCGGCACGCTTTGGCATGGAATGTATCGTGTACATGGGGGCGGAAGACATTCAGCGTCAGGCGCCGAACGTGTTCCGTATGAAGCTGCTGGGTGCGACTGTGGTGCCCGTGGAAAGCGGTTCCAGAACACTTAAGGATGCCTGCAACGAAGCGATTCGTGATTGGGTCACCAACGTTGAGTCCACTTTCTATATCTTTGGCACGGCTGCCGGTCCGCATCCTTATCCGATGATGGTGCGCGACTTTCAGTGTGTGATCGGCGACGAAGCCAAGGTGCAGATGCCGGAGATGATCGGTCGTCAGCCGGATGCGGTGATCGCCTGTGTTGGCGGCGGTTCCAACGCCATCGGTTTGTTCCATCCATATATCGATGTGCCGGAGGTGCAGATCATCGGTGTGGAGGCGGGCGGTCATGGTATCGCCAGTGGCCAGCATGCCGCACCGCTTACCGCCAACAGCAAAGTTGGCGTGCTGCACGGAAATAAGGTGTATCTGATTCAGGATGAGAATGGACAGATCATCGAGACACATTCCATCTCAGCCGGCCTAGATTATCCTGGTGTCGGCCCCGAGCATTGCTTGCTGAAAGACATCGGGCGCGCTCAGTATGTCGCGATCAATGACGATGAAGCGTTGGCAGCTTTTGATGCGTTATGCCGTTTCGAAGGCATCATCCCCGCGCTGGAATCAAGTCACGCTTTGGCACATGCGATGAAGATCGCGCCGGGCATGGCAAAAGATAAAGTGTTGTTGGTGAACTTGTCCGGTCGTGGCGACAAAGACATGAACACCGTGGCTAATATCAAGGGCATCACGCTATGAGCCGCATCGATACCACTTTCGAAAATCTGAAGCAGCAGAACCGCAAGGCACTTATCCCTTTCATCACTGCAGGCGATCCTGCGCAGGCGCTCACAGTGCCGCTGATGCATGGTCTGGTAAAAGCCGGTGCTGATGTGCTCGAACTCGGCGTGCCGTTCTCCGATCCGATGGCGGATGGCCCGACCATCCAGCGCGCTTCCGAGCGTGCACTGAAGAACGGTATGTCGCTACGCGGTGTGTTGGACTTGGTGGCCGAGTTTCGCAAACAAGATACGACCACGCCGGTGGTACTCATGGGATACGGCAATCCCATCGAGGCGATGGGCTGGGAAGCATTTGCCAAGCGTTGCGCCGAAGTCGGTGTGGATGGTGCGTTGACCGTGGACTTTCCGCCGGAAGAAAGTCACGAGGCATTTGAGCACCTGCAAGCGCATGGCATCGCGCCTATCTTTCTACTGGCTCCGACCACCAAGGAGGCGCGCATAGAGCAGGTCGCCAAGCTGGCACGCGGCTATGTGTATTATGTTTCGCTGAAAGGTGTGACCGGTGCGGGCAATCTCGATCTGTCTGCTATCGAGGAGAAACTGCCGCAGTTGCGCAAGCACATCAAACTGCCGATCGGTGTCGGTTTTGGTATTCGTGATGCGGCGACAGCCAAGGCAGTAGCGAAGTTGTGTGATGGTGTGGTGGTGGGTAGCCGCATCGTGCAGGAAATAGAAAATTCCACCGAACAGAATGTGGTCGCCAATGTAGGTCGATTGGTGCAAGAATTGCGCGTAGCGATAGATAACTAGAAGGAGTAAGTCATGGGATGGTTCCAAAAGCTGTTGCCGCCGAAGATCAAGCGCCGTGAAGGCGAAGATGGCAAAAAGAACGTGCCGGAAGGCTTGTGGTTCAAATGTCCGGAATGTCAGGCCGTGCTGTATCACGCCGATCTGGAGAAGAATCACAGCGTTTGCCCCAAGTGTAATCACCATCACCGCATCACCGCACGTACGCGTCTCAACTGGCTGTTGGATAGCGAAGGCCGCTTCGAAATCGGTTCCGAGGTATTGTCGGTCGATACGCTGAAGTTCAAAGATCAGAAGAAATACAGCGACCGTTTGGTCGAGGCTAAGAAGAAGACCGATGAGGACGATGCTTTGATCGTGTTGCAAGGCAGCATCCATGCCTTGCCGGTCGTGGCTGCTTCGTTCGAGTTCAACTTCATGGGCGGATCGATGGGCTCTGTCGTCGGCGAGCGTTTCGTGCGCGGCGTGCAAGTCGCGCTGGAACAGCAATGCCCCTTCATCTGCTTCTCTGCCAGCGGCGGTGCGCGTATGCAGGAAGGCCTGTTGTCGCTGATGCAGATGGCTAAGACCAGCGCTGCGCTCACGCAGTTGAGTGAAGCTAAGTTGCCGTTCGTCTCCGTGCTGACCGATCCGACCATGGGTGGTGTCTCTGCCAGTTTCGCTTTCTTGGGTGACGTGGTCATCGCCGAACCCGGCGCGCTGATTGGCTTCGCCGGAGCGCGCGTGATTCAGCAGACCGTGCGCGAGACCCTGCCGGACGGTTTCCAACGTGCGGAGTTTCTGCTTGAGCATGGTGCCATCGACATGATCGTGGATCGTCGTCAGATGCGCGATCAATTGGCGACGCTGATCACCCTGTTGACCAAACAGGATGCTGTGGCGAAACTGGAAGCTGCGTAATCTTCAGTATCAACGGCCGACATTCCTGTCGGTCGTTTTTTTGCCAGTAATGAAATGCCAAAATCTCTAGCCGACTGGCTTTTACATCTCGAATCACTTCATCCCAAAACCATTGCGCTCGGTCTGGAGCGTGTGGCGCAAGTCAAACAACGTCTCAATCTCGAACCTGATTTTCCCGTGATCATCGTCGGAGGCACGAACGGCAAAGGCTCGGTGTGTGCGATGCTTGAATCCATCCTGCATGCCGCGGGTTACAAGGTCGGCTGCTATACCTCGCCGCATCTGCTGCAATACAACGAACGTGTGCGCATCGCCAAGCAGCAAGCCAGTGATGCGGAATTGTGTGCGTCGTTCGAGGCTATCGAGCAGGTGCGTGGCGATATCGAAATGACCTATTTCGAATTCGGCACGCTGGCGGCGATGCAGTGTTTCATCGCGCACAAAGTGGATGTCGCCATCCTTGAGGTTGGGCTGGGTGGTCGCTTGGATGCGGTGAATGTGTTCGATGCGGATTGCGCAGTAGTGACCAGTGTGGATATCGATCACATCGATTATTTGGGCGATTCGCGCGAGCAGATCGCCTTCGAGAAGGCAGGTATCTTCCGTTCAGGCAAAGTGGCGATCTGTGCCGACAGTGACGTGCCACCTGCCTTGAGTGCGCATGCGCAGCAGATCGGTGCTGACTTATGGTGTATCGGCAAGGAGTTCGGCCTACGGGCGCATCAAGGGCAGTGGGATTATTTCGGTAAGGACGGCGGGCGTAGTGCTTTGCCTTATCCAGCTTTGCGCGGTGCCTTCCAGTTGCAGAATGCCAGTGCGGTACTGGCAGCGCTGGATGTGCTTAAAACTGCATTGCCTGTCAGCATGTCGGCGGTGCGCCGCGGTTTGATCGAAGTCGAGCTGGCGGGGCGCTTTCAGTTCATTCCTGGCCAGCCGCAATGGATACTGGACGTGGCGCATAACCCGCATGCCGCACGCTCGCTGGCACAGAATTTGGCTAATCTGCCTCCCGCCAAGACATTCGCGGTACTTGCCATGCTCAAAGACAAGGATATGGCGGGTGTGGTGCAGGCGCTGGATGCGCAGATCGACGTGTGGTTGGTCGCGGGTATCAATGCACCACGCGGTGCAAATTCGGGTGAGTTGGCCCAAGTGCTCCTTGGATTGCCAGTACGTGGCGAGGTAATTGACTGCAATTCCATCGAAAATGCACTGAATGAGGCCAGCAATCGGGCGGGTGAAAATGATAGAATCGCGGTCCTCGGTTCCTTCTATACAGTGGCGGAAGTGATGCATCTGCGCAAAGTGCGCGGTGTCTGAGATTCCCGGTATTCACCATGGCTAAACAGATCAATACGGACGAAGAATCAAAATTAAAAAGGCAAGCACGGCATCGTTTGATCGGTGCTGTGGCACTGATGTTGGCGATCGTGATCTTCCTGCCGATGGTGTTCGATAGCGAACCGAGCGTGAGCGTCGGGAACATAGAGCTGCGAATTCCGGATAGGTCAGAAGCGCCTGAATTCCGTCCCGAGACGAAAGCCGAGCTGACGCCGGAGCCAGCTGCCAGCAGCGTTACTAGACCTATACCCACCCCGGTCGATGTTCCTGTCACCCCCAAGGTAACTCCTATTGAGAACAAAATTGTGCAAGTACCAGCCACTCCCAAAGTTTCGGTGCCTGTCCAACCCGCCCCCAAGGCCGTGGCTCCCAAGAAAGTCGTTCCGCCGTCTGGCTGGGTGTTGCAGGTTGGTGCTTATTCCCGTGAGGATGCCGGACAACAGATGCTGGACAATCTGAAGAAGCGCGGCTTTCCTGCTTACACTGAAAAGGTCGCAGGCATGTTGCGCGTGCGTGTTGGGGGCTATCCTTCTCGCGAGGCGGCGGAAAAGGTGAAGCTCAAGCTTGAAGCTATTGGTCTGCAGCCTAACGTGATCAATCCGGAATAAGTTGCATGTCGGTTTTTGATATTGCGGTACTGGTTATCATCGCTTTGTCGGCATTGCTGGGATGGTGGCGTGGTTTCATGTATGAGCTTTTTTCGCTGTTGGGCTGGATAGCTGCTTATATCGCGGCTACGACCATGTCGGATCAGGCCTTGCCCTACATTCCTGAGGCCATTAAGGTGGAGGCGATACGCTCGGCAGCAGCATTTGCGCTGGTATTTATTGTGACGCTGATCGTGGCGGCTGTATTCGCTTGGTTCCTTTCCAAGCTGACCAAGTTCGCCGGGCTGAGCGGGCTGGACGGGAAGTTCGGAGTCATGTTTGGAGTGTTGCGTGGCATGTTGGTGGTGCTGGCGCTAGTGTGGATAGGTGGCTTGACCAGTTTGCCGGAGAAGTCCTGGTGGAAGGACGCATGGACCAGCCAACCATTGCATCAGGCCGCCATGTATGCACGGGACTATCTGCCGACGCAGGCAGTGAAACGCTAAAACGAACGATAAAATTCACAGGAAACGGAAAACGATATGTGCGGGATTCTGGGAGTGGTGGCGAATACGCCGGTGAACCAAGTGCTGTATGACGGTTTGCAGGTGTTGCAGCATAGAGGGCAGGATGCGGCGGGCATCGCCACGCTGGAAGAGAGGACATTTCACCTGCATAAAGGTAACGGCTTGGTACGTGACGTGTTTCGTACACGCAACATGCGAGCACTCAAAGGCAACTCCGGTATCGCCCATGTACGCTATCCGACGGCTGGCTCCTCGGTCGATCACAACGAAGCACAGCCGTTCTATGTCAATTCACCATTCGGTATCGTGTTGGCCCACAACGGTAATCTGACTAATACCGATGAATTGCGCAGCGCCATGTACAAACAGGATCTGCGTCATATCAACACCGGCTCGGACTCGGAAGTGCTGCTCAATGTGTTGGCGCACGAACTGCAAGCCAATGCCACCGGTTTTAAGCTCGACCCGCAGAAGATTTTTGCAGCCGTGTCCGGCGTGCATCGTCGCTGCAAGGGTGCTTATGCAGTGGTGGCGATGATCGCCGGTTACGGGCTGATCGCCTTCCGTGATCCGAACGGTATCCGTCCGTTGGTGGTGGGAAGCAATCAGCATGCTGAGGGCATTGAGTATCTGGTCGCCTCCGAAAGTGTGGCGCTGGACACCTTGGGTTTTGATTTCTTGCGCGATGTCGCACCGGGCGAAGCGATATTCATCGATTTGGAAGCGAACTTTTTCAGCCAGCAGTGCGCCGAGAATCCGCAACTCAATCCCTGTATTTTCGAATACGTGTATTTCGCCCGTCCAGATTCAGTGATGGATGGCATCTCCGTATATGCCACACGCCTGTACATGGGAGAGTTCTTGGCTGACAGGATCAAGAGTGAATGGCCGGAGCACGACATCGATGTGGTCATTCCGATTCCGGATTCCAGCCGTCCGAGTGCGCTGCAACTGGCGAACCATCTAGGTATCCCGTTCCGCGAAGGCTTCGTCAAGAACCGTTACATCGGCCGTACCTTCATCATGCCGGGACAGGCGCTGCGCAAGAAATCTGTGCGCCAGAAACTGAACGCCATCAGCATCGAATTCAAAGACAAGAACGTGTTGCTGGTGGATGACTCCATCGTGCGCGGCACCACCAGTCGCGAGATCGTGCAGATGGCGCGTGATGCTGGTGCACGCAAAGTGTATTTCGCTTCCGCCGCGCCGCCGGTCAAGTTCCCCAATGTGTATGGCATCGACATGCCCAGCCGCACCGAGTTGATCGCGACTGGTCGTTCCGATGAAGAGATCTGCCGTGAGATCAGTGCAGATCGCTTGTTCTATCAGGATATTGAAGACTTGAAATCGGCTGTGTTCAAGGCGAATCCGGCATTGAGTGGCTTTGATTGTTCCTGCTTTGACGGTCAGTACATCACCGGCGACATCACACCAGAATATCTCGATGCTATCGAAGCTGCGCGCGGGGCTGGCAAAGCGAACAAGACGCCGGATGATGATCAACTGGAGCTGGATCTGGCGATGTCTGCCTCATCCATGTAAGTTGACGAAGCAAGGCGGGGAGTGCTACTTTCCAACTGCGCCGATTTGAGGAACAGCTTGCGGGCGCTATATAAATACAGCTAAAGCGGGCGAACCCGGTTTAGCGTCAAGCTTTCCGGGTTTTTTGTTGCGTGGGCGAGTGCCGCGCGGGAGGTGAAGATGTCTGACAACGAATATCAACTTGAGACCTTGGCCGTTAGGGCCGGACGCGTACAAACTCCTTTCATGGAACATGGCGAGGCGATGTTCCTGACCTCTAGCTTCACGTTCGATAATGCGGCGCAGGCGGCGCGGCGCTTTATCGGAGAAGAGCCGGGCAACATCTATGCACGCTTCACCAATCCCACGACCAGCATGTTCGAGGAGCGATTGGCCGCACTGGAAGGGGCGGAGCAGTGCGTGGCGACATCAAGCGGCATGTCAGCCATCCTGTCTTGTTGCATGGGCCTGCTGAAGGCGGGCGACCATATTGTCGCTTCGAGAAGCCTGTTTGGCTCGACCATCAACATGTTTAACAACTACTTCAAGAAATTTGGCGTGGAGACGACTTATGTCTCGGCGACCGACGTAGCGGAGTGGCAGGCTGCAGTGCAGCCGAACACCAAGCTATTCTTTCTGGAGACGCCATCCAATCCGCTGACCGAGATCTCCGATATCGCGGCCATCGCAGCAGTCGCGAAAGCTTGTGGCGCATTGCTTGCGGTCGACAACTGCTTCTGTACGCCCATCCTGCAACGCCCGCTGGAACTGGGTGCAGACATCGTGATCCACTCCGCCACCAAATACATCGATGGCCAAGGTCGCGTGCTGGGTGGAGCGGTGCTGGGTAGCAAGAAATTGATGGAGCCGGTGTACGGTTTCTTGCGCACGGCCGGGCCGACGATGAGCGCGTTCAACGCTTGGGTATTCTTGAAGGGATTGGAAACACTCAAGTTGCGCATGGACGCGCACAGCGCCAATGCCTTGCAACTGGCGCAATGGCTGGAGCAACAGCCGAACGTGGCACGCGTGTTCTACCCTGGTCTGCCTTCGCATCCGCAACATGCGCTGGCGATGAAGCAACAGAAGACCGGCGGCGGCATCGTGGCGTTCGAGGTGAAAGGCGGCAAGGAAGCTGCGTGGAAGGTGATCGACAACACCAAGTTGCTGTCCATCACAGCCAATCTGGGAGATACCAAGACCACCATCACCCATCCCGCCACCACTACCCATGCACGCATCACACCGGAAGCGCGTGCAGCAGCCGGCATCACTGAAGGTTTGATCCGTATCGCGGTCGGGCTGGAAGCCGTCGTCGATATTCAGAACGATCTGGCACGAGGTCTGTAATGGATGTGCTTGCCGCACAGATAGGTGGTGCGCTCAAGTCGCACGGCATGATGTTGGCGACTGCGGAGTCTTGCACAGGCGGTGGCATCGCGCAGGCGGTCACCAGTGTCGCAGGAAGTTCAGCATGGTTTGACCGTGGCTTCGTCACCTATTCAAACCTGTCCAAGCAGCAGATGCTGGGTGTGCAAGAATCCACGCTGATCGCTTACGGTGCGGTATCGGAGGCGGTCGTTCGCGAGATGGCGGATGGTGCTTTGGGCAACAGTACAGCTCAGTTCTCACTGGCGGTGAGTGGCATCGCCGGACCTGAAGGTGGTACACCCGATAAGCCGGTCGGCACGGTCTGGTTCGCTTGGGCGCTTGCCAACGGCGTCACTACAGTGGCGCGTCACCAGTTCTCCGGCAATCGGGACGAGGTGAGAGCGCAGGCAGTGCGTGTGGCCATGCAGGGTGTACTTGAGCGGCTATCCCCAAATACCCTTCTCGCATAAAAAAAGAACGAACGTTCTGTACAAGTCGAAAACCTTGTGCAACAATCCGCTCCGAAATTTTCCCAAGGAGATCGAACATGGATGACAACAAAAGCAAGGCTCTCGCTGCGGCACTGAGCCAGATCGAAAAACAATTCGGCAAGGGCTCCATCATGCGCCTGGGCGAGGGCGAGGTGATCAAGGACATCGAAGTGGTGTCCACCGGCTCCTTGGGCTTGGACATCGCACTTGGCGTCGGCGGACTGCCACGCGGCCGTGTGGTTGAGATCTACGGCCCGGAATCTTCCGGCAAAACCACGCTGACTTTGCAAGTCATCGCCGAGATGCAGAAGCTGGGCGGCACCGCTGCTTTCATCGACGCCGAGCACGCGCTCGACCCACAGTACGCGCAGAAGCTGGGCGTGCGCGTGGAGGATCTGCTGATCTCGCAACCTGACAACGGTGAGCAGGCACTGGAGATCGCCGATATGTTGGTGCGCTCCAGCTCGGTCGATGTGGTGGTGATCGACTCGGTCGCTGCACTGACACCGCGCGCCGAGATTGAAGGCGAGATGGGCGATGCGCAGATGGGTCTGCATGCACGTTTGATGTCGCAAGCGCTGCGCAAGCTGACTGCTAACATCAAGCGTTCCAACACACTGGTCATCTTCATCAACCAGATCCGTATGAAGATCGGTGTGATGTTCGGTAATCCAGAGACCACCACTGGTGGTAACGCACTCAAGTTCTACGCATCTGTGCGCTTGGATATCCGCCGTACCGGCGCGATCAAGAAGGGCGATGAGGTGATCGGCAACGAGACGCGCGTCAAAGTGGTGAAGAACAAGGTCGCGCCACCGTTCAAGGAAGCGCATTTCGACATCCTGTACGGGGAAGGCATCTCCCGCGAAGGCGAAGTCGTCGAACTGGGTGTGCAGCACAAGATCGTCGAGAAGTCCGGCGCTTGGTACTCCTACAACGGCGAGAAGATCGGTCAGGGCAAGGATAATGCGCGCGAGTTCCTGCGCAGTAATCCTGCGATCGCTGTCGAGATCGAGAACAAGGTGCGTGCCGCGCTAGGCGTCAACGCCATGGGCACAAGTGAAGCCGCAGAAGAAGCCTGAATCAAGCCTGCGTATCCGCGCCATGCAGTATCTGGCGCGGCGCGAGCATAGTCGGGCCGAGCTGCAGCGTAAGCTGCAACCACATGTGCAGGAAGGGGAAGACCTTGCTGCCGTGCTGGATGAATTGGAAAAGCGTAACTGGCTATCCGATGCGCGCGCAGCCACGCAACTGGTGGATGCCAAGCGTAGTCGTTTCGGTAGCCAGCGCATCGCCCATGAACTACGACAACGCGGTATTGGTGATGATCTGATCGCCGAGGCACTACCCGAGCTTAAAGCTTCAGAACTGGAAACCGCACGCGAGGTGTGGCAGCGTAAGTTCGGAAAAGCTCCACAGGAATCCAAGGAAAAGGCACGTCAGATGCGTTTCCTGCAATCCCGTGGATTTTCCGCCGATGTGATCCTAAAAGTCCTGAAATCTGCCGGCACCGATCTGGCCGATGAGGACTCATAGCTATGCCCTAACTGTCTGTCAAATGGTATGATTCGCGCCGTGAAGCCGCTCGTGAGGCGGCGTGTTTATTGAACGATTGCGGCCAGCGGTGACCAGATGAAAAGCAGCGAGATTCGCCAGAAATTCCTAGATTATTTTGCCTCCAAGGGCCACGCTGTGGTCGCCTCCAGTTCGCTGGTGCCTCATGAGGACCCGACGCTGCTGTTCACCAATGCGGGCATGAATCAGTTCAAGGACGTGTTCCTTGGCTTCGATAAGCGTCCTTATACCCGTGCCACTTCTTCGCAGAAATGCGTGCGTGCCGGTGGTAAGCACAACGATCTGGAGAACGTCGGTTATACCGCGCGTCACCACACCTTCTTCGAGATGCTGGGTAACTTCAGCTTCGGAGATTACTTCAAGCAGGATGCCATCAAGTACGCATGGGAACTGCTGACCGAAGTATTCAAATTGCCCAAGGAAAGACTCTACGTCACCGTTTATGAGGAGGATGATGAGGCGTTCGATATCTGGACCAAGGAAGTTGGTGTGCCTGCCGAGCGCGTGATCCGTATCGGCGACAACAAAGGCGCACGTTACGCATCCGACAACTTCTGGATGATGGGTGACACCGGCCCTTGTGGCCCCTGCACCGAGATCTTCTACGATCACGGCGACCATATCCCCGGCGGCCTGCCAGGTACACCCGAGGAAGACGGCGACCGCTACATCGAGATCTGGAACAACGTGTTCATGCAGTTCAACCGCGATGAAGCGGGTGTGATGCACCCGCTGCCAAAGCCATCGGTGGATACCGGCATGGGCTTGGAGCGCATCTCCGCCGTGTTGCAACATGTGCATGCCAACTACGAGATCGATCTGTTCCAAGCGCTGATTGCAGCGGCTGCACGCGAGACGCACTGCGCCGATCTGGATTCCCCTTCGCTGAAAGTATTGGCCGACCACATACGTGCCTGCTCCTTCCTCATCGCCGACGGAGTGATTCCCGGCAACGAAGGTCGCGGTTACGTGCTGCGCCGCATCATCCGCCGCGCCATCCGTCACGGATACAAACTGGGTGCACGCGATGCCTTCTTCCACAAGATGGTGGCTGATCTGGTGGAACAGATGGGTAGTGCTTATCCCGAGCTGGTCGCTGAGCAGACGCGCGTGAAAGGTGTGCTCAAGCTGGAAGAAGAACGCTTCTTCGCCACTATTGAACACGGCATGGCGATCCTCGAAGCAGATCTGGCTGAAATGGATAAAGCTGGTAACAAGGTGTTCAACGGCGAGACGGCGTTCAAGCTGCACGATACCTACGGTTTCCCGCTGGACCTCACCGCAGACATCTGCCGTGAGCGTGACATGACTGTGGACGACAAAGCATTCAACGCCGCGATGGCTCGCCAGAAAGAACAGGCGCGCGCAGCGGGTAAGTTCAAGATGGCAGCTAATCTTGAATACACCGGCGCGGCAACGACTTTCCACGGCTACGACACACTTGAACACAAAGGCAACGTGCTGGCCTTGTACAAAGACGGCGCGGAAGTGAAAGAGTTGAACGAAGGCGATATGGGCGTGGTTGTTTTGGATGACACCCCGTTCTATGCCGAGTCTGGCGGTCAGGTCGGCGACAGCGGTGAGCTGCGCAGCACGCACGGCATCTTCGCAGTGGAAGATACGCAGAAGATACAGGCCACTGTGTTCGGCCACCACGGTGTGGTCTCGACCGGAAAGTTGGTTGTGGGCGACAGCGTCAATGCACGTGTGAACATGTTGGCGCGTGCGCGCACCGAGCGTAATCACTCGGTGACTCATCTGATGCACAAAGCTTTGCGCGAAGTGCTGGGCACACATGTGCAACAGAAAGGTTCGCAAGTCGATCCCGACAAGACGCGCTTCGACTTCGTACAGAACCAACCGATGACGGATGCGGAGATCCGCAAAGTGGAAGCACTCGTCAATACCGAGATTCTGGCCAACAGCGCCACCGATGCCAGTGTGATGGGCATCGAGGATGCTCAGAAGACCGGCGCGATGATGTTGTTCGGCGAGAAGTACGGCGACGAAGTCCGCGTGCTGTCCATTGGCAGTTCGAAGGAATTGTGTGGCGGCACCCATGTGAAGCGCACCGGCGACATCGGCCTGTTTAAGATCGTTGCCGAGAGTGGTGTGGCGGCTGGTGTGCGTCGCGTGGAAGCGGTGACCGGTGAAGGCGCGCTGGCGTTGGTGCAGCAGCAGGAAGAACAGTTGCAAAAAGTAGCCGATGCTGTGAAGGCACAGCCACAGGAAGCCGCTGCACGTATCACGCAGATCTTGGACAATGTGAAGTCGCTGGAAAAAGAACTGGCTGCGCTGAAATCGAAGCTAGCTTCCGCTCAAGGTGACGAACTCGTTGAGCAAGCACAAGAGTTCAATGGCGTGAAGGTGTTGGCCGCCAAGTTGGATGGTGCTGATGTCGCTACCTTGCGCGAGACGCTGGATAAACTTAAAGACAAGCTAAAATCTGCCGTAATAGTTCTGGCTACTGAAGCTGAAGGAAAAGTCAGTCTTATCGCAGGTGTGACGGCTGATGCAACATCCAAGGTTAAGGCAGGTGAGTTGGTCAACTTCGTTGCACAACAAGTCGGCGGCAAGGGTGGAGGTCGTCCAGATATGGCTCAGGCAGGTGGTACGCAGCCGGAGCATCTGGCAAAGGCATTGGCTTCTGTAGCGGATTGGGCAAAAGCCAAGTTGTAATTGACTGCCTGAACTTCAGGCAGTTTGCGCTGCATCACTGGGCATAATTAGAGGCGGGGAAGGCAGATGTTGAAGCAGTCTGGGGACACGATCTTGCTGGTTGAGAGCGAGGAAGCAGCAATCCTGCTGGTGCAGCAGGCGGTTGCCAGTTGCCCCAGAGAGTTGTATCTGGCAGTGGTGCCCGATAGTGTATCCGCGCTGGATTGGTTGTCTGCCGAGACTTCTCATGGTCATCCGGTGCCGCGCCTGATTCTGATCGATCTCAAGTTGCCAAAGCTGCTCGGACTGGCGGTGTTGCGTACCCTTCGTATGGACAGTCGCCTGACTCATGTGCCCATCGTGGTCTATTCACAAAGCCATGAACCATCCGATGTAGTGCTTTCCTATCAGATCGGCGCCAACAGTTTCGTGCGCAAGCCGGAGAATCTGGCCGAGTTCACTCAGTTGATGTGCGATCTGATTGAGTTAGGTTGGTTGAACGAGAACGGAATTGGCAAGGCGTTGCAGCAGACCATACACTCCTGAACTGCAATTGCTTCAGAACGGCAGCATCAATTTCGGTGCTGCATCCAGTAAGACTTTCCTGAAATCTTCTTGTATGTGCTTCAGCGCAACTTCATTTTCAGCTTCGAACCTCAGTACGATAGCGGGTGTTGTGTTTGACGCGCGCATCAGGCCGAAACCTTCAGCGTATTCCACACGCAAACCGTCGATAGTGATGATTTCAAGCGCATCAGCGAAACTAGCCTCCTCTTGAAGTCGACTAATCAAGGCATGGTTCTCGCCTTCGGCAGTGCGGATATGCAACTCTGGCGTGTTCACCGAGTCAGGCAGCGCATTCAACACCGCACTCGGATCAGCGAACTTGCTTAATATCTCCAGCAGTCTGGCTCCGGCATACAAGCCATCATCGAAGCCGTACCAGCGTTCTTTGATGAATATATGGCCGGTCATCTCGCCTGCAAGTAGTGCGCCGGTCTCTTTCATTTTGGCTTTTATCAGCGAATGGCCTGTCTTCCACATCGAAGGTGTGCCGCCATGTTCGCGTATCCATGAAAACAGTTTTCCTGAGCACTTCACGTCGAAGATCACTTCTGCGCCGGGATGGCGCGTGAGCAGATCCGCCGCGAACAGCATCAGCTGTCGATCCGGGTAGATGATGTGGCCGTCTTGGGTGACGACACCCAGCCGGTCCGCATCTCCGTCGAAGGCCAGCCCCAATTCACTGCTGTTATTGCGCAGAGCGGCGATCAGGTCTGCAAGGTTGTTTGGGTTGGACGGATCGGGATGGTGGTTGGGGAAATTGCCATCCACCTCACAGAACAATTCGTTCACATCACAACCGAGGCCGCGGTAGAGCCTAGCGGCGAAGTCGCCTGCCACGCCGTTCCCACAATCCACCGTGAGCTTCATCGGACGTGCCAAACGTATGTCACCGATGATGCGTGCCATGTAATCCGGTGCAATATCATATTGGGAATAACTGCCGTCACCGGCAATCAAGTCGCCGGATTCGATGCGTGCGCGCAATCCCTGAATGGCCTCGCCCGATAAAGTCTCTCCGGCCAGTACGATCTTCAGGCCGTTGTAATCGGGTGGATTGTGGCTGCCGGTGATCATCACTGCGCAGTCGGTCTTGAGCTGGAATGCAGCGAAGTAGGCCATTGGGGTGGTGATGCGGCCGAGGTCGATTACATTGATGCCGCTTTGCTGGATACCGTTCGACAGTGCTTGCGAGAAAGCAGGGCCGGACAAACGACCGTCGTAGCCGATGGCGATGGTGTGCTGCTGGCGGGCTTTGGCTTCCGAACCGATGGCGTGGCCGATGATGGTGATGATGTCGTCGGTCAGTGATTTGCCGACGATGCCGCGTATGTCATAAGCCTTGAAAATCTCAGCTGGTACGGCGGGCATGCTTCATCTGTCAGGAAGATGTCGTGCCACTTCCTGCGGTGTCAGTTGCAGCATGCAATTGAAATGTCCCAGCGGACATTCGCGCTTGAAGCAGGGGCTACAAGGTAGATCGAGTTTGAGCACACGGGCCTGATCGGACAATGGAGGCGTGAATTCAGGACTGCTTGAACCAAAGATTGCCAGCATCGGCTTATCCAAGGCGGCAGCGATATGCATCAGACCGGAATCGTTGCTGACCACCAGCTTGGCACAGGAGATGAGCGCGATGGCTTCGGTGAGGTCGGTCGTGCCGCACAGATTGCGACACGGTTCGTTGCCCAGTGCAACGATCTTGTCGGCCACTTCCTTGTCTTTAGGGGAGCCGATCAACCACACCGCATAACCTTTGTTGCGCAGTCGCTGAGCGAGTTCGGCAAAGTAGTGCGCGGGCCAGCGTTTAGCAGGGCCATATTCAGCGCCGGGGCAGAACACCGCGACCGGCTTGTCCAGCGACAGTCCTAACTTGCCCAGTGCCTCGGCACGTTGTTCGTCGCTGGCTTGTAGTGTCGGCGAAGGGATGGGGCGCGTGATGTCGGTGTCGCGTTCCTCAGCTAGGGCGGCGAAACGTTCGACCATTAGTGGCAGTTTTTTCTTGTCCAGCTTGCGTGCATCGTTGAGTAATCCGTAGCGCATCTCGCCAGTGAAGCCGGTGCGCAAAGGAATATCGGCGAACCACGGAACCAGTGCGGACTTGAGCGAGTTAGGCAGGACGATGGCCTGATCATAACTGTTCGCCCGCAGTTGCTTGCCCAAAGCACGCCGCGCACCGAGTTGCAGTGCACCATGCGGGAAGGGATTGATGATGATCTCGCCGATTTCGGGTATCTGGCGCAACAGCTTCTCAGTCCACGGTGGCGCGAGCACGTCTATCTGCAGCCCGGGGTGGCGCTGTGTCAGTCGTTGCAGCATGGGCTGCATCAGAACACAGTCCCCTACCCAGCTGGGTGCGACGACAAGTATCTTGTTCATCTTGAAGTTATCAGTGGTGACCGTGGGGCAACTCGCCCTTGAACTTATAGTGTGTACCGCAGTACGGGCAGACCGCTTCGCCCAGCTTGTCTACCGGAATGGCGACACGCGGATGTGCGCTCCACAGGCTCACCGAAGGCGTCGGGCAGAACAGCGGTAGCGCCTCTGCCGTGACTTCGACGAAACGTTGCGAGATTTGATCGTTGGCCATGCTTCCCCCCTTGATTCCTGCTTGTTATACGTGTGTCAGCCAATCGGCGTATTTGTCGTTCTTGCCGGCAACGATGTCGAAGAATGCCGCTTGCAGCTTTGTGGTCACCGGGCCGCGGCTGCCACAACCGATGGTACGCGTATCCAGTTCACGGATCGGCGTCACTTCAGCGGCGGTACCGGTAAAGAACGCCTCTTCGGCGCAATACACTTCATCGCGGGTGATGCGTTTCTCGATCAATTCAAGCCCCATATCCTTGGCCAGTGTGATGATGGAGTCGCGCGTGATACCTTCCAGACACGAGGTCAGGTCGGGTGTGTACAGCTTGCCCTTCTTCACGATGAATATGTTCTCGCCTGCACCTTCGGCGACGTACCCGTCCACGTCCAGCAACAGCGCCTCGTCATAGCCGTCGTTCGCCACTTCCTGATGCGCTAGGATGGAATTGGTATAAGTGCCGACCGATTTGGAGCGGCACATGTTCACGTTCACATGATGGCGGGTGAAACTTGATGTCTTCACACGGATTCCCTTGGCCATACCTTCTTCGCCCAGATAAGCACCCCACGGCCAGGCTGCTATGGCGACATGCACGCTGACATTATTGGCTGCGATGCCCATCGCTTCCGAACCGTAAAACACGATAGGACGGATATAGCAGGACTCGAGCTTGTTGGCGCGCACCACTTCCTTTTGCGCTTCGATCAGGGTTTCTTTGTCGAACGGCATCTTCATCTTGAAGATGTAAGCCGAATTGAACAATCGGTCGGTATGTTCTTGCAGGCGGAAGATCGCCGTGCCTTGTGTCGTTTTATATGCACGCACGCCCTCGAAAACGCCCATGCCATAGTGCAGTGTATGGGTCAGGACATGGGTGGTGGCATCGCGCCAGGGGACGAGCTTGCCGTCGTGCCAGATGAAGCCGTCGCGGTCGGACATGGACATGATGATTTCCTTGAAAGCGTTGGATTTTAATTCGGGGTGGGGATTCTAGCTGTTTCCGTGACGATAATGAAGGTGTGCGAACTTCAAATCCTTCATATGGGGCATATCACTTTGGAGCCGCTTCGGGTAACATCGCGAGCATTATGTCTGGCATAGACAAGGGGCAGCATGGTGCAGCACATCACTTCAGAACAAATCAACCCTGAGATTCTCGATACGCAGGAAGACAAACTGCGCAAGAGCCTACTCATCTTTGCTGCGGCCTTCATGACTTTTGCGGTCATGTTCTGGCTGGCGATCTATTGGATGATGGGCCTGAACTTCTCCAGCAATGTGCCACTGGTGTATCAGGTCATCTCGGTCGGATCATTGGTCTATTACATGAAAACGCGCAATTTCGAAGTGCTGCGTTTCGTGCAGTTGAATTTGTTCCTGTTTGCGCCTTTTATCATGCAATGGAGCATTGGCAGCTCAATCACTTCCAGTGGTGTGGCCCTTTGGGCGCTGCTGGCGCCGATCGGCGCACTGGTGGTATCCAGTTGGAAGGAATCTGTCCCCTGGTTCGTGGCCTATATGGTGTTGACGGCGGTGTCCGGTTTCTTCGATTTCTATCTGGGGACCGGTGTAACGACAGGCATTCCGCTAAATACTATCGGTTTTTTCTTTGCACTCAACTTTGCTGCGATGTCTGCCATCCTGTATTTTTTGGTGCGCTACTTCGTTATAGAGACCGAGAAGATCAAGCACCAGCTGGATGAACAACATGCCTTGCTGGCGGAAGAGCAGAAGAAGTCTGAGCGTGTGCTGTTCAACGTGCTGCCATCCAATATTGCCGAGCGACTGAAGAGTAACGAGGGACTGATCGCTGACGGTTACGCTGATGTGACTGTGATGTTCGCTGATCTGGTTAACTTTACCCAGCTTACGGAGCAGATGTCTCCTGAGCAGATGGTCGGCCTGCTCAATACGGTGTTCTCCGGCTTTGACGAGTTGTCTGAAAAGTACGGGCTTGAGAAGATCAAAACCATAGGCGATGCCTATATGGTGGTTGGGGGGTTGACGCGTGAGCGTCCTGATTACGCAGCTGATGTGGTGAGCATGGGAATGGAGATGATTGAGTTCATCAACAAGCATCCTCTGGCCGCCAAGCGAAATCTCGGTGTACACATCGGTATCGCCACAGGTCCAGTGGTGGCGGGTGTGATCGGCACTAAGCGTTTCATCTATGACCTGTGGGGCGATACGGTGAACATTGCCAGCCGCCTGACTGACGATGCGAAATCCGGACATATCTTGACTGACCGCCTGACCTACAACCGTCTCCGTCATGAATATTTGTTCGAGCCGCCTAATGTGTTGAACGTCAAGGGTAAGGGAGAGATGACCTCTTACCGTTTGGTCGGTCATGCAGACTCGCCGAATGATTCAAGCAAGAACAATATTTATCAGTTGCCACAAGGCGGATCTCCCGCCGTTGCTTGATTACTGCTCTAGCAGTACCCTCCACAAGGCTTTGACTTCGGCTGTATCCAGCCTGCCCGGCTCGATGCGGCAAGGAGACTGGTTGTTCAATCGCATCTGATGCTGCAAGCGGCGTAACTCTCGGTAGTGCGCTTGCAAGGCGGTGCTGATGTCATGATCGATCAGTTTTAGGTCTGCCGCTGTTTGCAGTAATGCCAGATTACCGCTGTTCGCGGCTAATTCCGGATGTTGTGCGGCATAGGCCAACACCAGAAACTGCACCATGAATTCGATATCCACCATGCCACCGCTGTCGTGTTTGATGTCGAACAGTTCGGAATGATTCGGGTGTCCGTCGTGCATCTTCTGGCGCATCTCACGTACATCGTTCTTCAGTTTCTCAATATCCCGCGGCAGGCATAGGATCGATTTTCGTATCTGCTCGAATTTCTCACCGACAGCCGCATCGCCGGCACAAAAGCGCGCGCGCGTTAGCGCTTGATGCTCCCATACCCATGCATGTTCTCGTTGGTAGCTTTCAAAAGCTTCGGTCGAGCTGACCAATAGCCCGCTATCACCATTGGGGCGTAAGCGTAAGTCCACTTCATACAAACGGCCCGCTGCGGTATGGCTGGAGATCAACGTATTGATGCGTTGTCCCAGTCGGGCATAGTTCTGCCCAGCATCGGCATCGTCATCATCGAACAGGAACACCAAGTCAAGGTCGGATGAATAGCCCAGTTCTTTGCCGCCTAGTTTGCCGTAGGCAATCACTGCGAATCTGGGTTGTTCGCAGTGTTTTTTGCGTGCATCCCGCCAGCATAGGCGCAGTACATGACGCAGAATCAGGTCTGCCAGATCGCTGATATGGTCGCTCAGTTTTTCCAGAGGCAGCACCCCTTGCAGATCCATCGCCAGCAAGTGGAATGTCTGCACCTGACGGAACTGCCGCAGCACATCCATCTCGCGTTCGGTATCACCGTGATGAGCATCGAGTTGTTCCAGTAACTGTTCGTCCAGGGCTTTCCAATCTGGCGGGGCGTACAGTTCCCGTGTGTCCAGCAATTCATCCAGCAAGATAGGGTGTTGGGTCAGATAGTCACCTGCCCAAGCGCTAGCGCCCAGGATGCGAATCAAGCGGGGCAGGGCTTGTGGATATTCGGCCAAAAAAGCCAGATAAGCAGCGCGGCGTGCGATAGCCTCCAATAGATTGAGTGCACGGCGTAATGCGGCATCGGCCTGAGCTTCAGTAGCGCATGATTTGATGAATCTTGGCACCAGACTATCCATGCGTTGCCGGCTGATCTCCGGCAATTGGCGGTAACGGCTGCTGGCGCGCATCTGTAGCAGGATGTCGGCAAGTTCGAGTGCTTCGGTATAGCCCAATGTGCTCAGCTCAGCCGCGAGCGCATCATGCTCGCTATTTTCTTGCCACAGGCTGTCGTCTGCGTTGCCCTGTTTGCTGCCGAACACGGCTTCGAATTGTGTTCTGACGAATTCGCGCAGCGGGTCCAACTCAGCTAGCAACATGGCGTAGTCGGTATAGCCCATGGCGCGTGCGATGATGGATCTCTGCTCTTCCCCTTCTGGCAGCATCTGCGTCTGCTGGTCATCCAGATATTGCAATCGGTGCTCCAGATTGCGCAGGAATACATAGCTTTCATCCAGTTTTTTCACCACGTCGGCTTGTAGTTCGCCTTCCTGTGCCAGAAGTTGCAAAACTTTTCGCGTTGGCTTGATGCGCAGTCTGGCGTCGCGGCCGCCGCGTATCAGTTGGAACACCTGTGCGATGAATTCGATCTCGCGGATGCCGCCCGAGCCCAGCTTGATGTTGTCCTGACGGTCGCGGCGCACAACTTCCGCGCGTATCTGCACGTGCAGTTTTCGCATGGAGTCAAAAGCGCCGAAATCCAGATATTTGCGGAATACGAATGGCTGTGCCAGTTTTTCCAGTTCGGCGATGCTCGCATCACCGGGCGGAGAGATCACTCGCGCTTTGATCCATGCATAGCGCTCCCATTCCCGTCCTTGTGCGACCAGATATTCTTCCAGAGCAGCGAAACTCATCGCTAGTGGCCCGCTGTCGCCATAAGGTCGCAGGCGCATATCAACGCGAAACACATAGCCATCGGCCGTGAGGTCATTCACCAGTGCGATCACTTTGCGTCCAAGACGACTAAAGAATTCGTGATTGGACAAGGTGCGGCTACCGTTTGTCTCGCCTTCTTCCGCATAGGTGAAGATGAGGTCGATGTCGGAAGAGACATTGAGCTCGCCGCCTCCCAACTTGCCCATGCCGATCACCAGCATCTGCTGCGGCTCGCCGCTTTCAGCGCCGATCGGCTGGCCGAATTGTGTGCTCAAGGCTTCCATCATCAACGCCTGCGCACGCTGTACAGCCAGCTCGGCCAGCGCAGTCATGGCGTTCATCACTTCTTCCAAGCCGCACAAACCGCCCAGATCGCGCAGGATCAGGTGCAGCATCACTCGTTTACGAAGCATGCGTAACGCACGTGAAAGCTGGTCTTCATCCCCAGTGGGCAGTTCGTCCAGCCAGCGGCGGATCAAAGTTTCCTCGGCAGGAGTGTCATGCTCTGCGCGCAAGATTTCCAGCCAAGCCGGCTCAGCTTCCAGTAGCCGTGAAAAATAACGGCTGCACTGGGCGGCATGCATGACGAGTTGATCGAAATCGAGGATAGGTTCGGGGTTTTTCATGGCGGGATTCGGTTAAAATACAAATCGTACATTTTGCATCACATTATAGTCTTCCATGTCTCTTGGATTTTCAATTCGTCGCGAAATCCTGCGCGCCGTCGCACGATGCTGAAACTCGCGCTTCGTTTTACCGCGATTGGCACATGGAAACTTTCCCGTTTGCTACTCCTGCTGTTTATCTTGATCGGAGCGGGCGGCCTGTTGACGCTGCGTTACTGGGTGTTGCCCGGCGTTGAACGCTATCATTCCATTATCGAACTCGCTGCAAGTTCTGCCGTTGGCCGACAGGTCACTATCGCTCACATAGAAGCTGACTGGCACGGTTTTCGTCCCCGTCTGTTGATGTCGGATGTGCGTATTCTGGACGAGCAGGGGGAAACTGCATTGCAGTTTCCCTTGATGAGAAACGCAGTGGCATGGACAACTTTATTTTTCGGCGAACTGCGCTTTCAAAGTCTGGAAATTGAAAGTCCTCAACTGTTGGTGCGGCGTGATGCGGCCGGGAATCGCTTTGTGGCCGGTATCTCTTCCAATGGACAGAGTGGCCTAAGTTCGGACGCAAAGAGCGCAGACTGGCTGTTGCATCAGTCACTGATAGTCGTGCGCAATGGCAGCCTCGTATGGCAGGACGAGATGCGAAATGCACCACCGGTCTCGTTCGAGAATATTGATCTCATCATCCAGAATCGACGCGGTCACCATCGATTCGCATTGAACGCTACGCCGCCTACAGTATTGGGAACCCCTATTGATCTGCGTGCAGATCTGATGGGCGACAGTTTTGCCGATGCCAATGGCTGGAAAGGCGAGATATACGCCCGAGTGGATCACACTGATGTGGCGGCTTGGCGCACATGGTTCGATTTGCCGTCTTTTCTAAAAAAGGGGAGCGGTGGGCTGCGCATCTGGCTGGGCATGGCAGAAGGTTTGCCGCTGACTATGCAAGCTGATGTGGATCTGCATGCAGTCGATGTTCGCTTGGCGGAAGACCTGCCTGACTTAGTGCTGCAGCGCATGCAAGGCCGCTTGGGTTGGCAACAGTCGAATAGCGGATTCGAAGTATCCAGCGAAAAATTGTCGTTGCGCACGAACAATGGTTTTATTTTGCAATCGACAGACTTCTTGCTCAATTTCTCGGCCAAGAGCGGATACCGTTCCGCCTCGGGCGAAGTCAAAGTAAACGTTCTGAATCTGGCTGACATCAATCGCCTGCTGGTCTACCTGCCTTTGGCGGAAGACATCAAACGCAAGCTGACTGACTTTTCGCCGCAAGGAAAAGTGAGCGACCTGCAACTAAGTTGGCAGGGTGATCTGGAAAAGTTGCAGCGCTATCAGATCCACGCCAAATTCGATCAGATCGGCCTGAAGCAAGTCGGTGAATGGCCGTCCATTTCGGGCTTGAGCGGCACGGTTGAGGGCAACGACAGCGATGGGATATTGAATATAGACAGCCGAAAATTGCGAGTGCAGGCGCCGGGCTTTCTGTCTGAGTCGCTGACTTTTGACCGGCTATACGGCCAGCTTGACTGGCAACGTAACAGCCAGCATGGCTGGGACCTAAAACTGAACAAGGTGCTGGTCTCCAATGCGGATGCAGAAGGCACCGTGTATGGCAGTTATCAGATCAACGATGGCCCTGGCATCGCCGATATGACAGTCAGCCTGACACGCGCCGAGGTAAAGAATGCAGCACGTTACATCCCGATGCATGCCTTCAATGACAAGACATACCATTGGTTGCAGACCGGTTTGCAGGGTGGGACGGCAGATTCATTTCAGTTGCATGTGCGCGGTGATTTGAACGATTTCCCGTTTCCAGACAACAAGCAGGGCCTGTTCCGTATCACCGCCAAGGCGCGCGATGTCGCCATTGAATTTGATTCTGGCTGGCCGCGTATCGAAAAAGCCAAGGCAGATCTGCTGATTCAAGGGCGCCTACTGGAAGTGCGTGCTACCAAGGCCGAAACGGTGGGTGCGGCCTTGCAGAATGTGCGCGTTGCCTTGCCAGATATCTTGTCTGATGCACTTGTGTTGGAAGTTGACGGCGAGGCCGCGGGTCTAACCGAGCATTCGCTGGACTATATCCGCAGCAGTCCGGTGCGCAAATACCTAGATGGATACACCGATGACTTCCACGCCAAAGGACGTGGGTTGCTGAAACTGCGGCTGGACATCCCGCTCAGCGGAGAAGGTCATACGCGTGTAAAAGGCAGTTATCTCGTCGATGACAATGAGATCGATCTGGGGGGCAGTATCCCGCTTCTGCACAAGGCGAAAGGTAGCCTGACCTTCACCGAACAAAGTATCAATGCCGAGGGTGTTACAGCGCAGATACTCGGAGGCCCCGCGCGCGTCTCATTGCGCAATGATGGCGATGTACTACTTGTGAATGCGAACGGCAAGATGGATGCCGATGTGCTTTACGGTACCTACGGCTATCCCCTGTTGAGGCGTTTGCATGGCAAGACCGGCTGGTTGGCAGAGATCCGTGTCAAAAACAAGCTGGCAAACATCAATATAAGCTCTGATTTATTGGGCTTAAGTTCCAGCCTGCCGCAGCCGTTCGACAAGCAATCAGCGCAGCGTGTAGCCCTGCGCTTCGACCTGCAGGACATCGATGCACGAAATGATCTGTTGAAATTTCGTTACGGCGACATCTTCAAGGTCGAGCTGGCTCGCAATGAGACCGAGTCCGGTCACATGAACATCAAACGCGGCAACATCGCGCTGGGGAAAGTCTTAGATGTTCCGAGCAAGGATGGCATCTGGATCAACGGACAATTGCCCTATTTCTCTGCGCAAGGCTGGAGCGGCTGGTCATCATTTCCGGATGGCGAAGGTGTACTGCCCAATATCGCCGGTATCGATGTGAATATCGATGAAGTACAAGGATACGGCAGTGCATTGCATGACTTGCGCGTGCGCGGTAGCGGACGCAACGGCCTGATCAGTACCCGGCTTGATGCGCGTGAAGTGAGCGGCGATCTGATCTGGCAACCTCAGGACGAAGGCAAACTGTATGTACGTCTGAAGCATCTCATGCTGGGCGAAGAGGCAACTGCGCCGCAGCCCGACCTTCCGCGGGATGTGCCGCCAGCGGTGGCTGAGGCGATCTCCATGCCGGAGATAGATCTGGTCATCGACCAACTGACATGGAAGGGGCGGCAACTGGGCAAGCTGGAGCTGCTGCTGGATGATGAAGCAGGCGACGCTGTCCTGAAAAGAATGCGTCTGACCAATCCGGATGGAGTGGTGAACCTCGGCGGACGCTGGCGTCCTATGCAGGGCGAGACAGAGCTTAGCGTACGCATCGAGATCGCTGACGCTGGCCGTATCCTTGCACGCTCAGGTTATCCGGAAAGCTTGACGGGCGGCGGCGGCCTGTTGGTGAGTGAACTGCACTGGCGCGGCTCTCCTGATGCCTTCGACTTTCCTAGTTTGAACGGCAGTCTGCAATTGACGACCGGCAAAGGGCGATTCCTGCAGGTCGATCCCGGGGCGGCGAAACTGCTGGGCGTGCTAAGTCTGCAATCGATACCCAAACGCATTTCGCTTGATTTCACCGATGTGTTCACACCGGGCTTCGAGTTCAGCAGTATCAAGGGCGAGGCGGTCATTCAGAATGGACTGTTGAAAACCGATGATTTCGAGATGATTGGCTCATCCGCCAAAGTCACGCTTAAAGGCGAAGTCGATCTGACGCGTGAGACGCAGGATCTCAAGGTGCGGGTGTTGCCTGCCATCGGTGACAATATTTCGTTGTTGTCCTTCGCTGCCGGGCCGGCTATCGGCGTGGGGGTGTTGCTTACAAACAAACTTCTGCGCGATCCGCTCGATAAGCTGGTGTCGTTTGACTACAATGTCAGCGGCAGTTGGGCCGATCCGAAGGTAGAACGGAGCGGCGCAGCCGGTTCGCAAGCTGTGACTGAACCAAATCAATAAAATCTCACAACATATTCCAACTGAAAGCACTGACAACATGAGCTCTCTTGATTCCACCCAAGCCCGCATCGCCGCACAACAAAGTGCATTCAAGGTCGCCGCCATCCAGATGGCCTCCGGCCCGAATGTGGAAGGCAATCTAAGTGAGGCGCGACGTTTGGTAGCTGATGCTGCCGGGCAGGGCGCGAAGCTGGTCGTTCTGCCGGAGTTCTTTGCCATCATGGGTATGAACGAACAGGACAAGGTCAAAGTATGCGAACAGCCGGGCCAGGGGCCGATCCAGAAATTTCTCAGCGAGACCGCACGCAAACACAAAATATGGCTGATGGGTTCTTTGCCGCTGGTATCCAACACACCGAACAAAGTGCGCAACAGCTTGCTGGTATTCGACGAGACCGGAGCCTCAGTCGCACGCTACGATAAGATCCACTTGTTCAACCTGACGCTGGGTAATGAAAGTTACAACGAAGCTCAGACCATAGAAGCAGGCGACAAAGTCGTTGTGGTCGACAGCCCATTTGGTCGCATCGGTCTGGCCATTTGCTAAGACCTGCGCTTCCCTGAACTTTTCCGTGCCATGAAGAATGTCGACATACTCGTACTGCCATCCGCTTTCACCGCCACCACCGGCAAAGTACATTGGGAGCCGCTGATTCGAGCACGTGCAATAGAGAACCTGTCCTACGTCATTGCCGCTGCACAAGGTGGCTATCATGTGAACGGACGCGAGACGCACGGTCACAGCATGGTCGTCGATCCCTGGGGCCGCATCATGGATGAGCTGCAACGCGGCTCCGGCGTGGTTATCGCCGATGTGAATGCTTCATACCAAAAGAGTCTGCGCAGCAGCCTGCCTGCCTTGACTCATCGCACAATCAGCTGCACCTGCTGCGACAAGAAATGAGCGCGAGTACCCTCAAGATCGCTGAACAAACGCTGCTCGATGCCCACGGCCTGAAAGCAGCCCAGCTGCAACAAGTGTTCGGCAATATGCTGACGCATAAAGTCGATTACGCTGACCTGTATTTCCAGTACAGCCGTGCCGAAAGTTGGGCGCTGGAAGAAGGTATCGTCAAATCTGGTAGCTTCAGCATCGATCAAGGCGTGGGGGTGCGTGCCGTCAGTGGCGACAAGACCGCCTTTGCTTATTCTGACGACATCACGCTTAATGCATTGCAACAAGCCGCAATCGCGACACGTGCTATCGGTCGTCAAGGTGGCAACCAAACTGCCCCCATCCTGCGTCGCAGCAAAGCGCACGAACTCTATCTGCCGCAAGACCCCATCGCCTCGCTGCGTGCCGACGACAAGGTGGCATTGCTGGAAAGATTGGAACGCATCGCCCGCGCGCTCGATCCCCGTGTGACACAGGTGATGGCCAATCTGGCCGGCGAATATGAAGTGGTGCTGGTTGCGCGTAACGACGGATTGATGAGCGCGGACATCCGCCCGCTGGTGCGCCTCTCGTTGCAAGTCATCGTTGAAGGCAACGGCAAGCGCGAACAAGGTTCAGCAGGTGGCGGCGGACGTTTCAGTTACGACTATTTCACCGAAGAGATATTGCAACACTATGCCAAAGAAGCGGTGCATCAGGCCGTAGTCAATCTCGATGCGCGTCCCGCACCGGCAGGCAACATGACCGTGGTGCTCGGCAACGGCTGGCCCGGCATCCTGTTGCATGAAGCAGTGGGTCACGGACTGGAAGGCGACTTCAATCGCAAGGGTAGCTCGGCCTTCTCTGGTCGCGTGGGAAAACGCGTGGCGGCCAAGGGCGTAACTGTGGTGGACGATGGCACCATCAAAGACCGACGCGGTTCACTCAACATCGACGATGAAGGCAACCTCACGCAACGCACCGTGTTGATCGAAGACGGCATCCTGCGCGGTTATCTGCAGGACAGCATGAACGCGCGCCTGATGAAGGTGCCGGTCACCGGTAATGCACGTCGTGAATCGTTCGCGCATCTGCCGATTCCGCGCATGACCAACACCATGATGATGAACGGTGACAAGACACAGGAAGAGATCATCGCCTCGGTCAAGCACGGCTTGTACGCGGCCAACTTTGGCGGTGGTCAGGTCGACATCACCAGCGGCAAGTTCGTGTTCTCCACTACCGAGGCTTACATGATCGAGAACGGCAAAGTCACCTATCCGGTGAAGGGTGCCACCTTGATCGGTAACGGTCCGGACGCGTTGACCCGCATCAGCATGATCGGCAACGACATGTCACTCGATAGCGGCGTCGGCACCTGCGGCAAGGAAGGGCAGAGCGTGCCGGTGGGCGTGGGACAGCCGACTGTGCGTATCGACGGCCTCACCGTCGGCGGAACGGCCTAAACCGCGACGGCGATGACGCTCTACGCATTCCTCGCCGTCGGATGTGGTGCAGCATGTGGCGCTTGGCTGCGCTGGATATTGGGTGCTTGGTTAAATCCGAGTATGGCCGAGTTGCCACCGGGTACGCTGGCCGCCAACCTGATCGGCGGTTATCTCATCGGTGTCTCCATCGCCTTCTTCATGCAGCATCCCGGGATCTCCCCCGAGTGGCGCTTGTTCATCATCACTGGCTTTCTCGGAGGCCTCACGACCTTCTCGACATTCTCTGCTGAGACTGTCACCCTGTTGATGCGCGGGCAATATGCTTGGGCGTCCGGCATCGTAGCGGCTCACCTCGGCGGTTCGCTGTTGATGACGATACTGGGGATTCAGACTTTCAAATGGTTCAATGCGGGAGCGTGATATGCAAAGCAATGTCTATCTCAAGTTTTACCTGACCGAGCAACAACATCACCAAAGCAAACTGATGTCCGAGTGGCTGCTGGAAACGGCGCGTGCACTGGGCGCACCGGGTGGCTCAGTGTTTCGTGCAGTCGCGGGATACGGACGACACGGTCGTTTGCACGAAGAGACTTTCTTTGAATTGGGTGCAGACCTGCCGGTACAAGTTGAGTTCGTGCTCGAACCCACTCGTGCCAACCAGTTGCTAGGCGTCATTGCGGCAGAGAACATCTCTCTGCCGTATGTGCGTTACGTCGTCGAATGCGGCAACACTTTGCCGCAAGACTGAAGGATCACTTCCCGGACAGCAGTGCTTCGATCTGGGCTTCTGCAGCGACCCAGTAACCCAACGCGCCACCGGCAAAGCCGTTCTTCTCTGCCATGAAGTATGCAGCATCCTGCACCATGCGATAACGCTGTTCAGGAGAAGGCACATACTTCGCAGTAACTTTCTTAGCTACAGCTTTCTTAGGCGCAGCAGCCTTGGCGGCCGGCTTTGCAGCAGGTTTTGCAGCTGGCTTGGCAGCAGCGACTTTCTTCGCAGCAGCTTTAGGAGCGGCAACTTTTTTTGCAACAGGCTTAGCAGCAGCAGGCTTCTTTACAGCAGGCTTCGCAGCAACAGTTGTTTTCTTGGTCGCGGTTGCGACTTTTTTGGTAGTGCTAGCAGATTTTGCAGTAGCCATGGTGTTTCCCCTCTTAAGTAAAATTCGGTATGCCTGACACGCTTGAAAGCCTGTCACTGACGCGATTCTACACATTTCCTGTGACGGGGAGATTAAATTGTGAGCATGCCGCCTTTACAGGTATGCGCTTGTTCGATGCGGGTGATCGTAGGCAGCAGATTCAAACCGGTCTTGTTTTTCATCTTCTCCGCATCGTCCTTCAGATCATCCAGCGAGACTTTGATCGGTTTGCCTCGCGCGGCGATAGCGATCACGTTACCGCTATCGCATGAAGGAAATGCCAGTGCACGGCCATCGAACGTCTCCGAGATACGCTCTAAACTGGCCTTGTAGCCGCGTGTGCGTCCCAGTAGATTCACTGCCATGATGCCGTTCTCATTCAGACGTGCGTAGCAGGATTGATAGAACGGTGAAGTATCCAATTCGCCCGCGCGTGCATTCTCATCGAAGCCATCCACCAGGATCAGGTCGAATTGTTTCTCGCATTCCTCAATGAATCGCGCACCGTCAGCGATCACGATGTTCAATCGCAGAGGATCTTCCGGTAATTTGAAAAACTGTTTCGCCGCGGCGACTACGCCCGACTCGATCTCCACCACCGTCAGATTAGAAAGCGGATAGTTGCGATACAGGAACTTGGTGATGGAAGCAGCGCCTAGGCCGATCAACAGCACGCGGCGCGGGAAACGCACACCGTCGCGCAGTAGCAGGCTGGCCATCATCTCCTTGGTGTATTCCAATTCAAGATTCCACGGGCGGGCGATGCGCATCGCGCCTTGTATCCAGAGAGAGCCGAAATGAAGATAGCGGACACCCGCCTCTTCGCTGATGTCGATGGGGAAACTCATATTAATTGATGGATGATAGGGAATGAAAAGTGGTTGTCATTGAGGTGGGCGGTCGGGGCTGCGCCTTTCCAGCATTGCTTCGATATGCTGGCATAGTAAATCATTCGGCTTGCCATAGATCTCGTCGTGGGCCAGTTGAAAGACAGCTTCTTCCAGCGCACCTTCGTCGCCGAATTCGAAACCGATCTCGTTACGTTCGAGCAACCGTGTCGCCCAGGCTTTCAGTTCGGTGGCGCTCAACTCATGGTTTTCGAATTGACGCAGGGTGTTGATGAAACACGATCTCGAAACGTAAGCCAGTTGCCCGTCGCCGTTCGCACCATACCTGCTCAGCTCCTCTAGTACCTGTGTGTCAGGGCGGGGGTTTTGGATGATTTCCATCAGCAGTTCGATGCGCTTGTTCATATATGCCTCCTGAGGCAGATGAGATCTGTTACACGTCGACGAAGAATCAACTCATTTTTCCGGTATCGCTGGCTTGGTTGCCGCGAACCGGCGCAGAGCGAACCTTACCAGAGCCAGCAATGATTCAAGCAGCAGCAGAATGGTCAGGGCGAAGCCCGCGGCAAAGGCCAACACATCCAGTCCCATGGGCACAGCATAGGAATACTGAGCAAGCGTCTCTTCGCGTAGTTCTTTGTCAGACTGTATCAGCACATGCCATACCCGGAGCGGAAGGTTCACGTTCAAAGCGGCGATCTCGTCTTCGAAGCGCAACTTGCGAAGCACCATCTGTTCGAGCGCCGAGCCTTCTTCCTGGAACGGTTTTTCAAGGCTGCCGCGATGCAGTGCGATCAGCTTGTCCATATCGCCCGAGAAGTATTTGTCGGCGATGGCTTGGAACGGTTGCAGGTTGATGGTGACCTCGCGCAGATGCGCATCCACTCGCTTCTGATATTGATCGACGAAGTTCGGGATCTGCAAGCCGAGCAATAGCGCGACGCAGGCGACGACGATCAACATGTAGCGGTAGATAGGATCACCCATCGTAATCTCAGTGGGGCGCCATCTGGTTCAACAACCAGCGTGCCCATTCGGTCACTTCGGTCGCACTCATGCCCAGTGTGGCGACTTGTTCGGCCAGCGCATCGCCTGCAGCGCCGTGCAGATGAACTGCCAGCATCAAGGCTTCATCGCCTGTCAGACCTTGTGCGATGAAGGCGGCAATCATGCCGCTCAACACATCGCCCATACCTGCCGCGCTCATGCCGGGGTTGCCGGTCTTGTTCACATACACCTTGCCGTCAGCACTGGAGATCAAGCTGTCAGCGCCTTTCAATACCACGCTACCGTGATAGCGCTTGGCGATGTCCAGCACCGAGGCGACGCGTGCGTCTTGAACTTGTTCTGTCTTCATATGCAGCAAGCGCGCTGCTTCGCCCGGATGCGGGGTGAGCAGAGTGGGGCGTTTGCGTTCGAACAACATGCCGCGCAGGTCGGGGCGCTCGGAAAGGATGTTCAACGCATCCGCATCCAGCACTAGCGTCACATCCATCTTGATCGCATCGAACAATAATTTTTGTGCGGGCAGGCTGCGGCCAAGGCCACTGCCGATAGCGACCACGTCCAATCCCGGCAGCTTGAGAGCGTCTTGCGCCCGGTTCACCATCAGCTCCGGCATGCGCATATCCACAGCCGGCATCTTGTCGGCCAGCAGGCCGACATGCACCACACCCGCCCCCATCTTCAGCGCGGCACGCCCCGCCAGAAAGGCCGCGCCGATCATTCCTTCGCTGCCGCCGATGATGGCGACATTGCCAAAATTGCCTTTATGGCTGTCTTTTTGGCGCGGTTTTAGGAAGGCGGCGACCTGTTTTTGGGTGATCGGGGTAGGGCGGGGCAGCTTCATGCGGTTTTCCTCGGGTCGTAGAGAGTCGGCTGCATTATAATCGCTGCCTGTTTTCAACGCCGTTTATCCAAGCTATGTTCCTCACTTCGACAGGTAAAGCCGCTCTTTCATCATTCCGTCTCGACAAACTGCGTGCAGCCCTTGCTGCCACCGGCAGTGGCGTCACCCTCGAAGACACCCGACATTGCTACTTCACAGAGCTTTCCGAGGCACTCAGCGCAGAAGAAGACACTCTGCTGCAACGCCTGCTGAGCTTGGATGAACATGCCGCAGCGCCCAAGACCGATGCCGCTACGCAGTCCGTGCTGATCGTGCCGCGTCTGGGCACCATCTCTCCCTGGTCATCCAAAGCCACCGACATCGCCCGTCACTGCGCACTGCCGCAAGTGATGCGCCTTGAGCGCGGCGTGACGTATTACCTGAAGAGCAAGAGCGGCAAGGCACTGACCGTTGCCGAGCAAGACGCCGTATTGCCATTGCTGCACGACCGCATGACCGAGTCCGTGGTGTTCGACACCGACGGTATCGAAGAGAAGATATTCCAACACGGCACACCGCAGCCGCTGTCCAGCGTGGACATCCTCGAAGGCGGCGCAGCGGCACTTGAAGTAGCCAACCGCGCCCTGGGTCTGGCGCTGTCGCCGGACGAGATCGACTATCTGGTGGAGAACTTCAAGAAGCTGGGTCGCAACCCCACCGATGTCGAACTGATGATGTTCGCGCAGGCCAACTCCGAGCATTGTCGCCATAAGATCTTCAACGCCGACTGGATCATCGACGACGAACAGCAAGCCATCTCGCTGTTCGGCATGATCCGCAACACGCACAAGCTGCACCCCGAAGGCACGGTGATCGCCTATTCGGACAACTGCTCCGTCATCGAAGGTGCGTCGTTCGAGCGCTTCTACCCGCGTGCCGACGGCAGCTACGAATTCAGCGATGAACTCACCCACATCCTGATGAAGGTGGAGACACACAACCACCCGACCGCCATCGCCCCGTTCGCGGGAGCGGCCACCGGCAGCGGCGGCGAGATCCGTGACGAAGGCGCGACCGGTATCGGTTCCAAGCCCAAGGCTGGCCTCACCGGTTTCACCGTGTCCAACCTCAACATCCCCGGTTTCGAACAACCGTGGGAAGTGGATGCCATCGGCAAGCCGGGCCGCATCGCCTCACCGTTGCAGATCATGATCGACGGCCCGCTGGGCGGCGCAGCATTCAACAACGAATTCGGTCGTCCCAACCTCACCGGTTATTTCCGCACCTTCGAAGAGAAGGTGAACGGCGAAGTGCGCGGCTATCACAAGCCCATCATGCTGGCCGGTGGCGTGGGTAACATCAGCGACAAGCACACCGCGAAATCCGATCTGCCGAAAGGCGCGTTGCTCATCCAACTGGGCGGCCCCGGCATGCTCATCGGTCTGGGCGGCGGTGCAGCGTCTTCTATGGATACCGGTGCCAATGCCGAGAATCTAGACTTCGATTCCGTACAGCGCGGCAACCCAGAGATGGAACGTCGTGCGCAGGAAGTCATCGACCGTTGCTGGCAGATGGGTACGAACAACCCCATCCTGAGCATCCACGATGTGGGCGCGGGTGGTATCTCCAACGCTCTCCCGGAGCTGGTGCACGGTGGCGGCATGGGCGCGCGTTTCGAATTGCGCGAAGTGCCGAGTGAAGAACACGGCATGTCGCCGATGCAGATATGGAGCAACGAAGCGCAAGAGCGTTACGTGCTCGCCATCCCGGCAGAACGTCTGGAAGAATTCCAAGCCATGTGCGAACGCGAGCGTTGCCCGTTCGCAGTGCTCGGCACCGCGGTGGATGAAGACCGTCTGGTGGTGCACGACAACGAGTTCGACAACGACGCCGTCGATATGCCGCTCTCCGTGCTGCTGGGCAAGCCGCCCAAGATGACGCGCGACGTGAAGCGCGAGCAAGTCGCGCTGACCAAGTTCGACACCAGCGGCATCGCCATCAAGGACGCCGCCGAGCGCGTGTTGCGTCTGCCTTCCGTGGCCGACAAGACTTTCCTCATCTCCATCGGCGACCGTACCGTGGGCGGCTTCACCGCACGCGACCAGATGGTCGGTCCGTGGCAAGTGCCGGTGGCCGATGTGGCCGTCACCACCTTCGGCTACAACACCTTCGCGGGTGAGACCTTCGCCATGGGCGAACGCACGCCCATCGCCGTCATCGACGCACCGGCCTCCGGCCGCATGGCCATCGGCGAAGCCATCACCAACATCGCCGCCGCGCAGATCGCCAAGATCGGCGACATCAAACTCTCCGCCAACTGGATGGCGCCCGCCGGTCACCATGGCGAAGACGCCGCGCTGTACGACACCGTGAAAGCGGTCGGTATGGAGCTGTGCCCGCAACTCGGCATCAGCATCCCGGTGGGTAAAGATTCCATGTCGATGAAGACCGCATGGGAAGAGCAGGGCGAGAAGAAGACTGTCACAGCGCCGCTGTCGCTCATCATCTCCGCTTTCGCGCCCACACCGGACGTGCGCAAGACACTCACCCCGCAACTGGTGGCCGACACCGACACCGTGGTGCTGTTGTTCGACTTGGGCTGTGGCCAGAACCGCCTCGGCGGTTCCGCACTGGCGCAGGTGTACAAACAAGTGGGCGACATCGCGCCAGACGTGGACGATGCCGACACGCTCAAAGCATTCTTCAACCTGATCCAACGCTTCAACCGCGAAGGCAAACTGCTCGCCTATCACGACCGCTCCGACGGCGGCATGTTCGCCGCACTGGCCGAGATGAGCTTCGCCTCGCACGTCGGTCTGGATGTGATGCTGGACGAACTGAAGGGCGACGACCTAGAAGTGCTGTTCAACGAAGAGTTGGGTGCTTTGGTGCAAGTGCGTCGTGCCGATCTGGCCGACATCTTCGTGCTGTGTGAAGAAGCCGGTCTCGCCCACGTGCACGAAGTAGCACGCCTCAACACCAGTGGCACGCTCAACGTCATGCGCGCCAAGCAAACGGTCTACGAAGAGAACGCCATCGTGCTGCGTCGCATGTGGTCGGAAACGACTTACCAGATGCAAAAGCTGCGCGACAACCCAACCTGCGCACAACAAGAATACGACCGCATCCTCGACGCGAAAGACCCCGGTCTGCATGTGAAGCTGAGCTACGACGTGAACGAATACGTCGCACCGGCCTTCATCGATGCACGTCCCAAGATGGCCATCCTGCGCGAGCAGGGCGTGAACGGTCATGTCGAGATGGCGGCTGCATTCGATCGCGCCGGTTTCCAAGCGGTAGACGTACACATGAGCGACATCATCAGTGGCCGTGTGAAGTTGGAAGAGTTCAAAGGTGTGGTCGCCTGCGGCGGCTTCTCCTACGGAGACGTACTGGGGGCGGGCGAAGGCTGGGCCAAGTCCATCCTGTTCAACCCGCGTGCGCGTGACGAGTTCGAAGCCTTCTTCAATCGCAACGACACGTTCGCACTCGGCGTGTGTAACGGCTGCCAGATGATGAGCAACCTGCACGAGATCATCCCCGGTGCAGAGAACTGGGCGCACTTCTCACGCAACCAGTCCGAGCAGTTCGAAGCACGCTTCGTGATGGTGGAAGTGCAAGAGTCGCCCTCCATCCTGTTCGACGGCATGGCCGGCAGCCGCATGCCCATCGTCGTCGCGCACGGCGAAGGCTTTGCCGACTTCGGCAACACCAAGCGTCTGCATGCCGCGCAAGATGTGGTCACCCTGCGTTATATCGACCACTACGGCAAGGCGACCACGACCTATCCGCTCAACCCCAACGGTTCGCCGCAAGGCATCACCGGCCTCACCACCGCCGACGGTCGCTTCAGCATTATGATGCCGCACCCCGAGCGCGTGTTCCGTGCCGTGCAGAACTCCTGGTATCCCAAAGACTGGCAAGAGAACGGCGCATGGCTGCGCATGTTCCAGAATGCTAGGAAGTGGGTGGGGTAGGTTTGGAGTTGTAGAGGGAATGAATAAAGGCGACTGGGAGGTCGCCTTTGTTTTTTCTATGTAGTAGCTAATATTTCGACGTGCCGATTACATTGCTCAATTACAAAATGTGGCACCGTTTGAAATTCACGCGGGTTAAGTTGATAGATATAGTCGTTTTCAATATGAAATGCTTCATTGATGAATTTTCGTGTTATGTCCGAGTCAATTAGGTCATCTTTGTCATCGAAAATAGTCCGGTATAAATGGAGCTTTTCGTAGTTGCTCGCCGTATTGCTATAGAGTTCAATCATCTTCTCGTCGTTGCAGATATAAGCTAACAATGTTTGATAATCAAAGTTAGGAATATTAGCTGCAATTTCATTAACGCCGTCTTGCAGTTCCTCAGCGGTCATGTCTCTACTGTCCTGTCCCTCAATCATTTGTGGGGTAGGACGTTTGTGAAGAACATTTGAGATTACTTGGAACATAAGCCCCTTTTCTCCTGTGATCTCCAAACGTCGCCGCAGGTATATGAGCTTATTTAAGATGTGGCTTTCTGACGCTAGGTTTTTGTCGGTGATTTCGATGAAAGTTTGTATATCTGCACGCTCAATTTCCTTTTCGGTGAGCGTTCCGTTGTTGTTCTGGAGAAATGTCGCGAACGGTTTTTTGAACCGATCGGGATGGTGAGCCATCATGTCAATAATTGGTTCGAGGTCGTGAGTCAACAAGAGGACAGTTTTATCCCGGAGTGATCCGCTCCCTTTGCGGAACAACATGTCAATGATGGCGTACTTCTTGGTCTTATCGAACGAAGATATTGGGTCGTCCAGAACTATAAGGTCAGGTGCCGTCTTCAACGCGTCATACATGAATAAGACTAGCGCAAACGCATTTCGCTCGCCGTAGCTAAGGTGTGCTTTTGCATTTTCGATTTCCCCATTGAGGTCACTATGAATTAGCTTCAATTGATGCTGCCCCTTACCATCGTCTTGTAAGGCAACACGGTAAACATAGCCTGCGTTTTGCATGAATGCATTGATTCCAGCACTATGTTCCTTCACCAAATCTTCGATAAGTTTCTTCTGTTTGTTGATCATTCCCTGCAATTGCCCTGCCTGTTCTAATAGTTTGCCGATTGCAACGTTAACTATTTCAGCCTTCTGCTTTGTATTTTTGGAATTGAGGTGTACGAAAAGGGAAAGGTCAATTTTGTGATCGTTAAGGCCGTTGATGACTTTGTCTACGTCTTTTAGAGACGAAAATCCAAGCCGTTGCGCCCTAATGAACTTGTCTCCCAAGCGATCTATCTGGGCCTTAACCTCTCTTAGGAAATTTGCTTGATCGGCGGTATATCCGCCCACACATTCTACAAATTCTGCAATCTTGGCTTTAGTGTCGTCAGAGAAGTACATGTTGAGACGATGAAATGCCGAAACAATTTTGTTCAGGTTTTCGATGGATTTTGAATCGTAGATTTCACTGACAAGCTTTATGGTTTCGCGCTTCTCCTCAATGTTGCTTGTGCAATATGGGCAGTCAGCACCAATATCCATGAACTCGGCACCCCCCAGTTGCCATTTCACCCACTTGTAGTTTCCTGAATGTTGAATATACGACTTGTATGGCTCAAGTCCTTCAGGAATGTTCGCAACCTTATTTCCATCCTTAAAAGCTTTGGCAAGACCACTGGAGCCATGAATTCCGCTCTTCGTTTCTTTTCCAAAGCTGCTGCTAATCTCGTTGAAATCTGCAATTAGGTCAGCAATGTCTTTGTCTTCACTGAGAGCTATTTGCATTTCAGCAACATGAGCGTCTATTTCACTCATACCCTGATCATAGGATGAACCTCTAATGAATATATCGAAGCTACCTTTGATCAATTCATTTGTTTGGAATACAAATTCGCTTATGTATTTCTCGTCGAAGACTTTAACGGATTGAATCGCTTCGGTTCCCGTGACTTCAGGCTTGCCAGCTTCATCTTGCCTGTACTTGAAAGGAGTAAGAGAAGTAAGTGAATTTATTTCAGTCCCTAACCTTTCATTAATGGAGGCTAGCACGGCTCTTGCAATGGTGGTTTTGCCACTTCCATTTGGGGCGTATTTTAAATTTAGGGTCTGTTCTTTAATTTCAACGGAACCAGTTTCAATGTTGTTACATCTGCGTAACTTCACTTGCATCTGAAGCTCCTTAAATTCGGAAATATGAAATAGCTGGTGGGGTGGATAAAGTTTGGCAGCGTCTCGATTAATAAGAAATATCGACGCACTAGTTCTCGTTGCTCGATTTCGTAACTGCCCCAATTTCAATATGGGCCTTCTTTGGTGCTGTTGTGCGTAAAGATTTTGACGCAACTTTGGCGATTTTCTTTCTCGCTTCTTCGGCCTTCTCGCCTTCGATGACATCGCGCTTGATGACATCACTTACGAGTACAGATTTGATCTGTTCGATATCGATCTTCACGTCTGGTGAGACACGGCGTAGCTCTCGGCGGATGACTTCTAGAACGGGGTCTGATTGCAGCATGGCCCCGATGAAGAATTTGGAGAGGGCTTGTTGTTGGGTGTGATATTCGCCCAAGACGGATCGTTGCCATCCTTCTTTGCACCACAAGTAGAGCAGATCAAGGTCGTGCACACTGCGAGAGTTGAGCTTGGTGAAATCAATATCGACGATCAGATCGTTGGTTATCGGTTTGGCAAAGGTCAGGTGGTAGACGCGCCAGCAGACACCATTGGTGAGGAGAACCCAATCCACGCCTTGGTTGGCGGCATAGTCGACTGCTTGTTTGACGTGCTGGTCTTTTAAATCCAGACCGATGGCTTTCACCTCGATGAGGGTTTGCAGGACGCCGTTGATCTTGGTGGCGAGGTCGCAGTAGGTTCCACGGATGGCATATTCGGAAGTCAGTTCGGAGTATTTGTCATACCCGAAGATGTCTTGAAGCATGTCTTTGATGATGGTGACGGTATCTGCTTCACCTACATCGCGTGATTTTGCAGAAGCAAGGATCGTCTGGTATTTCTTGATGCCACTTACCAGACGCTCAGAAACTTTCTTTGGAATAGAAGCCATTGTGTTTCCCCTTTTGCGAACAAGTTATGAGCTGACACTGTTCCCGTCCGTGCGGGAATCTCGTCTTGCGCCAGCTCCTGTTCTGGGGGGCTCGCTGTGTGCCTAGCGCCGTGCGTGCGGCGCGATGTGCGTTGAGCGAATCTGCAAGTTGGTGAACTGTAGGGGAGTGGGGCGGGGGGTGTCAATGCCATTCGCATGGCATTGGGGATGCATCAGAAGTTGTAGATGGCGATGTAGTGGGTGATTTCGTCTTGGTCGTTCTTGACGGCGGTGATGGTGACCCAGAACGGGTGGAGGGTGCGGCCATCCTTGGATTTGATGCGGATCTCGCTACTCCAGGAACCCTGCTTCAGGAGAGTTCTCCAGAGTTGCTGGTAGAATTTATCGTCGTGCATGTCTGATTTGAAGATGCGCGGATTCTTGCCGGCGATCTCTGCCATCGTGTAGCGTGTCTTGTCTAGGAATTTTTGGTTGGCGCGGATGATGTTGCCATCGGCGTCGGTGATGATTGTGGGGTCTTTGATCTCGAAGCAGACGGCGGCGATACGTAGGTCTGCTTCGATCGCTTTGCGCCGTTCGATGTTTTTTACTAGCGGACGTAATAGCAAGTAGTAGAAGATTGGGAACAGCAGCAGGGAGAGCAGGGTGGCATCTAGCAGCACAGATCCTAACCTGGAATTCGTGGGTACCCAGGTCATGATGCCCATGACTGAGGCCTCGACGATGAATACGGATGCGATCAGGATGATGCCCAGTCGCATCACCGATTGTTTTTGTTCTTTTGTTCGCTTGGGTTGGCTGGGTAGTTTGGTATTAGGCATTAGGCTTATCAAGGGCAGTTGGAGCCCATTGGAGTTGTCGAAGTGGTGTTACGTTTTTGTAGGTTGCAGTCCGATTTTATCATGGACTTTTAGGAAAACTTCCTTCCGGCACGATGATGAGGTCGGTCGTGCAGGGATTCAGTGTGTGGCGTCATATATTTTGCCGACGGGTGTTGGCCGGGAGATGTGAATGAAAAAAGAATTCTGGCTGGAGCGGTGGGAGCGGGCGGAGATAGGCTTCCATCAGAATGATATCAATCCCTATCTGCAACAGTTCTGGCCGACGTTGAAGTCTGCACAGGGCGGTGAAGTGTTCGTGCCATTGTGTGGCAAGAGTTTGGATATGGTGTGGCTGCGCGAGCAGGGGCAATCGGTGCTGGGTGTTGAGTTGAGTGGCATCGCGGTGCGGGATTTTTTCACCGAGCAAGGCAAGTCACCTACACATACGCACACGGATAAGTTCGAATGCTGCGAGGCGGATGGTGTACGCATCCTGTGCGGGGATTTTTTCGATCTGCGCAAAGAGGATATGGCGAACGTGAACGCGGTGTATGACCGCGCATCATTGGTGGCCTTGCCGACAGATATGCGTGAGCGTTATGCGCATCATCTGGCAGAGATTCTGCCTTCCGGTACGCAGGTGTTGCTGGTGACTTTCGATTATCCGCAAGAGGAGATGCCGGGGCCGCCGTTCGCTGTGTCGGTGGAGGAGGTGCGGGCGCTCTATGATCAGTATGCAGAGATCGATCTGCTGAAGCAGGTGGATATTCTGGATCGGGAGCCGCGCTTCAAGGCGCGAGGTGTGACACGGATGCAGGAGAACATCTTTCTGCTTACTTTGAAGTAAATCGAACGGTCAGGCGGTGGTCAGTCCGAGCGAGCACCAGTCTTGCATGCCACCGCGATACCACTTCAATTTTTCAGCCGGGTAGCCGAGCTTAAGCAGAGTACGGATGTAGTTGGGGGTCTGTCCGCACCATGGGCCGTTACAGAAGATAGCGAGGGTGAGGGCGTTGCCGAAGTCGTAGCTGCCGTTGTTCTCTTTCACGCCGAACGATTCCACTAGCGTTCTTTTCACCGCGGGCAGGTCGGTCGCTTGACCTGCCATGTTTTGTGCGTAGGGGATGTTTACCGAGCTGGGGATGGTGACTTTTTCGTACCAGTCTGTGGTGCGCGAGTCGATGACCATGAGCTGTTTGTCGCCTGCGTGGATGCGTTTCAGGTAATCCAATACTTCCAGTTCGCCGAATGTTTCGACGCCATCTGCCAGGCGCATCGGTTGGATGCAGTAGGGCGGGCAGGCGCGTGCGGTGGGGACATATTCGGCGCGGAGGGTGGCTGACGGGTCTTGCTCGCGCTGGATAGTGACGGGGGTGCCCTGGTGTTGCACGTCCACCTTGGGCAGGCCGATGGTGATGTTGTATTCAGTCATGGCGGAGTCATTTAGGGCTGGAAGTGTCTTGGATTGTACCGAAGTCACAGTCTGTGGTGTCGGTGCAGGCATGGGGTGGCTTGGGAATCCAAGTGGTTTCATACGTGCAGTTCTCTGCTTATTTAGGAAAGATGGGAATTTCCTGATAGTGGAACGGTATTTTATGTGTGAAAATACGTTCCAGTTGAATGGTTCATCCATTCGACTGTGTTCGCTGATCGATAGGTCAGTGGGCACAAGGGCAAACCTGTCGAAAGATAGGGACGCAAAGCTTCCGGGCTAAGGGACTAGTTCCTATTCGACAATTCGTCGAGTGTCAGCGGGGCCGCAAGGTAAGTTCATTCCTCATTATCTTTCGGCTTTCTGCTATCTCGGGATCGGTGCTTATCACCATTACGGGAATATTATGGCAGTGGAAATGCCGACTTCAAGAAAGTCAAAAAAGAAGATCAAGCCGGTTGTCGTCAGACGAACGAAGCTGGTTAAAAGATCAGGCCCGACTGGAACCTGGAAGATCGCATATGCGGACTTTGTGACCGCGTTGATGGCGTTCTTTTTGTTGATGTGGCTGATTTCGAATAATTCAGAAGATCGTTTGCACGGTATATCGAAATATTTCCAGACTCCTTTGATGGTGGCTATGGCCGGCGGCCAAGTGATGACCGATCGTATGAATATCATCAACCAAGGGAATAACAGCCTCAAAGAGGGTAGCGCTCTGGAGCAAAAAGGTGAAGTGAAGCCGATTCACCGCTTCGATGTTAGTGATGGTCGCCGTGATGCGCGACGTGAGGAACGCACTAAATTGATCGCGTTGAAGCAGAGTCTGGAACAAGCTATTGAAGCAGATTTGAATCTGCATAAGTTCAAGGATCAACTGTTGATCGATATCACGACGCATGGTTTGCGCATCCAGATCATCGATAAGAAGAATCGTCCGATGTTCGATATTGGCAGTGCCAATTTAAAGTTTTACACCGTAGAAATATTGCACAAGATCGGTAGTGTGCTGAATAGTGTGCCGAACAAAGTGAGCATGACCGGCCATACTGATGCGACACCTTATCAGGGTGGGATGGGCAATTATTCAAACTGGGAGCTGTCGCTGGACAGGGCAAATGCGGCTCGTCGGGAATTGGTGGCGGGCGGCCTGTATGACGAAAAGTTTTTGCGAGTGGTCGGCTTGGCTTCTTCGGCTTTATTCGATGTGGGCGATCCGTTCAGTCCCAGCAATCGACGCATCAGCATCATCGTGATGAACGAGCAGACCGAACGGGCCGCCAGTATGGATGGGGGATTGGTGGCGGAGGATTGAGGTCGAGAGCTGATGAGACCTTCTCTGCTCAGCTACCGGTAGCTCCATTCTCTTTGGCACATTCCGGACAACCTTCGCTCGGTAGGAAAACGATATTGTGCTTGGGGCAGCGCTGCAGGATGACTGTCTTTCCATCGTGTTCGCCTTCTTCGCTGATGATGATGGAGTCGTCTTCGGGTTGGCTCATTGTTTCCTCCTCATGTTAGTGAAAGGGTATGGAACGATGCATTCGGTATTATTCGCTTGGCCCGAACAGATCATCTAGCGGGTTCTTGCCTGTCGGTGCATAGGCCGAGACTTTCTTCACGGTGAACTCTTCTTCTATGTTGTCGCGGAAAAAGCTCCATGCAGCCCCTGAACTGCTGAGTCTGCGCCAGAGCTCTACTCCGACGCCAAGGTATTGCAATGTGTCGCCGTTGTCTAGTTGCACCTGCAGGATGCGTGCCTGTGCATCGTAGCCGATGGCGCGCAGTTTTCCCGAGTTGATCTTCTTCATTTCCATGCGGCTACTCCCTTCAGTTTGTCACTGAAGAATAAACGAAGTCTTTAGCGGCAGGTTGGTATGCCCGACATTGTCTTTGAGCGTGATGCTGATTTTCCATTCGCCGTAGGGGTCGTTCTGCTCTCCTATGAACTTGATGACTGGGGCCGAAAGGTAGAGGTAGTTTGGCTGGCCTTTTAATGTCCCTTTGAAGCAAGTCGCATCAGTCTGCTGGAAGGAGGCGCTGCCATCCGGTTTGCGCAGGTCTATGTCACAACTGATGTCGGCGTCACCGTATTCATTGAGCTTGGGGTTGCTGAAGAAGGTGAGTGCATAAACAGGCTTCCCCTTGGTTATGGAGGTGGCCATGCTGATGTGCGGGGTGGCTGCTGGTTCCGTTTTCCATTTCGCTTCCCAGTCATCATCTGAGGTGACGAGTAACCATCCACCAAAACCGTTCTGAGCTTTTCTGGATTCTGAGTCGGGGTGCATCCGGCCTTGCGGGTCTTTCCATCCTGAGTCGAGTCTCTTGAGTTGAATCTGGATGGGGCGCTCCATCATCATCAGCGCGACGAGGGAGTATTCCTTTTCGCCAGGTCGGAGGATGGAATCTTGGCGACAGAATGCGAATGCATTGTTATGTACGCATGAAGGATGGGTCTCGTTTAATTCGTTTGTGGAAAAGAAACGAGCAAGATCACTTGCATGTGATTTTTGCAACATGCAGTTGTTGGAACAGGTGGCACTGGCCCATGTGCCATCCGGTTGCCGTTGTTCGACATTCCATTGGCCAGCGTTGTGCGTGACGAAGAAGGTGAAGTCGGTGAAATGTCCATCACGATGGACTGCGGCGTAGTTGCCGCTATCAGACTGATCTAGCGCGCTTGCTTGAAATATCAAGCCGAGCAGTGTGATGACTGCGAACAGGTGCTTCATTGCCCTCCCCTTTGTCGAACAATTTGGTGCTGGTTAGTCCCCGTCGATGCGGGAATTTCATCTTGCGCCAGCCTCCTGTTCCGGGGATTTCGTCTTTGGCCCCACACCGTACATGCGGTGCGATGTGCCTTGAGCGAACTGCAAGTCGGGTATGAATGTAGGGTGAAGTTCGGGCGAAGTCAATGGGGGGGGCTGGTGTGCTTGGGTGGTTACGTGGATGTATGTATGTGTATCTGGTTTTCCCCTGATTCTTTTGCGCGGTACATGGCGCTGTCGCCACGACTGAGGATGTCGTACTGTGTGTCGGATTTTCCGTCGAACAAAGTGATGCCGATGCTACAGGTGCATCTATGTGTGACCGAGGTGGTCTGTTCAGTATCATGTTTGATCAAATGGTAGGGCTCGTATAGCGATGCAGAGATTTTATTTGCAACGATTTTAGCTTGTGTCGTCATTTCTTCAGCACTGCTGGACAGGTCGCCGAGCACGATTACGAATTCATCGCCACCATAACGTGCAACTGTGTCGATCTCGCGCACAGTGGTTGTGAGTCTCCGTGCGACTTCAATCAGCAATTGATCGCCGACTTCGTGGCCCCATTTGTCGTTGATCGGTTTGAAATTGTCCAGGTCAAGAAACAGCAATGCGCCTAAAGTGTTGTTGCGTTTGCTATTGGCGAGAGAGCTCGAAAGTCGGTCGCTCAGCTTGCGCCGGTTGGGTAGATGGGTCAGTGCGTCGAAGTAGGCGAGCGTGTAAATCTCTTGCTCGGCCTGTTTGCGCTTGGTGATGTCACGACAGAAAGCGACGTCGTATTCGAGCTCACCCAGTTTGACATGGTTGGCTGAGACTTCAACCGGAATGATGCTGCCATCTTTGCGTCGGTGTCTTGTCTCAAAAAGCTGTGATTTATCTCGCTTGAGCGCTTCCCAATTCGACTGCCAATGCTCCATCGGGAAGTCGGGGTCTAGGTCGGGTATGGAAAGCTGTATCAATTCTTCACGGGTATAACCCAGTGTCTGGCAGGCCTTGTTATTGACATAACGGATGTTGCCTTGAGTATCCAACCAGTAGATCTCGTCGAAAGCATTTTCCATGGCGAACGTGGCGAGTTTGAGTTGTACCTCAGTCTCCTTTTTGTCATTGATGTCGACTCCGCTGCCGATGTAACCGAGGAACTCGCCTTGGCTATTGAACCGTGGCACGCCGTGGTCAACGATCCAATGATATTCACCGCTGTGATGGCGTAGGCGATATTCCAGTGTGAAAGCTTTGCGTGCATCAAATGCCGTAAGGAATCCGAGCAGACATTCTTCGTGGTCATCAGGGTGTACGCTTTCTAGCCATCCATCGCCCAGTTCCTGTTCCAGTGCGCGTCCGGTGAAGTCAAGCCAGACCTGGTTGAAGTAGGTGCATCTCTTGTCTGTTCCGGCTGTCCAGATCAGCACGGACTCGTTCTTCGCCAACACACGCAGATTTTCTTCGCTCTTGCGCAGTTGGGAGGTTGCTGCCTCGGCTTTAAGCAAGGCACTGCGTGATTTTGAAAGGGCGTTAATCAGGAAGAACATCAGGATGCTGGTGAGTGTGCCACTGAAGAAGATGGTCTTAACCTTACTGTAGTCGAGTCCGTTTGCGTGGGGAGCGATGTTCTCGAACTGCATGGTCCACTCGCTGCCACCGAACGCAAGTGTCTGCTGGATTGTCGGTGATTTGCTGTAATCGGCAGGGCGGGGGGTGTTCGAGTAGAGTAGCGTGTCGCTATTGATGTTCTTGCCGTCGTAGATGTGCAGGTGGATGTTGCGAGACTTTAGGTCGATGTTGGCATCTTTTAGGATGTTCTCGACCATGTCGTGCATGCGAAACGGACTATATACCCAGCCATACAGACTGGCTTTGCGCTGCTCCAAAGTTTCGTGAATCATGCCGCTGCGATAGAGCGGGACATACATCAGGGTGCCAGACTGGACATCTTCTGTTGTCTCCTGCACTAACTTGACCTTGCCAGAGAGCGTCATCATGCCTGTGTCGCGTGCGCGTTCCATGGCGCTGCGACGAATTGGTTCGGAGAACATGTCATAGCCGAATGAACGCTGGTTACGCACGTCGAAGGGTTCGACATAGACAATCGCACTATAGGCATCGCGCGGATGCCGAGGCCAGACCACATAGTCGCTGAAACCTGAGCGGCGCACGGAGGTTATATGGCTGTTCAACTTCTGCGGGGGAAGCCATTCCGCGTAGCCGACCCCTTGGGCGCATTTGAAATGATTGTTTAGCTGCAGACGACTGACGTATGACTTCCATTCGTCTCTCGAGACTTCAGCAGATGCGTCGAATAATGCCGCCGCGCCGAGCAGCAGCTGTTCGTGGGAAGAAAGTGTGGAGAGTAGATGCGAGCGTATGTCTTCGCTGGCGGCGGCGAAGCGGTCATGTTCGAGCAGGTCTGCATCGATCTTGGCGTCGTAGCTGAAATATAGGGTCGATAGCAAGCCGACGACCATAGTCAGGAAGGCATAGATACAGAACTGTTGCCGATCTACCATGTGTGACATGGCGGCCTTGTCTAGATGTTTGACTAACAATTGATTCCCCTGATGCGACAACAACTGGCTAATCCCTATTGGGGGATACATACTTACGCCAGCCTCCTGTCCGGGGATTTCGCTGAGCTTCTTGCGCCGTGCATGCGGAGCAATATCAGGTCAGCGAATCTGCAAGTCTTTTGTGACTCTAGGCGCTGAATGACAGTGTGTCAATGACGCAGAAGGAGCATTAAAGCCACAATGAAAAGAGGCTTATTATGAGATTGATTCTGTTTCGTCATGGCGAAAGCAAAGGAAATGTGAAGCATGAGATCAATGATGATCCGCAGCGCATCGTTGCATTGACGGCACGAGGAAGAGCGCAAGCAAGTGTAGCTGCCGAGAGAATACGAAATGTGTCGTTCACGCACGCTTATGTATCGCAGTTCCATCGGGCACAGCAAACGGCCAGCATTTTATTACAACATCATGCTTTGACAGCATCGATAGATGCGCGATTGAACGAGCGCATCTCAGGTATGGATGGGCAGCATGTGGATCTGTTCAATGATTTAGTGAGCGCGGATTATCTGCATACCAAGCCGCCCAAGGGTGAGTCATTCATCGAACAGATGGTGCGCGTGCGCAGTTTTTTTGACGAGGTTGCACAGCGCCATCCTGATGGCATCTTGTTGGTGGTGTCGCATGAGAATCCGATCATCGCGGCGCTCACGCTGAGGAGCGTAACGCCTGAAAAAGCATGCCTGCAAAAACTGGATAACTGCGAATCGGTGGAACTGGTCTGGCCTTAGGTCGGAGGCTCGATTTTGCGCAACAGGTAGCGGCGACGTGTCTCGATAATCTTCAGGCAAAGCACCACTGAAGCGAGCAACAAGGTGATGGTATTGGCGGCGATCACGGGCAAACTGCCGATGACGATTCCGTAACCCAGCCAGAAAGCCACACCCAATGTAAAGAGTGTGTACATCGGTAGCGAGATGCCTGAGAGGTCGCGTGTGCGCCAAGATTGCCATGCTTGCGGTACGAAGGCGATAGTGGTCAGGAAGGCTGCGGGATAGCCGAACAGGCTGCTGAGTTCAGTCGTCATGGTATGCAAGTCGGTACGAGGCGGCGGGCATTCTACGCAACTTCATGCATTCCGAAAGGGGCGATTTGTAGCTGAAGTGGGGCTTTTTTGGTGGGCGCCGCCGTTATAATGCGCACATTGTTTTGTTCATTTTGTTTCAGGAGTGATCGTGTTTAAGCTTATCTGTGTCGTAGTTGGTTATTTATTGTTGGGTTGGGTAGGCGCTTTCCTAGGGCTTATCCTGGGAGCTGTCATCGACCGTATCCGTGCGTTCGGGCAGGGCGCGCTGAATCCTTTGCATGCCGCATTGCGGCAGACTGTGTTTCTGGAGACAGTGTTCATTGCCATGGGCAAGCTAGCCAAGGCAGATGGACGTGTTTCGGAAGCTGAGGTCGCCCATGCCGAGGTATTGATGCAAAAACTGGGCATGACAGCAGAGCACCGCCAGCAGGCTATTGGATTGTTCAAGCAGGGGGCGGCGGGTGACGGTGATATGTATGCGACATGCAAGAAGTTCATGTCGGTATGCGGTCATACCCATCACTTGAAAGAGATGTTGTTGGTCTATCTGATCGTGATGGCGATGGCTGACGGTGAATACCATCCTGAGGAAGAGAAGCTGCTGACCGAGATCGCGGGCCATCTCGGCTATGGACCGGAGGCGTTCAAGCGTTTGCTGGATATGGTGGTGAACCAGACCCACTTTGCAGGCGGTCAAGTGAACAGTGAAACTGCGCTGGAAGATGCCTACAAGGCACTCGGCGTGAACAAGGATAATAGTGATGCAGAAGTGAAGCGCGCTTACCGCAAGCTGATGAGCAAATATCACCCAGATAAGCTGATGGGGCAGGGTTTGCCGGAAGATATGATCAAAGTGGCGACCGAGCAGGCCAAGGATATTCAGTTGGCTTACGATCTGGTGAGCAAGCAACGCGGGATGTAAGCAGTAAGAATAAAAGCCGCACAACGCATGAAGCGTTGTGCGGCGTTTTTGTTTTCAGGCTGTTGTATTAATGACTGTGCCGACGTTGGCAGTTGATGAGCCGGTCGTGCTTGGTGCCGTGTAAGTGTCGGTCTTGGCAGCTACGATCTGGTCTGGAAGCCGGTCATAGGATGTCTGCAGATTTGCCTGTGCAGTCTCAATATTTGAGGCGGCTTTTACGTTCACGCTTACTCGGTTGGCTTCTGACTGTGCTTGCCCAGCCTTTATTTCGATATCGCGTGCATTCTGTTGTGCACGTGCGGCCTCAGAGCGAGCGGTTTGCGCTTGGCTTTGCAACGATTGTGCGGTCTGGCGAGCCTGATCAGCGGAACGTTGAGCTTGCTGTTGCCTGAATTGCTGTACGTAGCCGCTGGTGCTCAGGGATAGAGAAGATGCGGTAGGCATGGCATTACTCCCTGCGAGAATCTACGATTGAAAGCATACGCCTCGTAGAGGATATGTTCAAGTATTTGATCCGGAAGGAGGAACGCAAGCTGTCGTCAGTAGCCGAACAGTGGTTCTTTGGCTTCTTTGGCGCGATACATCTCTTTCAGGCGGGCCTTGGCGCCCTCATGGCCTTGTTCTGCCGCCTTGCGATACCACTCGACTGCCTGGATGGGGCTTTTCTCTACGCCCATGCCTTTGCGATACAGACCACCCAACTGGAACTGTGCTTCTGCATTGTTCAACTCGGCTGACTTGGAGAACCAATTGAAGGCGATGCGGTAGTCTGGGGCGAAAGCCATGCCATCGCTATACATGATGCCGAGCGACATGTAGGCATCAGGATAGTCACGGTCTGCGGCCTGCTGTAACCAAGCTAGTGCTTCGGTGTCGTTCTGGCGCACGCCGATGCCTTTGGCATAGCTGGTGCCCAGACGGAACATGGACCATGCGTCGCCCTTGCTGGCGAGATGTTGGTAGAGTTGGATCTTTTGCGGGCATATGGTCTTTTCAAAGCGCGCCAGACGATCAGCGAAGTCTTCATCGACTTGCTTTGCGATACGGGCATAACGCTCACGCCAATCACCGCGCCGGTATTTGTCCAAGTTCATCAATGCTGCGTTGAAGTTGCTGCACATGCGCGACATCTCGCCACGCTTTTCCAGTGTCACGCCTTCCTTGAACGTCTGCTCTGCTTGCTCCATCACCTTGTTGGCACACTTGGATTCTCGGTAATGCATGATGCTGCTATCGGTGACGTCCGCTTCGCTCGGGTCGCATGACGAGGCGAAGGCAACGCCGTTCCAGAGCATCATAGCGGCAGCGAGGACTAGAGAGGATAAGCTTTGAGACATGTGTACATTCCTTGCAGTAAGTGACTATGACCGAACTTTAGGGCGAGTGCGTTCAAGCTGTCAACGCAGAATCAAGAGTTGGACTTGCATTGTTGATTCAAAAAATGAAAAGGACATCACGAGGATGTCCTTTTTACTTGCCGAGGCTAGCTTCGTTATTCGATGCGCGCCTTGCTACGCAGATCGGAGATAGCCTTCTGTACTGCTTCTTGTTTGCGGCGTTGTTCCAAGCGCGGCTTCATCTCTTCAAAGGTCGGCACCTTCAGTTCGCGGGTGTCTTCCAGCTTGATGATGTGCCAGCCGTACTGTGTCTGCACGGGTGCGCTGATCTCACCTTTCTTCAGTGTGAGGATGGCTTCACCGAATGGCTGTACGAAATTGCTCGGAACGGTGAAGCCTAGATCACCGCCTTTGTCTTTGGAGCCGGGGTCGTTCGATTTCTGCTTCGCGACCTTGGAGAATGATTCCTTTTTCACGCGCTTAGCGATGGCTTTGGCTTCGTCTTCGGTAGCAACAAGGATGTGGGATACCTTGTATTCTTTGTCGCCTACGCGCGACTTCATGGTTTCGTAATCCTGCTTCAGGACGGCTTCATCGACTGGATTGTTCTTGACGTAGTCCTGCACGAAGGCACTGGCGAGCACGGACTGGCGTGCCAGTTCCAGTTGCTGCTTGGTGTCATCCTGCTTTTCGAGATCTTGCTTGGCAGCTGCTTGGGATAGAACTTCCAGATTTATCAGGTCTTCGCGGATGGCTTTGCGCAATTCCTCTGAATCCGTTTGTCCGCCTTGAGTCGCAGCAACTGCGACGCGCAGATCAACGCGCGATTGAGGGATCGCCACACCATTCACTAGTGCGACCGGCTTATCGGCAGCCTGTGCGCCGATAGTGACCAGCAGCAATCCGGTGAGCAGGGTGAATTTGGAAGTGTTCAGCATATTTCTTTCCTTTGAACGTTGGTTGACAGGATGAACGGAAAAGTCCGGCGCGCAATATAGCATAGGCCGTTAAGTGTGTTTCAGCGGGGGAACACCTGTTTGAAAGGCCGCACAGCGACCTGGGCATAGACCCCTGCGGCAACATAAGGATCCGCTGCGGCCCAAGCTTCTGCGGCTTGCAGGGTGTCGAATTTGGCAACGATCAGACTGCCGGTGAAACCCGCCGCACCCGGATCGATGGCATCCACGGCGGGGAATGGGCCGGCCAGTAGTAAACGGCCTTCAACCTGCAGTTTGTCCAGACGTTCCAGATGGGCAGGGCGGGCAGCTTGGCGGAGCGGCAGACTGTTTACTACGTCTTGACCGAAGATGGCATACAGCATGTCAGGATTCCTTGTGATCTTCTTCTACGTATTTGGACAGTATCGCCGCTTGCGCGAGGATGAACACCAGCATGATCCCGGTGGCGCCGAATAGCTTGAAATTCACCCATGCATCAGTGCTGAAGGTGAAGGCAACGTACAGATTGATGATGCCCAGCAGAGCGAAGAATCCACTCCAAGCCAGATTGAGACGATGCCAAACGAAATCGGGCAAAGTCATCTTCTCGTGCAGTAGTGCGCGCATCAGGTTCTTTTTCAGCACGAGGGCAGAGAACAGCAGTGTTGCCGTGAAGAACCAGTAAAGGATAGTGGGCTTCCACTTGATGAAAGTCTCGTCATGCAGCAGCAAGGTCGCACCACCGAACACAGTGATAATGCCCAGACTTACCCACAGCATGGTGTCGACCTTACCGTGGTGATACTTGACCCAAGCGACTTGCATGAAGGTGGCGGCGATGGCTGCTGCGGTGGCAGCGAACACGCCGGCAACTTTGAAAACGGCGAAGAACAGGATGACCGGGAAAAGATCGAATAGGATCTTCATGTGCGATCCAATGCCAGTGAGGCGGAATTGAGGCAGTAACGCAGACCGGTCGGTTCGGGGCCGTCTTCGAACACATGGCCCAGATGCGAGCCGCAATTTGCACAGATGACTTCGATACGGTCCATCCCCAACGGGTCTTCGTCGCTGTATTCGACGGCCTCTTCTTCCAGTGGTTGACTGAAGCTGGGCCAGCCGGTGCCGGATTCGTACTTAGTCTCCGAATCGAACAGTGGCACGCCGCAACACACACAGCGGTAGATGCCGATGTCGTGGCAATCCCAATATTCGCCGGTGAAGGCGACTTCCGTGCCGCCTTTGCGGCAGACCTCATATTGCTCGGGCGTCAGTTCTTCACGCCACTCTTCTTCAGATTTATCTATGTCGTTCATTTATTGTCTGCCAATGAAAGTTTTACACAAGGTCGTGCGCTCATGCGCTCGAAACATGCGGCAAGGTTGGGATGCGTGCCACGCCAGTCACGTTCGGGTTGGCGCAGGTCTAGATAGGCCAACGCGCTCACCAGTGCTAGATCGGCCAGCGAGAGCGAATCACCTTCGCACCAATCGCGGGCGCCGAGCACTTCAGCGATGTGCTGCAGGGTATGGGTGATGGCTTTGCTATGCAAGTTCAACGTAGCGGCAAGTTGTGTTACTTGTGGCCGCGATACTTCGTTGCGCACCACGACTGCGGAATCCATGATGCCGTCGGCCAATGCTTCCCAGCGACGTACCCGCATGCGAGCCAAGGCGTCGTTGCGCGGAATGAGGATGGGGCTATCGTTCAGCGTGTCTGCATATTCTGCTATCACCACGGAATCAAAGATGCACTCTCCGTCATCGAGGATCAGAGCTGGGATACGACCAAGCGGATTGACGCGATATACCTCGCTGTTCGGATCGCTGGGAGGATCGACCACGTAATCATGCGGTAGGTTCTTCTCCAATAGCACCAAACGTGCTTTACGCACGTAAGGGCTAGTGTTGGAGCCAATTAGTCTCAAAGGACTTCACCTGCATGGTCTGCCAGACGCGAACGCTCGCCGCGCTGTAGCGTGACATGACCACTGTGTGCCCAACCCTTGAAGCGGTCCACCACATAGGTCAGGCCGGAACTGCCTTCGGTCAGGTAGGGCGTATCGATCTGCGCGATGTTGCCCATGCACACCACCTTGGTGCCGGGACCGGCGCGGGTGATCAATGTCTTCATCTGCTTGGGCGTCAGGTTCTGCGCTTCGTCGATGATGAGGAACTTGTTGAGGAAGGTGCGGCCGCGCATGAAGTTGAGCGACTTGATCTTGATGCGTGAGCGGATCAGGTCGCGTGTCGCGGCACGTCCCCATTCGCCGCCTTCTTCACTGGACTGGTTGAGTACGTCCAGGTTGTCGTCCAGTGCGCCCATCCAAGGGGACATCTTCTCTTCTTCGGTGCCCGGCAGGAAGCCGATGTCCTCTCCCACGGAAACAGTGACGCGGGTCATGATGATCTCGGAATAGATCTTCTGTTCCAGCACCTGCATCAAGCCTGCTGCCAATGTGAGCAGTGTCTTGCCGGTGCCGGCCTGGCCGAGCAGGGTGACAAAGTCGATCTCCGGATTCATCAGCAGGTTCAATACGAAGTTCTGCTCGCGGTTGCGTGCGGTGATGCCCCAGATGGCGTTCTTGCTGTGGGTGTAGTCGGTCAGCGTGAGCAGGGTGGCCGTATCGTCTTGTTGAGCAGCGACCACGGCATAGAATGGGCTGTCTGCGCTGTCTTGATAGACGAACTCGTTCACCAGCATGTCGCGGCACATCGGACCTTTGATGCTGTAGAAAGTCTGAGTGCCTTGTGTGCCGGACTTCATGTCCTTGCCGTGCGTCTCCCAAAAATCGGCGGGCAACTCGCGTGTGCCGGCATACAACAGGTCGGTGTCTTCCAGCACCTTGTCGTTGAAATAGTCCTGTGCTGAAAGGCCCAAGGCACGCGCTTTGATGCGCATGTTGATGTCTTTAGAGACCAGTGTGACTTGACGTTGTGCCTGATGCTTATGCATGTGGGCGACCACGGCCAGGATGGCATTGTCGGCTTTGCCGTTGGCAAGATTCTCCGGCAATTCGTGCGTGATGAACTCGGTCTGCAGATAAAGGCGGCCGGTGGCGTTCTTGTTGCCCAAGGCATCCAGTGCCACACCCTTGTCGATGTCGTCTTCAGATTCGCTGACCAGATTGTCCAAGAAGCGGCTGGCCTGGCGCGCGTTACGTGCGACTTCGGTCATGCCCTTCTTGTTGTTGTCCAACTCTTCCAGCACGAACATCGGCAGGTAGACATCATGTTCCTCGAAACGGAACAGGCTGGTGGGGTCGTGCATCAGCACGTTGGTGTCCAGCACGAACAACTTGGTGGTCTTGTCTGACGAAGTTTTACGGGCGTTCATGTTTTTCCTTATAGAGATCGAACGAATTCGAGAACTTCCTGTGCGTGGCCGTCGGCTTTCAGGCCGCGCCATTCTTTGCTGATCACGCCCTTGGCATCGAGCACGAAAGTGCTGCGTTCGATACCGCGTACGTCTTTGCCGTACATCTTCTTCTGCTTGATCACGCCGAAGATGTTGCACGCGATCTCTTCGGCATCCGACAACAACTCGAACGGAAGTGTGAACTTGGCTTTGAAATTCTCGTGCGACTTGATGCTGTCGCGTGAGACACCGACGATCTCGCAGCCGGCCTTTTGGTATTCGGCATACAGGTCGCGGAACTGCTGCGCTTCGGTGGTGCATCCCGGTGTGTTGTCCTTGGGGTAGAAATAGATGACCAGAGACTTGCTGTGGATAGGATGAAGGTTGAAATCGACGCCGCCGGTGGCGGGTAGGGTGAAATCAGTGACTGGCTTGTTTGGCATTCAATACTCCGTTAGATGGCCTGCATTGTTGTCAAAACGGCGCCATATGGCAAGCACACACAAGCAACTTTATCTGTGCTACGTTGCTGCCCCGTACAAATCGCACGACACAGAGGATGCAGGACGAAGATTACATGCGCGAGGCATTGGCGCTGGCGGCACAGGCTGCGCAGGCAGGTGAAGTGCCGGTGGGCGCCGTAGTGGTGAAGGATGGCGAGATCGTCGGGCGCGGCTTCAATGCGCCGATCTCGCGCCATGATCCCTCTGCGCATGCTGAGATGATGGCGCTACGCGACGCAGCACAGCGCATCGGCAACTACCGACTGGTCGGCTGTGAGATGTTCGTCACGCTCGAACCTTGTGTGATGTGCGTCGGAGCTACCTTCCATGCCCGCATCGCGCGCGTGGTGTATGGTGCGAAAGAGCCCAAGACCGGCGCTGCGGGCAGCGTATTCAACCTGTTCACTGAACCGCGCCTGAATCATCATGCTCGTATCGAAGGTGGTTTGCTGGCGGATGAGTGCGGAAAAGTGCTCAGCGACTTTTTTGCCATGCGCCGTGCCCAACAAAAGTCACAATGAAGATACTCATCCAAATTTCCACCCAGACCTTGCAGCTGCTCGATGACACTGGAGCAGTGCAGCAGCGCTATATCGTATCCACCGGTGCCAACGGTGTGGGCGAGGAGAGCGGCTGTTTCTGCACGCCGCGCGGCAGGCATGTCATCCGCGACAAGATCGGTGCAGGCCAGCCGGTCGATACTGTGTTCGTGCGCCGCCGACCGACCGGTGAGATATACACACCCGCACTTGGCGTGTCACATCCCAACCGCGATTGGATACTGACACGGATCTTGTGGTTATCCGGTATGGAGCACGGTTACAACCGGGGCGGAAGTTGCGATACCATGCGACGCTACATCTATATACACGGTACACCGGACGAGGTCGAGATGGGCAGGCCGGGTTCGCATGGCTGCATCCGTATGCGTAATGCCGATCTGCTTGAATTGTTCGAACAAATAACAGTCGGGACAGAAGTCGAAATCGTCGCATAAACACTGAGGAGGCAAGGGTGAGCAATCCTTTCACAGTCAGTCTGGTTTCATGGCACGACGGCGAACCTTTGCTGCGCGCGATTCGCGAAACGGTCTTCATCCGCGAGCAAGATGTTCCTGAAGAGTTGGAATGGGATGAGTTCGACGAGACTTGCCGGCATGCTTTGGCACTAAGTCTGACTGGGGATGCAGTCGGCTGCGGACGCATTCTGACCAACGGCCATATCGGCCGCATCGCCGTGATGCAGCCATGGCGCAAGCAGAAGGTCGGTACTGCACTCATGGAGGCATTGCTGAACGAGGCCCGCTCACGAAAATACCAGTTCGTGGATGTCGATGCACAGGTGCACGCGGTGCCGTTCTATCAGAGTTTGGGTTTTTCTACTGAAGGTGAGGAATTTCTGGATGCTGGATTACCGCATATCAAAATGACACTCGAACTTAAACCGCGCTAAAGCCTTTAGGGCACTTCAATAAATCCAAACTTCGTCGCAATACTGCGTTGTTCACGAAAAATCGCTCCTTACATATCAACTATATGCCGCGTCGCAATTTTTCATTCTCGCCTTGTCTTGCTTAGAATTTAGAATTTATAGAAGCGCCCATTACTTCCCGTCCAGATACTCCGCATCACTGAAACTCTCCACGGCTTCCGGTTGAAATACCGTGAAGGCAGTGATCAGCATGCCGGTCATGAAGGCCTCGGTCAGCATGATGATCGGCGCAGCAATCAGATAGTGATGTTGGACCTCCGGCCATGTGTAGTGGCTGAGCAGCAGCAATAGCAAAGTCGTCGCCGTCACATTGAGTACGATAGCCAGTCCTGCGCAGAGAAATCCATTCCACAACACATAGAAGAAAAGATTCTTCGGCAGATTGCGTTGACTGAAGCGCAACAGCCATTCCGTGAACAGCACCGGGATGGCGATCATCAGTAAACCGTTGATGCCAAGCGCGACAAAATCTGCACCGTCCTCGAAGAATGAAATCAACATGATCAGGGTGAGTATGGCGCTGGCGATCCGCCAGCCGAACATCAGCACAAACAGCGTCGCACCGAGGATGTGAAAATTGAATCCTGGGCGAATGCCTGCATTGAACTGCCAGAACACGAACGCACCGATTGCCAAGCCGACCAGCGCATTTGTCATGGTCTGGTTGTCTAGCAACTTGCGCCAGTCAGCCTTACTCAGCGCGAGATAGATGAATGTTGCGAACAGCAGGTCGAACAGCCACAGCCAGTTACTACCGAACAGGGTGGCTGGCAGGTTCACGGTAACTCGTAGGGCAGCGCTTCGAATTCAAGGCGGGGGCCGGTCAATGCACCGAGATGCACAGGGAAAGCATCCGCTGTTTCAGTTTGCACTACGACCAACATCTCGTAACCACCATGCGCGGCTTGTGCTGCGTTTACGACTTCACCACAATGCTGAGCAGGATCGGCCGCGCTGAACACCTTGTCGCCGGCCATCGGTGCGGCATCGGTCATCACGCGCGCCAGATACATGCGCCGTTTCGCCTTGCCGAGGTAGTGCATGCGAGCGACGATTTCTTGTCCCGGATAACAGCCTTTCTTGAAATTGATGCCGCCGATGAGTTCGAAGTTGATCATCTGCGGTACGAAAGCCTCCTGTGTTTGTGGCAGGATGAAAGGCACGCTGGCACGGATATCCAGCCAGTCCCAGCAGGGAGAGCCGGCCGGTGTGGCAGCTGCACACAAGGCCTGCCAGAGCGTTGTCGCACGCGCGGTGTCGGTGACGATCTGCATCCGAGATGCATCACGGCGGATCAAAGTGGCATCGGCAGCTTGCAGTACAGTCATACTCTCTGTAGGCAAGTCCCCGTAAAGCCCTTGCAAGGCAGACAGGGCTTTGTCGCCGCTGAGTCCGATGCAAACCATTTCATCGCTTATGTCAGCGACCTTAACCTTCGAACGCAGCACATACATCGACAGCTTCTTGCGCATCGCTTCGCACAGTCCGCGCGGCATCTGCAATAGATAGTCGTTCCCTTGCTTCCAAATCAACATGCTGGCTAGCATGCGGCCCTTGGCATTGTTGAAGCTGGAGAGTTGTACTCGTCCGCTGTCAGTATCACGGATGTCGTTCGAGAGCAGGTTCTGTAGGAAGCTTTGAGCGTCATCTCCGCTCACTTGGATCAAGCCGAACTGCGACAGGTCGCACATGATGTTCGCCGTCTCAGCTGCAACGCGTTCTGCCGCAGCATCACCAAAATCATGCACCACACCTTCGCTGAGTTTTGCTCTATTGCTTGCTAAGAAACTTTGCCATTCTGTGTTCATCATCGTCTACCTTGGAATTTGTTTCGTTATGTTACCGTGAAGCAGCACCTTTCGGCTAAACTCTCGCGCCATGAAATCCTTGTGGCTAGTCCTGTCTTTGTTGTTGCTCACCGCCTGTGACGGCGCGCTGTGGAACTCTCCTTACTCTACTGATGATGCTGGTGAATCCATCCTCTATACCGCTTTTACCGAGCGGCCTAAGCATCTGGATCCGGCACAGGCTTATAGCGAGAACGAATACCAGTTCTTGGCGAACATCTATTCGCCGCCTTTGCAATACCACTATTTGAAACGTCCTTATCAGCTGGTGCCGCTGGCTGGCAGTGATATGCCGCGCGTGAGCTATTTCGATGCAAATCACAAACAATTGCCGCTGACAGCACGTGATGCGTGGGTCGCATACAGTGTCTATGAGATCCGTATCAAACCTTATATGCGCTACCAGCCGCATCCGGCATTGGTTCCTAATAATCTTTATCTTAAAGAGAGTGATCTGGATGACATCTATAGCCTGAGTGATTTTGCGGAAAAGGGTACGCGCACAGTCACCGCTGCTGATTATGTCTACCAGATCAAGCGCCTCGTCCACCCACAGCTGCATACACCGATCGCGGGCGTGATGATGGAATACATCGTCGGCCTCAAGGACTATGCAGCCGCATTGCAGGTGGCGAACAAGGCGAAACCAGATGAGTTCCTAGATCTGAATGAGTATCCATTACCGGGTGTGGAAGTAGTAAACAGCACCACCTATCGCATCACCATCAAAGGTAAATATCCCCAGTTCGCCTACTGGCTGGCGATGCCCTTCTTCGCACCCATGCCGGAGGAGGCAGTACGCTTCTATGCCCAACCCGGCATGAAGGAACGTAACCTCACGCTGGATTGGTGGCCCATCGGCAGCGGGCCGTATTACCTTTCCGAGAACGACCCAAACAAGCGCATGGTGCTCAGCAAGAATCCGTATTACGACAGTGAACGTTATCCGAGCGAAGGCGAGATGGGCGATGGGGCGGTAGGATTGTTGAAGGATGCGGGCAAGAAATTGCCGCTGATCGATCAGATCGTGTTCTCACTTGAAAAAGAGACTATCCCTTATTGGAATAAATTCCTGCAAGGCTATTACGATGCCTCGGGTATCAGTTCCGATAGCTTCGACCAAGCAGTGCAGGTCAGCGTAGGCGGCGAAGCCAATGTCAGCGAAGCGATGCAGAAGCAAGGCATCAAGCTTTCTACTTCTGTCGCCACTTCCACCATGTACACCGGCTTCAACGGCCTTGATCCGGTAGTGGGCGACGATTCGGTACGCGCCACCAAGCTACGTCGTGCCATCGCTATAGCAGTCGATTTCGAAGAGTTCATCTCCATCTTCGCCAATGGCCGCGGCATCGCCGCGCAGTCGCCCATCCCGCCCGGCATCTTTGGCTATCGTGCGGGCTGTGAGGGTATCAATCATTACGTGTACGACTGCGCGAATGGGCAAGCAAAACGCAAATCGATCGAAGAAGCGAAAAAACTGCTAGCGCAAGCGGGCTATCCAGACGGCGTCGATGCCGTGACCAAGCAGCCCTTGGTTATCCATCTGGACACAACGGCCAACGGCGTTGGCAACAAATCTCGCCTTGATTGGATACGCAAACAGTTCGACAAGATCGGCGTGCAACTCGACGTGCGCAGCACCGATTACAACCGTTTCCAAGACAAGATACGGCGCGGTGATACGCAGATGTTCTATTTCGGTTGGAATGCAGATTATCCTGATCCGGAGAACTTCTTCTTCCTGCTTCACGGCCCGCAAGGCAAAGTGAAATTCGGCGGCGAGAACGCCAGCAACTACAGCAATGCTGAATATGACCGATTGTTCGAGCGCATGAAGAACATGGAGAACGGCCCCGATCGACAAGCCATCATCGATCGCATGCAGGAAGTGCTGCGCCGCGATTCGCCATGGCTATGGGGTTACCACCCCAAGAACTACGTGCTGCAACACAGTTGGTTGCACAACATCAAACCCAACATCATGGCCAACAACAAGCTCAAGTATTGGCGCGTGGATACGGCGCAACGCGAGCAGAAACGACATGAATGGAACAAGCCTGTGTATTGGCCGTTAGAAATTCTGGCTCTTGGATTTGTTGGATTTGTAGCGTGGATGAGAAGATATTTGCGCAAACGTGAGGGCGGGCATTAAGGGGCGATCATCTTCTAACTACACTGTAGTTGCTGGCGTTTGTGGTTATTGGTTCTTCTTCTTTTTGCAGTGAGGGTGAGAGAGCTGGATGCTGCCCGGTTCTATGCAGAATCACTTCCTCATCTATGCTGATCAAGCGCTTGGCCATGAGCTGGGCCATATTTCGAAAGAGTTGAACTGCAGCTTTTTGTTCAGCCAGTACAGCTCGCTTAGAAAGCCTGATCGCGATACTTGATTCGCTCGCACGCACAGATGCACTTCGCGGGCGGTTCGAAAGTAATGCGATCTCACCAAAATGTTCTCCGGGTGTTACCTGCGCTATATGGACGCGGTTGCTTCCAGTCTGGCGGAATACTTCAAAGGCGCCTTTCGTTACGATATACATCGAGTGCCCTTCAGCGCCCTCTTCAAACACCATATCGTCGGCTTCGAAGTTGATGCGTGAAGCTTGTTGCAATAAAGAGATGACATCATTCAATTCGATATTCTTGAAAAGCTCAACGCCACCAACCAAACGTAGCAATAATGAGTCAACTTCTTTGATGGACATAGCGATTCCAGTTAATAAATAAAACATTAGGGATGAGGGTATTGTACGTCTTGTCTTGGACTTTCATGAAGGGCGTTGAAGCATCATTTTCAAGCGCAATGTATGTTCATAGGCCTATAGGCGAATGGCTTCGCGCAGCAGCGCTGCGTAGACTTGTTAGCCGCCGTTTAGTGACGGTTGCATGAAAAATTGTGAATCGGCGGCGGGTGCTGTCACGAGGTGTAACTATTTCTCAGCCCATGCTTGTCGCAGCGTGTCGGCGAACACTTCGACAGGCTGCGCACCGGCAATGACGATGTTTTCATCGATGACGAAGCAGGGCACGCCGGTGATGCCGAAATCTGTAGCCCTCGCTTCATCTGCGCGTACAGCGTTGGCATAAGCATCGCTTTCCAGCACGGAAAGTGCTTCTTGTTCAGTGATGCCGAATTCGGGTGCGAGTCGCGCCAGTGCATGGATATCGCCGACAGCCAGAGATTCCGAAAAGTAGCCCTGCATCAGACGTTCGGATGCGACATCGTCCAATTGGCGTGAGGCAGCGAAGTGCAGCAGGCGATGGGCGTCGAAGGTGTTGCCGGGGCGTGCGCTTTCTAGATGGTAGATAAGGCCGACTTCTTTAGCGGCCTGACTCACTCGGTCATTCATGGATTCAGCTTCTTGCAGCGTGACCTGGTATTTCTCTGCCAGCATCTCGTTAAGCGTACCAGTCGGGTTGCGCGGTGAATTGGGATTCAGCTCGAAGCTGCGCCACACGACTTGCACACTTTCCCAATGCGGAAATCTTGCCAGTGCCATCTCCAACTTGCGTTTGCCGATATAACACCAGGGGCAGATCACGTCCGACCAGACTTCGATTTGCATGACGTTCTCCTCATTGCGTGGTGAATGCATTTTCTGCCCTGTGCAGACGTTTGGCAACCAACTGTTTCCCGTACAATAGCGACCTGCCATGATCGCTTATCTCATTCGCCGCATCCTATACGCCATCCCTATTCTTATCGGGGTGAATCTGCTCACCTTCGCGCTGTTCTTCGTGGTCAACACGCCGGACGATATGGCGCGCATGCAGCTCGGCATCAAGCGTGTGACGCCGGAAGCTATCGATAAGTGGAAGCAACAGCGCGGTTACGATAAGCCCTTGTTCGTGAATAGCACTGCCGATGGCGCAGGGACTTTCACCGACACCATCTTCTGGCAGAAGTCCGCGAGTATGTTCGCTTTCGATTTCGGATATTCAGATGATGGACGCAGCATCAGTCGTGAGATTGCCACCCGCATGGGGCCCAGTTTGGCTATCGCAATACCGACCTTCCTCGTTGGATTGGTGGTGTATGTCAGCTTCGCTTTGATGATGACTTTGTTCCGTGCGACTGCATTGGACATGGCGGGGGTGGCGTTGTGTGTGTTCCTGATGTCTGTCTCTGGCTTGTTCTACATCATCGGAGGTCAGTTCTTGGTGAGCAAGTTGTGGCATCTGGTGCCTATTTCCGGCTATGCGGGGGGAGCGGATAGTTTTAAGTTCGTAGTGCTGCCTATCATCATCGGCGTAGTCGGGGGCATCGGTTCCAGCAGTCGCTGGTATCGCACTATCTTCCTCGACGAGATCGGAAAGGACTATGTGCGTACGGCACGCGCTAAAGGACTGTCCGAACTGCGCGTGCTGTTCACCCATGTGCTGAAGAACGCGATGATTCCGATTCTTACGGGTGTGGTGGTGGTGATTCCTTTGCTGTTCATGGGCAGCCTGTTGACCGAATCGTTCTTTGGTATCCCCGGTCTGGGTAGCTACACCATCGATGCCATCAATGCGCAGGATTTTAGTGTGGTGCGTGCGATGGTGTTCTTGGGTTCCGTGCTGTACATCACGGGACTGATATTGACCGACATCTCCTATACGGTCGTTGATCCTCGGGTGAGGTTGCAATGAGTTTCATGCCCGTCATTCTGTGGAGCGATGCGCTGGTGTTTCTGCTGATCAGCGCAATCAGCACGGGAGCATTCTACGTGCGCAAACGCGAGCACCTGTTGTTGCCCTGGAAACGTGTGGCACGGAGCAGCGTGGCACTGGTGTCAATGTTGGTGTTGTCTGTATTTCTCATCGTCGGGCTGCTGGATACCTTGCACTATCGTGTTGCCTTGCCGCAAAGCAGTAATGGCGAAAAAGTGTATTCACCCGAAGTTCTGAGTGCGTTCGACAAACTGGTCGGGCCACTACGCACGCATACTGAAAAGACTTATTCTGCGCCGTTTGCTTTGCACCTGTATGCCAAGGAAAGCATGACCGATGCACAGGGTAATGTTGTGCGCGAATATCCAAGGCTGCAATACGGCGGCGCACATCTGGCTGACGAGTCGGGGCGAGATGCCGATGTATTGAAGCGGGCGCTGGTCGGAATGCTGGCAGGAAGTCTGGTCGGAGTGATGCTGGCTTGGTTGTTGCGCCGTCGTTATAAGCAGCCTGCGCTCACGGTCACGCTGGTCGTACTTGCCGCACTGATCGGCGCAATCATAAATCTGTCCGCTGTCTATCATGTGCTGGGGACTGACAAGGTGGGGCAGGATGTACTCTACCTCTCGCTCAAAAGCATACGCACCGGACTCATCATCGGCACGTTGACCACGCTGGTGACATTGCCGCTTGCATTGTTCCTAGGTGTGGCGGCAGGTTATTTCCGAGGCTGGGTGGATGATGTCATTCAGTACATCTACACCGTGTTGAGTTCCATCCCCAGTGTGCTGCTGATCGCGGCGGCGGTATTGATGATGCAGGTCACCATCGATACGCATCCGGAATGGTTCGATACCTCAGCAGCGCGAGCTGATATGCGCTTGGTTGCGTTGTGTCTGATCCTCGGTCTGACCAGCTGGACTGGTCTATGCCGCTTACTTCGCGGCGAAACATTGAAGCTGCGCGAGATGGAGTACATCCAGGCGGCGCAGGCTTTCGGTGTGTCATCCATGCGCATCCTTTCGCGACACATCATGCCCAACGTGATGCACATCATACTCATTGCGCTGGTGATGGATTTTTCCGCCTTGGTGCTGGCAGAGGCGGTACTGTCCTATGTGGGCGTCGGTGTCGATCCTTCCATGATTTCTTTCGGCACTATGATCAATGGTGCGCGACTAGAAATGGGGCGAGAGCCCGTGGTGTGGTGGTCGTTGGCCTCTGCTTTTGTGTTCATGCTGGTGCTGGTTCTGGCGGCAAATCTGTTCGCCGATGCGGTGCGTGATGCTTTCGATCCACGCCTGAATCGGACGGAGGGTAGTGTATGACACTGCTCAAGGTTGATGGACTGGTAACGAGGTTGCGCGGTGGCGCGGCCATTGTGGATGACATCTCTTTCCAGATTTCGGCGGGAGAGACGTTTGCGCTGTTGGGTGAATCGGGTTGCGGCAAGTCTATGACGGCGCTGTCGTTATTGCGTTTGTTGCCGGATGGCGTGGAGAACAGTAGCGGCACTATGGTCTTGGGTGAAACAGCACTGCACGCACTGGCCGAGCGCGAGATGCAGGAGGTGCGCGGTGGACGGATGGCAATGATTTTTCAAGAGCCGGGTTTGAGCCTGAATCCGGTGATGACAGTGGGTGAGCAGATCGCTGAGGTGCTGTCATTACATAAGAACTTGAAAGGAGAGGCCGCCACTGCTCGCAGCATTGAATTGCTGACGCAGGTCGGGATTTCTGATGCAGTACGCCGTGTGAATGAATATCCGTTCCAGCTTTCCGGTGGTATCAAACAACGCGTGATGATCGCAATGTCACTGGCCGGTGGGCCTAAGCTGTTGATCGCAGATGAGCCGACCACCGCGCTGGATGTGACGATACAAGCACAGGTATTGCAGTTGCTTCGGGAGACGCAACAGCAGAGTGGCATGGCGATGCTGCTCATCACGCATGACTTGGGTGTGGTGGCGGAGAATGCACACCGTGTCGGCGTGATGTACGCCGGACAGATAGTGGAGCAGGCGACTCGCGAGAAATTATTTTCCAAGCCTCTGCATCCATACACGCAAAAACTTTTTTCTGCTTTGCCGGATGCACGACGCAGTGGGCACCCCTTGGCGGCGATTCCCGGCAGTGTTCCGATGTTGGGTAGCATCTCCACAGGTTGCCGCTTCGCACCTCGCTGTGATCGTGCTTGGGATATGTGCCATGAGAAGACGCCTGAGTGGCATGTGGTGGAGGATTGCGGGGTGAGGTGTCACCTTTATCAGGATGCTGGATACCAGATTCTGGAGGCAGATATTCCATACATGCATTCTCCAGATAAAAAGCTGAATCTCGAAACCCGTATCCTGAGTCCATTGCTTCAGGTAGATGATTTGCGCGTGCACTTCCCGATTCGCAAAGGCTTGTTGCAGCGCGTGGTGGGGCAGGTGAAAGCGGTGGATGGGGTTTCGCTTGCTATTGCGCAAGGACGCACGCTTGCCTTGGTGGGAGAGTCAGGCTGCGGTAAGACGACACTGGGCAAGGCGCTGTTGCGATTGGTGCAGGCGACTTCAGGCAGCGCAAGATTCGCTGATCGTGAGTTGATCGGTGCTAGTGAAGAGCGCGCCTCGATGCAGATGGTGTTTCAGGATCCTTTTGCATCACTCAATCCGAAGATGAGGGTGGCGGAGATTCTGGAAGAGGGTATGAGTGCGCTGAAGATCGGCAGCGACAGCGCTGCACGGCAGGCGCTGCTCGACGAATTGTTGGATAAGGTGGGTTTGGAGCGTGACAGCAAGTGGCGTTATCCGCACGAATTTTCGGGCGGGCAGCGCCAGCGCATCGCCATCGCGCGAGCCTTGGCTGTATCACCCCAGTTGTTGATCTGTGATGAGCCGACTTCTGCACTGGATGTGTCTGTGCAGGCGCAGATTCTGAATCTGTTGAAATCTTTGCAGGAAGAGCTGGGGCTGAGCTATCTCTTCATCACCCACAATTTAGCGGTGGTGGAATATCTCGCACACGAGGTGTGTGTGATGTATCTGGGACGAATCGTCGAGCGCGGCACAACCCAAGAGGTGATGCGTTCGCCCAAACATCCGTACACGCAGGCGCTGTTGTCTGCGGTGCCGCGTATTGACGGAGCTGGTAGGGAGTATGTGCGACTGGAAGGGGAATTGCCTTCGCCAGCCAATCCGCCGCAAGGTTGCCATTTTGCGCCGCGCTGTCAGAATGTCATGCCGGTTTGTGTCAAGATTTTTCCCGAAATGAACGCAGTCGAAACTCGATCTCATACTGTGTGCTGTCATCTGTATCCTACGGACTTTATTCCCGATTTGGATTGACAATTGCGCCATGCAGGCATAAAAAGTAGTTGTGATGTCATGGTGGTAAAGGGGCATCTGGCATTGAGTAGTTTCCCTTTCAATCAATCTTGAGGAGTCAATCATGAGCACGAAAGCGGTAAATTCAGCCTACGAAGTCAGTAAAGACAAACTGGCAAATGACATGCGCGCAGTTGTGGCTGATGCGGAAGAATTACTTAGAGCGACAGCCGATCAAGCTGGTGAGAAAGCGGCCTCCTTGCGTGAGCGCGCGAAAGTCAATCTTGCAGTAGCCAAGGCTCGGTTGGAAGAAGCCGAACATGCCATGTTGGAGCGCACCAAAGTGGCTGCTAAAGTTACTGATGAGTATGTGCATGAAAATCCCTGGCAAGCTGTGGGTGTCGCCGCTGGCGTGGGATTGCTGCTGGGAATGTTGATCGGACGTGGTCGCTAGTCGATGTCGGAAACCGGCGGGTTGTTTGCTTCGTTGAAACGTATGTTGGGCACTATGCTCGGCATCGTTTCAACCCGCGTGGAGTTGCTGGCGAACGAATGGCAAGAAGAACGACTGCGTTTGATGCGTATGTTTGTTTTGGCATTGCTTACCGTGTTCTTCGTTTGTATGGGAGCAGTGCTACTGGCTATCTTCGTTGTTGTGGTGTTTTGGCATGACAATCCGTTGCTGGCAATTTCCGCCCTCGCGTTGACGTTCTTTGCGGTGTCCGTGTTTTGTGCGTTGTCGTTGCAACGTTTGTTACGGCAAAGACCAGTGCTTTTTTCAGCCAGTCTGGCTGAGTTGCACAAAGACAGGCAGGCTTTAGGGGTAGGTGATGAATAGTCGTTTGTTGGAGATTCGCTTGCGACGTGCCGAATTGCAAAACCGTATCGCCGATCAGCGAGATGCAATATCAAATCTCAGCGAACACTGGCAGGGAGCTTTTGGTTTGGCCGACAGGGGATACTCGGTATTGAGATACCTGCGTCGTCAGCCTTTGCTTACTGGTGGCTTGGTGGCCTTGCTCGTTGCCCGTAGGCGCGAGGTAAGGCGTTGGGCAAGTATGACCTTGGGGCTATGGAAAGGTTATGGCTTGTTTCGCAACCTGACGAACAGGTTTATTACGGCAGTTGACAACACTCAGCGTTGATAGCTGGCGGGTAGCTTCCGTTTAGCACTTTTTCTACTTACTGCCTTTCTCACTTTATTGCCCTTGTAAGAAGAGACTTTGCGAGAACTGCCTGGCAGTATGGTGAACTTCTGCCCAATGCTCAGGAAAGTTCGACCATTGTTCATGGCGATCAGGCTGCGTTGGCTGATGCCGAACTTGCGTGCAATACCTGAGATCGTGTCGCCTTTGCGTACCACATAGCGGAATCCTGACATTTCCTGCACGGCAGTGGCATGCATGTTGAAGGGAGTGAACTCGCTCTCGATTTCTTTTTCTTTGGCTGATACCAGCAGAGTCTGACCATTACTCAGCGTGGCATATTTGGAAAGTCCATTCGCTTTGCGCAGCTGATCCAGCGTCATGTCGAACTGGTTGGCTATGTCAGAAAATGCTTCGCCTTTATTCGATTCGTAAGCACGCCAAGAGACGAGGCGCTGATCGTTGTTTTCTAGATTGGCGCGGAATACGGCGACTTTGTCGATCGGCAACAACAACACTTCAGCTTGGTCATGCAAGATCACCGGGCGGTTGTGCCCTGGATTTAAGGCTAGAAATTCTTCAATTGACACTTCTGCCAATTCGGCTGCGATTTGCACATCCATAGGCTGTGGTGGTGTTACAGCTTCAAAATAGGGGCGGTTGGGGATCGTCTGCAGACTGAGTTTGTAGCGTGCCGGATCGCTCACGATGTTCTTGATGGCGAGTAGTTTGGGTACGTAGTTCTGCGTCTCTCGCGGCATCTTGAGATGTGAATAGTCTGTCGGCTTGCCGCTTCGGCGGTTGCGGGCTTGAGCGCGTGCAACCGCATTCTCGCCCCAGTTATAAGCAGCCAGCGCCAGCTCCCAATCTCCAAACTGCTTGTGCAGTTTTTCCAGATAATCAAGTGCACCGTTGGTTGCGCCGATGATGTCGCGACGCCCGTCGTACCACCAGTTCTGCTCCATGCCGAAGTGCTTGCCGGTGGAGGGAATAAACTGCCAGATGCCTGAAGCGCTAGCGACTGAATTTGCGCCAGGGTTGAATGCACTCTCGATGATAGGCAACAGGGCGATTTCGGTCGGCATGCCGCGTCGCTCTACTTCTTCCACGATGTAGAACAGATAACGGTTGGCGCGCTCGCTCATGCGCTGTACATATTCTGGATGGCTGGCATACCACTTTTCATGGCGCGCGATGAGTCGACTGTTCAGAGGTTTCATGGCGAAACCGCTGCGGATGCGTTGCCAGACATCTTCATCTGGCAATGCGGAAAGTGCTGGATAGCTTGATTCTTTAGCTGATATCGCGGTTTGATCAATGCCCTCAAGGATGAATTCCGGTGCAACGATCAGCGCTTCACGTATTGGTGCTGGGGGCTGGGTCAGGTCGATTGCCGATGGCGGCAAGGGGAGTGTGGTTTCTTCAACAAGCGCCAGCTGGACAGATGAATCTGTAGGGACATTTGTGTCTTCCGCCGCATGAGCGAAAGAGAGGGGAATAAGCAGTAACGATAAGGACAGCTTGCTAAGTCGCACGCGCGTCTTTCTTTGAATTTTCAAGTGCGCTGATGGTAGCGGAGGGCATGGGGTGCGTCAATGCGGAATAGGGCAACAATACAACATCAATTCGGGCTTTTGTGTCTTCACTTGGTTGTAAAAATGGCCGGATTGAATTCCGGCCATTTCCTCGTGACGTGGTGACTTCTTGACGGTTATTTTATGACTTCTTTGAGCTGCTCCAGAATGGCTGGGTTCTCCAGTGTAGATACGTCCTGAGTGATCTCTTCACCCTTGGCGATGGCGCGAAGTAGACGACGCATGATCTTGCCGGAGCGGGTCTTGGGCAAGTTCTCACCGAAACGGATCTCATCCGGCTTGGCAATGGGACCGATCTCTTTGCCGACCCAGTTGCGTAGCTCGTCCACCAGTTTTTTGGCCGAGGCGGCATCAGTCGGACGCGAACCTTTGAGCACCACGAAGGCAACTACGGATTCACCTTTGACTTCATGGGGCTTGCCAACCACAGCAGCTTCAGCAACCAGTGGGTTAGAGACCAGTGCAGACTCGATCTCCATGGTGCCGAGACGGTGGCCGGATACGTTCAGCACATCGTCGATACGGCCCATGATCCAGAAATAGCCGTCTCCATCACGGTGCGCAGAATCACCCGCCAGATAGGCACCCTTCATCTCTTCAGGGAAGTAGCTCTTAATGTAGCGATCTGGGTCACCCCAGATGGTGCGGATCTGAGAAGGGAAGGGTTTCTTGATAACCAGGAAACCGCCGTGTTCGTCGTGAACTTCATCACCAGCTTCATTGACGATGGTCGCCATGATGCCGGGAAGAGGCAACGTGCAGGTGCCGGGCTTGATCGGCATCGCGCCGGGCAGAGGAGCGATCATGTGGCAACCAGTCTCAGTCTGCCACCAAGTATCCACGATAGGGCAGCGGCTCTGGCCAACAGTCTCGTAGTACCACATCCATGCTTCTGGATTGATCGGCTCGCCCACGGTGCCAAGCAGACGCAGACTGGACAAGTCGTATTGCTTGGGAAGGTCGCCCCCCAGCTTGATCAACGAACGGATCGCGGTCGGCGCTGTGTAGAAGGTAGTGACTTTATGGTCTTGGATCATTTTCCAGAAACGTCCGGCATCCGGATAGGTGGGTACACCTTCAAAGATGAGCTGTGTCGCACCCATTGCCAGTGGGCCGTAAGCAACATAGCTATGACCGGTGATCCAGCCCACGTCGGCCGTGCACCAGAAGATGTCGGAGTCTTTATAGTCGAACACCCATTTTAGTGATGCCATCGCGCCCAGCAGATAACCGCCGGAGGAATGTTGCACGCCTTTTGGCTTGCCGGTCGAGCCGGAGGTGTAGAGCAGGAACAGTGGATGTTCGGCACCTACCCATTCCGGTTCGCATATGGAGGATTGGCTGTTGAACAGATCGTGCCACCAGACTTCGCGGTCTTCATCCAGATCGATGTCGGCACCTGTACGGCGATATACGATCACGGTGTGCACACCTTCGCAACCACCAAGCGTTAGGGCTTCATCTACGGCCGGCTTCAATGCCATTGCTTTGCCGCCACGATACTGGCCGTCGGCGGTGATGACCGCAACAGCCTGCGCATCGGTGATGCGCTCGTGCAGGCTCTTGGAAGAGAAACCACCGAACACCACAGAGTGAATGGCGCCAATTCGTGCACAAGCTTGCATGGCAACTACAGCTTCCACGCTCATCGGCATATAGATGATGACGCGGTCACCTTTCTTGATGCCGCGCGACTTTAGGCCGTTGGCGAACTGGCTGACGCGGCCATGCAGTTCTTTATAACTGACGTTGGTGACCTTGCCATCGTCCGCTTCGAAGATGATGGCAGTCTTGTTGGGCTGGGTAGTGAGGTGCTTGTCCAAACAGTTGTAAGAGACGTTCAGTTCGCCGTCCTCGAACCATTTGTAGAACGGCGCATTGCTATCATCCAGCGTTTTGGTGAACGGCTTGTGCCAGAGGAGGGTGTTGCGTGCCAGATTGGCCCAGAAACCTGCGTAGTCTTTTTCGGCTTCGGCGCACATCGCCTTGTAAGCATCCATGCCAGAAACGTTGGCCTGTTTGACAAAATCGTCAGACGGCTTGAATACACGGTTCTCATGCAACACGGATTGGATGTTGGACATTTGTTTCTCCCTTGATATTGATTGCTATATGCCGGTGATTTGCTTCAGGTCAAAGCCCCAATTGCTTGGATCTTCAGCGCTGACAATACTTTCCTGCGAACGTCCCAAGTCTAGCATTTCAGGCATGATCGGTTCGTTGGACTTGGTCGAAAAAAAGACTTTAACGATAGGTGAAAGCAGGCTTTTTTCTGTTTGCTCCATGACTATAGCGAGTCTTCCTGACTTGAGCCTTACTAGGGTGCCCGATGGATAGATGCCGATGGTTTTAACAAAGGCTTGGAATACGCGCTCGTCAAAATGGCCGTTGCGCCATTCCGCCATCTTGCGGATGGTCTCGGCCGGCTCCCAGCCGTTCTTGTAGCAACGATTGGATGTAAGGGCATCGTATACATCGCACACTGCACCCATGCGCGCGAACAATGATAATTGCTCACCGGCCAATTTATCTGGATAACCTTTTCCGTCCATGCGTTCATGATGGTGCAGGCATACATCCAGAGCTGTGGCAGTAATGTCGCTGGATCCTTGTAGTATCTCCCAGCCTTTGCGAGGGTGATCCTTGATCAGCTCGAACTCTTCGTCGGTCAACTTACCTGGTTTGTTCAGTACGTCCTGATCCACCATCATCTTACCGACGTCATGCAGCAATCCCGCCAGCCCAGCTTCTTTGAGGTCATCCTCTTCCAGCCCGAGTTGTTTTCCAAGCGCGATCATCAGTGCGCAGACCGCGACCGAATGCATGTAGGTGTAATCGTCTTTAGTCTTGAGTCGGGATAGATTGAGGAAGGCTTCTGGATTGCGGGTGATGGATTTGCTGATCTCTTCCACCAGCGGTGCCGCTTCGCTGACCTTGATGGCATTGCCCATGCGTGCTTCCTGGAACATCGAAGTGACGGCGGCTTTGCTTTTAGCCTGTAGCTGGCGTGCCCTTGCCAGCTCATCATGCAGTGAAACCCGCGCTTCGCTTTTGGGCTTTGCCTTGGTTATTCGATCCAGTTCGGCTGCAATCTCCAGTTCGGCTTCTTCATCGGATACGGCGACAACGTCGCCCTCCACATCCAGACCTCGGGTTGGATCTATCCAAACTTCCTGAATACCACAGGTGCGAATGGTTTTTAGGTCTGCCTCGCTATCCAGTAGGAAGGATTTTCGCCAGAACGGGTGATCCATCCAACTTCCACACAGTTCGTGGATAAACATGCCGATCTTGATGTTTTGAACCGGTATTTTTTTGCGCATTTCTGAGTTCAGTTAATTCGCTTGGTTATTCTCAAAGCAATTCTACCTTACTGCGCGCGTTGGTACTCATTCATCAGGAAGGGATGCGAGCACCGAGTCAGTGAGTATTGTGTTCATCATTGTCGCTTTGCCATAATTGATGGGCATCGAGCAATAATCGATAGCGCGATTCGTTGGCATCCAGCCGCGCCAGCGTCTCGGCTAGTGTGGCTTCCAGCGCCTGACGTCGAGAGATCAGCGTCGTATCAAGGCTGCTTTCACACAAGCTATAGGCACGAGCAACCAGATCGGCGTTATGGCGCAAAGAGTTGGCTGCTGTGCTGGCTTGTTGCCATATCTCATAGCTGCTGACTGCATGGGTATACGCGTTGAAAATGTCGCCTTCCTCCTTGCGTTGTAATGCCTGAGCTTGATCGGCGGCGATGCGGGCCTGAGCCTCTGCACTGTTGGTATTTGCCGAACGTGCGCTATAACCAAGCGGGATGGAGACATACAGTCCGGCAATACGTTTATTCGATGGAATAGTTCCCTCGCTCGTGAAGAATAAATTGACCTGCTTTGCTGAAATTTTATCGATGATCTTCTTGGAATATTCTTGACAAATTTGGATGCGCCCATAGAATGCGCGGCTCTTCTGGGTCGTTAGCTCAGCTGGTAGAGCAGCGGACTCTTAATCCGTTTGTCGCAGGTTCGATCCCCGCACGACCCACCAAATAGAATATGGCTTGTAGCGATGCAGGCCATTTTTCATTTCTGGCCATGTAAGCGATAAGTAAGCAGTCTGAGTGAAGCTTTGCTCACATAGCAAGGTCTTGAATCTGATTCAAATGCTTTAGGTAATCGAACAACCGCATCACCCTCGGCGTATTTTTCAGATGACATGGATATCCTATTCTTCGGCCATAGCGGACTCTGGTGGATTGCTGATTACGCAGTCCCTAGTAACAGACATTCTCACTCACTCTCCAAAGCAGACGCTCAGATATATATAGGCCGGACCTATATCTTTTGGCATATGTTCAAACGAAGCTATTGCTGATAGATTCATTACCACTGGCTACAATTGGCCAGTAACGGAGATAATTTCAATGAAAAAAACCACCTTCCTGATATTTGCTATTGCAGTCAGCATCCCTGCAATCTCGCTTGCTGAGACGGAGTACCTTGATATTGTGGAGTCCGATGTTGTTCAAGCCACAGGCACTACAACAGAGATCACAAAACGAGCTAAGACTTGCATGGCTCAAATACTTAAGAATGATGAAGTAAGAATCGAAGGATCGTCTTCTACTGGATTTATACCGACGTTCGCTTCTATGAGTAGCGAAGGAAAGTCTGATGGGATAACAGGTGGATCTGTTATTGTTGATTTCGACCTTGATGGTGGCACGGTCACAGCGAACAGCAGGGTGGACTATAGAAGCAGTTTTTTGGCTAAAAACGTAAAGAGCACAGTGCTATTTCAAGCCAAGGATGGTAGATTTAAAATCAAACACTCCAACATCGAATACCTTCAAAAAAGCACAGGGTCAGGCAGTAATTCTGGGTATATGAAGGCTCGAAAATCATGGGGCACTGGATGGGAAGACGCTCGTGACGAGCTAGAAAAATTGAGTGATAACATCAGTCAGTGCGTTATGAAAACAGCAAGTGACAATTGGTGATTCAAGTATGAGTACGAGATTGAAGACAAAGGCGGGAGAATGGTAGTCACTGTCAAGTAACCTTTTAGACATATCAGGAAATATGGAAGCAATCCACTTCAACAAAAAAGGGTTCTAGCATGGAAAGCAAAATATTCATCGCGCTGCACATCGTTGCATGCTTCTTGGGCTTCTGGCTGCTGTTAATCACAATCCCGCTGCACTTGATATATTTAAAAAAATAAACTCCAGTTCTCGTCTTTGGTCGTCGGTTTGTGCCGCTCGGTAACGATGTGTGCGGGTTAGTCGTGTAACTGCGTGACTACAGCAAGCCGTGGCGCGCTTGGCACTGCAAACTTGCCTGATGCAGCTTTCTCGCCAGCCGCTTGGCGTTCTTCCTTTTTTCCCTTCTCGCCAGCCTTCGAGTGCATGAATGGCAACAGTTTGGCAGCGGCCAGCATACGCAAGGCTGGTTCGGCTCGTTCGTCCCGCATTATTCCTAGCAGGTAACCCATTGGCGATTGATCGGCAGTGTCCAGCGGCTTGCCCGGTGAGGCGGGCGGCAGTGCTTTTATTCGGGCAAGTTCAGCAACGATGCGCGGATTCTTTAGCAGGCGGCAACATTCCACCCCAGCACTTGCAGCGCTATAGCCAGCCGCGATTGCCGCCTGCTTCCCGTCATTTCCAATAAGGTAGGCTTTGATAAAGTCGGTTTGTTTGGTGGTCAAAATAATCATAATTAGCAACCTCTCAAGATGGAATTTTCTCTACGGATGGGCTGGAGAGCGGTCTAGCAATATGAAAAGCTGTGAGGAATTTGTACCCCTACCCGTATGGCTTGAGCGTGACTATTCACCTTCCGATGCGCGCGCCTTGATCTGGCGAATCAGGTCTTCGCGCTCTTTACCGTCCGCGCCGCGAAGCCCACAGGCGCAGCCTAGCCACTCACCGGCAAGGCAGCAATCGCCCTGTGTGGCGTGCATCACCTGTGCCGGATACATTCCTTCGTCAAGGTTGCGGCCACGGCGTGTGCGTTTGCGATTAGTTGGCATGGTGTCATCCTCCCGCCGGTCGGCCTACGCCGTCACGCAATGGTTCAAGGTCAAGATTCAGCGCCTTGAGCGCGGCGCACATGGCGGCGCGGCTGTCTCTTTCGATAGTGGTGGCAGGATTGGGGCGCAATTGATCGAAGCGGTCTAAAGTCACGGCTCCATGCTTTTTTATCAGGGCGCGTGCATCGTGCATACGGTCGAACGCTTGAAGCGCCGTTTCGAGAAGTAACAATCCTGCTGCGTCCTCGATAGCGTATTCATCAATCAATTTTTTCCACCATGTTTTTGCAGCAGCGGACAAGCTGGGTGGTGCGTTGTGTAATTTTTTCATCGGTCATGCTCCCAAATTTTTGTAAGCGAATCCTTCATTGCGTTAACTGAAAGGCTAAGGGCGGTCTTTTCAATACGAAAGTTGTGAAGAATTTGTACCCCCACCCCTATAGGTGCAGCCGCCTCAATCTGCGAAGGGGTGTCCTGTCGCTTGGTACATCGGATCGTTGCGGCTGCGAACATGGTCACGCTGCCAGCCAGCCTTCACCGTTGGCGGCCTGTGTGCCGGGTGTCGGCGTCGGCTTTGCTTTACGTGGTAGGCGTTCGCGCACCACGTCCGGCAGCGCCGATGCTTTGATGAAGCCGAACTCGTGGCACTCCAACAGGTAGCGGCTCAGGCGGCTCTGATCGTCCTTGAGCGAGAAACCTGGCAGCGGCATCGCGCGCAAAATCGAAGAGAATGACACATCGTTTTCCGTGAGAGTGTCGCGTAGCTCCTGTTCTGCCTGTAGCGCCGTCGATAAAGTGATTGCAGCTTCAACGATTGCTGCAACATTGGCTGTGTGTTGGGGCAGAAATTCCGAGGCGATAGCGTTGCCCACTTCTGCATGCAGCTTGCCCACGATACCGCGCTGCATTTCAACGGCTTGCCTCAGCACAGCAATCCGATGCGTCAGGTCATCAATGGTCTTGATTACCGCTGCTCGATCCGAAGCGGGGGCGGGTGTAGCGCCTGATAAAAGCGCCGACGCCTCATCTCTAATAATGTCGCGATGATCTGTCAGTGAGCAAAGGCCGCCATATGCGGCATTTAACTGGCTGTCGAGACCGGACAATTCATACTGCAAGTCTGTGTATCTGGTGCGCGCCGCAACATATCGAGGATCGCGGTCGAGGCTAATTATTGATTGTTCCATGGTGTATTCCTTCATAGTGTCGCCGCAAGTGAACGGGCTGCGGCTCCCCCGTTGTTCTATCGTTTCGGCTGTTGCAGTTTTCGACGTGCGAGGCGAAGCGCTTGAGTATCAGCATCGCCAGCGTTTGCACGTTGCCGCTTTTGCCATTCTTCGAGTGATATGTTTTCTCGGTGCAGGTACTCCAAGAATTCGGGATTCTCGGTGGCCGGTCTTGTGCGTGATGATCGCCGTACTGTTGCTCTTTCCATGTGCTGATCCTTTCTCAGTGATTACCAGTAATGCGACTGGCAGCGCTAAAACGCTCGGTGTTATTTATTGCCTCGCAAGGTTCGCCATTGGTTCGCCGTGCATATTTGGCGAACCGTAGGAAAAGGAGGGTTCAAACGGTGGCGGTAGGTTCGCCGCCGTTGAATTCCCTATAGGCGGCGGCGAACCAAAAACTGAATTTTCGCTGGCGAGCGTTTTTGCATTTTCGAGCGTTTTTTCGCTTTGGTTCGCCGCCCCGTTTGGCGAGGCAATCGGGTGCAAATAGGAACGCTTTCCTCCCTTTCCGGCATTCGGCACATCACGAGATTCAATCCGAAGGGATACCGTCAACAGGTCGAGCGCAGCGCGCAATTCGTTGCGCTTCAATCCCGGCATCTGTGATTCAAGTGTGTTCTTCGAGTGATAGCGGCCTTGGCTCAATTCAGCGGTCAGGAATTGCCAAACCTGATTTGCAGCAGCTTCGACCTTTGACTGTGTGCTCGTCGTGACGCGCACAACATGCTCGAAGTGATGCCCTTTGCGCCGGATCAATATGTCGCCCACTGGCGCGCAGTAGGACATTTTCGGGCGTGCTAGGCGTAAGCCAGTCTCGCCGGGGTGCAATTCTGTGCCGGTTTCGTTGTGCCACTCGTCTGGGGTAAGACTTTGTAGGACATGAACCATGCGCGCGCCATCAGCGAAGGCACTACCGCCACGGCCTGCATATTGGTCTACAGCCTTATCACGGGCGTTCTGTTTGCCACTGTGATGGATGTACTGGACGCAGCAATCTAACGCTTTGCGGAGCTTTCTGGCGGCTTCCACCAGCCCTTGTTCTGCATCATTGACGCGAGACTCGCCCACGCCGAATGAAACGGCTGGATCAATGACAATCAGCACCGGCCGGAGTGTTTGGCAAGCCGCAATGATTTGCTCTATTCCGATGCTCGGCATCACAACATCGCCGCGCACCTCGGTCAGTTTGAATCCGTTGCCTGATACATCGGCAATGCGAACGCGCTGCATCACAGTAGCAACATCAGCAGGGGGGAGCTGCATGGCAATCGTGATTGCGCGGAGGCGGGCGACAAGCATCTCGCGGCTATCTTCTGATGTAATAATCAGCACCGTGCCGGGCTTATGTACCGTCAATCCGTATAGCGGAAAGCCTAGTGAAATGTGAATCGCCTCGAATAGCTTGAGGGTAGTCTTGCCCATGCCGCCCGGTGCGATGAACACGGCCACATCAGCGAACAGATAATCCTGCACGATGCATGGCGGTGTCGATTTAGCGCTTACCCACTCGGCCAGCATTATCGGATCTGGCGTAGGGAATGCAGCATAGGGCGGCGGTGGCGGCGGTGGCACAGCAAGCACACCTGCAGGCAGTGGAACTTGCCCGAAGCCTATGGAACTGGTGTCTAGTGATTTTCGAATGTTGGGTAGCGGATCGTTCAAGCCGGACGTAACGCCATCCAGCACTGCCTGCCATTCCGTGTACGGTGTATCGGTCTCGCTTTCATCACAAATGTCATCCGATACCGCGTGCAAAAGTTGCATCGTTGCATCGTGCTCAAGTATGCCCCCCGCAATGAATCCGCCAGCCAGCTTGCCTGCTCTTAAACGCGCTGCATGACGCTCGCCCGGTTTCGCATTTGTCATGATTTGAGTTATGCGCCTGCGCGCCTCTTCTTTCATATCGTTCGGCGTGTATGGCTGGGAATCGACATTCAGTAGCGGGCGAGGTGTTGAATCCTGCACAGTCAGCGCGGGATCGAATCCCATCAAGGATTCAAAATCCTTTAGTGCGATAGGTGACGCATCCTGCACAGTCAGAATGCGGGTCATAAATGGCGCACACTTTCGGTGAAGGAAACCAGGCAGCCGCATTACGCGAGGCAAGTCTTTCACATTCGGATCGCTGCCAAACTTACTTGCAATGGATGTTTGCATTGCGGTGAATTGGTCAATCGGGCAGTCGATCACTTTAAAATATGCGTGATAGCGCCCCGGACTCGATTCGACTGTCAGGAATGGCGCGTAATTCATAAGCGGTTCGAGTGGTGCGCCGTCAGCATCGGCGAACAGCGCACGAACGGCGCAAACATTCCCAGCCTTGCGACCTCGCCCATCGCCACGATTAACCATGACGAACACCCCTGCGCCTTTTTGGTTCAGTCGAGTAAGTTCGGGGGCGTGTTGCTCAAGCGTGCCATGTAGGATTCGCGCTAACGAAGGGTCTTTGTCCTTGCTGTCATCGAACGTCTGGAAAGTTACATGCCCGTCAGGTGCGAGCGCATCTAGGAAGCGCAGCGCTTCATGCAAATTAGCGACATCAGGCACAACAGCAAGGGAGGGTTGCGGGCTATCCATGGCGCACCGCCTTGCTTGAGTAAGCCAAGCGGCAGTCGCCCAGCACCTCTTCGCCGTCCATCAGCTCGAAAGTAGGACACCAGTGCGCCTTGCATGTGCCAGGCCGATATGTCCCGGTGCGCCATCCGCACGGGTAGCCTATCGGCGCAAACAATTGGCCGTGCGCATATTTCGGTTCGTGCTGTGCAAGTGATGAAACAATGCGCCGCACTGCACGCAATATCTCGGCAGGATCGCCGCATGTCTGTCCGTTCGCCACTTGTGCGGCGGATAGATACAGCAGGGCAATATCGCCAGCGGATTGGCACAGGAAGGCCGTATGGTTGAACTTATAGCCCTTGGGGCTATAATGCTCGGCAGTTGATTTTGCGCTCAGTAAATTCGACTTCGCGCCGCTGCCCCCAGCGGCGTTTTGTTTTGGATCGTTCATATCAGCACCTCGCTTGACTGGTCGAGGTGCGTGTTTGTGCTTCGAGGTATGCGTCTAGGTCATCAATGCGGTAACGGACAAGGCGGCCACATTTTATGTAACGCGGCCCGACACCTTGGACTCGCCATATTTCCATCGTTGTGGGCTTGATGCCGCCGATATATTTTGCGGCTTCGGGAGTTGCTACTAGGGTGTGTTTCATTTTGCGATGCCTCCTTGAGTTGAGGCATGCACTGTAAAACCTTATTAAAACAGCAGTTTGGGATTGATGCGGCTAGATTCCCACGATATGCAGTTAGAGCATGTCAGCAATCCATTTTCTGCGACTGTCTGCAAGTTTATTGATTTCCCCCTCGTTAGCTTGTGGGTGCAATTTAGATGCCACTAAACGCGCAAGATTACGCGCTGTAGGCGGGCGCTTGCGGGTGGCTAGTATAGTTTTTGCTGCGTTGCGCCATGCTTCTTTTGTTGGTTCGATGTTTTTGTCGCGGTTCTCTCGACCAAGTTTGCCGCCATTAGCTGATCCCACGCCAGATAATGCGAGCGGCAATGCGATAATTTCATCCATCTTCCTTTCTGCCAGTTCTAAAAGATAAGTTTTATCCATGTGGCATTCTGTAATGTCTTCGCTTGCTATGGCTTTTTCTGCTTTCGTTATCTGCTCAGATAACTCATCGCGCCTAACTGTGAAACGCTCGTCAATTGATTCGATTGATGCGAGAAAACTTTTCAGACTGCATATTCGCCCTTCTGGCGAACGATTGAAAATTTCTTGCTTGAGTGCTTCTATAAAATCCGGCTCATTCTTGGTGTGTTGTTTTACTTCCCACGCAAGCACCCCGTCAGTTTCAATGTGTGTCATGTCTTTACTCATGCCGCCACCTCGCGGAGTTGAACAACGTTCGCACCGGCAGCGATTTTCCCTTGCTCCACGATCCACGCTGCAATCGTTTCAGCCTCGCCGGATAGATAGCGCAGGTCGTTTGTCTCGGTGTAGTTCGTGATGGTCACATCGTCCTGTATGACGTGGTTCGTGAGTAGCTTGAGCTTCCACATTTCGAGATTGTTCTTTATTCCGATTGCAACGAAGGTACGGCGCAGGTCATGCGGGGTCAGGTGCATCCCGGCAACAGTGGAAACTTGCTTCATGGTCGGCAGCGCGTTGTTCAGGTATCCGCCTGCATCCTTTAAGCGTGACGGGAACACATAGGGATTCTTTTCGATGCGTGGCCTAGCTTCCAGCATTTCGCGCAGTGGTGCAGGAATAGGGAAGGTCACTTCGTTGTGATTCTTTGGATCTGGTATATGCCACGTCCCATCGGTTAGATTTACTCGATCCCAAGTCAGTTGTGCGGCCTCACTCCAGCGGCAACCGGTCAGCATCAGGAACAGCACTATATCCGCGCCCGTGCGCGTGCTTTGCAGCAGTGCATCATCGGTGCGCTTATGTTGCAGCAGATTCCACACTGCGCCAACCTTGTCGAGTGGTATGCGCCCGTTCTTGGCGTTGTTCGGGTTCCACATCTTCTTGCCTGACACAACCGAAACAGGATTTTCCAACAGGATCGGCATGCCGCCAGGTCGATATGCTTCGCGGGCGTAGTTCAGCAGCGCGCGCAAGATACGAAAGGCCTGATTCGCTTGCGTTGCGCCCTTGGCTGATAGTTCTGTGAATTTCACCGAACACTTATCGCGAGTGATGTTCGCGACTGGCTTGTCCTTCCAGTCCGAAAAACTTTTTTCGATATGCCGCTTAATGTCTGCCTTGGTGCGCGGTGTCAGTTCGCCGCCTTTCGCGGTGCGGCGCTCTTTCAGGTACACATCGCAAACGTCTTGCAGCGTCACTGCAAGCGATTGAGCGCGTTCCTTTTCAACGACTGGATCAACCCCTCCGCTGAGTGATGCAATCAACCCCATGGCCAGCTTGCGCGCTTTGTCGGCGGTCAGCGTTTCTGTCGCGCTGATAGGTTTGCCATGCTGCCCGATGGTGACGCGCCGCTCTTTGCCATTGGCTCGGCCTTGCACGATATATGAGCGCACGCCCGATGCGGTCACGCGCACGCCGTAGCCGGGCAATTCATCGTCCCAATACAGGGCTTGGCCAGTTGCCGGGATTTCCAGTTTTTCAACGGCTGTCTTTGTCAGTTTCATAGCCAACCCTTTCGCATCGCGTAAGTGCCATGTAAGCACCATGTAAGCAGATTAAATAAAACCAAATACAGGACAAGCGGATTAAATGATACTCGCAAGGCTAGTAAAATCAAGCTTTATAGTGCTTACATGGAGTAGGTAAAGCTAGATAAATGCTATAGGAAAAGAACTCTTAATCCGTTTGTCGCAGGTTCGATCCCCGCACGACCCACCAAAAAATTAAGGCCCGCAGAAATGCGGGCCTTTTTGCTTCTTCATTCAGATGCTTTATATATATGCCTGTATATATGTATGTATATAGGCCAAACGGCATATGGACTTGCCAGTTCACTTGAGTGATATTTCCTCCGTCGCAACAGACTTATCGGATCACCAGTCTAGATTTAGATTCAATGGTAATTCTGTATTCGTTGATTAATGGGCTTGTCACACGACCATTGTGCAGGAGGAGCGTATGAGTGAATTCTGGATTGTAATGAGTGGTATCAGCCTAGGAATACTGATTCTTATTTCGGGCATCATCATTGACCGTAATCCTGATCAAACCGTCAGTGAAGCTTTTAAGGAAGGATCGCGTTGGGGGGCATGGTTCCTGGTGGTTTTTGGATTACAAGCGCTTGCCTTGCTTGGATATTAGGTTGTTTTGGTCGTCCGGACTCTCTTGGCTGTCGCTAGCTTCCTGTGCTTGTAGTTCGTAGAGGTATGCAGGATTTTAGTATGCCTGACTAACGGTATGACACCAACAGCCCACACTGATTTTATACCGAGCAAAGAATCTTAGAATTTTCCCCACTCCCAGAATGCAAAAAGGCCACCCCGAAAGGTGACCTACGTGCAACTCCGCCTTGAGCTTACACTCTCAGCGTTTCACACACTCACCGCACGCATCCTGTCAATTTTCTCGATAGCAGCCTGATAGAGATCATGATCTGAATCGGGATTATTGCGGTCTGGATGATGGGCACTACGGATCTTTCTCAGTTGAGTCATGCAGTCTGGCAGGTCATGCACCTTGGTCACCCGGTCTCCGTTTTTGATCATCACGCGCTGAAGTTCAGCCTCTGCACCTTCGCGTGAGTCATATAACTTCTTGCTGCCAAGACGCCAACCATCTTGGTTTTTGCGTGGGGATAGCTTTTCCTTACCATCGAACCAGATCCATTTTCCGGTCTCAGCATCCTGCTCAAAATGAACGGTGGTGATGGCGTAGGTGAATTCTGGCGGCTCGATATCCTTGGCGAATAGATTGATGACCTTGCCCACAGTCCCTACTGTCGCGAGGAAATACGCGCCGGCCTCATGCGGACAAAACCCACTGCTGAGCGTAGGTTCGGGCTTGCTGTTGTTACTTGATGAATTCATTTCAGCCATGCGGCTGAGTGCTTTGCGCTGTGCGTTGGTCACTGGTATTGCTCCATTTGTGTCTTGTTGCGATGTGGCAGCTTTGATTACGAGCTGCGGATCGATCAAACTGTGATCGAAAAATAAAAAGGCCACCCCGAAAGATGGCCTTCAATATTCTGGCTCCCCGACCTGGACTCGAACCAGGGACCTGCGGATTAACAGTCCGTCGCTCTACCAACTGAGCTATCAGGGATTTGATGCGGGCGCTATAGTAGCGACAGACGGGCGTTCGGTCAACATTGATGGTGAAATATTAAGTATTATTGGCGTCTGACTTGGCTGTGTGTATCCAATCTAATCCAATTACAATGGGCGACATGGATAAGAAAACAATATTAATTAAAACCAATAAGGGTGAAAGCGAAGTTTCCGGCATGTCCGGGGATATGAAGCGCGTCCTATTGCTGATAGATGGAAAATCAACTTTTGATGAAGTTATCAAACGCGCGCCTCCAAGTTTGCGTGGTGATCTGCCAGAGATTATTCAGCGCCTGCTTGATTCGGAACTGATACGCGATAAATCAAAAGTTGTACATGCGGGTCCCAAGATCGTGGCGCCAAAGGTCGCTGCGCCTAAGGTCGTGACTCCTAATACTGAGCCGGCTGGCGAGGAGTTGGATTTCACAAGTATGTTTGTTGCACCTGATCCGGCTGCATTAGCAGCGGAAGCCGCAAATGCGAAAGCTGCACAGGAAGCAGAAAAACTCAAAGCAAGTCAGGAAGCCGCAAAGCTGAAAGCTGAAGCGGAGGCAAAAGCAAAGGCTGAAGCTGAGGCTGCAAAATTAAAGGCTGAACAAGAAGCCGCACGCATCAAGGCGGAGCTGGAAGCCGCTAAAGCCAAGGCGCTGGCAGAGGAGCGTGCAAAGCAGGAAGCAGAGGCGGCACGTATCAAAGCTGAGCAGGAAGCGGCTGCAAGCGCCAAGGCTGAAGCTGAAGCGCGAGCAAAAGAAGAGGACGCCGCGCGCTTGAAAGCTGAGCAGGAAGCAGCCGAGAAAGCCAAGGCGGAGGCAGCGCGTATTAAAGCAGAGCAAGAGGCCGCAGAACGCGCCAAAGCTGAGGAAGCGGCTCGACTGAAAGCTGAAGCCGAAGCAGCGCGTATCAAGGAAGAACAAGAGGCTGCAGAGAAGGCAAAGGCGGAAGCAGAAGCCACACGCTTGAAAGCTGAGCAGGAAGCAGCCGAGAAAGCCAAGGCGGAGGCAGCGCGTATTAAAGCAGAGCAAGAGGCCGCAGAGAAGGCAAAGGCGGAAGCAGAAGCCGTACGCTTGAAAGCAGAGCAGGAAGCAGTCGAGAAAGCCAAGGCAGAGGCAGCGCGCATTAAAGCAGAACAAGAAGCCGCAGAACGCGCCAAAGCTGAGGAAGCGCGTATTAAAGCAGAGCAAGAGGCCGCAGAACGCGCCAAAGCTGAGGAAGAGGCTCGACTGAAAGCTGAAGCCGAGGCAGCACGTATCAAGGCAGCGCAAGAAGCTGCAGAGAAGGCAAAGGCGGAAGCAGAAGCAGAAGCAGATCTCAAGGAGGAAGAATCTAAAGAGGAAGCCGCTCCTGTCGGATTCCAGATTGATTTGGCTGCGCTGAGCTCTATGGATTCAAATACTGCTGCTGATGAGCTAGCACGACCGGCCCCATCTGAGGTGCCCCAAAAATCACCTGCTGTTGAAACAACGAGCAAGCATAAAGATGTCGAAGCGAAACAGGATATCGCTGCCGAAATGGCCCGCTTGAAGGCTGAGCAAGAAGCGGAAATATTGCGTGCCAAACAAGAGGCTCAAGCTCAGGAAGAAGAGCAGGCTTTGGCTGCTGAGCAAGAGAGTGCTTGGGCAGAAGCAGAGCAACGTGCGGAGCAACAAAGCAAGTTGGATGCTGCACAAGCTGCTAAGGAAGCAGCGCTGGAACAAGCCAAGTCCAAACAAAAATCTACCGCCGTTCGGCGCCGCAATCCACTTCCGCTAGGCAAGATCGCAGCTGGGATGTTTGCGTTGGGAATCGCCTCTATTTTCGTTCTGCCACTGGTCTGGCCTATGCAGGATTATTTGGCGCCGCTCGAACAGCGACTGACAGAAAGATTCAAACAGCCGGTGAAGGTTGGCAATATGAGTGCCGCATTGCTGCCGATGCCTAAGATAGAGTTGGGGGATGTCAAAATCGGGGCGGCAGGGGAGTTGACCGTTTCAAGTGCTACGCTGAATTTTGATTTGTTGTCCCTGCTGTCTGACAGTAAGACGATCAAAGATCTTGAGTTGCAAGATATGGCGCTGGACGGAAAGCACCTTGGCATAGTCTCAGTATGGCTAAAGGGAATGGGAGATGATGCCCAATTTCCGCTTGAGCATGTGACTTTGCGAAACCTGAAAGTTGTTACGGATGTTATGGCAGTGCCATTGTTGCAGGGTGGGGCAGATTTCGAACTTGGTGAGTTTTCACGTTTGGTGTTGCACAGTGAAGATGAAAAGCTCAATGTGGAACTCAAAGTAGTGGCAAATCGTACTCAGATAGCATTTGGTATTCGCGATAGTGTGCTGCCGTTGTTGCCTTCAGCAATGTTCAGTTCATTCAATGCGCGGGGCGAGATCAACGAGAACGAGATTAATATCTCCGATCTCGATGCCCATGCTTACGCAGGGATATGGTCTGGAAAAGGCAAATTGAACTGGAGTAGAGGCTGGAAATTCGATGCGAGCATTCAGGCCAAGACAATGGAGTTGGCTGAACTGTTCCCACAGTATGGCTTATCGGGAGATGTATTCGTCGATGGGGAATTGATGGCTAACGCCGCTACGCTCTCTAGTTTAGCCAAGACACTGCGTATCGATGCTTCGTTCGAGGCCAAGCGGGGTGTTATCAATGGCATCGACATGGTGGAGACAGCGCGCTTAGCGACTCGTGAGCATCTGGTTGGAGGGCGCACCAATTTTGACGAGTTGAATGGATCATTCGTAGCTGAAGACGGAAGAGTGCGTTTCCGCAGTGTGCGCATCACTTCGGGCATGTTGAAGGCTTCGGGTACTTTTGAGGCCGCTGCGGATGGTCAGCTGTCAGGAGCTTTCAATTCTGAGATCAAGATACGAGCAGGTAACAACCCGCTGTCGCTTTCCGGCAACCTGTCTGAGCCAAGATTGCAGGCTCGCTAGGAAGTTTTACCGGAAGAGCTTGCGCAAGGAGCTTAAGATGCCAGTAGGCTCCTTAGCTTGTTGCTTTATCGGTGCTGTATTTGTTGGTGTTGCCGGCGTCTGACTTGGTATTGGGCCCGGTGTGTTGGCGGCTGTCTTAGCCGGAAGCCCTAACATTTCATAAGCGATATTCAGTTGAGCAGCATGGTCTTCGCTGAAACTGAAGCATTTGTCCGTAGAACATCTACCAATTATTGTGAGAAATGCGAGTTTCCAAGTAATTTGATGCCTACACCTGCCTTGATGATGTGGGCGCTTATCACCGGATCGGCTGTCAGTGGATCACCAGTTGATCTGCGGATACGTTCGGGTCGTCTATCAGGTCTCTAATTTTTAAAGCGATGCCGGGAAACGTAGGCAAATCGAACAGGCCTGAGTTGAGAGCTTCATCCACCTCCGCGGCAATCGCTTCGAGTTACGCAGTTACCATAGTTAAGACAGTGCTTTTGCGATACGTTCAAGCGCCTTTTTCAGATTATCCATCGAGGTTGCGAACGAGAGTCGCATATATCCCTCGCTGCCGAAAGCAGAGCCGGGTACGACGGCCACACCCGCTTCCACCAGCAGAAATTCAGAGAAGGCGATATCGGTCGCTTCCTTGATGGTGCCTTTTTGGTGCAGTGTCGCGATGGCACCACGTGCATCCGGGAACGCGTAGAAAGCACCGCCTGCCTTGATGCAACTCAGTCCGGCAATCTTGTTCAGTTCGTTCACCACGAATTCATGCCGCTCGCGGAATGCTTTCAGCATGGGGGTGATGCACCCCTGATCGCCGTTCAACGCAGCTTCTGCAGCGACCTGCGAGATGGAAGTTGGGTTGGACGTGCTTTGCGACTGTACATTCTCCATAGCAGTGATGATGTTTTCAGGACCAGCCGCATAACCGATGCGCCAGCCTGTCATCGCATAGGCTTTGGATACGCCGTTAAGCACCATGGTGCGAGGATACAGATCGGGACAGGCATTGAGGATGTTGCAGAACTTTTCGTCGGTCAGCGCGATGTGTTCGTACATGTCATCGGTAGCGATGAGGATGTTTGGATGCTTGCGAAGCACATCACCCAGTGCCTTCAGATCATCCAGTGAATAGACGGCGCCGGACGGATTGCTTGGGCTGTTGATGACGACCATTCTGGTCTTTTCGGTGATCGCTGCTTCGAGCTGCGCAGGGGTCATCTTGAAACCCTGCTCGATTCCGGCCTGTACGATTACCGGCTTTCCTTCAGCAATGATCACGATATCGGGATAGGACACCCAGTAAGGCGCGGGGATGATGACTTCGTCGCCAGAATTGATGGTCGCCAGCACGAGGTTAAAGAAACTCTGCTTGCCACCGCATGAGACCAAGATCTGCTTCGCGGTGTAGTCGAGTCCATTGTCGCGCTTAAATTTGGCGATGATGGCCTGTTTCAGCGTGGCTGTTCCGCCGACCGGTGTGTACTTGGTAAAGCCCTTGTTGATCGCTGCGATGGCAGCGTCCTTGATATGTTGCGGCGTATCGAAATCGGGTTCTCCTGCACCCAGTCCGATGATGTCTTTTCCTTCTGCTTTCAGTTTTGCTGCACGGGCGGTTACGGCAAGGGTTGGCGAGGGCTTGATGGCTTGAACGCGCGTTGAGAGAGGCACGATGTTTCCTTGGGGGGTGGACAATGCTGCCAATTATACGCCCGCCGATTGGGGCGGTGTATGACTTGGCGACTTAATTTTCCGGGAATCGTGACCAGTAGCGACGGTGGCTATGGCGGTAGACATCCAGCCTGATTGTCGAGGCGTCCAGATCGATGGTGATGGCTCCGTCAAGGTCTGAGCGCAGGATATGGGTGCCCTGTGCCTGATAGCGCCGGACGACCTCGGGATGGGGGTGGCGGAAGCGGTTGCGGTAGCCCGAGGTGAATATGACGTACTTGGGAGCGACTGCCTTGACGAATGCTGCGCCGGATGAACTCCTGCTGCCGTGGTGTGGTGCCACCAACAGGGTGGTTGGTAGTTTGTCTGAGTGTTTGTCGAGCAATCGAGCTTCGCTAGCTTTTTCAATATCGCCTGTGAGCAGGACATGCTGGTCGCCGATACTGATGCGTAACACGCAACTTTGGTCGTTGTCGTGCCGTTTGTCGGCAGCCGATAGCGGTGGATGCAGAATCTCGAAATGCACGCCGTCCCAATCCCATTGCATGCTTTCCTGACATGACACAATAGTCTGCATGCCAGCCAGCCGACGGTCTTCCAAATCCAGCGAAGTGAGTACGCGACGGGTCGGAATGCTCTGCACCACCGAGTCCGTACCGCCGATATGGTCGATATCCCCATGGCTCAGAATCAGGGTGTCCAATTGATTCACGCCCAAGCCACGCAAGGCTGGCACGAGGATGCGGTTGCCGCTGTCCGCTTCGCCCGCATAGTCAGGGCCGGTATCGAACAGCAAGGCATGGTGTTGGGTCTGCACCGCAACGGCCAATCCCTGACCGACATCGAACACCCAGATACGTGCCGTATCGCGGACTGGTGTTTCAGGTTCTATGAGGAACATAGGCAGCAACAGGATGAAGCCGAACGCACGCAACGGGAAGCCACGCGGTGCCAATATCCATAGTGCCCCCAATACGCCTGCACCTATAGCCCATGCCGGTGGGGCATGCTGCGTCCACACGCTCACCGGCAGATCATCGAGCAGGCGCAACAAGGTCATGCAGAACGCGAGTACATAGTGGGCAAGATGCAGAGTCCACTCGAAACCGGGCAGGGCGCCTAATAAGGTGAACGGTACTACCAGCAAGCTGACCAGCGGAATGGCAAAGGCATTGGCCAGCGGTGATACCAGCGAAAGCTGCTGGAATAGGGCTAGTAATGGCGGGATCAGGCCGATGGTCATCGCCCACTGAACCTTGCCGTATTCCACCAGCCAGTGTGGCCGAGCCAGTCGATTGGCCGATACATAGAAGATGAGCGCGACCGCGCCGAATGACAGCCAAAAACCGGGGGCCATTACCGCCCAAGGATCGAGGATCAGTACGACCATGAGTGCAGCCGCCAGCATCTGGCTGGGCGCGACATTGCGCGACAGGAGCAACATGCCGGCGAAGGTGGTCAACATGTAGAAAGTGCGTTGGGCTGGAATCTCAAAGCCGGAGATCAGGCTGTATGCCAAGGCCACGATGACACCGACCAATGCCGCCGCCTTGCGAGCCGGTAGTCGTAACGTCAGTCTCGTGCTGCGCCGCCATAACCAATAAGTCATCCCAAAGAATAAGCTGGACAGCAAGGTGATGTGTAGACCGGAGATCGACATCAGGTGATTCACCCCAGTGCGGGTGAATAAGCGCCATTCTTCTTGGGAGATGCTCGCCTGATCGCCGATCGCAAGCGCAACCAGTATCCCAGCATATGGCGCATCCCCAAGTGATTGATGGAAACGTGTGCGCAACGATTCGCGTAATAGCTCGATCAGATATGCGGGACGGATGACACTGGCATCCAGCATCTGTGGTTCGGATCTGTTGTATATATAGCCGGTGGCGCGAATGTTGCGTTCCAGTGCCCATACCTCGAAATCCGAGGTGTAGGGATTTCGAGTCGAATGGGGTTGCTTTAGGCGCACGGTGAAGCGCCATCGTTCTCCGGCATGGATGTCTAGCGGAGGCATGGATTTTGTGTCGTAGCTGGCAAGGAGAATGCGTGCCGGAACCGTGGCATCGGCAGTTTCGACATGCTCAACATCGAATATGAAACGCAGGCCGCGCTCATGTACACGCGGCATCTCTGCCACAACACCGCTCAGTGTGATGTTCTGACCCTGCCAGTCATTCGGCAGGCTGTCAGCCAAACGGACTTGTGCGATATAGGCCGCATGGCAGAAACCGAGCAGGGCGGCACATGACAGCAGCAAGCCCTGTCGCAATAGAAGCGGCACAGTGCGTGGCAACAGCAGGCACGCTATGGCCAGCGGCCAGTAGCTCGGCAGCGACGGTAGCGTCTCAAGCTGTTGCAGGTACCAGACGCCGAGCGCGAAACTGAGTGCAAAGGAAACCATACGGCTAGCCTAACCGAGCATTAGAATCCCGTCATGCGCAAATTTTTCAGTACAAGACTGCCGGGGCGTGAGGGTGTGTTGCAGAATCGCTGGCTGCAACCGATACGTCATTGGCTCCAACATCCCAACCTATGGCATCTGAATAGACGATCGGTGGCGGGAGGGGTCGCGATCGGTCTGTTCTGCGGTTTGATTCCCGGCCCTTTTCAAATGCTGGGTGCGGCTTTTTTGGCGATGTGGCTGCGCGTCAATCTGCCGGTGTCTCTCGCGGCCACGCTTTACACCAATCCTTTCACTATTGTTCCACTCTATCTATTGGCACACCAAATCGGCTTGTTGGTTACCGGGGTCTCTGTCAAGACGCCGGTGGCTCAGTTTCCCGAATTGCATTGGAATGACGGATTCGAACAACTGTGGAAGTGGCTGATGACGTTAGGCGAGCCACTGCTTATAGGTTTGCCGATTTTGGCAGTGGGTCTGGCTCTGCTTGGATATTTTTCCGTGCGGGTCGCATGGCGCTTGGCTGTGATCTGGAAATGGCGTCATCGCACTGATCGCAGCTAACGAATCGGAATGGCCTTCTCAGTCAGAGGACAGCACGCCATCCACCAATTGCAGACTGCGCTGCATCTTGCCGGCCAGTTCAAGATCATGGGTGACGATGATGAAACTGGTCTGCAATTGGGCGTTGAGTTCTTGCATCAGTTCGAACAAGGTATGTGCGCTGCTGCGATCCAGATTGCCGGTCGGTTCGTCGGCCAGTACACAGGCAGGGCGAGTGACCAACGCACGGGCCACCGCGACGCGCTGGCGTTCGCCGCCGGAAAGTTCGGTGGGGAGATGACGCAAACGATGCGCCAGTCCCACCTGCTCCAGCATCTGTATGGCTTGCGGATGGGCTTCGGCAGGTTTCATGCCGCGTATCAATAATGGCATGGCAACATTCTCAACCGCAGTGAACTCCGGCAGCAGATGATGGAACTGGTAGACAAAACCCAGCGAGCGGTTGCGAAGTTCACCGCGCTGCGTTTCGTTCATTTTGTCTACATCCTGCCCCAGAATGCTCACACTGCCGCTGCTGATACTATCCAGTCCACCCAGCAGATGCAGCAGTGTACTTTTTCCGGAACCTGACGCGCCCACGATGGCGAGGCTTTCGCCACGGGCCACATCAAGGTTCACACCGTTCAGCACGGTGACGCTGAGATCGCCTTGTGCATAGGTTTTCATCAGATCGCGGCAAGTGATGACCATTCCCGTATCCTGCTTATTCATATCTCAATGCCTCCGCCGGTTGCACCTTGGAAGCACGCCAGCTTGGATATAGAGTAGCAAGCACGCTGATCAGGAACGACATGCCAGCGACCACCAGCACATCGCTCTGACGCAGATCGGAAGGCAGTTCGCTGATGTAATAGAACTCCTTAGCTAAAAACTGCACGCCAAAAAGATTTTCGATGAACGGCACGAGGGTGCCGATATTGACTGCCAGCAATACGCCGCCTAGGACGCCAATTACCAGGCCGATAAGGCCGATCAATACCCCTTGCACCATGAATATCTGCATGATGCTGCGCGGCGAGGCACCCAGTGTGCGCAAGATGGCGATATCGGCCTGCTTGTCGGTGACAGCCATCACCAGCGTGGAGACGATATTGAACGCGGCGACCAGTACGATCAGCGACAGGATGATGAACATCATCTTCTTTTCCATCGCTACCACTGCGAAATAGCTGGCGTTCTGTCGTGTCCAATCGCTGGTCCACAGGTCCCCCGGAATCTTGCCTTCCAGTGCACGTGCGATCTGAGGGGCTTGGTCGAGGTCGTTGACGCTGCCGCTGATGCCACTCACCGATTCGCCCATGCGATAGAGTTTTTGTGCATCCTTTAAGTGAATCAGCGCCAGAGCGTTGTCGTAGGGCGACATGCCGATCTCGAAGATGCCACTCACCTTGAATTGCTTCAGACGCGGCAACATGCCGGCGGGGGTGAATTGCCCTTGCGGGGTGATCAGTAGGAGTGGGTCGCCGACGCGCGCGCCCAGCGCGCGGGCCAGGTCGACGCCCAGCACGATGTTATATTCGCCGGGTTGCAGACTATCCAGTTGGCCGTGCTTCATCTTGTCGCCGAGCGCGATCAATTGCTGTTCGGATGCAGGTAGGATGCCGCGCACCATCACGCCTTGCACACGCTCACCTTGCGATAACATGCCTTGGCCAGTGACATAAGGCGCAGCGGCACGGATGCCGGGATGTGTGGCAACGGTTCCCAGCGTACGCTGCCAATCTGCTATCCCTTCACTGCCCAGCACTTGCAGGTGCGGTGTGATGCCGAGGATGCGCGCCCGTATCTCTTTCTGGAAACCATTCATCACCGATAACACCACGATCAGCGCCATCACACCGAGACCGATGCCCAGCATGGAGATCAGCGAGATGAAGGAGATGAAGTGGTTGCGGCGCTTGGCGCGGGTGTAGCGCAGACCGACGAACAGTTCGAAAGGTTGCAAGGCGATTCCCTGTTTTTTGACGGGCGTTAGTGTGCCACAAGCAGTAGGGGGGCGAGTGCTAAACTCGCAGCTATGGATCACCTTCATTTGATTATCCCCGACCTCATCCTGCCGCGTGAGATCGCCCCCGGTAGGCAACCGGAACTCTCCTTGCTGGAAAAGATGCTGGCGCGAGCCATTCATCAAATGCTGCCACCGTTGGAGATCGAAGTTCGTTTGTGCGAATTATTCGGCGTCATCCATCCTGCCCCGCTGCGTGCAGCGGGCGACGGTCTGGAGGTAAAAGGGTTTGACTGGATGTGCGCTGATCCGGTCGAGTTGCAACGACAACCTGCGCAAGTGATGGTGCGACCGGATGTGTCATGTGATCCTGAAGAGGCCGTCGCATTCTGCGAGGTATTGAATGCACATTTCGCCGCTGACGGTATCAGCTTCTACGCACCACACCCGCAGCGTTGGTATCTGCGGGTGGTCGAAGTCGGTGAAGTAACGATGCCCACGCTGAGCAGTGCGGCTTGGGGCGATGCGCGCGAGATGATGCCACAGGGTAGAGATGCTGTGCGTTGGCGTGCGCTGGGCAATGAGGTGCAGATGCTATTGCACGGACACGCCCTAAATCAGAAACGTCTGGTAGCAGGATTGCCTCCTATCAGCAGTCTATGGTTGTGGGGCGCAGGGTTTGCCGGCGAGGTAAGCACAATGCTCGATGCGGCTGGCGGTGATGAGCCGCTGGGCGCTTTCGCGCGCGCTGCCGGTTTTCGCCGGTTCGATAGTTTGTCAGACATGCTGGGCAGTGAAGCCAGTCACGGCGCTTGGCTGGCGACCGATCTATTGCCGCCATTGCGGCAGCACGACCTTTACCAATGGCGCGAGAATCTGCTCGTGATGCAGCATGATCTGATGCAAGTCATCTGGCAGGCATTTGGGACAGGAAATCTCCGTTCGCTCACGCTTGAGGTGCCTACAGCGGAGGCTTTACATCGTTTTGAGCTGAAGTCCTGCGACCGCTGGAAAGTATGGCACCGCCGTCAGCCATTGGCTGCCTATTCTGTGTAAAATCATCACAAAACAATAAAGGTGCAAGCATGAATTTTTGGCGCGATGTGATGAGCTTCTTTTGGGGCCCTGAATCTTTCCCACTGCTGGCGATGGTGTCAGGCCTGTTCTTCTTGCTACGTCATTTCCTGCGTGAAGAGCGCCCCAGCATTTTTAACACAACCGTTTTCTATTTCGTCTGTGTCTTGGGGATGTTCATCTCGGGTGTATTGCATGCGCTCGGAATCGAGCGGGGTGCAGACATCCTGCACGAAGTTTCGGTGATTGGTGCCGGTGTGGCATTGATCCGCTTGTGGGGATTGATGGTGTTTCGCCTGATCCTGCCGAAGATCAAACTCAATCCGCCGCGCATCACAGAAGATATTTTCGTCATCATCGCTTATGTCGCATGGTTCATGGTGCGACTGCGCTATGCTGGGTTGGACTTGGGCAGCATCGTCGCGACATCGGCGGTGATCACGGCGGTGATCGCGTTCGCGATGCAGGATACCTTGGGCAACATTCTGGGCGGTTTGGCTCTGCAGCTCGATAATTCCATCGAAGTAGGTGACTGGATCAAGGTGGATGATCTTTCCGGTCGAGTAGTCGATATCCGCTGGCGCTCCACGCTGGTCGAGACACGCAATTGGGAAACAGTGGTATTCCCCAATTCGCAGTTGATGAAGAACAAGTTCTTGGTGTTGGGGCGTCGTACCGATCAGCCTGTGCAATGGCGACGCTGGGTATGGTTCAACGTGTCGTTGGAGGCACCGGCACCCAGAGTGATACGCGTGGTTGAAGATGCTATTCGCCAGGCCCGTATCCCCAATGTGGCCAGCGATCCGCTTCCAAATTGTGTGCTGATGGATATGGACGACAAAGGTTATGCGCGTTATGCCATGCGTTATTGGCTGACCGATCTGATGCCGGATGATCCGACCGACGCCATGATCCGCTGGCACATCATGACTTCATTGCAACGCGCAGGTCTGAAGTTGGCAGTGGATGAGCGCCACATCCATCTCACCAAAGAAAACGACAAATACGAAGATGCGCAGCATCAGCATGAGGTATTACTGCGCCTGAAGACGCTGCACCGTATAGATTTGTTCTCCTCGATGACCGAGGAAGAGCTGAAGTGGCTGGCCGAACATCTGCGTTTTGCACCATTTGCCAAAGGAAATCTGATCACTCGGCAGGGCGAGCAGCAGTCACACGGTCTTTATATCCTCATTCGCGGTGAAGCCGAAGTGTTCATCGAGGCTGAGAGCGGTGAGCGGCGCACACTTAATATTTTGCGCAAGGGCGACTTCTTTGGTGAGATGGCCTTGCTGACCGGCGCACCGCGGCGCGCTTCAGTCTTGGCACTTACAGATGTCGAAAGCTATCGCTTGGACAAAGACGCATTCGAAGAGATATTGCGCGCACGGCCCTCTATCGCGGAAGAAGTGTCGCATATGCTGGCCGTCCGAACGGCAGAGCTCAATGATGCGAAGCAGGACATCGATGCAGTTTCGAATCGTCCCGATCTCACACAAAGCACCGGCGAGATATTGGCAACCATCCGTCGCTTCTTTTCGCTCGGCAAGTAAGGTATTGATAAATAGAATTTCCTTTGTTACAGCATGTAAACCCATTCGGTTTGCCGCACGGCATGTTGTATCATGCCGCCCGTGAATGATCCTTTGAGATAGCAAACATGAAACTGACCTTCCTGGATTTCGAACAACCGGTCTCCGATCTGGAGAACAAGATCGAACAACTGCGCTATGTGCAGGACGATTCCGCACTGGATATCTCAGATGAGATCGGCCGCTTGCAAAAGAAGAGCCAGAGCCTTACCAAGGACATCTACGCCAAGCTCACTCCTTGGCAGATCTCGCAGGTTTCGCGTCATCCGCAGCGTCCTTACACGCTGGACTACATCGAGCACCTGTTCACCGATTTCGAAGAGCTGCACGGCGACCGCGTGTATGCGGACGATCCTGCCATCGTGGGTGGCTTGGCGCGTTTCAACGGGCAGAGTGTGATGGTCATTGGTCACCAGAAAGGCCGCGACACCAAAGAACGCCAATACCGCAACTTCGGCATGCCTCGCCCCGAGGGCTATCGCAAAGCGATGCGCCTGATGCGTCTGGCTGAGAAGTTCGGCATCCCCATCATGACCTTCATCGACACACCGGGCGCTTATCCCGGCGTTGGCGCGGAGGAGCGCGGTCAGTCCGAGGCCATCGGTCGCAACCTGTATGTGATGGCTGAACTGCGTGTGCCCATCATCTGCACCATCATCGGCGAAGGTGGTTCGGGCGGTGCGCTGGCAGTGGCAGTCGGCGATGCAATGCTGATGCTGCAATACGCGACCTATTCGGTGATTTCTCCTGAAGGCTGTGCTTCCATCCTGTGGAAGAGCGCAAGTAAAGCAGAAGAAGCTGCCGAGACATTGGCGATCACGGCTACTCGCTTGAAGACCCTCGGCTTGGTCGACAAGATCGTGAGCGAGCCATTGGGTGGTGCGCACCGTGATTACGAAGCGACCATGGGCAGTGTGAAAAAGGCTTTGGCCGAGGCACTCAAGCAGGCCCAAGGCAAGTCCACCAACGATCTGTTGCAGACACGATTCACGCGTCTGATGGGCTACGGTAAGTTCAAGGAGATCGAGCTCCAGTAGTCACGGAGGCTCATCTGCTCTGACGCGACGCTCGTCGATGTCGCACACACCTTCTCACTCGAATCTATTTCATGACCGGATCGCGGCGCAGCTAGCGCCGCGGTTGCCTGCGGGCAGCAAGCTGCTGCTCGGATTGAGCGGCGGCATGGATTCGGTCGTATTGCTTCACGTTCTCAATAGTCTTGCACCCGAACTGGGGTTCACACTTTCCGCCATGCATGTCCATCATGGCATCAGTCCCAATGCCGATGCTTGGGCACAGTTCTGCTCGGGACTTTGTGCTTGCTACGATATTTCGCTTGAGATAAAGCATGTCGATATCGCACCTCTGAAAGAAGCGCACGGCATCGAGGCGTCGGCACGCAAACTGCGCCATGCGGCGTTCGCCGAAAGCGACATTCCTTTCGTCGCACTTGCCCACCATGCGGACGATCAGGCCGAGACTTTGATGCTTCAGTTGTTGCGTGGTGCCGGACTGCGCGGTGTCTCCGCCATGCCTTTTGTGCGTGAGCAGGCGAGTCAGCTGTTGTTGCGGCCCTTGCTGGAATGCAGCCGGACGGAACTACTCACCTATGCGCAACAGCATGCTTTGGAATGGATAGAAGACGAAAGCAATGCGGATGATAGCTATCCGCGTAACTTTTTGCGCCATCGCTTGTTCCCAGTGTTGGAGGAACGCTTCCCAGCTTGGCGCGATACGCTGGGACGTAGCGCGAACCACTTCGCAGAAGCCGCCGAGATTTTGGATGAGGTGGCGCTGGCAGATGGAGCAGGCGAACAGTTGCTAGCGGTGGAGAAGCTGAAAGCCTTGTCTTTGCCGCGCGGCAAAAACCTGCTGCGTCATTTTCTACACGAGCAGGGTGCACCGATGCCGCAGGAAGCGCAATTAGATGACATGCTGCGCCAACTGCATGGTGCGCGTGACAATGCGGATGTCTGCGTGAATTTCGGTGAGTGGCAGGTGCGCAGGTATCGCGGACTCATCCATGTGATGCGAGCACTGCCGACAGTTGATCCTATGTTGTGTTTGGAATGGCAGGGAGAGCCAGTTGTGCACTGGTCACCATTGCAACGTGAACTGCACTTCACTCAGGCCGTTGGCCAAGGTATCAGTCGAGAAAGATTGTCACAAGGGCAGGTCAGTCTGAGATTGCGCAATGGTGGCGAGACACTGCGCCCGCATCTCCTCGCCGCACGACGCAGCATGAAGAATCTCTTGCAGGAGCATGGAGTGCCGCCCTGGCAGCGTGCACGTTTACCCTTGTTGTATTGTGGTGATGAATTGGTGTGTGTGGTGGGTGTGGCAGTCGCCGCTGAATTTCAAGCTGAGGCAGATGAGCAATCTGTAATGGTGGTGTAAGCTGGATTGGCATATGATGCGCTGACAGATGCAAGCCGTAACCGTTTCAGTTAAATCTTTAGGGAGATAATAATGAAAATATTGAGCGTGTTGTGCAGTGCCTTGTTATTCAGTCTGTCCCTCTCCGCGCAAGCGGGTCCCATCGTCATCAAATACAGCCACGTCGTCGCCGACACCACCCCCAAAGGTCAGGCGGCTCTGAAGTTCAAAGAACTTGCAGAGAAGAAACTACCCGGCAAGGTCGAGGTACAGGTTTTCGCGAACAGCCAGCTTTTCGGCGATGGTAAGGAGATGGAAGCATTATTGCTGGGTGATGTGCAGATTCTGGCCCCTTCGCTGGCAAAGTTCGGCAAGTACACCAAGAAACTACAGATCTTCGATTTACCTTTCCTGTTCGATGACATCGATGCAGTGGGCCGTTTTCAGAACAGTGCGAAAGGCCGCGAACTGCTGACTTCGATGTCCGACAAAGGTCTGATCGGTTTTGGTTATATCCATAATGGTATGAAGCATTTGTCGGCCAACAAGCCACTGCGAACTCCCAAGGATGCCAGTGGTTTGAAGTTCCGCATCCAGGCTTCTGATGTGCTCGAGGCACAGTTCAAAGCAGTCGATGCCAATCCGCAGAAGATCGCTTTCGCAGAGGTGTATCAGGCCTTGCAGTCCGGTGTGGTGGATGGTGCAGAGAATCCATGGGCCAACATCTACACCAAGAAATTCCACGAAGTGCAGAAGTACATCACTGAGAGCGGGCACGGCGTGCTTGATTACATGGTGATAGCCAACGACGAATGGTGGAATGGTCTGCCTGCAGATGTGAAGCAGGGTTTGTCAGAAGCGATGACTGAATCGATCGCCTATGGCAACAAGGTAGCCTTGGAAGAGGATGCAAACTTCCGCCAGAAGGTGATTGATGACAAGAAAGCCAAGCTGATCAAACTGACCAAGAAGCAGCGTCAGCAGTGGCGTGAGGCGATGAAGCCGGTTTGGGCCAAGTTTGAAGGGGATATCGGTAAAGACTTGATCGAAGCTGCATCGGATGCCAACAAGAAGCCTGCCAAAGAAAAGAAACACGATAAAGAAAAGGCTAAGCAAGACAAAGCTAATTCTCACTAGTGCATAGTGAAATCGCGTCCCCGCCATGCACGGGGGCGCCACGGGGAGGCCGCATGAAGTTATTGAAGCGACTGGACGAATGGCTGATCGCCATTCTGCTGGCGTCGATGACGCTGATCACCTTTGCTCAGGTGGTATTACGTTACGTGTTCAATTCCGGCTTTACTTGGGCGCAGGAACTCACCTCTATCCTGTTCGCTTGCATGATCTTCATCGGTATCTCATACGGTGTGCGCGTCGGTGCTCATATCGGGGTGGATGCCTTAATCAAATTGTTCACGCCTAAAGTGCGGCGCATCGTATCCATCGTGGCCGTGTTGTTCTGCATGCTCTATGCAGGCATGGTGATCTACGGTTCTTTCCAGTATGTGATGAAGATGCGCAAAGTGGGTATCGAGCTGGAAGACTTGCCGATTCAGATATGGGTGGTACGTGCCATCCTGCCTATCGGTTTCACTCTGCTGGTGCTGCGCTTCCTGCCGGTATTGATTAACCTGATCCGCGGCAAGTCAGATCATCTGCGGCTTGCCAACGAGGTGGAAGAGGCGCTCAAGCTGAAAGTGGAGGAGGGCACGAAATGAATACCCTTTTCCTGTTCTCCTGTCTGTTCTTCTTCATGGCCATCGGCATGCCGGTCGCTATCTGTCTGGGCCTTTCCAGCCTGCTCACCATCGCCTTCTTCGCCAATGACTCATTGGCTTCGCTGTCCATCAAACTGTACGAGACCAGCGAGCACTACACCCTGCTGGCGATCCCGTTCTTCATCCTTGCTGGGGCCTTGATGTCCACCGGTGGGGTGGCAAGGCGCATGGTCGATTTTGCCATCGCGGCAGTCGGTCACTTGCGCGGTGGCTTGGCGATCGCGTCCATCCTTGCCTGCATGTTGTTTGCCGCAGTCTCGGGCTCGAGTCCGGCCACCGTAGTGGCGGTCGGCTCTATCGTCATCGCGGGCATGGTGCGCAACGGCTATCCGCAGCCGTTTGCGGCAGGCGTGATCTGCAATTCAGGCACTTTGGGTATTCTGATTCCGCCTTCGATCGTGATGGTGGTGTATGCCGCAGTGACGGAAGTCTCGGTCGGGCGCATGTTCATGGCCGGTGTGATTCCCGGCCTACTGCTCGGATTGATGTTGGCCCTCGCCGTACATTGGCGCGTGCGCAAACTGAATATCGCTCCCACCCCCCGTGCGCCGCTGCGGGAAGTGTTTGGGAAGTTTCGTGAATCCTTGTGGGGGCTGGCTTTGCTGGTCATCATCATGGGTGGTATCTATGGCGGTATCTTCACGCCGACCGAGGCCGCTGCCGTTTCTGCGGTCTATGCTCTGATCGTGGCTGTTTTCATCTACCGTGACTTGAAGTTCAAGGACCTGCCGCAAGTATTCGTAGATGCCAGTCGCACCACGGTCATGCTGATGTTCATTGTCGCCAATGCCATGCTGTTCGCACATGTACTCACCACCGAACGCATTCCGCAGACCATCGCCGAGCACATCGTCGCTTATGGAATGACCCCTTGGATGTTCCTGCTGGTGGTCAACGTCATCCTGCTGATTGCCGGAAACTTCATGGAGCCGACCGGCATCATCCTGATTCTTGCTCCCATCTTCTTTCCCATCGCCACCCAGCTAGGTATCGACCCCATCCATCTGGGCATCATCATGGTGGTGAATATGGAGATCGGCATGGTCACCCCACCGGTCGGGCTGAATCTGTTCGTCACCAGCGGTATTACCAACATGAGCATCATGGAAGTCACACATGCTGCCTTGCCGTGGCTATTGGTGTTGTTGGTCTTCCTCGGGCTGGTGACTTATATCCCAGAGATCAGTTTGTTCTTGCCTGATCTGTTGTTCAATTAGGATGGAGTGTCGTTGCGATGACGGGAATCCAAGCCTAAATTAAAAGACCTCCGACTTTGCCGGAGGTCTTTTAATTTACAGGATACTAGCGATTATTTTCGGTGCTCAATTTCTTCACCACCTTGTTTCCATCCATACTTTGCCAATACTGCGATTCCCTTCAGGCGCCAGGCCAGCAGGGCAGTCACAGCACCTGCTACCCATGCAGGATGGTTGCGCATCATATGAACTGCCTTGAGACCCGCGTCGGCCATAGATAACGGGTGTTGCAATTGCTGCATCAAGCCGGATATGTTCGTTCGCTGCTCACTTATCTTCAGAAGTATTTGGTTGCGGCGATAAGCCAGCGCTATCAATTGCTGATTCATGATCTGGGAGATAGCAAGTCGCGGTCTTGTGCAAACTCGTCCAAACTGCTCGAAAACAATCCGGATCTTTTTTGGGCGACTTGTCGGAATGCCCACCATGAGAGCCCCCCCGCAATGACGAACAGAACAATCAGTCCACCTAATACCAGAAGGAGATGGTCATCCCCAAATGCTGCCACAACAAGAATGGTGAGTAGCAAGATGGACATGCCGAAGAAGAAGAACGCAATGGCCCCGTAAAACAAAAGTAGGCCGATGTGAACACGCTCTTCCTCCAGCTCGTTTGATAGCAATTCAAGACGCGTCTGAACGATGGACAACAACGTATCCGTCATCCGTTTTAGCGACTCTGCAAGCCCTGTCGAGTTTGACATTTTTAGCGCCTGGCGATGAGCATGCCTACGATGATGCCCGCACACGCAGTGATGCCGATCGCCTTCCAAGGGTCGTTGTGAACATATTGATCTGTCGCTTTAGCCGCTTGCTTGGTGCGCTGAAGCACAGCTTCTTCCGCATCGATCAAATGCCCTTTTGCGTTATGCAGACTCTTTTCGATTCGAGCACGTGCCTTGATTGCGCCTTCACCGACTTGCCCAGCCGTTGAATCCAGTAGTGCTTCGGCATCCGCAACGACTGAACGCATCTCATCCATCACTTTGTCTTTTGAAGCAGTGATGCTCTTCATATCAATTGTATTGTTAAACATTGCTTAATTCCTTTGTTGAAATGGTTTTGGTTGAAAGTATTGTTTCAATCACATTGCCGAAACTGGTTGGATAGTATCTGGGAAGATGATCTCAATGCGGCGATTGGATTGGCGATGCGCAGCAGTGTCATTCTTAGCGACCGGGCGTTGTTCGCCATAGCCCTGAGTCGAGATGCGCTCACTGCGTACACCCAGATTGATCAACTCAGTGCGTACCGATTCAGCGCGCCGTTCGGACAACAACTGGTTGTAGCTTGCGCTACCGACACTGTCAGTGAATCCTTCGATCAACACCACGCGTAGCGGGTATTGCATAAGGAAGTCGGCTACTTTTTGCACACTTCGCTTGCCGCTGGACTTGAGTTCAGATTTGTTGGTGCTGAACAAAACGTCCCCCAAGGTCACGACAACGCCGCGTTCTGTCTGTTTTGCATTCAGTTCGCGAATCTTCATCTCTTGAATGACGATGACCGCTTGGTCATTTTGTGCGTTCGCATCAGCCGCGGAGAGATCTTCGGCTTGCCGAGCGAGTGTCTTATTTGCAATAGCGACTTGGCGTTTCGCTGCATCGGCTTCAGCCGTCCTCGCATCCAAGCGTATCTGTGTGCGATTCGCACTCGCATTGGTCACAGCCAATTCGGCATTTTTACGCTGTGCAGTTTCCTGAGCGATAGCCACTTGTTGCTTGGCGATGTATGCCAACTGATCAACGGTGGCTTCACTTTTTCCTTTGCTCAAAGCGCTATCCGCCTTGCTCAAAGAGTCGCCGGCTTCATTAAGCTCAGCAGAGGCAAGCGAGACGACTTGAGGGTTGGCTTGCGCAGCTTTGTAGCTTTCGTGTGCGTCACTCAGCAATGCATTTTGTGTAGGTGTGTTGCAGCCTGAAAGGACCGCCACAGCGATGAGCGTCAAAGGTACATAGTGAAATTTTTTCATGGGATGCTCCGTTATGATTAATTAGTCTTACGGTTAAGTTCTTGGTGCAGGATGCGACTGTCTTCCTGCAAAGCATCGGCTGCCTGCTTGGCTTTTGCAGTGCGTGCAATCGCTGTGGCGAGTTGGGCATCCACCTGCGCTTGTTCCGCCTGCTGCTTTGCAGTCTCGTAGTTTTTCTCGGACATTGCCTTTTCAGCATTTGTCATCTTTTCCATGGCCGATTTGATTTGTATCGGGGCATATTCATTGGCACCTGTACTGATCGCGGTATTCACTGCCGCTTTGGAGGTTGCCATCTGATCAAGCGGAGGCTGTGCGCCTGCACAGGCAGCCAACATCACAGCGCTACCAATTGCGATGCCGACCTTGGACATCAAAGACTTTGTCTTGTAATTCGTTGGGATATTCATTTTCTTCATCCAATGAGTTCAGGGAGTCGTCATCTGATGCCAAGCCATGAAATCAAACTGTGCGTTCACGCACATAAAGACGAAATATTTTCTTTAAAGGGTTGAGTGCGGCAGCGCACGGTGAGGAACTGCCAAAGCGGTGATAAGAAGGTTGTGTGAGTCCACCATCGTGGATCTATTTATAGATACCAATGAATTCCAGTCGAAATTCCAGACTCACTCCCGGTCGGTCACTATTAAGGAGAAGCAAATGAACAGAATCCAATTTATTTCAAAGATACTGAGGTGGAGTGTGGCGTTGGTGCTTGCCACTTTTATAGCAGGTTGCGGAGGAGTGGCTGATTCGAGCGCCACTTTGGCGAACTTGGCTTCCATCGCAGTGACCCCCGCAACTGCCACGGTAGCGATCGGTGGAACGCAGCAGTTTGTAGCGACTGCGACTTATAACGATGGGACGCCCACTGGTGTTGTTACAACATCCACAAGCTGGACTTCAGCCTCTACCGGTGTTGCCACTGTCAATAGCACATCAGGCCTCGCGACTGGCGTTGCCGCCGGCACGTCGGTCATTACGGGCAGTTACGGTGGCAAATCCGCGACTGCCACATTGACTGTGAGCGCCGGTGGAGGTGGAGCAGGGACGCTCACGCTCTCTGCTAATGCGCCGATTGTTACCGAACCTGCTACCGGCACAAAAGCGATGACCTTCGTGCTGACGCTTGCTAGCGCGCCGGCCACAGCGGTTACGCTCAATTATGCGACGCAGATCACGGGTACTGCCACATCCGGTGCTGACTTCGTAGCCGCCACAGGAACGGTCAATTTTGCCGCAGGGAAAACGGTTGCAACCAAGTCCATCTTGGTTAACAACGACGCCGATGCCGAGCCCGATGAGACGGTTAAAGTGCTGTTCTCTGGCGCCGATCTGGTGGCCAGTGTGACGGGCACGGGTACGATTCTGGCAAACGATACTACTGGCAACACTGTCGTGCTCACTGCTGGTCTGGATAACTTTACTCCTACCGTGAGCAGTTTCGGTGCATTCAGTACCGCTAATGACGACACAGTCAACACTAATGGACCTACCCAACTTACTAGTGCCGACACTATCGCTACTGGTGCTGGCTTCGATACGCTGAGTATCACACCCACCAGTAATGTCGCATATACACTGGATGACGCCATTTTCACTAACGTTAGCGGTATCGACAAGATTGTGATTCTCACGTCAGGGACTGGCGCACAAACCATTACCACTGGTACTTTGTTTAACGCCGCATTCGATGCGGCTGGTGCAGACCTGCAGACAACATCCACCTCCGGTGCGCAGACCATTAACATGAGTGCGGTAACTGGGCCTGCAACGCTCACCTCAATATCCGATGCAAGTGTTGCGGGGAATTTTATTACCATGGGCGCAGGTGTTACCACAGTGACAGCAACATCCACTTCCGGTGCGATGACTATTAACAGTGCCGCTGCAGTTGTTGCCACAGTGACAGCAACAACGACCTCTGGTGCCGTTACGGTGACAACGGGTGCAGGTGCGGATTCTGTCACCCTGACGACAGGAGACACCTCGGGCAATGTAATTACCACGGGTGCAGGCAACGATACCATTGATGCTTCTGCTACTACTGCGTCGACTTCCGGTAACACCATTACCGGTGGTTTGGGTGCAGATGCCATTATCCTTACGGGCAATACTTCGAAAGACACTATCGTGATTGCTGATGGCGATACTGGCATTACTGTTGCCACAGCGGATAGCATCACTGGCTTTACTGCCGCTGATGACACCCTGAAGATGGGGCTGGCTGGTTCCGCTCCCAACTATGTCGAGGCCGGTGCAGCGGTTGCCGACTTTGCAGCTGCGCTCACTGCGGCCAACGTTGCCTTGGATACTACTGTGCTGTACGCGTTTGAGTTCGATGCTACTAACGGGTATCTGTTCAAGGACACGAATGCAGACGGTACCGCTGACGAGGTTGTTGTGCTGGTTGGTATTACTAATGCCAGCATCGCTTTTGCGAATATCGTTCCGTAAGGCAAGCAAGTAAGGATGTAAGCAGTAATTAAAAGGCCGTCGCAAGACGGCCTTTTTCTTTGTTGAGGACGATTACCAAGATAGGAAAGTATGTGCGACAGCGCACCGAGCTTTTCTGAGGAAAGGAACATAAAGAATGTGATCGTGGCTAGTGCTTTTGCACAGTTGCTTGTAGCGATGAATAACAGATAAAACAAAGAGGTGGAAAAATGAAAAACAGCGAACGTATTAAAAACTTACTGTCATGGTTCATGGCACTAGTACTGGTCGCAATGATTGCGGGATGTGGTAGCGGTAGCGCAGACACCACCGCACCAAGCGTGAGCTCAACGGCACCTGCTAATGCGGCCAGCGGTGTTGCCGTCAGTGCAAACATCACGGCGACCTTCAGCGAAGCGATAGATGCCACGACGCTCACCACGACCACGGTTACTCTGGCACACGGATCGACCTCCGTTGCGGGTGCCGTGTCCTATACGGGTAACACAGTGACATTCGATCCAACCAGCAATCTGGTAGCCGGACTCAGTTATGTGGCCACGATCACCACTGGGGTCAAGGACTTGTCCGGCAATGCGATGGCTATCACCAAGACATGGAGTTTTCTCACCGCAGATGCCACGCCGCCTTCCGTGAGTAGCACTGACCCTGCGAGCGGTGCCACTTTGATACCTCTCAACGCGAACATCACTGTCAACTTCAGCAAGGCGATGGATCCGTTGACGGTCAGCACCACGACCTTCACCTTGGATCTGGCAGGCGCGCCTGTTGCAGGTGTGGTGACATCATCCAGCACAACGACGGCGACCTTCAATCCGAACAGCAATCTTACTGCCGGTGCCGTCTATACGGCCAAGATCACCACCGGTGTCAAAGACTTGGTTGGCAACACGATGTCGGCCATTCACTCATGGAACTTCACAGCTGATCCGGGCGGTGCATTATTGACAGGTATAGCGCCGCTTGACTTGGGCACAGCCGGCAATTATGTGATTTTGTCAAAAGCGGGTGTCTCGACCGTCCCAAGTTCCTTGGTCACTGGGAACATCGGAGTGAGTCCAGTCGCCAGGACTTACTTGACTGGCTGGTCGCAAACATATGAAGTCACGGATACTTATGCGACTTCCGGTCAAGTTGTAGCCCCTGGAAAACTGTATGCATCCGACAACGCTGTTCCAGTCCCGGCTAATTTGACTACAGCTATAGGAGACATGGAGACTGCATATACCGCCGGAACAGGAAGGGCGCTAGCAGGTGGCGGACTGGTTACTGCCTGTCCCGGAGCAGGCATCATGAGCGGGCTAACCATTGTGGCGGGTGTCTACAGCTGTGCTAATGCAGTGAGCATCCCGACGAGCATCACGCTCAATGGTTCGGCAACGGATGTCTGGGTCTTCAAGTTTGCACAAAATCTTACTCAGTCTGCTGCCACTCAGGTGAACTTGACCGGTGGTGCGCTGGCTCAGAACGTATTCTGGGTGGTCACTGGTGCTGTAGATATTGGTACCACTGCGCTGATGCAGGGAGTGATATTGACAGCAACCAATATCAGTCTGCGGACGGGTGCAACGATGAACGGCAGATTGCTGGCACAGACCGCAGTCACCCTTGATCAAAACACAGTCACTCAACCGTAAGTCTTGGTGACTTAATCGTAAAAAAGTGAATAGAAGGCCGTCGCGAGACGGCCTTTTTCACGCCTAGTTATTTTTCCTGCATCCCTTCATTGCCATGCATCACCCCAAGGCGAATTCCCAACTCGAACAACAAATTTATTTTTTTATGTGTGCGCTAGTGAACAGAGCGAAATGGCGAGATGGAGGATAACGACTATCAATATCAGGAATTTACCGGGTTCAGATTGATCGGCAATCGAGCACGGGCAAGTCAGGCTCAGTTTGATATGGAATCGATAAAAGGAGAAGCAAATGAACAAGTTCAATATCAGTACCAAATTGCTGATGTGGCTCACAGCGATACTGCTGACAGTCTCTGCAGCAGGTTGTGGCAATGGCGGGCTGTCTTCCATCCTAGGTGGAGGCGGCGACGGGGTCATCTTGGGTGCCCCAGCAGGTGCCATCATCCCCGGCGGGGTCTGTACCGTTGCAAGCAGCGCGACCATTCCTACGGTGACTTCATCAAGTCCGAGCAATGCAAGTCAGAACGTTTCGGTCGGTACGGGCTTTAAGGCCATCACGGCCACCTTCGATCTGGCCATGGATCCGGCGACGATCATCTCCGCCACAGCAGGTGCATTGAGTACGTTCACCCTCAAAAACATGACGGTCGGAACAGGGACTATCGTTGCGGGAACGGTTGCAATGAACGGCACCAACAAGACGGCGACCTTTACAACCTCCGCACCGTTGGTGGCCAATACTACTTATGTAGCGATCATCACGACTGCAGCGACCAGCTCGATCGCTACAGGTAGTGTTCCGCTCTCTTGTAGTTACGCATGGAATTTCAAGACTGCAGCAGCCGCAGTAGCGCTCGCCCTCAACCTTGGTGCTGCAGAGACCTATGGAATCGCAGCAGGTGCCGGAATGACTTCAACCGGTGTCACCGTGGTCAACGGTAATGTCGCTTTGTCGCCAACGGGGACTTGTTCCGATGCCACCGGTACGCCGGCTAACTGTCTGGTTGAATCCAAACCGGCAAGTGCCTTGGGATTGACGGTGAATGGATCGATTCGTTTCCCTACCGATTCTGATGCGGGCGCAACGGCCGCTGCCGTGAAGAGCGCATTGACTGCGGCATGGACGGAAGGCTTTAACAAAGTTGATACTTTTGCCACTGGCTTCCTGAGCGGGCAACTGTCTGGAAAGACGCTGCTGCCAGGTGTCTATAACGAGGCCAATCTCGGATTGGCAGCCAATGGCGTGGTCACCTTTGATGCACAGAACGATGCCAATGCGATCTTTATGATCAAGGTGGGCACGGTAGGTGGTGCAGGTGACTTTACCGACTCGGGCACGTTGCTCCTTCCGACACGAGTGGTGCTGGCCAATCAAGCTCAAGCCAGAAACATCTGGTTCGTGGTCGGGCGCGATATCACCATCGGACATGGAACAAGTTGGGAAGGAAACATCTTGGCCGGTCGCGATGCGACGGTTCTGGATGGCTCAACGGTGAATGGTCGAGTATTGGGTGGTGCAAGTGCAGGTGGAGCCGGTGCGATCGTATTGACGGGCGCGGCCTCTCCTTCAGTCACCACTATCACCGTACCTTAAGAACTAAATGTATTGATGGGAGCCCTCCTGAGCAGGGAGGCGCCCCAAGCTGATTTGAAGTAGCAATATTCGATGAACAGCAACAAATTTTTGTGGGGAACAGTATGAAAAATACAAAACGAGTAGCAAAGGCATTGGGTGCCATCGGATTTGCAGGATGGGCAGTGATGAGCAGCATGTCCGCGATGGCGGTAGAAGAAGGATGGCTCATCGGCATCAATGCAGGGCAGTCGAATTCTAAAATAGACGATGCCGACATCCGCGCACAGTTGCTCAGATCTGGTCTTAGTACGACATCAATAGCTGACCGTGACCGAAAGACAGCATTCAAACTGTTTGGTGGTTACAAGTTCAACAAATATTTCGCACTGGAAGGCGGCTATTATGATCTGGGTGAGTTCGGCTACACAGCGACGACCTCACCAGCGGGCACTCTGACCGGAAACATCAAACTCAGAGGTGTGAATCTCGATGCAGTGGGAATGTATCCCATCGCTGATAAATACTCTGTCTTTGCACGGCTGGGCCTGCAGTATGCGCAAGCCAAGGACAACTTCAGGACTACCGGTGCGGTCCCAACTCCAACGAATCCCAGCCCAAGCAAAAGCGCGGCAAAATATAAGGTGGGTGTTGGACTGCAATATGACTTTACGCCGGAATGGGCGGCTCGCCTTGAAGGAGAGCGTTACCGTATAGATGATGCTGTCGGCAATATGGGCGACATCAATATGCTGTCTCTTGGATTGGTCTATCAGTTCGGTAAAAAGAGTCCTCCACCGGAACGCGTAGCTGAAGCTGCGCCAGCCCCTGTGTTCATCATCGTTCCCGTCAAGGTCAAGATGGCCGAATACTGCAGCATCCTCGATCTGCAATTTGAGATCAAGCAGGACGCCATCCAGCGTGACGATCTGGAAAAGCTTGCGGTCGTGGGGACATTCATGCGCAAGTATCCAAAAACCACTGCTGTCATCGAAGGTCATACGGATAATGTCGGCAAGGCTGAGTTCAACCAGAAGCTATCGCAAAATCGAGCCGAGTCCGTGGTGAACTATCTGGTCAATGAGTTGAAGATAGACGCTTCCCGTTTGTCTGCAGTGGGCTACGGGGAAACGCTCCCGATCGCAGACAACCGTACTATCGAAGGTCAGCAGGCAAATCGCCGTATCGGTGCTGTCATCGCCTGTGTAAGCGATGTGGCGGATCTCAAGGTGATGCCAGCCAGAGGCACGATGGCGCTGGAGTTGGAATTCGACCCCAACAAACATACTGTGCAACCGAAGTATTACGACAGCTTGCGTGAAGTGGCGAATTTCCTGAAGGCGAATCCAACGGTCACGGCCACCGTTGAAGGACATGCTGGAAAAATGGTCGGGCTGGGACGAGATAAGTCTCATCTAACACCTGAACAGTCAATGGTGATCTCGCAGGCACGTGCGACGGCCGTGGTGAACTATCTGGCGGAAGCAGGAGGCATTGAGCGCTCGCGTCTCTCCACCTCAGCCTATGGTCAGAGCCGCCGCGTCTCTTACGGCACTTCTCTGGAAGGCCAGCAGGAGAATCGCAGAGTCAACATCGTGCTGAAGTATAAGAAACAGAAATAAACATCGGGCCCGGCTGAGATGCCGGTATCGATGCGCTACAAATCCTTTGCATAAATTGAATACATTAGAGAGGTTATCAAATGAAAGTCTCGCACAAAATAAATACAGTCCTGCTGTCGCTGTTCGTTATCGCAGGCCTAGCCGCTTGTGACAAGCCGGGTCCTGCCGAATCAGCAGGCAAGACCATCGATCAAAAGATGGACGCGGCGGGAAACAAGATGGAGAAGATGAGTAACGACGTCGTGGATGCAGTATCCAAAGAGGGCGATAAAACCACTGTCGCCATGGAAGACGCAGCGATCACCACCAAGATCAAAGCGGCCATCCTTGCCGAGCCAGGCCTGAAGACTTTGCAGATCAGTGTTAAGACAGTCAAAGGTGTCGTGACCTTGTCTGGTTCTGTCGATACACAAGCGAACAGTGATATGGCAAACGGTTTGTCCGGTGCAGTAGCCGGCGTCAGTTCGGTGAACAACAACCTGGTCGTCAAGAAATAAAATAAAACTTATAACCTAATGTCGTCTAAGACCGGAGAACATCATGGACATCCAGGAAGCTTACAAACAAAAGAAATCAGCTCAGTTGAAAGAGTGGGGCGCGCAACTCAAACTGCTCGAAGCCAAGGCTGAGAACGCTGGCGCAGACTTGAAGGTACAGCATGCGGAAATGATGCAATCTTTAAGACTAAAGCAACGTACCGCGTCCGAGAAGTTGAAAGAAATGGGCACGGCCAGTGCTGAAGCTTGGGATGACGTCAAAGTCACGGCAGATAAAGTATGGGATGACTTGAAGTCTGGCATGGCAGACGCGCATGCCAAGTTCAAATGAACGTGGTTCAACTTCATTACTGCATTTGAAGGAGAAGGCCCAATGTTGGATCTGAAACTCGCACTTATCCTGCTGCTGTCGATTCTGGCAGTCGTGTTTGTGACCCAGAACATCGTGCCGGTTCAAGTCGATTTTCTGTACTGGAAGGCGACGACATCACGTGCACTGTTGATTTTTTTCACCCTGTTGCTTGGCTTCGTAATTGGCTGGTTCACACATGCTTTCATGGTGCATCGGAAGAAGAGCAAGCAGGTGTATCTGCCATGAACGGCGCACGCTGATATTGAATTGCAGACGCCCGCTTCATTGCGGGCGTTTTGTTTTCGGATCATGTAACAAGATAGGCAAAATGGAAAATAGAATCGAACAACTCGCCAAACTTCTCGCTGTGTTCATTCTGGCGGCAGGCTGCTTTGTGGTGCTTAAACCTTTTCTGGTGGCGGCACTGATGGCCGCAGTGGTGTGCATCTCCAGTTGGCCGCTGTATGAATGGCTATTGAGGCGCTTCAAAGGCAGGAAGAATTGGGCCGCCACAACGATGACATTGGCGCTAGTACTCGTCGTGATCATCCCCCTCGCACTCATCGCATACAGTCACAGCGACAACGTGATGTCTCTTTATGCATTCATCGGCGATATCATTCAACGCGGCCCGCTGGAGCCGCCGAAGTGGGTTGCAACCATACCCATGGTGGGCGAGGATTTACATGATTATTGGAGTGGTCTGGCCTCAAACCGGGAAGACATGGCGGCGCTTACCCAAAAAGTACTGGAGTCGACCAAGGAAATATTGATCGCGAGCGGCATCGTGCTGGGGCAGGGTGTTGTAGAGATGAGCCTCGCTGCATTCGTGAGCTTCTTCTTCTATCGCAATGGCGTCGAATTCATGCAGTTCATCCAGGGCGTAGGGCAGCGGGTGGTCGGTAGGCATGCGAAAGAGATCGCTTCAATCATCAAAGATACAGTGCGCAGTGTGATGTATGGCTTGCTCGGCACTTCACTTGCGCAGGGTATTGTCGCAACTATCGGATTCGCGATGGCAGGGGTTCCGGCTGCATTGCTACTGGGAATCGCCACCGCGCTGCTGGCTTTGCTACCCATCGGTCCGCCGCTCATCTGGGGTGGTGCTGCTATCTGGCTATTCTTTCAAGGCGAGGTCGGCTGGGCATTCTTTATGCTGCTATGGGGCACGATTCTGATCAGCGGCGTGGACAATGTGTTGTTACCACTCTTGCTCAGCCGTGGTATTCAACTGCCATTCATCATATTGCTGCTGGGCGTGATGGGCGGCGTGTTCGCCTTTGGATTCGTCGGTATCTTCATCGGCCCAACCTTGTTGGCTGTGGGATTGAATCTGATGCAACAATGGATCGCTAAGGACTCGAATGTGGCAAAGTAATCTGAAGTTTGAGCTCTCGCCTCGCTCAAGCTGGGATCAGCGCTAGCTAGCGCTGATCCGCAAGAGAAGTATCGAATGGGTTTCTGGCGTCAAGAGTGAGGCTGTGTATTTTTTAGATTGATCGACTCTGTCACATCCTTGCCGATACCCCGATATCCGATGAAAGAGCCCGTCGGGTCGAACATCGGCTCGCCGCTCACCATCAAATGTTGAATCGTGCCGTCAGGTTTTTTCCGGTCATACACGAAATCGATGAAAGGTTTTCTGGCGGAGATGAATTCATCCAGCATCTTCTGTTTGGACTCGCTCCAATAGGCGCCTTGGTCTTCTCTTTTTTGCGCTGTTGCATCACCTTCCTGAACGCCCAGCATCTCAAGTGCAGGGCCATACACCTTGGTGAAATGACCGTTCTCGTCCTGCTCCCAATACCAGTCTGAAGACAACTCGGCCAAACGGCGGAAACGTGTTTCGCTTTCTCGCAGTTCCGCCGTGCGAATCTCGACTTTCTGCTCCAGTTCCTTGTTGTAAACCGCAAGTTTTTTGTACAACAAGCGTACTTCCAGCATGTTATGGATACGCGTCTTAACCTCGACCAAGTCTAAAGGCTTGGCAATGAAGTCCTTGGCGCCGGAAGAAAGGGCGCGCAGTTTGTGATCGGGTTGTGCGGTGATCACCAAGATGGGGATATAGTCATCGATCTGCATCGTTTTCAAATCGTCCATCACTTCAAAGCCATCTTTGCCAGGCATTTCAAGATCGAGCAGGATCAGGTCGTAGTGATTGGAACGATGCATTTCGCAGACCGTATGCGGATCTGTGGTCGAAGTCACATTGTTATAACCGGTATCACTCAGCAGCTCTTGCAGAAGCATCACATTGGCTTGCTGGTCATCCACAATCAGGATCGAAGCCTTCAATATTTCTTTGTTATTTATCATTTATTCCTCCAACCTGCTATTAGTTCAAACGACGTCCCTAGAGCATGAACTGCTTTGATCACGTTCCATATTGTTCGGAATCATTATCGGACGCGATGCAATATTTATTCTTACCCAAATGCTTGGATCTATATAAGGCCATATCGGCGCGCTTTATCAATATTTCAGGCGACTCCCCATGCATGGGGTAGATGCTGACCCCGATGCTGGCCGTGATGCTTACGTCAGTACCGGAGATGTTGCAGGGGCGCGCTACGGCTGCAATCAACTTGGGGATCAAAATCTCTATATCCGTTATTTCCTTCAACTCGGGCAGTACGAGCACAAATTCATCTCCGCCCAGTCGTGCCACCGTATCTTCTTGACGCACTGCGGCTTCTAAACGCCTACCCATTTCCGTCAACAATACATCACCCGCATCGTGCCCAAAGCAGTCATTGACCTCCTTGAACATATCCATATCCAGATATAAAACCGCCATCATGTTTGCATTTCTGTACGCATGAGAGATGGCCGACGATAGACGGTCAAACATCAGCCGTCTGTTCGGTAGACCTGTTAGGCCATCATGCAACGCAAGATATCCCAGTGTCTGATTGGATTGCTCAAGTTGCATGAAGAGCAGGCGCACCTCCAGCATATTGCGGATGCGTGTCCGGACTTCGGTGATATTTAACGGCTGTGAGACGAAATCCTTTGCGCCGGATGCCAGCGCCTTGAGCTTGTATTCCGCATGTGCCGTGATCACCAAGATCGGGGCGTAGCCGTGGCAGTTGATCTCTTGTAGCGCTTTCATCACTTCGAAGCCGTCCATGCCTGGCATCTCAATATCCAGAAGGATCAGATCGAAATTATTGGCGTGATGAAGCCCACATACAGCACTGGGATCAAATGTAGCCGTTACGTGAAGGTATCCTTCTTCGTGCAACACATCCTCAAGCAATGTCACATTGGTCTGCCGATCATCAACGATCAGAATCTTTGCGTTCAAGATGTCCTGAGCGCTGATCATTTGTCCGCCTCTTTCTTCGCGTCTTTAATCTTCTGTGAAAGTTGCAATGCCGTCTCTAATACTTCCATGAATTCGGTCACCTTGATCGGTTTGGTGATGTAACCCATGAATCCGGCCTCAAGCCCGTTTTCGATATCGCGCTGCATCGCGTTGGCGCTGATCGCGATTACCGGGATGTGGGCAGTGGCGGGATCTGCACGCAAGATGCGCAATGCTTGAACGCCGCTGATGCCGGGCAGATTGATGTCCATCAGAATCACATCTGGCACATGGATGCGCGCCAGTGCGATGCCGCTCGCGCCGTTGCCTGCCTTGAGTAGTTTGATACCCGATTGACGCTCAAGTATCTGTTCCATCAGCATCATGTTCGCGTGGTTGTCTTCCACGTAAAGCACAGTGCGTGGCGCCACCATCAGTGGAAACGGTTCCGGTGTGGCGCGGAAGGCGGCTTGGATAGCCGCTTGAACAACATCATGCACTGGTTTGAGCAAAGCAAACTCGCTGACATCGCTCTCAGCCGAGTCGGTCAAGTGAACTTCTATCCAGAACACACTTCCCACGCCAACGACACTTTCCACGCCGATGCGGCCGCCCATCAATTCAACCAGTCGCTTGCTCAGCACCAGTCCGATGCCGGAACCTTCCTCGCTGCCTGTCTGCTGGCCCAATCGATTGAAAGGCTGAAACAGTTGCTTGAGATTTTCCGCAGACAGACCTGCGCCGCTATCCTGTACGCCGATGTGCACACGCCCGTCGCTGTTTGTTTGCACCGCCACATTGACCGCGCCGCCAGGTCGGTTGTATTTGATGGCGTTGGTCACCAGGTTGATCAGGATCTGCTTCAGGCGAATGCGGTCGGCATAGACGAAGCACTGCTCGTCCACCTTCGCAAAATCGATGTGAATCCCTTTCTTCTTCGCTTGTGGCTCGATCATGGACTGGCAGTCGAGCAACACCTCGGACAATGAGATGTTCTCCATCTTCATGGGGTGCCGACCCGACTCGATCATGGCGAGGTCAAGGATCTCGTTGATCAGCCCCAACAGATACCACCCCGCTTGGATGATCTGTTCGATGCGGCCCTTCTGCGAAGGCGTGGGCAAAGGATTGCCCGCCTCCAGCAATTGCGCGAAACCTAATATCGCATTGAGCGGACTGCGCAGCTCATGACTCATGCTGGAGATGAAATCAGATTTGGCGAGATTCGCTTTGTCCGCCAGCGATTTGGCTCTGGAGAGGTCGGCGTTGTTATCCTCCAATACATGCGCTAAACGCTTCTGTTCTGATACGTCTGTGAGTGCGATGCGTAATTCTGTATCGGCATCATCTGTTTTGATGCGCAAGCAATCCAGACGCACTTCGATACGTTTGCCATCTGCGTGCTGCAGAGTGAGTTCACAAGTCTGCTTATCTATTGCTTCCAGTGCATCGGAAAAAAACCCTAGCCAGCAATCATGATGTTCCGGTGCGACCAAATTCGAAAAACTACGATGGAGTAGTTTTTTCCGATCTTCGCCCAGCATGGACGAGCCATTCAGATTGATGGAGTTGATTTTTGAATCGTGCGAAAGGGTGAGATAGCCGACTGGTGCGAACTCATAAAGATCGACATAGCGATCTCGAGCGATCTCCAGCGCTATCTGCGCATGACGCAATTCCTCGTTCTGCATCTCCAGTTCGATTTGATGCACTTGAAGTTCGTGCAACAATTCCTCGGCAGAGCGGGGTGGTGAGGAATCGTCATTTTCATGAGCGAGCTTCTCCTCCGCCATTTTTCTTAGCACATCAGATGGATGGGATTCGCTCATGGCTGGCATACATTCATTCGATAGCCTGCATCGACAGCAGGATCATCTGTGTTTTCCCATTGGCATCGATGATGCGACGCGCATTGAGCAACATCTTGTGGTGGCCGATCTCGGGGAAATCATGCTCGACTGCAAAGTCATCAAAGCTTTGGCTATCGGGCAGGATCTTTTCCAATAGTTGGCGTAGATCTGGAATGTCCCATTGATGGTTTCCCAAGTCGTAGATGAGTTTTCCTATGGTCGCTTTCTCACTGACCCTGAAACGCTGATAGAACGAGCGGCTGGCAGAGATGACTTTCAAACTATCGTCCAATACCACCAGTGGATCGCGCACGGTATCCACGATCCCTTCGGCCAGCATGCGCGCTTCTTTGATGGCTGAATCGGAAGCGACGCGTTGATTGATATTGGTGAAATTGATGACCACGCCCTCGATCACATTGTCCAACGTACGGTAGGGCTGGATCCGTACCGCATACCAGTCGCCGGCTAGCGTTCTCACCTCGCGTTCACGTGTCGTCAAGTCATCCAGCACTGCTTGCGCATCTGCCAGTAGTTCATCCTCTTCCAGATTCGACTTGATATCGTTCAAGGCGCGACCGATGTCGGAGGTGACGAAGCGATAGATCGCTGTCGCGTCACGCGTAAAACGTTTGATGTTAAATTTGTTGTCGAGGAAAACGGTGCCGACATTGATATTGTCGAGCAGGTTCTTCATGTCATTCTGCATGCCGGCCAATTGTTCGATCTTTGACTGCAACTCGGTATTGACGGTGATCAACTCCTCGTTCACAGATTGCATCTCCTCTTTGGACGTCTCCAATTCTTCATTGGTGGATTGCAACTCCTCATTGGTAGATTGCATCTCCTCGTTGATCGATTTCAGTTCGTCGTTGGAAGCTTGATGATCCTCAATGGTGGATCGCAGATTCTCCTTGGTGTTTTTCAGTTCACCTTCCAGTTCTTCAATACGCGCAGTCGCAGCCGAACCTCTGAATGACTTGGCGAGTCTCTTTTTTCCTAGGGCTGTTTTTTCAGGGACATCATCTTCCAGTGCCTGGAAACTCACCAATAAGTAACCATGCTCTATTTCCGCACCCGGCAATGAACGCAGACTGAAACATACATGGTGGACTTCACCATTCACTTTTAGCTCGACTTTGTGGTCCAGTGTCGGTTCGCCTGTTTTCTCAGCTTTGTGGATGGCGATGCGTAGCGGGGCCTGCATCTCATCGCGTGTCATGTCGACGATGTTGAGCGAGACTTCACCCGGTGCCGGGCGCAGGAACCTGCCGATCTCGCCATGCACGTAAAGCAGATCCCCCTTGGGGTTGGTCACCACAGAAGCAGGGGCATAGGACTGCAATAGTTGCTGCTTGGCGAGTTCCGAAAATAATCCTGGCTTGTTATTCGACATCTTAGTCTCCGCTGCTTTTCCTGTTTTATCCGCTGACCAGTTCATGCCATCAGCCAACATCGCACGGGTCGAGGCGATGGAGGGCGTGGCACCATACAACTTCCATTTTCGATGGAGCGGTTTGAATAGGTCGGTGTGGTTGCCGATACTTTCCGATGGCGAAAGGAACAACACCCCGCCGGGTTTTAGGGCGAAATGGAACGCTGGGATGAGCCTGCTTTGCAGATCCGCTTCGAGATAGATCATCAGATTGCGGCAACACAGCAGGTCCAGTTTGGTGAACGGCGGGTCTTTGATGACGTTTTGTACCGCGAACACCACCATCTCGCGAATCTCTTTCTTCACGCGATAGCCCGCTTCCTCTTTGCTGAAAAAGCGGCGTAGTCGTTCGGCGCTCATGTCTTGCACGATATTTGGGGGGTAGAGGCCTGCACGCGCAATGGCGATCGCATCATCGTCAAGGTCGGTTGCGTAGATCTGTATCTTGAATTCCGATTTGCGATCTTTCATCAATTCGCGCAACAAGATGGCGATAGAGTATGCCTCTTCGCCACTGGCGCAACCTGCCACCCAGACGCGAAACACGTAGTTTTCCGGTTTGTTCTGGAAAAGCTGGGGCAAGATCTCATTGCGCAAGGCATCGAATGCCTCCGGGTCGCGAAAGAAGCTGGTGACATTGATGAGCAACTCTTTGAACAGCACTTGTATCTCGTCGGGATGTTCTTTCAGATAGCGCGCATAGACCTCGATGTCGGTGATGTCGTGTTGTGACATGCGTCGCTCGATACGGCGGCCGATAGTGCTTTTCTTGTATTGCGAGAAATCGTGCCCGGTGGCCGTGCGCATCTGCATCAGGATGCGATTCGTCCCCCCGGCTTGATTCGTGGCAGTGACGGTTGGGAGCTGCTTCGGTTGAAAGACTTGGTGGCGGGTCGACTCCAACAAGGCTTGCGGCATCTGCTCCGGCGGCAAGACTTGCGTGGCATAACCTGCCTTGATGGCGCTGGTCGGCATGCCGTCGAATTTGGCACTGCTCGGCTCCTGCACCAGTGTCACGCCGCCCGCACCGAGGATGGCGCGCAGCCCCAATGTGCCATCGCTGCCGGTACCGGAAAGGATGATGCCGAAGGATTTTTCACCTTGGTCTTCTGCCAGTGTGCGCAGGAATGAATCAATGGGCATGCGCTGCCCATGCGGTTGGTCGGGCAGGCTGAGTTGTAGTGTGCCATTGAATATCGTCATGTCACGATTGGGCGGAATCACGTAGACATTGTTTGGCGCGATGACCATTTGATCTTCTGCTTCCGTTACTGTGATGCGGGTATTGCGTTGCATGATCTCGGTGAGGATGCTCACGTGGTCGGGCGCGAGATGAGACACCAGCACATAGGCCATGCCGCTATCCGGTGCCACATGCTGGAAGAACTGCTCGAAGGCTTCCAAGCCGCCGGCTGAAGCGCCCAGACCGACGACGGGGAAGGGCGATAGAGGACGCTGATTCAGCGTACTGTCCTCGCCGACAGGCGCTGCATCTTTCTCGGCGCGCACCGTTTTGCGTACTGGCGCTATGCTCTTTTTGCTTGGGACTTTCTTGCTAAGCATTGCGATTCCTTATTTGCAGTTGATCTGATACTGGCTGACTTCGCCCGTACCATCGAGTAAGCGGTGTAATTCTTTTCTTACGACCCCATAACATTCGCAGGCGTGACGTTCCAATCCCACTCGATCGAGGACGGTGATGTGACCGCGACGGTAACTGATGAGTCCTTCTCGCTGCAACTTTCCTGCCGCTTCGGTAATGCCTTCGCGCCTCACCCCCAACATGCTGGCGATGAGTTCTTGCGTCATGGTCAATTCTGAAGTCGGCAGACGGTCAAGTGTCAGCAGCAACCAGCGACATAGCTGCTGCTCGACTGAATGATGACGATTGCACACGGCAGTCTGCGACATTTGGGTGATCAAGGCTTGGGTGTAACGCAACATCAAACGCATCAACGGGCCGGCGCGATTGAATTCATCCATCATCAACTTGGCACTTATTCGATAGCCGTAGCCAGATGTTTGCACTGTGGCTAGGCTGGGTGTGGTGTTACCCCCCATGAATAGTGAGACACCGAGTACACCTTCGTTCCCGACGCCGGCGATCTCGGCGGATGATCCGTTCTCCATCACGTAATGCAAAGATACGATGGCATCGACTGGGAAATAGACGTGCTGCAATAAGCCGCTGGATTCATAAAGTACCTCCCCAAGGGGCATCTTTGTGAGCTCCAGATGGGGGGAAATGCGCTCGAACACTTCTCCCGGCAAAGCCGCGAGTAAGTGATTTTGCTTAGGCGCATAAGATATGGAAGTGATAGTGCCCATTTTGTTGACTTCGGTTTTGCAGCTGTAGATGTTTATACAGATAAGCCGCAGATAAACAAAGAGCTGCGAATCATTGTTCGGTTATACACCGATAGAAGATTCAGAGATGAAGTATGTAGGCTTGTGACAGTGGGGTATGTGCGGCAGCGCACGGAAACATTGCTAAATGGGGCAGATAGTGAATTCAGATATTCATCCTCCCCTTTATGGATATCTGATGTGATCTGGCTCGCAACGGCCCCCCCGTTGCGAGCCATTTTTTTATGGGTGTCCGGAAATGGCTTTTTAAAATCAGCTTTGGGGAATATTAGAAATTCCGACCTGATTGTTGTAATGCCTGAAAACGGACACTGGTGGCCGGTAGAAACTAACCCATAAGAGACAGTCGAGATCCACTCAACGTGGAAGTGAGCGGCCTGCGCGACTTCTCGCGGAGGTCAGCTCGACTGTCAGGTTGGGTCTCATAGGCCCATCTTCACATGACGCAGTAAGTCGGTCACGCCCATGATGGCAAAGCGTTCTGGATAGATCACCCGAAACAGTGACAGAGCGCAAACGCCAACTTGTGCCGTTGTCTTTAATGCGGCCCTTAGCGCAACAGTATCTTGGTCAAGGTAGTTGCTCTTAAACTCGATTTTATCGTCGCTCTCGGTAATCTGTAGCGTCTGCATAAGAGCCAATTCGTTTGGGTGTGCGCCCGCATCAATGGTTTGCTCATAAAGAATTTTCGCGATACCACCTTCGGTAGCGTCCATCTTGGTAGCAAGCTTTAGCATCGCTCCGACCTTGAATTCATCTTTTACCCTCTGCTTAGATGCAGCATCATCTTGGCGCCGCAACCAAGTTTCGCGAGATTCTGGATGCTCGGCTAGATATAGGCCGTAGAGAGCATTTTCTAGGCAAGACCGAAGAATGGCGTAGCTCTCTGGAATTTGAGCGCTCCAACAAAGCCGACAAGCAGCCAGAAAATTGGAGTGCGCCCGTAGCAAGAAGAATCCGGCAAACCAGTCTTTGGAATGATTTACCCCTTCTATTGCTTTCCGATACCCAAGATCGATGTCAGAGAGACGTGCAACATCCTCTGTCAGGTTTTCAAACGTGGCAAATTCATTGGCACGTGCCGCATCGAAAAACCTCGATATCTCGTTTGCTTCCCAGTTTGGGGGCGGTGGCGGAAGTGGCATTGTGTTATGAACCCCAAAGTAAAAGTGAGGTGCTGCGCGCTATTGCGCAGTCTCTCTCGATTGCTGGATTGGGCATTATTTGCATGCTGATTCCAGAGCATAAAACACAGTTTTATAACGAAAACTTAAATTATTTTTTGATTGATTCTCATTGATAGCGCTGCGATCGGATTGCACAAAATCATGTCCTGATTCGTCAAATTCGCACGACAACATAGTGCCACTATTCAGATTGAAGAATGCCAATCTACAAGTGAACGAACTATCACGGAGTTCAAACTGTTTTATTTGTGCTTCATTCGAGCCAGGCTTAAAAGTAAAGGCATGTTCAATTTTCTGTTTAACGCCAGATGTAACTTCTTGAATTTGGACAGTGCATACAGCCGTATCTGCCAAGGAAAGACACGAGTACAGTGAGAACATTAGAATCAGCGAGGACTTGAGCATTCACAATCCTTTTCAGTAAGCCCAACAGTTATTAGACGGACGCACCGGTCCGTAGTTTTAAAAATAGTGCGGCGTGCGCCAAGTGTCTCAAATTGGCCGACAGCCGAACTTTACCCATTATTTCTCATCGCCGCAAAGCGGCCATTCAGCAGTGGAAATTAATAGGGGCTGCATCCAGACCAACTGCTTTCGCGGTTGAACTCGTGCTCGTCGGTTCGCTTGCGCACAGATAGGGGCGGCGATGGAATGTAAGGTTTCCGCCTTCAAACGGAAATCAAAAAAATGCAGCCTCTTCCCATACGCGTGCAAACTTGGCTCAGCAGAAAAACAAGTCACGACACGGGCGCTGCACCTTTGCGCTCGGAATTATTCAGCATCGAACAATTGGCTCGGCATGCGAAGGCGATCGCCGAATCTCATCAGGTCGTCACCCTGAGGGGGGCTAACGGTCTGTTGGACAGACTCGTTCAAAACGAGGCGATCCTAAGAGACTTCAATCAATCGACGCTCGACATCAGCGCGGGCGATCGTGTCACACCTGCTGCGGAATGGCTGCTGGATAACTTCTATTTGATCGAAGAGCAGATCCAGATCGCCAGACGGCATCTGCCACGTAGCTATAGCCGTGGGTTGCCTCGCCTCTTGAATGGTCCATCCAGCGGACTGCCGCGTGTTTACGACATCGTGCATGAACTGATCTCGCATGTGGACGCACAGATCGATTCGGAGCCGCTCGTTGCCTTCATCGCCGCATACCAAACGGTGGAATCCCTGCAGTTAGGCGAGTTGTGGGCCATTCCAATCATGCTGCGACTTGGCTTGCTGGAGAATCTACAGCGCGTTGCCAGCCGTCTGACTATCGCCCGTGCGGATAGCGATCTGGCGACGGTGTGGATGGATCGTTTGCAAAGTATGGCGGAGAAGAACCCGTCTCACCTGGTCATCGTGGTGGCCGAGATGGCGAAGTCGGAAACGACTTTGAGCAGTTCGTTCGTGGCGGAATTCAGCCAGCGCTTGTCGCGGCAAAGTCCGGCCTTGCATCTCGCGCGCAGTTGGCTCGAACAGCGTGTCATCGAGCAAGGTTCGACCGTCGAGCATCTGGTTCAACAAGAAAGTCAGAATCAGGCAGCGGACCGGGTGTCCGTCAGCCACAGCATTGCCAGTCTGCGCTTGCTGAGTGCCATGGACTGGAAGGTGTTCGTCGAGTCCCTGAGCCTAGTCGAGCAGATTCTGCGCACCGATCCTGCTGATGTTTACAGCAAGATGGATTTTGCCACCCGCGACCGTTACCGCCATGCGGTGGAATCCATCTCACGCCACAGCGCGTTGCCGGAGGCGGAGGTTGCGCTAAGGGCCGTGCAACTTGCCGCTGACAGCGCGCTTGAGACAGGTGAACATGAACGGAATGCGCATGTGGGCTTCTATCTGATCGACAAAGGCCAATCGATACTTTGGCGCATGGCGCAAGTACAGTGGCCCTGGCGTACAGTCATCGAACGCGGCATCCGTCGTTTTCCGCTCACCTATTATGCGGGCGGCATCGTGACCACGACCTTGCTCGCGACATCCCTGTTCGTGTGGCAGGCAGAGATGCTGGCCTTGCCGGGATGGGAGCTGGCCGTTCTCGTTCTTGTGACACTCCTGTGCACCAGCCAACTGGCCGTGTCGCTGATGAATTGGCTGTCCACGCTGCTGGTTAAACCCAGTCTGTTACCACGGCTGGATTACTCATCCGGCATCGCCCCCGCTTGTCGCAGCATGGTGGTCGTGCCAACCATGTTGACCAGCCCGGCTGGCGTCGACCGTCTCATCGAGACATTGGAGATACACCATCTCGCGAACCGGGATCGCTATCTACATTTCGCTTTGCTGACGGACTTTACGGATGCGACGGAAGAGATCTTGCCCGGTGATCAGGCGCTGCAACAGCGGGCGAAAGACGGGATCGAGATGCTGAACCAGAAGTATCCCGCAGGAAATGATTCACAGTTCTTTCTGCTGCACCGTCCACGTCTCTGGAACGACGCAGAAGGTGTGTGGATGGGTTATGAGCGCAAGCGCGGCAAGCTCATGGCGTTCAATGCGCTGCTGCGTGGCGGGTCGCGTGAATGCTTTTCCGAGATCGTGGGCGAGACGGCTATCTTGTCTTCCATCAAGTATGTCATCACACTCGACACCGATACCCAGCTACCGCGCGATGCTGCACGCCAGCTCGTGGGGACGATGGCCCATCCCTTGAACCATCCGGTGTTCGATGAAAAGCGCGGCATCGTCACCACTGGCTACAGCATCCTGCAACCGCGCGTGGGGGTCAGTCTGCCCAGCGCTCGAAGATCTTGGTTCGTGCGCATCTTCGCCAGCGATGCCGGCATCGATCCGTACACACGCGAAGTATCGGACGTGTATCAGGATGTGTTTCAGGAAGGTTCGTATATCGGCAAGGGCATCTATGACGTGGATGCCTTTGAGCGTGCCATGCACGATCGCTTCCCGGAAAACACCATCCTCAGCCATGATCTGCTGGAAGCGTGTCATGCCCGTTCCGCGCTGGTGAGCGATGTGGAATTCTTCGAGGAATATCCTTCCCGCTATAACGTCGATGTCGACAGGCGTCACCGTTGGATACGCGGCGATTGGCAGATCACACAATGGCTGTTGCCACGTGTTCCCGGTTCTGCGGCTGGCCGCATCGCCAATCCGCTTTCCGTGCTGTCACAATGGAAGATACTCGACAACCTCAGGCGCAGCCTGGTGCCGGTCGCACTGATTCTGCTGTTGCTCAGCTCATGGCTGCTGTTCCCGAAACTGGGCGGACTGGGGCCGTTGCTGGTTCTCATCATCATCGCCTTTCCCGGATTGCTGGCGCTGAGCAGCGCATTTCGCAAACCGGCGGATCTGACATGGTCCATGCATTTGCGCGGCGTTGCTGAAACGGGCGCGCGCCAATTGGGACAGATGTTCCTTACTCTGGCCTTTCTCCCCTACGATGCGTTCGTCAGCATGGATGCGATCGTCAGGACGCTGTTGCGTTTACTGGTAACACACAAGCGCTTGTTGGAATGGAGAACGTCGAGCGATTCTGAACTGATCTCGCGCAACGATCTGGCTAGTTGTTATGTACGCATGTGGATATCCCCGGTGACTGCGCTGGCATCGGCATCATTCCTAGCCTTCATGCAGCCGACGCTATTGGCAACGGCCTTGCCGGTTTTTGGTCTATGGCTAGTTTCACCGTCGATCGCATGGTGGATCAGTCGGCCGATCGAGCGGGTTCCTGCAAATCTCAGCGCGGAGCAACTGGGTTTTCTGCGCGTCAGCGCGCGCAAGACCTGGCACTTCTTTGACACCTTCGTCAACGCAGAAGAGAACTGGTTGCCGCCGGACAATTTCCAGGAAGACCCTAGGCCGGTGATCGCCACGCGCACCTCACCGACGAACATCGGGCTGTCGTTGCTGGCCAATCTGGCCGCGCGTGATTTGGGTTACCTGTCGGCGGGGCGCTTGATCCAGCGCACACAGGACACGTTCGAGACCATGCAAAGACTCGAACAGCATCGCGGTCATTATTTCAATTGGTACGACACGCGCACACTACAACCACTGCATCCGCTTTATGTTTCAAGCGTGGACAGCGGCAATCTGGCAGGACATCTGTTGACGCTCGCAGCAGGGCTCAGAGAGCAGGCCGACGAGCCTATCTACACACCGCAGATATTTTCCGGATTGCACGACACGCTGAAAGTACTCATGGGGCTGGCCGGAGAGAATGCGTCGCTGTTGCAGCTTGAAGCGAAATTGGCGAGTCCGCCTGTCACGCTGCGCGAAGGCTATGTGCTGCTGGAAAGGATGTCTATCCTGGCGCACAAGATCGCCACCTCCCTCGAAAGCAGGGGGCATGAGCTGAAGCAATGGAGTCAAATGTTGCAGCACAGTTGCGACGAGCATCTGGCAGATCTGCGCTTCATCGCACCGTGGTTAAGTGTTGAGAACTTCATGAGCGCTGCTGACGTGCCCGCCGAAGAGCGCTTGCGCTTTGATCAGGGATTCACCCTGCGCGAGATATCCATGCTGGCCAACCCTGACTCAGACGACACTGAGACAGCGCGCTGTTTGCAGGATTCCGTCGAGCATGCCAAGCAACGTCTGAAGGATCTGGAATCTCTGGCCAGACAAAGCGACGATCTGGCGGTCATGGACTTTAGCTTCTTGTTCGATGAGGAACGGAATCTGTTCACCATCGGTTTCAATGTCGCCGAGAGTCGCAGCGACGCCAGCTTCTATGACTTGTTGGCCTCGGAGGCACGCTTGTGCAGCTATGTCGCCATCGCCCTCGGGCAAGTGCCGCAAGATCACTGGTTCTCCATGAGCCGACTGCTCATCGCCTCGCGCGGTGAAGCGGTGCTGGTTTCCTGGAGCGGCTCGATGTTCGAATATCTGATGCCGCTGCTGGTCATGCCCAACTACGAGAAGACCTTGCTGGATCACAGTTGTCGCGCGGCAGTGCAGCAACAGATCGAGTACGGCAATGCGCGCAGCGTGCCCTGGGGTATCTCTGAATCTGGCTACAACCGCGTCGATGTGCAGATGAATTACCAATATCGCGCGTTCGGTGTGCCGGGTCTGGGTTTGAAACGTGGACTGGCCGACGACTTGGTGATCGCACCTTACGCCAGCGCATTGGCGCTGATGATCGCGCCACTGTCAGCCTGCGAGAACCTGCAACGGTTGGCAAGCGAAGGGCGCAAAGGCGCATACGGCTTCTATGAGGCGGTGGACTACACGCCGATGCGTTTGCCGCCGGATGAATCCAGCGCCACGGTGTTTTCCTATATGGCCCACCATCAAGGCATCAGCCTGCTGGCAATGGCCAATCTGTTGCAAAACTATCCCATGCAACGGCGCTTCATGGCCTGTCCAATGCTCAAGGCGGCAGACTTGTTATTGCAGGAACGCGTTCCAAAAACGATCGCCAGCGTATTTTCCGGTGATTTGAAATTGGAGAAATCCCAGGTGCTATCCGGAAATAGCGAGACCGGTATGCGCATCCTCCGCAATCCCGCTTCGGCAGTGCCTGAAGTCCACCTGCTGTCCAACGGCAATTATCACGTGGTCATCAGCAGTGCGGGCGGCGGCTACAGTCGCTGGCGCGATCTCGCGGTCACCCGCTGGCGCGAAGATGCCACGCGTGATTGCTGGGGCATGTTCGCCTATCTGCGTGATGTGGAGTCGGGGGAGTTCTGGTCCACCGCCTATCAACCCGCCTTGCTCAAGACCAAGGGTTACGAAGCCATCTTCACGCAGTCGCGAGCGGAGTTCCGCCAGCAACATGCCGGCATCGAGACCCACACCGAGATCAGCGTGTCGCCGGAAGACGATATCGAGTTGCGGCGGATCACCATCACCAACCGTACCAGCTCGCCGCGCGTGATCGAGCTGACCAGTTATGCAGAAGTCGTGCTTGCAACGCCTGCCGCCGACTCGGCGCATCCTGCGTTCAGCAACCTGTTCGTGCAGACCGAGTTCGTGCAACAGTCATCCGCCATCCTGTGTACGCGTCGTGCACGTTCGCACAGTGAAAAACCGCCGTGTCTGCTGCATATGATGTTGGGTCGCGAGGATGAACAGGAAGCCGTTTCTTGCGAGACCGATCGCGCGCGCTTCGTCGGACGCGGCGGCAGTATGGCCAATCCAGCCGCGATGCAGACCATCGATGCCTTGTCCAATACCGTTGGCTCCGTGCTTGACCCCATCGTTTCTTTGCGGCGCAGGGTCTCCTTGGGCGCACATGAAACGGTCATCGTCGACTTGGTGCTGGGCGTGGCGGAGAATCGCGAAGGCGCACTGGCGCAGGTGGAGAAATACCAGAGCGTGCGCATGGCCGACCGTACTTTCGATCTGGCATGGACGCACAGCCAGGTGACGCTGCACATGCTCAATGCCTCGGAAGCGGAAGCGCAGCTCTATGCCAAGTTGGCCGGTGCCTTGATCTATGCCGATCCCGCACGCCGTGCCAGCCCGGCCGTGTTGCGCGGCAATCGTCGTGGCCAGAGCGGCCTGTGGAGTTACGGTATCTCCGGCGACTCTCCACTGGTGTTGCTGCGCATCAGCGACACGGAGAAGATCGAGTTGGTAAGGCAAGTGATCAAGGCGCACGCCTACTGGCGCACGAAAGGGTTGACGGTCGAGCTGGTGATCCTGAACGAGGATGTTTCGGTCTATCGCCAATCCTTGCACGACACCATCACCAGCCTGATCTCATCCAGCGGTGAAGCACAAATGCTGGATCAGCCGGGCGGCATCTTCGTGCGGCGTGTCGAGCAGGTTTCCAGCGATGACATTGTGTTGCTGCAATCCGCTGCACGCATCGTGCTGGACGATGAGAAGGGCAGTCTGGCAGAACAGATGGAACCGCACGCTGTCGTGGAACCGCCTATTCCGGCGCTGATCCCCACCCGTTCCGGTTTAGCCGAATTGCCCGCATCGCTTGCGCAACGCGAGCTGACGTTTGCAAATGGACTGGGCGGCTTCACCCGCGACGGCCACGAATATGTGATCACCCTGCAACCCGGCCAAGTGACGCCCGCACCGTGGGTCAACGTGCTGACCAATCCGTATTTCGGCACGGTGGTTTCCGAGAGTGGTGCGGCCTACACCTGGGTTGAGAACGCGCATGAATTCAGGCTCACCCCCTGGCATAACGATCCGGTGCAGGACAGCGCCGGTGAGGCCATCTACATCCGAGACGAACAGACCGGACATTACTGGTCGCCCACACCCGGCCCCGCACGCGGCAGAACGCCATATGTGATCCGCCACGGTTTCGGTTACAGCGTGTTCGAACATACCGAGAACGGCATCGTCTCCGAGTTGTGGGTGTATGTGGCGATGGATGCCCCAGTGAAATTGTCGGTGTTGAAATTGCGCAACGTGTCGGGACATGCGCGCCGCATTTCGGTCACCGGCTACTGTGAATGGGTATTGGGTGATTCGCGGCATAAGAATCTGTTACACGTGCAAACCGAAGTGGATCTCAAGACAGGTGCTTTGCTGGCACGAAATCATTACAACACCGACTACAGCGGGCGCATCGTGTTCATGGATGTGAACGATTCGACACGCACGCTCACCGGCGACCGTAAGGAGTTCATCGGCAGGAACGGCAACCTGTCGCATCCGGCGGCACTGAAACGCGCGCGACTTTCCGGAAAATTTGGTGCCGGGCTGGACCCATGCGGTGCGATACAAGTCACTTTCAATCTGGCGGTCGGGGAAAAGCGCGAAACCACGTTCCGTCTCGGCGTCGGCCGCAATCCGACCGAAGTGCATGAGCTTATCCGGCGCTTCCGCAAAGTGGATGCCAGTCGCATCGCACTTGAAGGTGTTTGGGAATATTGGAATCGAACACTGGGTGCAGTGAACGTGGATACGCCTGATCCCGCTGTGAATGTGATGGCGAACGGTTGGCTGTTGTATCAGACCTTAAGTAGCAGGCTGTGGGGACGCTCCGGGTTCTATCAGTCCGGCGGCGCTTACGGATTCCGCGATCAGTTGCAGGATGTGATGGCGCTGATGCATGCCGAACCGGCGCTCACACGCGAACATCTGCTGCGCGCAGCCGCACACCAATTCCGCGAAGGCGATGTGCAACATTGGTGGCATCCACCGGCAGGGCGGGGCGTACGCACGCATTTTTCCGATGATTATCTGTGGTTGCCGTTCGTCACCTGCCGTTATGTGAAGAGCGTCGCCGATAGCGGCGTGCTGGATGAATCGATCCCCTTCCTTGAATCGCGGCCGCTCAAACCGGATGAGGAAGCTTTCTATGATCTGCCCAACCGTACTGAAGATGCGGCCACGCTTTACCAGCATTGTGTGCGCGCCATTGAACGCGGACTGAGATTCGGCGAACACGGCCTGCCGTTGATGGGTTGCGGCGACTGGAACGATGGCATGAATCTGGTTGGCATCAAAGGGCGGGGCGAAAGTGTTTGGTTGGCGTTCTTTCTTTACGACGTCCTCAGCCAATTCGCTGAGCTGGCGCGTACGCGTAACGACCACGACTTTGCCGAACGTTGCGTCACGCAGGCTAAGCAGTTGCAACAAAACATCGAGCAACATGCTTGGGACGGCAAGTGGTATCGCCGTGCTTGGTTCGACAACGGCGAGATGTTGGGTTCGCACAGTAGTCCGGAATGCCAGATCGATTCCCTGCCGCAGAGCTGGTCGGTGATCAGCGGTGCGGGTGATGTGCATCGCTCAGGACAGGCGATGAATGCCGTAGACCAGCATCTGGTGCACCGCGATACCGGGTTGATCCAGTTGTTCGATCCACCGTTCGACAAATCTGCACTCGATCCCGGTTACATCAAAGGTTACATACCTGGGGTGCGCGAGAACGGCGGCCAATATACTCACGGCGGCATCTGGGCTGCCATGGCCTTTGCGCTCATGGGAGATCACGAGCGCGCTTGGGAACTGGTGACCTTGCTCAATCCGGTCAATCACACCAGCACTGCCGAGCAGATCGCCACCTATAAAGTGGAGCCTTACGTCATCGCGGCGGATGTCTATGCCGTTACTCCCCATACAGGCCGCGGCGGCTGGACTTGGTACACAGGATCAGCCGGTTGGATGTACCGCCTACTGATCGAAACCATGCTGGGTGTGAACCGTGAAGGTGACCAGCTGCGTCTGACCCCGCGCATGCCGCAAAGCTGGTCTAGCTACAAGATTCATTACCGTTTCCGGCAAACCATCTATCACATCACCATCACCCAGCTCGATGCCCAGATCGGTGACGCAGATCGACTCGTACTTGATGGCAACGCACTGGCCGCGCAAACAATCCCCTTGGTGGATGACCACCAAGAACATTTCGTCGAAATGAAAGTGAGCAAACTATGAAAAACGATTCCCCATGCATTCTGGTGATCAACGGTGGCTCGTCGAGCATCAAGTTCGCCTTGTATCAGGTTGATGAGCCACTGCAGCGCTTACTTTATGGAATGGTCGATCGCATCGGCCTGAGCGGGACGAATCTGACGGTTCACGGTCTGGATGGTAAGCCGCAGTCCAGTCTCCGTTTCGTTGCCGCTGATCACAGATCAGCGGCGAATTCTCTGATCGATTGGCTGGAGAAACAGCATGGATTCACTTCGATCATGGGCGCAGGGCACCGTTTAGTGCACGGCATGAAACATACCGCGCCTGAGTTGGTCAGCCCTGAATTACTGAACGAACTGCATTGCATCAAGCCATACGACCCGGAACATCTGCCGCGCGAGATCGAGCTGATCGAAACATTTATACAGCGTTATCCGGAACTGCCGCAGGTGGCGTGCTTCGACACCGCATTCCATCATTCCATGCCCAGAGTCGCCAAGCTACTGCCCATCCCGCGACGCTACGAAGAGTTGGGCGTTCTGCGCTACGGCTTTCATGGTTTGTCCTACTCATATCTGATGGAAGAACTCGCGCGCCTCGGCGATTCGGCGGCAACGACGGGTCGTGTGATCCTTGCCCATCTCGGCAACGGGGCCAGCATGGCGGCGGTGCGTGACGGTCTGAGCATCGATAGCAGCATGGGCTTCACGCCCGCATCCGGTCTGGTTATGAGTACCCGCGCCGGTGATTTGGATCCGGGACTGTTTTCGTTTCTGTCACGCAGAGACCAAATGACATCGGCGCAATTCGAGAAGATGGTGAACCACGAATCCGGCTTGCTCGGCATCTCCGAAACCAGTTCAGACATGCGCGAGTTGCTGGAGGACGAGGCAGAGGATGTGCGTGCCGCCGAAGCGATCGAGCTGTTCTGTTATCAAGTTAAAAAATACATAGGCGCATACGCCGCAAGCTTGGGCGGGCTGGACACGCTGGTGTTTTCGGGTGGCATCGGAGAGAACGCAGCGGTGATCCGTGAGCGAATCTGCGCGGACTTGGAGTTTCTCGGCATAGCACTCGATCAAAAACAAAACACGACGAATAAAGGCTTGATCTCCAAAGCCTCCAGCCGAGTTGCTGTGCGCGTCATTCATACGGACGAAGAGCAGATGATTGCCAAGATGGTTTGTCGTGTTCTTGGTCTGGGCCAAAAGTGTTGATTTCCAACTTAACAAGGAGAACACAATGAACAAATGTCCTATGACTACAGCCGCCGGCACGCCGATAGCCGACAACCAGAATTCGCAAACCGCTGGCCCGCGCGGCCCGGTGCTGATGCAGGATTATCAGTTGATGGAAAAAATGGCGCATTTCAACCGCGAGCGCGTGCCGGAACGGGTGGTGCATGCCAAGGGCGCGGGGGCCTATGGCACTTTCACCATCACTGGCGACATCTCCAGATATACCCGCGCCAAACTGTTTGCCAAGGTGGGCAAGCAGTGCGAGATGTTCGGCCGTTTTTCCTCTGTGGCAGGGGAGATGGGATCGGCAGACACGGCGCGCGATCCGCGTGGTTTTGCGCTGAAGTTCTACACCGAGGAAGGAAACTGGGACATGGTGGGCAATAACACCCCAGTTTTCTTCGTGCGTGATGCGCTGAAATTTTCTGATTTCATCCATTCGCAAAAGCGCGATCCGGCCACCGGGCTGCGCGACAACACCATGCAATGGGATTTCTGGAGTCTGTCGCCGGAATCGCTGCACCAGGTGACGACGCTGTTTTCCGACCGCGGCATTCCTGCCACCCTGCGCAACATGAACGGCTACTCCAGCCATACCTACAGCCTGTGGAACGATCTAGGCGAACGCTACTGGGTGAAGTGGCACTTCAAGACCATGCAGGGCATCAAGACACTGACCAACGATGAAGCCGCGAAGATCGCCGGTGTGGATCTGGACTTCCACCGGCGCGATCTGCACGCTGCCATCGAGCGCGGCGAGTTTCCGAAATGGAAAGTGCAGATACAGATCATGCCGGAGCTGGATGCCGAGACTTATCGCATCCATCCCTTCGATCTCACCAAGGTTTGGCCGCACAAGGATTACCCGCTGATCGAGGTGGGCATCATGGAGCTGAACCGCAACCCGCAGAATTATTTCGCCGAAGTGGAGCAGGCTGCATTCGAGCCCGGCAACATGCCACCCGGCATGGGCGCTTCGCCGGACAAGGTATTGCAGGCGCGGCTGCTGTCCTACCCGGATGCGCACCGCTACCGCATCGGTGTCAACTATGCCGCACTGGATGTCAACAAGCCGCGCTGTCCGGTGCACACCTATCACCGCGACGGACAGACCCGCTTCGACGGTAATTCCGGCGGCGCGGTCAATTACGAGCCCAATAGCGTCGGCGGGCCGGTAGAGGATGTGCGCATCAAGGAGCCACCACTGAAGATCAGCGGTGATGCAGACCACTACGATCATCGCGACGGCAACGAAGACTATAGCCAGGCCGGCGATCTGTTCCGTCTCATGAGCGAGGATCAGAAGATGCAACTTGTCGGCAATCTGGTGGGCGCGATGAAAGAGGTGCCGCACGCGATACAAGTGCGGCAGACCATCCACTTCTACAAGGCCGACCATGATTACGGCAGCCGTGTGGCAACAGGGCTGGGCATCAGCATCGACGAGATCAGCTAGTTAAAAGGAGAACATATGCAACATCCTTCCGAACAGCACGAGGTTGAAGAAGCCAAGCATAGTCAGGATGCGGGTGCCAAATTGAAAAGTGGCGGCCACAAGCACATGGACGAACACAGCCACGATCATCACAACCACCACGCCCATATGGCGATGGATTTCCGCCAGCGCTTCTGGATCTCGCTGGTACTGACACTGCCGATCCTTGTGCTCTCGCCGCTGCTGCAAAAGCTGGTCGGCTTGCGCGAGGCCATCAGTTTTTCCGGCGACACCTACGTGCTGTTCGGATTTGCCTCGGCGGTGTTCTGGTATGGCGGTTGGCCCTTCCTCAAGGGCCTGGTCGGCGAGCTTAAAGCACGCAAGCCGGGGATGATGACGCTGGTTGCCGTCGCCATCACCACCGCTTACAGCTACAGCAGCGCTGTGGTGTTCGGCTTGACCGGCAAGGTGTTCTTCTGGGAACTGGCCACGCTGGTAGACATCATGTTGCTCGGGCACTGGATCGAGATGAAGTCGGTGATGGGCGCATCCAAAGCGCTGGAGGCCTTGGCGAAACTGATGCCTTCCGACGCCCATAAGTTGATGCCCGACGGCAGCGTGAAGGATGTGCCACTGAACGAGCTGGCGGTGGATGACATGGTGCTGATCAAGCCGGGAGAAAAGATCCCCGCTGACGGTGTCATCGTCGAAGGGGAGAGTTCGGTCAATGAAGCGATGCTCACCGGAGAGTCCAAGCCGGTCAGCAAGCAGGCGGGCGGCAAAGTCATCGGCGGTGCCATCAATGGCGAAGGCTCGCTGACTATCGAGGTCAAAGGTACTGGCAAGGATTCGTTTCTGTCGCAGGTCATCGATCTGGTCAAGCAGGCGCAGCAAAGCAAATCAAAGACGCAAAACCTCGCCGACACGGCCGCAATGTGGCTCACCCTCATTGCGCTCGGCAGTGGTGCCATCACTTTCTTCATCTGGCTGTCTTTCATCAACAAGGAATTCGCGTATGCCATCGAGCGCGCCGTGACGGTGATGGTGATCACCTGTCCGCACGCGCTCGGTCTGGCGGTGCCGCTGGTGGTGGCCGTCTCGACGGCACTGGCTGCAAGCAATGGTCTGCTGATCCGCAATCGCGGTGCATTTGAAAGCGCCCGAAAATTGCAGGCCGTCATCTTCGACAAGACCGGCACGCTGACTGAAGGCCGCTTCGGTGTGAGCGACACGCTGCTGCTGGCGCAGGACATCGACGAAGACACGCTGCGCAAATATGCAGCCTCGGTGGATGCGAATTCCGAACATCCCATCGCCAAAGCGATCGCCGAATCTTATGAGAAGAAGCTGCCTGTCGAGAACTTCAAAAGTATTCCCGGTAAAGGGGCGGAAGGCAGGGTCGACGGCAAAGAGATCAAAGTGGTCAGCCCCGGCTATTTGACTGAACAGGACATCACGCACGATGACAAGCGCGTCGAGCCGCTGCAAGCGCAGGGCAAGACGGTGGTGTTCGTGCTCGTGGACGGGCAGTTGAAGGGCGCGATCGCGTTGGCCGACATCATCCGCCCCGAGGCGAAAAAGGCCATCGCTGCGCTCAAGGCGATGGACATCCGCTGCATGATGCTCACCGGCGACAACAAGGCGACGGCGCAGTGGGTTTCGGATCAGATCGGGCTGGATGAATACTTCGCCGAAGTGCTGCCGCAGGACAAAGCCGCCAAAGTGAAAGAGGTGCAAGCCCGCGGTGTGAAAGTCGCCATGACGGGCGACGGTGTGAACGATGCGCCAGCTCTGGCACAGGCGGATGTAGGCATCGCCATCGGTGCCGGTTCCGATGTGGCCGTTGAAACCGCCGACGTGATCCTGGTGCGCAGCGATCCGCTGGATGTGGTGGCCATCGTGCAACTTTCCCGCGCCACCTATCGCAAGATGATCCAGAACTTGGTTTGGGCCACGGGCTACAACGTGGTCGCCATTCCGCTGGCGGCCGGTGCGCTTTATGCGTGGGGCGTGGTGCTCACACCTGCCGTGGGTGCAGCACTGATGGCAGCCAGCACGGTGATCGTGGCAATCAATGCACGGATGTTGAAGATCAAAACGGTCAGTACAGAAACGACCTAAGTCATCTGGTTCGCAGATGGCAGGTGGTGGGTAGTCCAATTATTAGGAGATCGATCATGATGGATTATGCAAACGGATGGATGAATGGATCGATGGGCGGAGGGATGTGGATGTGGACTGTAATCGGCGCGCTGGTTATCGTCCTGTTGGTTGTCGTGATTCTCAATCAGTCGAAGAAATAGTGATGCGTTCACGATCAGTTAAAAACTAAGTTAGATAGCGCACAGACCGACGGACGCAACATGTTCAATCTTCTGATTTATATGACAGAAAAGATCTCTCGCCCTTAGATCAAGAGAGGAATCAAGCGCAATGTGTTTTTCAGCAACCGCTAGTTTTATAGCCGGGGTCTCATTATCGGTATTTGGCTTGTTCACCATAAAAATGTCGAAACGCAGAGAAGAGATTCCCTTTGCAATGATCCCGCTACTGTTTGGGATACAGCAACTCATTGAGGGGATGCTGTGGATCTCATTTCAGCACGACGCGAGGATACTGAATGTGAGTATGACTTACACGTTTACGCTGTTCTCCCATGTGCTGTGGCCGGTATTCATACCCTTCGCAATCGGTTTGGTGGAAGCGGTGCCATGGCGAATCAAGGCATTGCTGGTATTTCGCTACATTGGTGGGGCAGTCGGTATTTACCTGCTTTACTTCATCGCCAGATTTCAGATCACGTCTGAAATTCATGGGCATGTTGTGTACATCTTTCCGAACTTCCACGAGCCATTAGTATTGGTGCTTTATGTTGTCGCAACTTGTGTCAGCGCATTTTTTTCGAGTCACAGATTCATCAATATATTTGGCATCCTGACACTGATACTTTTTTCCGCAGCTTACTGGTTTTACACCGAGGCATTCTTTTCCGTGTGGTGTTTCTTTTCCGCGATACTCAGCTTTCTGATTTACCTGCACTTCAAATTGATGAATGCACGCGCGGCAGGCCCGGCGTACCAACATGCGTGATTCATTCCATCGCACGGACAGATCGATCCGGTTCAATAAAACCATTCGCAGAGTCTGGACGGTATTTAGTCTTGCCACCAAAAGATTCTTACTGATTGAAGGGGTAGAGCGGGCTGAGTCATTTGCCTTTAATGCGTTCTTTTCGCTGTTCCCATTGATCATTCTGCTCGTCGCCATCGCTTCGAGATTGACAGGTTTGAACAGTCCCGCCACAGCAGTCATCACCTACGTGGAAAGCTACATACCGCTAGGCAGTGAGATGCAATCTTATATTTTCAACACCATCGCCGGTGTCATGGACGCGCGCGGAAAGGCCAGCGTGATCGCGATACTGATTCTGATATGGGTAACCATCCAATGTTTCACCACCCTGATCAATGCGACCAACCGCGCTTGGGGGTGCGAGGTGAAACATTGGTGGCATCTGCCGTTAAAGAGTTTGCTGCTGTTAGCCATTACGGCAGGGGCGGTATTTTTTGGAATTGCTTTACCGATGCTGGCACAAGTGGTCGCAGAGACCATCTCTAAAGAGAATGCGTTCATCTTCTGGAGCTATGCGTTGGGCAGCTTTCTCATTTCCTTGCTGGTGCTGTTCGTTAGTCTGGGCATGTTTTACAAGCTGGCACCGCGTCGCCCCACGCGCTTCGCGGAAGTATGGGGCGCTGCGCTGATGGCTACGCTTTTGCTGCAGGCAGCAGAAATCCTGTTCGTGAACTATCTGAAAGACTTCAGCACGTTAAACGCGATCTATGGCGCATTCGGCGGAATCATGGCACTGCTGCTTTGGATATTCCTTTCCGGTTGTATCTTCATCTTCGGCGCCTGCTTGAGCGCGGTTCAGGCTGAAGCCCGTTCATCGCAGCTAGAAGCTGCAGCCGCAAACTAAAAGGGATTCGAATCATGAAAACCAACACCCTCACTCCCGCACTGAAGAACAAGATGGATGCCTATTGGCGCGCGTCCAATTATCTTTCGGTCGCTCAGATATTCCTTTACGACAATCCGCTATTGAAACGGCCGCTGGCGATGGCGGACATCAAGAAGATGTTACTGGGGCACTGGGGTACGACGCCGGGGCAGAATTTCATCTACGTGCATCTGAACCGGGTCATCAAGAAATACGATCTGGACATGATCTTCGTCTCCGGCCCCGGTCATGGTGGGCCGGCTGTCGTCGCCAACACCTACCTTGAAGGCACTTACAGCGAGATCTATCCCAACATCAGTCAGGACGAAGTCGGCCTGCAAAAGCTCTTTCTGCAGTTCTCGTTTCCCGGCGGCATACCCAGCCATGCGTCGCCGGAATGTCCGGGCTCTATCCATGAAGGCGGCGAGTTGGGCTATTCGCTCAGCCATTCCTTTGGTGCGGTGTTCGATAATCCAGAGTTGATCGTCGCCTGCGTCGTCGGCGACGGCGAGGCCGAGACCGGCCCGCTAGCCACCGCTTGGCATTCCAACAAGTTTCTCGATCCGGTCAACGACGGCGCAGTACTGCCGATCCTGCATCTGAACGGGTACAAGATCGCCAACCCTACGCTGTTCGCCCGCATAGAACCGGAAGAGCTGGATCAGTTCTTCCGTGGCTGCGGTTGGACGCCGTATTACGTCGAAGGTGATGATCCGGCGCTCATGCATGAGGCGATGGCGACGGTGCTTGATAAGGCGATGGAGCAGATCAGAGAGATCCAGCACGATTCCCGCGTCAACGGCAACACCATGCGTCCGCGCTGGCCAATGATCGTACTCAAATCTCCCAAGGGTTGGACCGGACCGAAGGTGGTCGATGGTTTGCAAATTGAAGGCACTTTCCGTGCGCATCAAGTGCCGCTCGCGGTGGATGCGGCGCATCCCAAACATCTGCAACTGCTGGAAGACTGGCTGAAGAGCTACCGTCCGGAAGAACTGTTTGATGAGACGGGTCGCCTCAACGCGGAACTAGCCGAACTCGCGCCCAAAGGCGACCGGCGCATGGGCTCGAACCCTAATGCCAACGGCGGCATGCTGTTGCGCGATCTGATCATGCCGGACTTTTGCGACTACGCTGTGAAGGTGCCATCACCCGGCGCCGTGACGGCGGCTGACGCCCATGAGTTGGGAGTGTTCCTGCGCGATGTAACCAAGCTCAATCAGGCGCAACGTAATTTCCGTATCTTCGGTCCGGACGAAACACTTTCCAATCGTTTGGGTGCCGTGTTCGAGGTGACCGATCGGCAGTGGGAGGCAAGGGTGCAAGACAACGATGAGTTCCTCGCCAAGGACGGCCGCGTCATGGAGATGTTGAGCGAGCATCAGTGTCAGGGCTGGCTGGAAGGCTATCTGCTCACCGGACGGCACGGCCTGTTCAACTGCTACGAGTCGTTCATCCATATCATCGATTCGATGTTCAACCAGCACGCCAAGTGGCTGAAAATCACCGAAGATATTCCATGGCGCCGGGAAATAGCGTCGCTGAATTATCTGTTGGCCTCCCACGTCTGGCAGCAGATGCACAACGGCTTCACCCATCAGGACCCCGGCTTCATCGATCATGTGATCAACAAGAAGGCTTCCATCGTGCGCGTGTACCTGCCGCCCGATGCCAACTGTCTGCTTTCGGTGTGGGACCATTGCTTGCGCAGCCGTCATTACGTCAACGTAGTGATTGCGGGCAAGTATCAGGCGCCGCAGTGGCTGACCATGGACGAGGCCGTCAAACACTGCACCGCGGGTGTCGGCATCTGGCAATGGGCCAGCAATGATCAGGCGGTAGCACCCGACTTGGTCATGGCCTGCTGCGGCGACGTGCCGACGCTGGAAACTTTGGCCGCCGTCTCCATTCTGCGCGAGCACATGCCCGAACTGAAGATCCGCGTGGTGAACGTCGTCAACCTGATGCGGTTGCAACCGCAGATCGAACACCCGCATGGTTTGAGCGATATGGATTTCGATGAGCTGTTCACCATGGACAAGCCGGTGATCTTCGCCTTCCATGGCTACCCGTGGCTGATCCACCGCTTGACCTACCGCCGCACCAACCACGACAACATCCATGTCCGCGGCTACAAGGAGGAGGGCACCATCACCACGCCGTTCGACATGACGGTGCTGAACGATCTGGATCGTTTCCATCTGGTGATGGCCGCCATCGACCGCTTGCCGCAGACCGGCGACAAAGGCAACTATCTGAAGCAGCAACTCAAAGACAAACTGATTGAGCACAAGCACTACATCGACAAGCATGGTCAGGACATGCCGGAGATACGTGACTGGAAATGGAAAGGATGACACCGCGTGGCTGTTGCCATCCAGCGAGATGGGAGAGCCGGACAAGGAAGGCTGTTTCGTTGTGTGGATCAAACCGATAACGCTTGGATACAAAGGAGAAACATCATGAAAAAAATGGAACAGATCGAATTGAATGCGTACCACAACGAGATCGTTGATGACATGCGTAGCGTGGTTCAAAAATACCGCCGGAGATTCGGTTGGGATATTCCGGAAATCGATCAGGCAGCCGCTGACAATCTTATTGTCACGGCGATGCACCAAGCATTGGAGGACATTGCTGTGAAATTGGCAGGATAGCGGTGGGCAGAAAGGGATATGGTGATGGCTGCATCCCAGTTAGATATTTTTGAAGGAGAAGAAATGAACGCCACACAGAATTTGCACGATCTCGGTCAAAGTATCTGGCTCGATAACATCACACGCGAGCTACTGACCAGCGGCATACTGGCCCGATATATCGGCGAGCTATCCGTGACGGGGCTGACCTCCAATCCCACCATCTTCGATCACGCCATTCAGAATAGTGATCTCTACGATGATGCCATTCTCAAAAAAGCACTCGAGGGCAAGTTGGGGGAGGTGCTGTTCTTCGAACTCGCGCTGGAAGACTTGCTTCAGGCAGCCGAACTTTTTCGCCCTATCTACGAAGCCACTGGCGGCGTAGACGGTTGGGTGTCATTAGAGGTCTCGCCCTTGCTGGCCGATGACACTGCCGGCACGATAGCGGCAGCGACAAAACTGCATGCGAGCGCGCAATGCAACAACATGTTCATCAAGATCCCAGGTACACCAGCAGGCATTCCGGCCATCGAGGAAGCGATCTTTGCGGGTGTGCCAGTGAACGTCACACTGTTGTTCTCGCGGGAGCAATACATCGCCGCAAGCGAAGCCTATATGCGCGGTATTGAGCGGCGCATCGCCTCCGACCTGGACCCGGCGGTGGGTTCGGTTGCATCGCTTTTCATCAGCCGCTGGGATGTGGCTATCAAAGACAAGGTGCCGGAAGCATTGCATAACCGCCTTGGCATCGCCATCGCCACGCGCACCTATCAAGCCTACCGCGATCAACTGGCATCCCCGCGGTGGCAGAAGCTGGCCGCTGCTGGTGCCCGGCCACAACGATTGCTGTGGGCCAGCACCGGCACTAAAGATCCCGCCGCTGCAGACACCTTATATATCGACGCACTCGCAGCCCCAGGCACCATCAACACCATGCCCGAGAAGACGCTGCTCGCCTTCGCCGAGCATGGCAATGCCAATAATGTAATGAGGATAGATGAGAGCGATGCTGAAGCAGTGATCGCGGAATTCGCCCGGCAGGGGATCTATGAAGAAGCACTTGCTGAAAAACTTCAGCGAGATGGCGCGCGATCTTTCGCGAAATCCTGGAACGAACTGCTCACATGCATTGAATCCAAAAGCACAGCACTAACGGAAAGCAAGCGGGGCTGATGTTATGCAGGTTAAGCGTACTATCGATCCATTAATTTCCCTGAACAGCATTCATCAGGAATACATAAACACATAGTGAAATCTATCACCTCTACGGTACGCAATGCTTTCAGTGTCTGGCTGATGCAGATTGGGGTCGCACTGTGCTATCTGTTATTCGGCCTCACCGTCCATCACTTCATCACCAATCACGGCATTCTCAGCATTCTCTGGCCCGGCAGCGGCTTGGCACGGGCAGCGTGGCAGAAAAGATTCGCAGCGCATTATCTGAATCCTACCAGCTGACCGTCAGGAAAGAAGGGCAGCCCGACAGCACTGTAGAGCATCACTGCACCGCAAGTATCGGCGTGACATTGTTCGTCGATCATGAAGGTAGCTATGAGGATATTTCAAAGCGAGCGGATGCAGCGATGTATCAAGCCAAAGCGGCAGGGCGCGATCAGATCAGATTTGATGATGCAAAAGATTGACTGAGCATCCCCATCTCCCATACAACTTTTTAGTCCACTTGAATACTGCCAATAGCTAGGCCGTTTGGTATGCCTATATGGTGTATTCCCACGCAGAAAATAGGCACTGCTGAATCAATAATCACCCCTATGTGTGCAAGCGCACGTAACAAATAGTGCCGTCAGCGAATAATCGCCTCTTCAATTTGCGAGCAATATCGCTAAGCCGAGAAAGATTACTCAGCGACGTCATGCACTCGCGCCGTGCGAAGAATTTAAGAGCGCCGCAATAACCAAGCAAAATACTATAGTAAGCATATTATAAAATGCTAATATCTGATTTGCCGGTAAATCTGCAATTTGCAAACTTTACAGGTAAGCCGCGAAAAAACTCAGCGGCGTCACGCACTCGCGCCGCGCAATGCAATTGAGAGTGCCCAAATGTTGCAAAGGAAAAACAATGAAACTGATCTTTCTGGTACTGGGAATGCTCCCGCTACTGGCACAAGCAGCGGATACGTCGACAAAAATCAACGTCTCAAGCTGCGAGGTCTGCCATGGCAAAAACGGCGTCGGCAAGAATGAATTTCCTCGATTGGGAGGACAGGAACCGGCCTACTTCGTCAAACAATTGCAGGATTTCCGCGCCGGAACACGTAGCAATCCCATGATGCAATCGGTCGCAAAATCTATGTCCGAGGCTGACATGGCCCAATATGCAGCCTATTTCTCGAAGTTGCCTCTGCCTGCAGCAAAGGCCTCAACTGAAGATGCCGCATTGCTGGCAGAAGGCGAATCGCTTGCCAAGAATGGCGACTGGCCCAAAGGCATACCTGCCTGCTTCCAATGTCACGGCGAAAATGGTCAGGGCATCAGTCGCGACTTTCCCCAAATAACCGGCCAACCTGCACGCTATACCGCCGCTCAGATCGCCAACTGGAAGTCGGGTTCACGCAGCAATGACGCAATCGGGTTGATGAAAACAGTGTCCGACAAGCTGACCGATGGACAAATAAAGGCAGTTTCCGCCTATCTTTCACAAGGAGTGACCAAATGAAAATTGCCATCCTGCTTTTTCTGGTCGCAACCTCAGCGTTTGCCGCAGAAGAAAAAACCTTCACGCCACCTGCCGAGCGCGACATTCCTAAAAACGAATTCGGCGATGCTGTCCGGCTTGGGAAATCCATCTTTACCGACACGCAACACTTTGCCAAGAAATATGTCGGCAACGGCCTGAACTGCAGCAACTGTCACCTCGACTCGGGACGCATGGCAGATTCCGCTCCGCTTTGGGGCGCCTATGTGCGCTATCCGGCATACCGGGCAAAGACCAAACAGGTCAATACTTTTGAGGAGAGACTGCAGGGCTGTTTCGAATACAGCATGAACGGCACCGCCCCCAAATCTGGCACCCCAGAATTGACGGCGCTGGTCTCATATGCCTACTGGATGTCGACCGGTGCGCCGGTCAATACCAAGCTCAAGGGCGCAGGATTCCCTAAGCTGAATAAACCCGAACTCGCGCCGGACTATGCTCGTGGTCAGAAAGTCTTTACTGCTAACTGCCAGATATGCCACGGAAGCAATGGAGAGGGTATAAAAGTCGCCGGAAAGTTCGCCTTCCCGCCACTGTGGGGTAAGGAGTCTTTCAATTGGGGTGCCGGTCTGCACCGCATCGACACGGCTGCGGGATTCATCAAGGGCAATATGCCCCTGGCCAAGGGCGGCACGCTCACGGATCAGGAGTCATGGGATGTGGCGACTTTTGTGATGTCGCATGACCGCCCAGCGGATCCTCGTGCGAAAACTGGCATCGCAGCTGCCAAGAAGGATTTTCATGAAGAGAATTGCAAATATGGCGAAACCGTTGAAGGTCACGTGCTCGGAGAGTAACCCGGGTAGTTATTGAAGAGTAAAGGCGCGCCTGGACAGCGCGCCTTTTTCATTGAGCTTCCCACAGATATTCCTCCGCCACCAGCAGCGACAAACATTCCTGTCACCCTCCCAAGTCCGCTTTAATGTGAGTAGTAGAGCTTAAACACTACATTCTCGAGGGATGGCTCGGTCCACACAGCCGAAGTAACGAACTCTAGGCGTCAATGACCACTACGGCCGAGGATGCGGCAGACAGAAATTCGGCCATAAGAGACGGTGGGGAATTGCTGAGAAGGCTGCTTGAAAATTCTAAAGAGTGGTCCGCTTCACTCCTGACAGCGGACGTTCAAAACTAAGAGTTTGATGATGCTTGGCCGTCGCTTGCTAACCCGAAGTGGTCGTTGCTGAAAACAATTGCGATGCTTTAGCTCGATGCTCGAGACCTGCCCGCAAGATGAGTTCTTTCAATATGGTGCGACATTGGCGATTTCCCGGGAACAGGCTGTGTGCCATATCGCACAGACCCTGTCTGCAAAAGAATACACACTTCAAATAGATTGCGGCATCTTGTGCGCGAAATAAGCCTAGGTACAGGCTGGCCGCACAGATTTGCGTGGCCACCTTCACCGACGGGTATGAAAACTCGGAGTGTAAAAATCTACAGGTACAAACTACATGAAGGATGCTCCCACTACTTACCGTCGATTTTTTAGCTTGACTGTATTTACCGGTGTTGCCGGTTTGGCGGGCTTCATCGTTTTGTTATTGGTGAGTCTGACCAATGAATATCGGGATGAGACCCGACATGCCAAAGTGGAGGTCGAAAATCTCACCCGGTTGCTGGAAGTGCATGCGCTGGCTATCGTGGATAAAGGCGATCTGCTGTTGCACGAAGTGCAAAGGAATCTGCGGCCGAATGACATGCGCGCTTTGCATGGTGTGAGTGGTGTGCGCCGGCAGCAAATTCATGCTTTGCTTAGAGCGCAAACTGAGGGCGAGCCGGAAGTGGAAGCGATCCATATTTCAGATGCTGCGGGAAATCACATATACAGTTCGCTTGATCTGACTCCCCCTATCAATATCGCCGATCGTTCGCACTTCACAGTCCACCAAAGCAACCCGAATGCGGGGCTGGTGATTTCTCCCCCGCTTATTTCGCGCACCTTCAACAAATGGACCATTGTGATGACGCGCCGGCTGAATTTTGATACGGGCGGTTTTGCTGGTGTCGTGGTGGTCATTCTGGATCTGGATCATTTTCAAACTTTGTACCGAAAGCTTGATCTGGGAGCTCATGGCTTAGTCGCCATGTACGACAAAGAACTTCACCTTGTGGCACGCTATCCGCCCAATGAGCAATTGATGGGCAAAGTCGTACCGTTGGCCGTCAAAAAATATATCGAGAACGGCGACACACAGGGCGTCTATTTGAGCAAATCACCCGTGGATGGTATCAAGCGACAGTTGGGCTTCAGGCAGGTCGGCGAGTTTCCACTGATTGTTTTCGCGGGCATTTCGGAGGAGGACTATCTGGCTGCATGGCACAGACGTATTTGGAAGTACGCTATCGCGATCGTGATTTTCAGTCTGGTTTCGCTCGGCTTCTGGTTGCCTCTGCGGCGCGCCAAAAAGATTCTGCTAAACGATGAGGCGCGGTTTCGCCTGATGCTGGAGACCAGCCCTATTGCCGTGCGGATTGCCAACACGGGCGGGCGCAAGGTGCTGTTTTCCAATCAGCGTTATGCCGAGCTGATCGAGGCGCCAGCCGATCAAGTTGCCGGAATCGACCCGAAGATTTACTACGCGAAGCCGCAGGAATACGAAGAAATACTCCAAGCCTTGTCTCGCGGTAAAAGTGTCAGCAATAAACTGATTGAGCTGAATATCCCGGGCGGCAGGAAGAAATGGGTGCTGTCGTCCTACTTCAATTTGGACTATCGGAATGAAGCGGGCGTTTTGGGTTGGTTTTACGATATTACCGAGCGCAAAGTGGCGGAAGAGCGAATTCACACGCTGGCCTTCTACGATGCTTTGACGCAACTGCCCAACCGGCGTTTATTGGCCGATAGGCTGACGCAGGCGATGGCTGCCGGTAAACGCAGCGGCCATTATGGCGCGCTGCTGTTTCTGGATTTGGATAACTTCAAGGCGCTGAATGATACGCACGGGCATGGCGCAGGCGACTTGTTGCTGGTCGAAGTGGCGAGCCGTATCGGTGCTTGTGTGCGGGAAACGGATACGGTGTCGCGTTTTGGTGGTGATGAGTTCGTGGTGCTGTTGCGCGAGCTGGATGCGGATAAAGACAGGTCTGCTGCAGAAGCCGGTATCGTGGCGGAAAAAATCCGTCTTGCTTTGGCCGAACCTTATGAACTAACGATTCGGAGCGACGGAGACAATGAATCCGCAATCAAACATCGTTGCACATCGAGTATTGGCGTGGTGGTGTTCCTTGGCCGCCAAGCCAGCACCGAAGATATTCTCAAGTGGGCGGATATCGCGATGTATCAGGCCAAGGAAGCCGGACGTAATCTAATCCGGTTTTATGAAGCGAAAGGGTGAATTGCGGCAAGGTCGCATTGCTCAGCAATGCGGAAAAACCAATCAACCCGGTATAACTTCCCAGCTCACGCCGCTGCTGTCGCAACGCATTCGCTTTAGCAAGCGTCGCCCGAGCACCATCTAATCAGTGTCGATCAATGACCGATGTTAGTTGTGTAGCGGACATCGCTTCAGAATGATCCGTCAGCCTTTTCAGGAAACCTCCACAGTCTGCTCTGGCCAATGAAGAGACGGGCAGGTTCTCGGCCAAAGCGGACTATCTCGATGTGCTGAAAAATCCACCTCTTCGGACTGTAGCGATGTCCGCTTTCCAGCATGAAACAGTCGTTTCCCGTTGGCGTTTTGGTAAAACTTCAAGGTCCCTTTCCCCAAACTGTCATACAACATAACCGATAGCTAACGATCAGCGTGTGGCTATTGGTAAGCGCCAGTCATTCAGGTCGGGCAAGGATTTCATCTCACTTGGCATTACAAATGCCCTGGCTCATAAATGACTCGTCCAATCCGGCAACTCTTCTTTCGGTCACCTACGCGACGTAGCGCCCCCAAACCGAATAAATATTAGATGAGACGAATACTTTCTTTCCATACATAAAGTTAGAACGCCTGTAAGAAATTCATCAAGTGTCTTGCAGCATTCATATGTGCCATAGCGAACAGACGATACAGACAGGGGGAGATAAGTAGTAACTGATGCCTAGCCATGCGCTGACTCTTTCATAGTTGCTTTGTTTCAATAATCACAAGAGCGAGCCAATCGCAGACTGAGTATTCAATATTCAAATGAACCCATCATGAATAATTGGAAGTTACCGACGATGTTCAAGACCCCTTGGGGGGTCGTGCTTGTCTTGGTTTTGCTCATCATGCTGGTCGAATTTTTGATTATGTCTGTAATCCATGGCCCCTTCATCGATACACATATTTCAATTTTTTACCAGAACCTGATCGATGCCGTCCTGCTAACCCTGATCATTTCTCCAGTGCTCTACTCATTGGTCTTCAAAAGACTCAAGAGTGACGAACTGTTGCGGCAGATCAACACCTCGGCTCAGGAAGCAATTGTTATCGTTGACGAGCAGGACCGCATCACTGACTGGAATCCGGCAGCGCAAAGGAAATTCCAGTACACCCGGGAAGAAGCGATCGGGAAGCAGGCGCACCTGTTGCTTGCACCTTCGCACTACCACACCGATGCGCAACGCGGTTTTGCCAATTTTCAAAAGACAGGGAAGGGGCCGTTGATTGGAATCCTCAACGAGGTAACTGCCATTCGCAAGGACGGCAGTGAATTCCCTGTCGAGTTATCTGTTACCGCATTCGAAGTAAAAGGGAGTTGGCAAGCAGTGGGCGTGATGCGCGACATATCCGAACGCCAAAGAGCGAAAGAAACGTTGCGTAAGAGTGAAGAGAAATTCTCAACGATATTCGAATCCAACCCCGCCATGATCGCCATTGGCACGACTGAAGGCACGATCGTAGATGTCAATCGATCGTATGCCGATTTTCTTGGTTATACCCGGCAGGAGATCATGGGAAAGAGCTGGGTGGATCTAGGTGCCATTAGCGAGGATGAGTTCCAAAAGTTGCTCGTGCTCGGCCTAAGTGCGGGGGATTCTTTGCGTAATGTCGAAGTGACTTTGCGCACTCGAGACGGAAATCTAGTCCATGCTCTGCTCTCGGCGGAATACGTTTCATTGGATGGCACGCCTTATCGCCTGGCGACCTTGCAGGACATCACTGCTCGCAAGCAGGCCGAGAACGATCTCGCGGCGAGCGAAGCATTGCTCAAAGAATTCATCCAGCACACCCCGGCGGCCATCGCCATGCTGGATACGCAGATGCGCTATATCCAGACCAGTGAACGGTGGATACAGGATTACCACCTCTCCGGCCAGAATATCATCGGCAAGTCACATTACGAGATCTTCCCGGATGCCCCGCAACGCTGGAAAGATATTCACCAGCGCGTTCAGGCCGGCGCAACCGAGCATTGCGACGAAGACCCTTTTCCTCGAGCAGACGGTTCGACCGAGTGGTTGCAATGGGAGGCGCGCCCCTGGCGCAAGGCGGGAGGTGAAATCGGCGGGATCGTTTTCTTCACCCAAGTCATCACTGAACGGAAGCGGATCGAGGAAGGTTTTCGAGCTAGCGAAATTGAATTCCGCACGCTGGCCGAATCCATGCCGCAGATCGTCTGGATCACACGCGCGGACGGCTGGGGCACTTATATAAACCAACATTGGATGGACTACACCGGACTCACGCTGGAGGAAAGTCTGGGGCATGGGTGGAACAAGCCGTTTCATCCGGACGACCAGCAGCAGGCATGGGACGCTTGGCAGAACGCAACCAGGGATCTGGCCACCTACTCCATCGAAAGCCGCTTGCGCCGCGCCGATGGGGAGTACCGCTGGTGGCTGATGCGCGGCGTGCCACTGCTGGATGCCGACGGCAACATCCTCAAGTGGTTTGGCACCTGCACGGATATCCATGACCTGAAGATGGCTGAACTGGAAATCGCCCGCGCCAATGGAGAACTGCGCGAGAGCGAACGGCGCTTCAGCGACCTGTTGGGGAATGTAGAACTGATTTCAATGATGCTGGACCGCGAGGCGCGGATCACCTATTGCAATGATTACCTGTTGCGCCTGACTGGATGGAAGCGCGAGGAAGTCATCGGTAAAAACTGGTGGGATCTTTTCGTGCCGCCCGAAATTCAAGGTTTACGAAATGAATTTTTCACCTCGCTGATCGACAACCAGTCCGGGGGGCTGCATCACGAGAACGAGATACTCACCCGTTCGGGCGAGCGTCGGCTGATACGCTGGAATAATTCGGTGCTGCGTTCGATAGAGGGTGAGGTGATCGGAACGGCGAGCATCGGAGAAGATATTACCGAACGCAATAAATTGGCGCTCTTGCTGGAGGAGAAAGAAACCCGTTTGCGTACCTTGGTGAATGCCATACCCGATCTGATCTGGTTGAAGGATGTCGAGGGCATCTATCAGAGCTGCAACCCGATGTTTGAGCGCTTCTTTGGCGCAAGAGAAGCGGATATTGTCGGCAAATCAGATTTTGATTTTGTGGACAGGGAATTGGCGACATCTTTTCGCGAGCATGACCGTATCGCCATGGCGGCGAAAGATTCCTGCATCAATGAAGAATGGGTTGTCTTTGCCGACGACGGACATCGCGCTCTGCTGGAAACCGTCAAGACACCGATGCGTGATGCCGGTGGAAAACTGGCTGGCGTGTTGGGCATTGCGCGTGACATAACCGCCCGCAAGAAGCTGGAGCAGGATAAGGAGCAGTATTTAAAATTCTTTGTGCTTTCAATCAACCCGATGTGTATTGCCGATCCGTACGGCTGCTTCACGCAGGTCAATCCAGCATTTTCAAAACTAACCGGATATTCCGAAAGTGAACTTATTGCAAAGCCGTTCCTTGACTTCGTTTTGGCAGATGACAGGCAAAAGACCGCGGATGAAATGACGCAGCAGGTAGAAAGCCGGCCGACGTTGTATTTCGATAACCGCTACCAGTGCAAAGACGGCAGTGTGATTGATCTGTCGTGGACGGCTTACTATGACAAGCACGATGGCATCACCTATGCCACAGCGATCGACACTACTGAACGAAAGCGTACTGAGGAGTCGTTGCGCAAGCTCTCGCTGGCAGTAGAGCAAAGTCCAAGCGCGATCGATATCACCGACCTTGACGCAAACATTGAATATGTCAATGAGGCATTTGCCAGGACGAGCGGTTATAGCGTCGCCGAACTTATCGGACAGAACCCTCGCCTGCTTCAGTCCGGCAAAACACCCAAGAAAAACTATGAGGAAATGTGGGCGCATCTGACGCGTGGTGAAATATGGAAAGGCGAATTCATCAACCGGCGCAAGGACGGCAGTGAATACATCGAGTCAGCGTTGGTGTCGCCAGTGCGCCAGGCCGATGGTCGAGTGACTCACTATCTGGCGATCAAGGAAGACATCACGCAACTTAAGCAGGCACAGAAAGCGGTGCGGGACTCCAATGAGAGTTTGCATCGAATGCTTAATTCGATGGCTGAAGGTGCTTATGGGGTGGATAGCAATGGTGACTGTACTTTCGTCAATCGTGCTTTCCTGAAAATGCTGGGTTACCAGAACGAAGCTGAAGTGATGGGCAAGCACCTTCATAATCTCATCCATCATTCCCGAGCCGATGGCAGTTCCTATCCTGAAGATGAATGCAAGGCATATCGCGCTTACCGAGTAAATCAACCCATCAATGTTTCCGATGAGGTTTTCTGGCGCAAGGACGGCGTCGCTATCCCTATTGAATACTGGTCGCATCCCATCGAATCCGACGGGGTTACCATAGGCGCGATCGTCACTTTTATTGACATCACCGAACGCAAGCGTGCGGAAAATACGCTACGTGAAAGCGATGTGCGCTACCGCGGCATCTTCGAGCATGCCTACGACATCATCTATCTGCTAGAGCCGGACGGAACTTTTCGTTCCCTCAACAACGCCTTTGAACGGATTACAGGTTGGGCAACAGAAGAATGGATTGGCAAGCCGTTCGGGCAAATTGTCCATCCGGACGACTTGCCGTTCGCCAACGACATCTTCTTGAAAGTACTGGGCGGCGAAGCCACTACATCTTTCAGACTGCGCATAGCCAAAAAGTCAGGCGAATATTTTGATGCCGATAGCAGCATTTCGCCGTTGGGCGACAACGGGGTCACTGGTGGGCTGGGAATATTGCGAGACATCACCGAGCGCAAGCTGAATGAAGCCAAACTTGCCGAACAGTTGGATGAGTTGCGCCGCTGGCATGACGTGACCTCGGGGCGTGAGGGTCGCATCCTTGACCTCAAGCATGAAGTGAACGAACTGCTGGGACAGACTGGAAAAGATCCTCGTTACCCCAGCGCCGAATCTGAAAATCCATCGGAAACCAACTTATGACCAAGCTCAAGCCTGCAGCAATATCCAAACCGGCAGCCAAGGTCAGATCAATCTCAAGATCCAGGCCGCAACTCCCCAAAGCGCCAACCGGCATTCAGGGGCTGGACGAGATCACCGGTGGAGGATTGCCCAAAGGCCGACCGACGCTTATCTGCGGCGGCGCAGGCTGCGGCAAGACGCTGCTCGCGATGGAGTTCCTGGTGCGTGGCGCGACGCAGTACAACGAACCGGGCGTGTTTATGTCTTTCGAAGAGACAGCCCAAGACCTGACCCAGAACGTCGTCTCACTCGGTTTCGATCTGAAAGGCTTGGCCGCGCGAAAAAAGATCGTGCTGGATCATGTCTATGTCGAGCGCAGCGAAATCGAAGAGAGCGGTGAATACGATCTGGAAGGCTTGTTCATCCGTCTTGGGGCAGCCATTGATGCCATCGGCGCCAAACGTGTGGTGCTGGATACCATCGAAACATTGTTTGCCGGTCTGCCCGATCCGGCCATCCTGCGTGCCGAACTGCGTCGCCTGTTTCGCTGGCTGAAAGATAAAGGCGTGACGGCCGTCATCACCGGCGAACGCGGCGAAGGAACGCTGACACGCCAGGGCCTGGAAGAATACGTCTCCGACTGCGTGATCGTGCTCGACCATCGCGTGAGCGAGCAGACCTCTTCGCGCCGCTTGCGTGTGGTCAAGTATCGCGGCTCTACCCATGGCACCAACGAGTATCCGTTCCTGATCGACGAAGACGGCATTTCGGTGCTGCCGGTCACGTCGCTGAGTCTGGATCATAAAGCCTCCAGTGAGCGTATTTCCAGCGGCGTTGCGCGTCTCGATGCGATGTTGGGCGGTAAAGGTTATTACCGGGGCAGTAGCGTGTTGGTCTCCGGTACGGCGGGCACCGGTAAGAGCAGTCTCGCCGCACACTTTGCCGATGCCGCCTGCCGTCGCGGCGAACGCGTACTGTACTTTTCCTTTGAAGAATCCCCCGATCAGATCATGCGCAACATGCGTTCCATCGGCATCGACCTGCAACCGTGTGTCAAGAAAGGTCTGCTGCAGATTTATGCGGACCGTCCCTCGTCCGCGGGCCTGGAAACGCACCTGGCCTTGAAACACAAATTGATCGATGACTTCAAACCGCAGGTGGTGATCATGGATCCGTTGAACAGTTTTGTCATCGGTGACAATCAGATCGAAGTCAAATCGATGTTGATGCGGCTGGTGGATTTCCTGAAAACAAGACAGATCACGGGCCTGTTCACCAATCTGGCGCAGAGCGGAAATCCGCTCGAACAAACCGATGTCGCCATTTCGTCCGTGATCGACACTTGGCTGTTGTTGAAGGACATCGACAGCGGCGGCGAACGTAATCGCTGCCTGTCCATCCTGAAATCGCGCGGTATGGCGCATTCGAACCAGATACGCGAGTTCTTGTTGACCGATCGAGGCGTGGAACTGCGCGACGTATACGTCGGACCGGAGGGCGTGCTGACCGGCTCAGCGCGCCTGACGAAAGAGGCGGAAAAAGAAGCCACGTTGTTAGTGCACGATCAGGAAGTCGAGCTGCGGCGCATCGAACTGGAACGCAAACGCACCACGCTGGAAGCGCAGGTCGCCATGTTGCGTGCCGAGTTTGCGGTGCAGGAGGTCGCCTCGTTAACAATCATCGACCAGGAAAAGGCAGAGAAAGCGCAACTGGCGCAGGGACTTGTGGACATGGGGTTGATCCGCAAAGTGGACGCAAAACCGAACAAACAAAAAGGCGGCTCGAAATGAAGAAGAATTCATCTCCGCCCGAGCCTCCCAAAGCCATGAGCGCATCGCCCAAGGTGGTTTCAAGCCGCTACATCCTGAAACTGTACATCGCCGGACAGTCGCCTAAATCCGTCAACGCGATCGTCAACATCAAAAAGATCTGTGAAGAAAACCTGCGGGGTCGATATGAGCTGGACGTGATCGATCTGTACCAGCAGCCGCAACTCGCTCAGGGTGAGCAGATCATCGCCATTCCCACACTGATCAGAAAACTCCCCCCCCCGTTGCGCCGCATCATCGGCGATCTGTCGGATACCGAGAAGGTGCTGATGGGGCTGGAAATACGGAAGAAGGCGTAATGCCAAACTATCCCACCTCAGAGAAGTTGCTCGCAGACAACCGGGATTTGCGCGCCCGGCTTGAAAAAGCCGAAGCGACCCTGAGCGAGATATTCAGCGGTGAGTCGGACGCATTGTTCGTCACTGGGGCGGCTGGCGCGCAGATTTTTACGCTCAAAGGCACCGACCAGTCTTACCGGTTGCTGATCGAAAACATGAGCGAAGGTGCGCTGACCCTATCTGCGGAGGGCGTCATTTTGTACGCCAACCAGAGCTTTGCAGAGATACTCAAGACGCCACTCGAAAAAGTGATCGGCGCCACGTTCTCTACCTTTATTGCACCGGACAGCCGGAAAATCCTTCAACCGTTGCTGGACAATGGATCAGGCGGGAAGCGCCGCGTTCAGCTTGAGCTTGTCACAGGAAACGGAGCGCGGGTCCCAGTTTCGCTGTCCGTGAACGATCTGTTCATCCATGAGATATCCGCAGTTTTCTGTCTGGTGGCAACCGACTTGACGGAACAGATTCGCAACGAGGAAGTCCTGGCATCTGAAAAATTGGCGCAAGAGCTGCTAGCCGCCGCCAATCAATCGCGGCGCGCATTATTGAGCGTGATCGAAGACCGCAAGCAGGCTGAGGAGTCGCTGCGCCAGCTCAATGAAGAGCTCGAACAAAAAGTATCGTCGCGCACTGCTGCGCTGGAACAAACCAATCTGGACATAAGTAAAAAGGAAGAAGAGATCCGCTCTGTGGTCGATCACATGATGGATTGCGTGATCACCATAAACGACCAAGGCATCATCCTTTCTGCCAACCCGGCGGTGGAGAAGATACTCGGCTATAGCCACGATGAGGTGATCGGGGAAAACGTTTCCATGCTCATGCTAGAACCCGACCATTCCGCCCATGACAGCTACCTGGATCGCCATATGCGTACCGGTGAGACGCGCATCATCGGCATCGGGCGGGAGATCGTAGGAAAAAGCAAAAGCGGCGAACTCATCCCGATGGAGCTCTCTATCAGCGAATATCTTGTACAGGGGGCGCGTTATTTCACCGGCATTCTGCGCGACATCCGCGAACGAAAGCGCATCACGCTTGCCATGGAGCAGGCCATGCTCAAAGCCGAGAAGGCCAACCGCGCCAAGTCTGAATTCCTTGCCGCCATGAGCCATGAGATACGCACGCCGATGAACGGTGTGATCGGCATGGTGGATGTGTTGCAGCAGAGCAGTTTGAATGGTGCGCAGACGGAGATGGCCAACATCATCCACGATTCGGCGTTCGCCTTGTTGTCCATCATCGACGACATTCTCGACTTCTCCAAGATCGAGGCGGGCAAGCTGCAGATCGAAAGCGTGCCCATGTCTATTGCCGATGTGGTGGAGTCGGCATGCGAAACCATGAGCCACATCGCCTTGCACAAAGATGTGGAGCTGACGCTGTTCACTGACCCCGGCATTCCTGCGCAAGTCATGGGCGATCCCGGGCGCTTGCGCCAGATACTGGTCAACCTGACCAATAACGCGGTCAAGTTTTCCAGCGGGCAAACGAGGCAGGGCAAGGTGTCGGTTCGCACCTTGCCGACAGAAAGCACAGCAGAACAGGTGAAGCTGGAGTTTCGCGTGACCGATAACGGCATCGGTATGGACGCTGCAACGCAGGCGCGGTTGTTCACGCCCTTTTCCCAGGCCAACTCATCCACAACCCGCACCTATGGCGGTACCGGACTGGGCTTGGCTATCTCGCGGCAGCTGGTAAATATCAAGGGCGGCGATATTTCAGTACAGAGTGAACCGGGCAAAGGCTCGGTGTTCATTGTGCGCCTGGCTTTCCAACGGGTGCCGGAGCAGCCGGAAGCCACTCCCAGTCTGGTTGCCGGACTGAACTGTCTGGTGGCAGGAGGTAGCGAGGGTCTTGCCGATGATATCGGCGCCTATCTTGTGCATGCGGGTGCAAAGGTCGAGCGGCAGGCGGAATTAGCGGCAGTCAAGGAATGGATAGCCAAGCGTCCACCCGGCATGTGCATCGTGGTGGTCGACACCGCCGCCGCCAACTTGCCGCTGGATCAGCTGCGCGCCGCAGCGCGCGCCCACCCTGCACAGCAAACACACTTTGTCGTCATCCGGCGCGGGCAGCGCCGCAAGCCGCGTGTAGAGGAAGATGATCTGGTGCTGGTAGATGGCAACTTGCTTTCTCGCAAGGTTTTGCTGAAGGCGGTGGCGGTCGCTTCCGGCAGGGTTAAGGTGTCTGACTGGCAAGCAGTAACTGGTGAAGTCAAAACGGTATTGACGCCGTTGTCCCGCGAAGAAGCGCGCCAACAAGGCAGCCTGATCCTGGTCGCCGAAGACAACGAGATCAACCAAAAAGTCGTCCTGCAACAACTCAAGCTGCTCGGGCAAACCGCAGATATCGTCGGTAATGGTCGCGATGCGCTGGAGCTGTGGCAGAGCGGCGATTACGGCATCCTGATCACCGACCTGCACATGCCGGAGATGGACGGCTACGAGCTGACCACCTCCATCCGTTCCGCCGAAACCGGCAAGACACGTATTCCCATCATCGCCTTCACTGCCAATGCACTCAAAGGTGAAGCCGCACATTGCCGAGAAGTCGGCATGGATGATTACCTGAGTAAGCCGGTGCAACTGGTCAGCCTAAAAGCGATGCTGGATAAATGGCTACCTCGTGGCTCGCATGAGAATGAAGGAGATGTCCCCATGGTTAACAGACTGCAAGCTTCATCCCCCTTGCCTGTGGATGTGAATGTGCTCAAGGCGTTGATCGGTGATGACGAGGCAGCGATCCGCGAGTTCCTGCACGACTTCCGCCTCAGCGCGGCCAAGATAGCGGCGGAACTGCGCACCGCCTGCGCGTCGGGTCAGGCAGCCACTGCCGGTGCGTTGGCGCACAAGCTCAAATCATCGTCGCGCTCGGTGGGGGCGATGGCGCTGGGTGAGTTGTGCGCGGGAATGGAACAGGCGGGCAAGGCGGGCAATAATAAAGCGCTGGCGGCGCTGTTGCCAAAGTTCGAACAGGAGCTGGCGAGCGTTGCACATTTTCTTGAGGGGTATTGATCTTGTCCATGATTCCATCCACTGCCAGAATTGAACCGTCGCCACGCGGTATGGTGCGCCGACTGGGGCTGCGCGCCCAGCTCATGCTCGGGCTGGGCACCGGTATCGCGCTTCTTGTCCTGCTCGCGGCGATGGCCAATATCCTCTCATCGGAGCTTGCTTCCCAACTGCGGAATATTCAGGACGTGCATATACCAATGGATGCAGCCATCCTGAATATAGATGAGGGCATGGATGAGGCGCGCGGTTATGAGAAGGATTTCATACTGTCCTGGCAAGAGCTGAGTTACCCGGCGGCGCGCTCGCGCTACCTCGGTCTGGTGCGCAACGAAGTTGCCAACATCATCGCGCTTGTAGCTGAACTTCACCGCCTGCCCACGATGGAGCACGAGCGGCAGGCCATGGCGGGCACAGATGAAATCGGGCGGCAGATCCGTCGGCACGAGGCTATATTTATCGAACTGGTTGAGCTGTATGGCCGCCTCGGTCACGTGGATACGGGGCTTGAAGGCCGTTTTCGCCAGCGCGCCCACGCCATCGAGCGGCTCATTCCGCCCGCCGCCATGCCGCTGATGATAGACCTGCTTAGCCTGCGTCGCGCGGAAAAAGATTTTCTGCTGCGCAACCAGACGCAGGACATCAAGAAAGTGCGCCAAGTCGAACAGGATTTCGGGCAACATCTGCGCCAGACGCCGGGACTATCGGCCAAACAGCGCGCAGCCATGACCGTACTGATCACCGATTACATCGCGCTGTTCGACGAGTATGCCGAGGTCAAACACAAGATCGACACCAGCCAGGCGCAGTTATCCGTCACCGCCGATGAGATCGAATCGCTGCTGGATACGCTGCACCACGCCGCCAAGGTCGTTTCTGACGAAGAATTCGATCACATAAACAAAACCATGATGCGGGCGACGATCACCTTCGTCATCGGCAGCGCCGCCGCTATCGTGCTCATGCTGCTGATCTCATGGGCGGTGTGGCGCGGCATAACGCGCTCGGTCAGTCGCACCGTGGAATTCTCCGCGCGCATCGCGGCCGGCGACCTGAAGACGCGCCTCGTGACGGGCGGCGATTCTGCGACCGATGATCTTGGTCGTATCGACCATGCGCTCAACCAGATGGCCGATGCGCTGTTGAGTATGATCGAAGATCAGAAACGTACGGGGGAGTCGCTGCGCCATCTCAACGCAGAGCTGGAAAACAAAGTGCTGGCGCGCACCGCCGATCTGGAGCGCGCCCGGATCGAAGCAGAGCATGCCAACCGTGCCAAGTCTGAATTCCTTGCCACCATGAGCCACGAGATACGCACCCCGATGAACGGCGTGATCGGCATGGTGGATGTATTGCAGCAGAGCGACCTGAATGGCGCACAGATGGAGATGTCCAACATCATCCACGACTCGGCGTTTGCCTTGCTGGCTATCGTTGACGACATTCTCGACTTCTCCAAGATCGAGGCTGACAAGCTCCAGATTGACAGCGTACCCACGTCTGTCGCCGACGTGGTGGAGGGGGCATGTGGAACCTTGGATCAGATGGCCGAAAAGAAAGGAGTGGAGCTGCTGCTGTTCACCGACCCGGCCATTCCCGCAACAGTCATGGGTGATCCGGGACGGCTGCGCCAGATACTGGTCAACCTGACCAGCAACGCCATCAAATTTTCCGGCGGACAGCAGGGGCAAGGTAAGGTATCGGTGCGTACGCGGCTGGCTGAAAGCACGCCGGAGCAGGTGATGCTGGAGTTTCGTGTGGCCGACAACGGCATTGGCATGGATGAAGAAACTCAGGCGCGATTGTTCACACCTTTTTCCCAAGCGGACTCTTCCACCACCCGGCATTTCGGCGGCTCCGGGTTGGGGCTGGCCATCTCGCGCAAGTTGGCAAATATCATGGGCGGTGAAATCACCGTGCAGAGCGAACCGGGCAAAGGCTCGACATTCACTGTGCACCTGCCTTTCAAATTGTTAGTGAATGCAGTTCAGGCCGCTTCGACAGGCTCAGGAATTCAGCCCAATCAACAGGTCACCGGCCTGCCCTGCCTGGTAGTGGGCGCAGACGGGCTTGCCGATGATCTTGCCGTCTATCTTAAACATTCGGGTGCGCTGGTCGAGCGGGTGACAGACTTGGGTACTATCAAGGAATGGATATTGCAGCATCCTCCCGGCCTGTGCATCGTGCTCATTGACACCGCAGCCGCCAACCCGCCGCTGGATGAACTGCGTGCCACAGCCCGCGCACACCCGGAACATAAAATTCGCTTCATCGTCATCCGGCGCGGGCAGCGACGGGAACTGCGTTTGGAAGATGCCGATCTGGTGTTGGTGGATGGCAATGTATTGACCCGCAATGCGCTGCTGAGGGCGGTGGCCGTTGCTGCCGGCTGGGTCAAACCGCCTGAGCTGAAAGACCTGTCCAACCATGTCAAAGCAACACTCGCGCCGTTGTCCCGCGAAGAAGCGCGCCGACAAGGCAGCCTGATCCTGGTCGCCGAAGACAACGAGATCAACCAAAAAGTCGTCCTGCAACAACTCAAGCTGCTCGGGCAAACCGCAGATATCGCCGGTAATGGTCGCGAAGCGCTGGCGCTTTGGCAGAGCGGCGATTACGGCATCCTGATCACCGACCTGCACATGCCGGAGATGGACGGCTACGAGCTGACCACCTCCATCCGTTCCGCCGAAACCGGCAAGACACGTATGCCCATCATCGCCTTCACCGCCAATGCACTCAAAGGCGAAGCCGCACATTGCCGAGAAGTCGGCATGGATGATTACCTGAGCAAGCCAGTGCAACTGGTCAGCCTAAAAGCGATGCTGGATAAATGGTTGCCGGTTGTTGCTTCCGATCCAATGCCGAGCGAATCGACATTAAGCGTAGGTCGGGTTTCAACCCGACCGCTTCGACAGGCTCAGGACAGGCATGTCGGGATAAATCCCGACCTACAACTGCCCGTTGTGTCACCTGTCCCGGTTGACGTAAACGTACTCAAGGCACTGGTGGGCGACGATGAGACGATCATCCGCGAGTTCCTGCACGACTTCCACAGCAGCGCCGACAAGATCGTAACGGAACTGCGTGCGGCCTACGCTCAAGGTAATATGGCGACCGTCGGCGCGGCGGCGCACAAGCTAAAATCCTCGGCCCGCTCGGTGGGCGCGCTGGCGCTGGGCGAGCTGTGCGCCGCAATGGAACAGGCAGGCAAGGCGGGCGAGGACGGAACGCTGGCAGTGCTGCTGCCCCGGTTTGAACAGGAGCTGACGAATGTTGAACATTTTCTCGATGGGTATTAATTGGATGAACCCGATATGAAAAACCTGGAGTTGACGAGGCTGTTCAATACCCCACTGGGGCTGACAATCGCCCTGGGCTTACTCATTCTGGTGGCCGAACTTCTTATCATGGTAGTAATCGGTGATGCTCTCAGCACCATGAACATCCCGGATGTTTACTGGAACTTTCTTGATGCCACCCTGCTTACCCTGATCATTTCTCCTGCGCTCTATTCCCTGGTCTTTCAGAAATTACAGAGTGAGGAACGCTTCCGGCAGATCAACGCCTCCGCCCAGGATGCCATTGCCATCATCGACGAACATGGCAGGCTTACCGACTGGAACCCTGCAGCGCAAAGGATGTTCCAGTACAGCCGGGAGGAGGCGCTCGGGCGGCAGATGCACCAGTTGCTTGCCCCGCCCCGCGATCACGCCGATGCCGCGCGCGGCTTTGCCCATTTTCAAAAAACTGGCGAAGGTCCGCTGGTCGGGAAGATACGGGAAGTTACGGCCATACGCAAAGACGGCAGCGAGTTCCCCGTCGAAATATATATCTCGGCGCTCAAAGAGAAAGGCCGCTGGCATGCCGTGGGGATCATGCGCGACATCACCGGGCGCAAGCAGGCCGAGGAAAAAATTCTCGAATTGAACCGGAATTTTGTTGTTTTACTGGAAAACACATCCGATTTCATTTATTTCAAGGACAAAAATAGCCGTTTTATTTTTTGCAGCCAGACGCTGGCGAATATCACCGGCCATGCCAGTTGGCGCGACATGGTAGGCAAGCACGACCAGGAGGTTTTCCCCAAGGATACGGCGCGCATTTACTACGAAGAAGAATTGCCGGTCTTTAAGGAAGGCAAATCTCTGCTGAACAAGACTGACCCCTACTATGACGAGCAGGGCAGGCAGCGCTGGGTGAACACCAACAAGTGGCCGGTGTTCGGCGATGACAAGAAGACCGTTGTGGGCATCTTCGGGATAAGCCGCGACATCACCGAGCTTAAGCAGGCCGAGGAGGCGCTGCGTAAACTCAATGAGGAGCTGGAAGAAAAAGTAAAAACGCGCACCGCCGATCTGGAAACCGCCATGCTTGAGGCCAAGCACGCCAACCGCGCCAAGTCCGATTTTCTCGCCACGATGAGCCATGAAATTCGCACCCCGATGAACGGCGTGATCGGCATGATCGACGTGCTGCACCAGAGCAGCCTACATGGCTACCAGGTGGAAATGGTCAACCTGATCCGCGAATCGGCGTATTCCCTGCTGGGCATCATCAACGACATTCTCGACTTTTCCAAGATCGAAGCCGACAAGCTGGAGATCGAATATGCGCCCACGCCGGTGGACGATGTGGTGGAAAACGTTTGTGGCATGCTGGACAGTATGGCCGAAAAGAAGGGGGTAGAGCTCACGCTATTCGTCGATCCGGCAATTCCGGCGAAAGTCCTGGGCGATACGCTGCGCCTGCGCCAGGTGCTGATCAACCTGACCAATAACGCCATCAAGTTTTCCGGCAAGCTGCCGTCAGGCAGGGTGTCCGTGCGCGCCCTGCTGGTCGAGAGCACAGCGGAACAGGCAACACTGGAGTTTCGCGTGACCGACAACGGCATCGGGATGAACAAAGAGACATTGTCGGGGCTTTTCACCCCCTTCACTCAGGCCGACATATCCACCACCCGGCGTTTTGGCGGCACCGGGCTCGGGCTGTCCATCGTCCACCACCTGGTTGAGTTGATGGGCGGCGAGATAACGGTGCAAAGCGAATTGGGCAAGGGGACGGTGTTCAGCGTGCGCCTTCCCTTCGCGCTGGCGCCGAAAAAAACCGGGATCAGCGAAACATCCTCTCTGGTTGAGGGCCTGTCCTGTCTCGTAGTGGGTGGCCACGAGTATCTGGCCGATGATCTCGCCGCCTATCTGGTGCATGGTGGAGCAGTGGTCAAACGGTTGGCGGATTTGGCGGCTGCACAGGAATGGATGACCGATTTCCCGTCCGGTCTATACATCGTGATTATCGATACCGCAGGTGGCGAGCCGCCGTTGGATGACCTGCGCGCCGCAGTCCGCGCCCACCCGGAACAGGAAACCCGCTTCGTCGTCATCGGGCGTGGGCAGCGTCGCGAGCCGCGTTTGGAGAATGCCAATCTGGTACTGGTGGATGGTAATGTGCTCACCGGCAGGGTTCTGCTCAAGGCGGTGGCCATCGCCGCCGGGAGGGCGCAGGAAGAAGCGGAACTGCCCTTCTCTGGCAGGAGTGTCGCGACCGTGAAACAGCCGTCGCGCGAGGAAGCGCGGCGACAGGGGCGATTGATTCTGGTCGCCGAAGACAACGAGACCAACCAGAAAGTGATTCTGCGCCAGCTCGCGCTGCTCGGGTTTGCCGCAGAAGTTGCCGATGACGGGCGCGCGGCACTGGAACAGTGGCGGAGCGGAGATTACGGCCTACTGCTCACCGACCTGCATATGCCGGAGATGGACGGCTATGAACTGACCATCACGATTCGTGCCGCAGAGGGGGACTCGCGGCATATCCCGATCATCGCCCTGACCGCCAATGTCCTGCGCGGAGAAGCCGAGCGTTGCCGCGAAGTCGGCATGGATGATTACCTGAGCAAGCCGGTGCAACTGGTCGACCTAAAAGCGATGCTGGAGAAGTGGCTACCTCGTGGCGCGCATAAGAATGAAGGAGATGTCCCCATGGACAACAGACTGCAAGCTTCATCCCCCTTGCCGGTGGATGTGAATGTGCTAAAGCAATTAGTCGGCGACGACGACGCGACCCTGCGCGACTTCTTGCATGACTTTCATCTCAGTGCAAAAAAAATAGCCGTCGAGTTGCGTGCCGCTTGTGCGGCGGGTCAGGCGGAGGCTGCCGGGGCGTTGGCACACAAACTCAAATCATCGTCGCGCTCGGTGGGGGCGCTGGCGCTGGGTGAATCGTGTGCCGAGATAGAGAATGCCGGCAAGCTCGGAAATAGTGCAGCGGTAGCAGCGCTGTTGCCCAGATTCGAGCAGGCGCTGGCACAGGTGGAGCATTTTCTTGATGAGTATGAGCGCCGTGTAAGGTCTGCGGCGTGAATCGACGATGAATACCGATTCATCACCCGTATAAACGAACTGACGGATTTAATGGTGATACGAACATGAAAAATTCAACGATCAGGATTTTGGTGCTCGATGATGAGCCTTTCATACTCAAGCTGATCGGGCACATTCTGGCCGACTTGGGATGTACCTCGGTTACTACTTGCGAGAGTGGCGCTGCCGCGTTGGCACAGATCGGCAAACCGGAGGAATCGCCCGAGCTGATTCTGCTGGATCTCAATATGCCGGAAATGGACGGACTTGAGTTCGTACGCCATCTGGTTGGGCGAAACTTTACCGGTAGTCTCATTCTGGTCAGCGGTGAAGATGAGCGTATGCAGCAGGCCGCCGAAAAACTGGCAATGGCACATAACATTACAGTGCTGGGGCATTTGCACAAACCTGCCACGCCGCGAGGATTGACAGAGTTGATCGGGAAGTGGGCAGCGCCAACACAGAGACTGCCGCAAACCGAGAAAAAAGTGTACGACGCAGAAGAGTTGCGCGCAGCTATCGACAATGGCGAGCTGGTCAATTATTACCAGCCCAAGGTGCTGGCGGCATCAGGTCGTGTGGTGGGTGTGGAAACGCTGGTGCGTTGGCAGCACCCCGTGGATGGGCTCGTGTTCCCAGACCAATTCATCAGCTTGGCTGAAACGAGTGGTCTGATCAACGACTTGACCCGTACAGTGCTGACTGAGGCGTTCGCTCAAGCCAAGGCCTGGCAGGACAGCGGGCTGAGTTTGCTCGTTGCCGTCAATATCTCGATGGAAGATCTGGCCTCGATGGATTTTGTGGATTTTGTGGTCGAACTTTCAGCAAAGACAGGTGTGCCGCCCCAGATGATGTCGCTGGAAGTGACGGAATCAAGGCTGATGGTCGATCTGCGCGCGCCGCTTGAAATTTTGACCCGTCTACGTTTGAAGCGTTTCAAGCTGTCGATCGACGATTTTGGTATTGGTAATTCTTCTCTGGCGCAGTTGCGCGACATTCCTTTTGATGAACTCAAGATCGATCAGAGTTTTGTGCATGGTGCTTGTACTAACGAGAAGCTTTGGTCGATGTTCGATTCGTGTCTCAATCTGGCCAAGCAACTTAAGTTGGAGGTGGTGGCGGAAGGGGTCGAGGATCAGGCTGATTGGGATTTTGTGCGAAATCGGGGATGCGATATTGCTCAAGGCTATTTCATTGCCAAAGCGATGCCGGGGGCCGATATTTCGGAATGGATAAAGACTTGGAATCAGTCTTACGCCGAATCGAAAAAACGCACGCCATAAAGGATTAATTCACCATGACGACTTCCGCTATATCTTCAAAGATATTAATTGCCACGGACATCATCGACGACGCTGGCCTGGTGCGCGGGATCCTGCACGAAGCATTCAATGAGGTATTTATTTCCTCCGATGCAGATCATGCAGTTGCTGATTTTGTTCGGCATCGACCCGATGTGCTGGTGTTGGCATTCAATACGCTGGAAAAATCTGAACGCTACTATCTGAGCATGTACCGCTTATGTCCGGAAATACATCAGCAGCCGCACCGCACCATCATTCTGAGCAGCAAAGACGAAGTCAGGCGTGCGTACGAGTTATGCATGAAGGATATCTTTGACGATTACATTCTGTTCTGGCCTATGACCTATGACGCTCCCCGCTTGAACATGTCTGTCCACAATGCGCTGCGCGAATTGGCTTCCCTCAACTCGGTCGGTGACAGGGTCGCCGAATTGACCGTGCACTCGCGTCCTTTGGCAGAAATGGAGAAGATGCTGGATACACTGCGTGTAGATAAGACGAAGCACAACGACACATCGAACATCGCAGAACAGGCCAAGCTGAGCGGACCGAACATCTTGGTTGTGGATGACGATGACTTTCAGCACAAACTTATTCTCAAACTGCTGGAGGGTAAAAACTATCATCTAACTTTCGCCACCAGCGGTAGTGAAGCCTTGAATATGATGAGTAAGGCGCAGCCAGACCTCATTCTTATGGATGTCATGATGCCGGAAATGGACGGCCTAGAAACCATGCGAAATTTGAAAGCCGAGCCAAAGTTATCCAAGATTCCGGTGATCATGATCACCGGGAAAAGCGACGGGCAGATCGTTAGTAACAGTATGAAAGTTGGCGCTGCGGATTTCGTGGTGAAACCAATCGATAAAGCCACCCTGATTGCCAAAGTCAAACATGTTTTGGGTAAGGCTAAGGTTGATTGATCGAGCATGACATTAAGTGGCTAACGCCACTACCTCCTCTCTAATTGGAGCTCCACTGTCACGTCGTCGCGATGCCTGCCTACCTGATCACCATGTGATCAATGTGCGTCAACGCACGGATGCAATCGACGCGTTCCAATAAAGTCACCTCAATTACACACAGTGCTTAGCGTATCGATAGCTAGGGCGTGTTGCTTGTTTCCGCGCATCAAATAAACCAAACGCTAGGGTGCTTTCATGGATCAATCAGAGCTTGTTGAAAAAGTCGCACAGGAGTTGGGCATACCGATCACTCAGTCGCATCGCTTACTGAAGGCGACGCTGCGGGAGATTCGTGAGCTGCTCCGGGCCGGGCATGCGGTGACCATCCCACACCTTGGCACTTTCGACACGGCGACGTACGCGGAGCATCGCGGTTATCGGCCAGCCAGTCATGACTTTGCGATCTTTCCCAAACGGCGCGTGCCGGTGTTTCGCACGGGCACTGTGCTGCGTGAGGAAGTCTACGATATCGAATCGGATGAAGCAGGTGCGCCGACATGAGCGATGACAACAAGATCGCGCTCCACGACTTTGCGGCGCTGGTGGCCAGGCGTGCCAAGGTCAGCAATGTCGAAGCAGACACTTATATCCATCAATTCGCGAAGGCCATCAGTGAGGAATTGGAGGCGGGCGGCGATATTCATCTGTATCACTTTGGCCGCTTCCATACGACCCATGTCGATGAACAGGCGGGGCATGATCCAAATTCCGGTGAGCCGTTAACGATCCCCGAGCACACACGCGTCCACTTTCGTCCCTATGGCGCATTGCGCTTCGCGGTCAACGGACCATTCCGTCTGCTGCGTATCAGGGAACTCACTCCTGACAAAAAAACTTGGCGTACCCGAACTGGTGCCTGGATCTTGCTGTTGGTATTGCTGCTGATTTTGCTTGGCTTCATGGCTACGCGTTGGATGTCCAATCAGGAAGTGGTCGAGGTGTTGCCGGTTAAGGCCGTAGTGGTTCACACCGAACAAACGCCAGCAATCGTCCTTGATGCGCCTGTGCATCCGACAATCACGCCGCCAATCGCTGCAATGACAGAGTTTGTCGTGTCCCCCGGCGATACCTTGTGGTCGATCGCTGAGCGCAGATTGGGCGATCCGTATTGGTGGCCGATCATCTATGCGGAGAACAGACCAGAATTGTCTCACCACAACCCGGACTTGATCGATACCGGGATCAAACTGCGCATACCTGCGATGGCCGGTAGCGTGAGCAGCCCAGATACCGCGGATATCCATCTGCGAACGAACGCTTATCAAATGGTGGCCGACGATTACCGCAAGCTAGGCAATCCACGGGCCGCAGCGTATGCGAAGGTGGCCGCAAGCTGGGCTAAAGAATGAGTGGTCTAGCGAATATCGGTGCCGCCATTCCCCTTGTTCAACGACGAAGTCCAGCGCGACACTGAGGTCGCCATGGCGAAGTGAACGCGACAAGTGAGTAATCAATAAGCCACAGGAGATGAAGATGACTGATGCCAACAAGATCTTTGAACAGCAGACTAATAGATTCGAAGCACAGCTGAAGCATATCGATGGACTTCTGGAGCGGGCCACGACAGGTTTTTCCGGAAGCACAGCCGACTCCAACATTCATTCACAGATAGAAAACGTGAAAAGTGATCGCGACAGACTTGCCCAGCATATCGCTTCATTGAAGCAAGGATCCTCCGGTGAGTCGCAGGAGGAGAAGATCAAGAAGGCCGGCCCAATGGCTATGTGGGAAGCGCTGGCACTACAACTGGAGAGTCTGCTGGAGCGTATCGAGCGGAAGTGATGCAGCTTAATACTTGGTCGACTCAGACGATCCGTTTCTATCTGGAGATAGATCCCGTCGACCGGTTGCCGCAGATACCGAATCGGAAGATGAAAGGGTGAGACTTTCATGACACTACGATTGATCGAGATGATTGTTCCGGAACCTGCTGATGGCGAATTGCAGGAGCTGCTAACCGAGCAAGCGGTCATGGAATTGAATCTGATCGGTTTGCTCAATGGCGAGACGCTGGTGCGGATACTGCTGGAAGCCGACAAGAGCGAGGCGGTACTGGATATTCTTGAGAAACAATATAGCGACAAGGAAGACTACCGGATCGTGGTTCTAGCGGTCGAGGCGACATTGCCACGCATCGAGATCCCGGAAGCAGACGAGAAATCTGCCAAAGAAGATCAGCCTGAAGAAAAGCCCCCCGAAAGGATCAGTCGTCATGAGTTGTATGACGACATCAGTGAAGCTGCGCGATTTTCCAAAGTGTATTTCGCGATGGTGTTGTTGTCGGCCATCGTGGCGACCATTGGTTTGGAGCACAACAGCGTCACCATCGTAATCGGTGCGATGGTAATCGCACCACTGCTGGGGCCGAACGTGGCGCTGGCACTGGCGACCACACTGGGTGATCTACCGCTCGCCAAGCAGGCTGGGTTGAGCGCTATCGCGGGCATCGCAGCGGTCACGCTGATGACATTGATCATCGGTGCGCTGCTGCATGTGGACCCGACATTGTCCCAATTAGCATCGCGCACACAGGTGGGAATAAGTGATGTTGTGCTGGCCTTGGCAGCGGGGTGCGCGGGCGCGCTGGCGTTCACCACGGGTGTGTCGGCGATCTTGGTCGGGGTGATGGTGGCTGTTGCGTTGTTACCGCCGATGGTGACGTTCGGCCTGCTGCTGGGGGGCGGTCAGATCGATCTGGCGATGGGCGCTTTGTCGCTGCTGCTGGCGAATCTGATCTGTTTGAATCTGGCCGCGGTGTTGACGTTCATGGCGCAAGGCATTCGTCCCGCGACATGGTGGGAGAAAGATCGCGCCAAGAAAGCCACACGTATCGCTATCGGCTTGTGGGTGACGTTGTTGGTGGTTTTGGTCGGCCTGATCCTGCTGCTACGAAAATCATGAATAGCGCATCTACCCATTCGAATCTCGGTACGGTCGTCTCGGTACGCGGCAGTGTGGTGGATATGCATTTTGAAGAGCATCTACCAGCCATCACTTCTTTGCTGCACGCGGGAGAAGCGGGGCAGATCGCCATCGAGGTGTTGGCGCAACTCGATGCTCATCTCGTACGCGGCATCGCGCTGACACCCACGCAGGGACTGGCGCGCGGCACGACGGTGGAAGATACGGGCGGGCCGTTGCAAGCGCCGGTCGGCAAGACGATCCTGTCGCGCATGTTCGATGTCTTCGGCAACGCCATCGATCGTCTGCCCGAGCCGCAGGATGTGGCATGGCGCTCTGTCCACAATGCGCCGCCGCCACTGGCGCGGCGTTCTACTAAATCAGAATTGTTCGAGACCGGTATCAAAGTCATAGATGTGTTGATGCCCTTGGAGCGCGGCGGCAAAGCAGGGTTGTTCGGCGGGGCGGGCGTAGGCAAGACGGTTTTGCTCACCGAGATGATCCACAACATGGTCGGGCAACAAGAGGGCGTGAGCATCTTTTGCGGTATAGGCGAACGATGCCGCGAGGGAGAGGAACTCTATCGCGACATGAAAGCAGCGGGCGTGCTGGAGAGCATGGTGATGGTGTTCGGCCAGATGAACGAACCGCCCGGTGCACGTTTTCGCGTCGGTCATGCGGCACTGACTATGGCCGAGTATTTTCGCGACGACCAGCATCGCGACGTGTTGCTGCTGGTAGACAATATCTTTCGATTCATTCAGGCCGGCATGGAAGTGTCCGGCCTGATGGGGCAGATGCCGTCGCGCTTGGGTTATCAGCCGACCATGGGCACCGAGCTGTCGCAATTGGAAGAACGTATCGCCAATACCGATACCGGTGCCATCACCTCCATTCAAGCGGTGTATGTGCCTGCGGATGACTTCACCGACCCAGCGGCGGTGCATACCTTCTCGCATCTTTCCGCCTCAATCGTGCTGTCGCGCAAACGCGCGAGCGAGGGGCTTTATCCAGCCATCGACCCCTTGCAGTCCAGTTCGAAGATGGCTACGCCCGGCATCATCGGTGAGCGGCATTACGCGCTGGCGCAGGAGATACGCCGCACACTGGCGCAATACTCTGATCTGAGAGACATCATCGCGATGCTGGGCATGGAGCAACTGTCGCCGGATGATCGCAACGTGGTTGGCCGTGCCCGGAGACTGGAGCGTTTTCTCACCCAGCCGTTCTTCACTACTGAACAATTCACCGGCCTAAGCGGCAAGCTCGTCAGCCTGGAAGACGCGCTGGATGGCTGCGAGCGCATCTTGCGCGACGAGTTCAAAGACGTTCCAGAAAGTGCGCTGTACATGATCGGGGCGATATCAGAAGCGAAGACTAAAGCTGCGGCCGACAAGTCGGCAGCGAAGGCCGACACCAAGGAAGAGACTCAAGCTGAACCGGAGAAGGAACATGAAGCCAGCACGCATGAATCTTAAGGTGCTCCTGCCCTTCAAGGTGTTCGCCGAGAAAGAAGAGGTGAAGCGCATCGTCGCCGAGTCGCGTGATGGTTCGTTCGGACTTTTGCCGCACCGGCTTGATTGTGTGGCATCGCTCGCGCCGGGAATCCTGGTCTTCGAGACTGAAGCAGAGGGCGAAGTGAGCATCGCGGTGGATGAAGGCGTGCTGGTCAAATCCGGCACCGATGTGCTGGTCTCGGTGCGCAACGCGATAGGCGGCACTGATCTCGACAAATTACGCGAAGCGGTGGAGCTTGAATTTCTGGAGCTGGATGAGCAGGAAAAAAGCGTGCGTTCGGTGCTGGCGAAACTGGAGAGCGGTTTCGTGCGCCGCTTCGCGGCTTTTCATCATGACTGAAGAACAGAAAACAAAGCCTGCGACAGGCGAGACGGAATTCAGCCAACAGGTAGGCGAGAAGGCGGCGCGCAAACTCAAGGCGCAACGCCACACCACGCAGACCGTATGGTCTGGCTTGGGCATGATGGGCTTGGTGGGTTGGTCGGTGGCGGTGCCCACGCTGCTTGGTGCGGTGCTCGGCATTTGGTTGGACGAGCACTATCGAGGCAGCCATTCGTGGACGCTCATGTTGCTGGCGATCGGATTGGGCTTGGGTTGTTTCAATGCCTGGCATTGGGTAGCCAAGGAAGACCGTGAGATCCATGAACAGGAAGGAGAATGAGCATGAATGAAGTCTTGAGCCTGATATTCGCGCTGATGGCGGGGATCGTGCTGGGAATGTTCTTCTTCGGCGGTCTGTGGTGGACGATACGCCGTGGGCTGTCGTCATCGCGACCGGCGCTGTGGTTCTTTGGCAGCATGCTGCTGCGCACGGCCATCGTTGTGCTGGGTTTCTACTATGTGCTGGGGGACGATTGGCGTCGTTTGTTGGCGGCGCTGCTTGGGTTCGTCATCGCGCGCCTTGCTGTCACGCGGCTTACCCGGGGGACGCAACAAGCGACACTACAGATTCAGGAGGCTGATCATGCAACTTAGCCCGGACGCGATCGTTTACTGGCAATCGGGGTTTTTTAAACTCAACGCCACGATAGCCTACACATGGGGATTGATGGCCGTGCTGGCGGTCGGTTCTAAACTTGTTACGCGCAATCTTTCCATCGAGCTGCAACGTTCACGCTGGCAAAACCTGTTGGAGATCATCGTGTCCGGCATCCTCAAACAGATAGAAGAGGTCGGCATGAGTCAGCCGCAGAAATATCTGGATTTCCTCGGCACCTTGTTCCTGTTCGTCGCCATGGCGAGCCTGTTCACCATCATCCCCGGCTATGAACCGCCGACCGGTTCGCTGTCGACCACAGTGGCGCTGGCGATCTGCGTGTTCGTGGCGGTGCCGCTGTTCGGCATCGAAGAGAGCGGGCTGGGAAAGTATCTGAAGGCTTATCTGAAACCGACGGTCATCATGCTGCCGTTCAACATCATCAGCGAACTCTCGCGCACGCTGGCGCTGGCCGTCCGTCTGTTCGGCAACATGATGAGCGGGACGATGATCATCGCCATCTTGCTGACTATCACGCCCTACATCTTTCCCATCATTCTGAGTGTGCTGGGGTTGCTGACGGGCATGGTGCAAGCGTACATCTTCAGCATCCTGGCAGCGGTCTACATCGCGGCTGCCACGCGTGCGCGCAAGCCTGAACCAGATGAAAACATTGAAACATGAACTTCGATAACGAAAGGAAACATCATGGATAGCATGACAATCATTGCGGTGGTCTCGATCTTTACGGCCGGGCTGACGATCGCTTTGGGCAGTATCGGCCCGGCCTTGGGCGAAGGGCGCGCAGTCGCCACCGCGTTGACTGCGCTGGCGCAGCAACCCGATGCCTCGGCGACCATCACCCGCACATTGTTCGTCGGTTTGGCTATGGTCGAATCAGTGGCGATCTATTGCTTTGTGGTTTCTATGATCCTCATCTTCGCCAACCCGTTCTGGAATCACGTCATCGAACAGGTTGCAGGAAAGTAAGCGATGCTCATAGATTGGTTCACCGTCATCGCGCAAGTCGTCAACTTCCTCATCTTGGTGTGGTTGTTGAAGCATTTTCTTTATCAGCCGATCCTCAACGCCATAGACGCACGTGAGGAACGGATCGCCAAGGAATTGGCGGACGCTGATGCGAAAAGAGCCGAAGCACAGCAAGAGCATGACGAGTTCGAGCGCAAGAACGCAGAGTTCGACCAGCAGCGCGCAGCACTTATGGACAAGGCGACTGATGAAGCGAAAGGCGAGCGTCAGCGACTCCTCGATGAGGCGCGACAGGCAGCCGACACCCTGAGCGCGAAGCGACAGGAAGCGTTGAGGAACGAAGTCCATCACCTGAATAAATCTCTCATTGCCCGTACGCAGCAGGAAGTGTTCGCCATCGCGCGCAAGGCACTCACCGATCTCGCCGGGGCGAGCTTGGAAGAACGCATGGTTGCGGCCTTCATTTCTCGTTTGGCTGAGATGGATGAGGAATCGAAAGCAGCGCTGGGCGAGTCGATCAAGTCCGCATCTGAAGCGGTGCTGGTGCGCAGCGCATTCGAGCTGCCCGAGCCACAGCGCACTGCGATACAAGAGGCCCTCAACGAAACCTTCTCGCTACAGATCCCCCTCCGTTTTGAAACTGCGCCGGAACAGATAGGTGGCATCGAGCTTTCTGCGAATGGGCAGAAAGTCGCTTGGAGCATCGCGGACTACTTGGTGTCCTTGGAAAAAAGCGTCGAAGCACTGCTGAAAGACAAAGTCGAAGTCAGCGCACAGCCCGAAGCCAAACCTAAGGCAAAGCCTAAAGCAAAACCTAAAGCCAAGCGCGATTGAACATGGAAGCTGAATCCCTCCATATCGTTTTCGAAAACGCCTTCGACGCAGTTGGCGAAGCGTGTGAAAGCTATGCGCCGCAACTGAGGCCAAGAGAGATCGGCACGATCACCAGCATCGCCACCGGCATCGCAAAAGTCTCCGGCCTTCCCGGCGTGGGTTTTGAGGAAGTGCTGAGATTTCCCGGCGATGTGTATGGCATCGCATTCAACGTGGACGAAGACGAGATCGGCGTGGTGCTGCTGGGCGATTACCGGCGATTGCAAGCGGGCGATGAAGTCGAGCGCCGCGGGCATGTGATGGATGTGCCGGTGGGCGAAGGACTGATCGGTCGCATCATCGATCCAATGGGCAGACCGCTGGACGACGCTGGGCCGCTGGTCTCGAGTGAGCGTCTGCCGGTCGAACGCCCAGCCGCTTCCATCATGGATAGAGCGCCTGTCACCATCCCGTTGCAGACCGGTATCAAGGTCATAGACGCGCTCATCCCCATCGGGCGCGGTCAGCGCGAACTGATACTCGGCGACCGCCAGACCGGCAAGACTGCCATCGCACTCGACACCATCCTCAATCAACGCGGGCAGAATGTGCTGTGCGTGTATTGCGCCATCGGTCAGCGCGCATCCGGCGTGGCCAAAGTGATCGCCGCGCTACGCGAGAACGGTGCGATGGAATACACCGTGGTGGTGGTGACAGAAGGCAACGATCCGCCAGGATTGGCTTATGTCGCACCGTATGCCGCAACCAGCATCGCCGAATATTTCATGGAGCAGGGTCGTGATGTTCTGATCGTGTATGACGACCTCACGCACCACGCGCGCGCCTATCGCGAGTTGTCGCTGTTGCTGCGTCGCCCACCCGGACGAGAAGCCTTTCCCGGCGACATCTTCTACATCCACTCGCGCTTGCTGGAACGCGCCACACATCTGCTGGACGATCGCGGTGGCGGTTCGCTGACCGCGCTGCCCATCATCGAAACTGAAGCGCAAGATATCTCCGCCTACATCCCGACCAATCTGATCTCGATCACCGACGGGCAGCTCTACCTTTCACCCACGCTGTTCGAACTGGGCGTGTTGCCCGCAGTGGATGTCGGCAAATCGGTTTCGCGTGTTGGCGGCAAGGCGCAGCGCGCGGCTTATCGCGCGGTGGCGGGCGACCTCAAGCTGGCTTATGCGCAGTTCGAGGAACTGGAGACTTTTTCCCGCTTCGGCGCGCGGCTGGATGAAGATACGCGCAAGGTCATCACGCACGGGCGGCGCATTCGTGCCTGCCTCAAGCAGCCGGAATTCTCTCCGGTATCCGTGCCCGAACAGATCGCTGTGTTGCTGGCCTTGATCGCCGATCTTTTCGATAGCGTGCCGCTGGAGAAAATGACGCAGGCCGAACAGGCTGTGCGTGAGGCGGCGGCGAATATTCCAGACGAGGTGAGCGCTAGATTCGACAGCGCAGAAAAACTGAGCGAAGAAGATCAGGCAGCAATCGTCACCATCGCCCAACAGGCGCTGCTTCCTTTCCAGTCCAAACCGGAAACAAAGCCGGAAGCTGAACCAGAGGCCAAACCAGAGGCGGAACCGGAAGCAACGGAGAAACCATGAGCGACACTGCCGCCAGCCTGCGCCGCAAGATCACCAGTGCCGGTGAACTGGAATCCGTGGTGAGCACGATGAAGGCCATGGCCGCATCGAGTATCGGGCAATACGAGAATGCGGTGCGCTCACTCGACGACTACTACCGCACGGTGCAACTCGGTCTGGCTGCGTGTTTCCGGCACAGCGATACAACGCGCGGCGGGCCGCGAGAGAGCGGGGCAATCGGCGCAGTCGTGTTCGGATCGGACCAAGGGCTGGTCGGTCAATTCAACGATGCGATGGCTGATTTTGTCGTGGAGACCTTAGCCAAGTTGCCGGGCAAGAAAACCGTCTGGGCTGTGGGCGAACGCATACAGTCGCGCTTGGCGGATACGGATATGCAGCAGGGCGCGCATTTCGCCGTACCGAACTCTATCAGCGCGATCACGCCGCTGGTCGGGCTGATCCTCATCGAGATAGAGAAGTCTCGCGAGCAGACCGATATCGGACAGATCTATCTTTTCCACCATCGCCCGCATGCCGGCGCGATCTATACCCCCATCAGCCAGCGGTTGCTGCCGCTCGACGATGCATGGCGGCGCGATCTGGCCGCGATCGAATGGCCGACCAATAACTTGCCCGAGGTCATGGATGACCGAGCAAAGACATTGCTGGCACTGGTGCGCGAATATCTTTTCGTGTCGCTGTTTCGTGCCTGTGCCGAATCGCTGGCTAGTGAGAATGCGAGCCGTCTGGCAGCCATGCAGCGCGCAGAAAAGAACATCGATGAGCTGCAGGAAGACTTGAAGCAGAATTTTCACCGTCTGCGCCAGAACAGTATCGACGAGGAATTATTTGACGTTGTCTCAGGCTTTGAGGCGCTTACGACACTTCGCCATCGGAGTGGAGAGGCAACAGGACTGAAAGGATAAATATGAAAATACATTTGAAGGATTTCAGGGTGCCGGAAGGCAAGAAGGTCAAGCTCGATAAGTGGCCGACGTTGGTGGATCCGGTCTACGAATCGAAGAAGGAATACAAAAAGCTGCTCGCCAAACAGGTGGATGAGTTGAGCGATCTGCAACGCATGCACTACGCATCCAATCGGTATGCGGTATTGCTGATCTTTCAGGCCATGGACGCGGCGGGAAAGGATGGAGCCATCCGTAACGTCATGTCCGGTATCAATCCGCAAGGTTGCCAGGTGTTCAGCTTCAGGCATCCGAGTGCCACGGAACTGGAACATGATTTTATGTGGCGAACCTCGCAGTGCCTGCCGGAACGAGGTCGTATCGGAATCTTCAATCGGTCGTATTACGAAGAGGTGTTGATCGTGCGCGTGCATCCGGAGATCCTGCTTGGTCAGGGGCTGCCGGATGGGTTGCTCAACGAGGAGACCATCTGGCAGGAACGCTACCGTTCCATCGTGGATCTGGAGCAACATCTCCATTGCAATGGCACACGGGTCATCAAGTTCTTCCTGCACCTTTCGAAAGAAGAGCAGCGCCAGCGCTTTCTAGACCGCATCGATGAGCCAGAGAAGAACTGGAAATTCAGCCTCGCAGATATCGAGGAGCGGAAATTCTGGGATCAGTACATGGAAGCCTATGAGCAGTGCCTGAGCGCGACCAGTAGCAAAGAATCGCCCTGGTATGTGGTGCCAGCCGACGATAAACATAATGCCCGGCTGATCGTTTCCCAGATCATTCTCGATACTTTCAAATCACTCGATATGGACTATCCTGAGACCGGCGATAAGCGTAAGCAGGAATTGCTGTCGATACGCAATCAGCTGATGAAGGAGGGGAAAGACTGTAAATGACTGTCGGTAAGATGCGCGGCAGGTACAAGTGGCTTATTACCCAATATAAATAGTTGGTTGATATATCCCTATACATAGTCAGAATGGATGCTTATGCATAGTCAGAAAGTGATATGTGCCATTCTTAATGGCTTGGACCTAACATGCGCGATCAATATCAATTTGAGTTCTATCTGTGTTGAATGAACAAGCCGTCTGACAATCAGCGTTCACGTGATCTACCTCTACCTTCCCAGTTGGTTGGGAAGATGTTCGACTGGGACTAGGCACGATGAGACATAGAGTGCTGGTCAGCTTCTCGAAGATCGCCGCTAGGCTTAGATCAGGGGCTTGGAACGGGAAAAATCGGCACTACAAGATCCTTGCGGCACAAGTCGAGAAACGTACGCTTGAACTGAGTGCTATCAATAAACGACTTCAAGATGAGATCGACGAGCGAAAGAAGATCGAGCACGCGCTGATAGAGACTCAGCAAGAAACCCAAAAAGCGCTTGATAGCCTGTGTCACCATAAGTACGCATTGGATCAGCACGCCATCGTTGGCATCTCTGATGTAAAGGGAAAGATCATCTATGCCAATGACCAGTTCTGCAGTATCAGCGGATATTCACGCGAAGAGCTGCTGGGGCAGGATCACAGGATATTGAATTCTGGAACTCATACCAAAGAATTCTTCCGTGAAATGTACCGCACGATCGCTTCTGGTTCTGTTTGGCATGGTGAGATCTGCAACAGATCGAAAGACGGTCACCTCTATTGGGTGGCGACCACGATCGTTCCCTATCTGAACAACCAAGGTAAGCCCACCGAATATATATCCATGCGCACTGATATTACTGCGCGCAAATTGGCCGAAGAGAATCTGCGTGTGGCTGCCGTGGCCTTTGAAACGCATGAGGCTATTATGATCACTGATGCGAATTCCAACATCATCAAAGTCAATCACGCATTCACCGAGATCACTGGCTATGCCGAAGAAGAGGTCTTGGGGATGAATCCAAGATTCATGAGTTCGGGACGACATGAGCCAGCATTCTTTACCGGCATGTGGCAACACCTGTCTATGTATGGCACTTGGACTGGAGATATCTGGGATAAACGGAAGAGTGGTGAGATATATCCAAAGAGATTGACCATCACGGCTGTAAAAGACAGTTCCGGTGAAGCGTCTGAGTATGTCGCGATCTTTTCCGACATCACAGACCTGAAGAGATTTGAAGAGGAGATGCGCAATCAGGCCTTTCATGATCCCTTGACGCACCTGCCAAACAGACGCCTGTTCGCTGACCGCCTCAAAGCTGCACTGGCAAGCTCAGTTAGAAGTGCCAAATTTGGCGCAGTGATATTCCTTGATCTGGATAGATTCAAGACACTGAATGACACACTCGGTCATGACTATGGTGACTTGATGTTGCTGGAAGTGGCCAATCGGCTGCGAGCATCAGTGCGAGAAGTGGATACGGTCGCCAGGTTGGGGGGAGATGAGTTCGTTGTCCTTATTGAGAATCTAAGTACCAGCGAAGAAGAGTCATTGCCCAATCTGAGTATGGTGGCCGATAAAATTCGTGAGTCATTGGCTATGCCTTATCAGTTAAAGGAGCATATCTATGAAAGTTCGCCGAGTATCGGAATAAAACTATTTCAAGGAAACGCCGAGTCGATTGACGAGATCATCAAACGTGCAGATATGGCAATGTATCAGGCGAAGAAGGCGGGCCGGAATACCGTGAGATTCTTCAGTGAAGATTCCCTTCTTCCTCAACACGCGGCGATAGATTATGAGGTCTGATGACCGGTTGGCTTGCTAGCCCCCTTTACGATTCGTCAGATATCTCTCGGCCACGACTGCTTTGGTAACTAGAACTGCCGGTCATCCCTTCGCTGGAAATATCTTCCCACTTCACCTCGCCAAAATTTAACCCGCTCATATGGAACGGGTTGACGGTCTGGAAGCAGGGCGAAACATCGAAATCGCACAGGATGAATAGGCTGTGGTGGCGTATCAGTTTTGATGGAGCGACCGGCGATGTGAGATGGCATTCGATTCCGGGTCATCGATGGTCAGTATCTTGACTTGATGGATATCGCTCTCGCTGATCATACGTGTGCCTGTATAGGAGAAGAGGGCTCGGCCGCAAAGGTTTCGAAGATCCCTTCGAATATTTTATGGTTCTTTGTGAATACGGTGAATATTTCCGGGTCGAAGTGTTGCGGGGAAGTGCGTCCATCGCCATTGATGATGATATCCATCGTCTTCTGGGGATCGAAGGCTGCCTTGTATGGACGTTTGCTGCGCAGGGCGTCATAGATGTCGCAGATGTTCATGATACGTGCCGCGAGCGGGATATTTTCACCACGCTTGCCATTCGGATATCCGCCGCCATCCCAACGTTCATGGTGGTTGAGTGCGATCTCGGCCCCCATTGCCAGATACTGAGATTTGCTGTTGCCCAGTATCTTGGCCCCTATCTCGGCATGCCCCATCATCACCTTCCATTCATCGGGAGTGAACCCGCCCGGCTTGAGCAGAATATGATCCGGGATGCCGATCTTGCCGATGTCATGCATCGGGCTGGCGATGAAGATGCGATCTACGAATGTTTCATTCTGCCCCAATAGTTTCGCCAGTTCGCGACTGTAATAGCTGATACGCTTCACATGAGCACCGGTGTCTTCATCTTTGTATTCTGCCGCGCGCGTCATGGTGAAGATCGTCTCCAGATTGCCTTCGAGCAGGTCTGCTGTGCGTTCTTTGACACGCTGCTCCAGCAAGTCGTTGTGGCTGTGTAACTCCTTGTAGAGCAAGCGCACTTCCAGCATATTGTGGACACGTGCCAGCACTTCTGAGATATCGAAGGGCTTGCTGATGAAATCCTTTGCCCCCGAATTCAGTGCATGCAATTTCTCATCCGGCTGCGCCGTGATCACCAGTACCGGCAGGTAGTCACCCTGTTCGATTTCCTTGAGCCCTTCCATCACTTGGAATCCAGACATGATGGGCATCTGTAGGTCGAGCAGGATCAGGTCGTAGTGGTGCTTGCGGTGCAGATCACACACCGCATTGGGATCGGTGGTCGAGCTGATGGCGGTATAACCTGCTGAAGAGAGGATGCGCGACAACAGTTGGACGTTGGCCGTAAGATCGTCCACGATCAGGATGGAGGCTTTGAAAAAGCTAGTTGTATTGAGCATAAGAATTATCCCTAAGTCACTTCATTGATTCCGTGGTGTGCGTGATCAAACGCCTCATCCAGCGCGCGCATGAATTCATCGACTTTGATCGGCTTGGTTATGTAGCGGAAGAAACCCGCCTGCAAGCCGCGCTCGATTTCGCGCGGCATGGCATTGGCGCTGAAGGCAATGACGGGGATGGGTGCTGTAGCGGGGTCTGCGCGCAAGATTTTCAGGGCTTCGAAACCGTCGATGTCGGGCAGATTGATGTCCATCAGGATCACATCCGGCACGGATGTGCGTGCGATCTCCACACCGCTATTGCCGGTCTCCGCGGTCAGCAGACTGATGTCTGGGTGGCGCGCGATGATCTGCTCGACCAGCTTCATGTTCGATGGGTTATCTTCTACATAGAGCAGCGTGTGTTGCCTTTTTCCACGCGGCGCCAATAGATGAGGCAGTGTCCCCGCTTCTACTTCTGCAATTGCAAGATGCGGCTCGGCCACCGCGGTGAGCTCGAACCAGAACACGCTGCCCACACCGACCGTACTTTCCACGCCGATGATGCCCCCCATCAGCTCAACCAGACGCTTGGCCATTACTAGGCCGATGCCGGTTCCCGGCTCGACACCGGCTTCCTGACCGAGACGATTGAATGGCTGGAACAGATTGGGCAATTGTTCTGCTGACAATCCCGTTCCGCTGTCCTTGATGCTGATGCGTGTGCGTCCTAGCGAGCTGTTGCTACATTGCAATTTGATTGTTCCATCTTTGCGGTTGTATTTGATCGCGTTGGAAAGCAGATTGATGAGTACCTGCTTCAAGCGGGTGCGATCGGCACTCACAAAGTAGGGGGCGTCAAACTGGGGCAAGGTCAGTTTGATACCGCGTTGCTGCGCCTGCGCACCGATCATGCTCTGACATTCGTGCAGAACTTCGGCCAGCGAAACCGGTTCCTTCGACATGGGCACATGCCCGGACTCAATCTTGGTCAGATCGAGAATCTCATCGATCAGTTGCAACAGATGCCATCCCGCTTGCAGGATCTGCGTGACACTTTCCTTCTGCAAGGGAGTAGGTGGAGGGGTATCGATCTCCATCAGTTGCGCAAAACCGAGGATGGCATTGAGCGGGCTGCGCAGCTCGTGACTCATGCTTAACAGAAAGGAAGATTTGGCGAGGTTGGCTTTTTCCGCCACAAACTTCGCATGCGCCAACTCGATGTTCTTTTCCTGTAAGGACAGATGGTTCTTCACGCGCGCCATGAAGATGGGCGGGCTGATCGGTCTGGTGATGTAGTCTACCGCGCCCAGTTCCAGCCCTTTTTTCTCATCCTCGGCTTCTGTCTTGGCAGTCAGGAAGATCACCGGGATGTTCCGCGTCTTGGGGTCGAGTTTGAGTCGGCGGCACACCTCGTAACCGTCCATGTCAGGCATCATGATGTCGAGCAGGATCAGTGCCGGAGGCGTATCGGATAGCGCGATCTTCAGTGCCTTTTCACCACTGTTGGCGATCTTTACCTGATAGTCGTCCTTGAGCAGACTGTGCATCAGCGACAGGTTATCCGGTGTGTCATCGACCACCAGTATCGTGGCTTTTCCGACGTGATCGGATTCGCTCAAGGGCGAGCCTGCAAGGATGTGTGCTGATGATTGGGTGTTCATGTTGTTACCGCTGAATAACGTGGCAGGGTCACGGTGAGTGACGTTTGGTTTTCCGGTTCAGATACATCAAGGGTGATGTTTCCGTTTTGCGCCTCAACCAGCATTTTTGCCGAGTACGTTCCAAGACCGGTACCCTGCTGTTTTCCGTGTGTGACAAACTTTTCAAAGAAGCGCTCGCGAATCTCAAGCGGGACTGCCCCTTTGTTCTGGATCTGGATGCGCAAGGGCGTCTCGTCTTTCAGGTGGATAGACACTAGGCTGTTCTCCGGTGCAGCCTCGCAGGCATTCTTCACCAGATTTTGAAACAGGGAATAACAGAACATCGCATCGCCCAGTACCTGCGGCACTTCCGCGCCGACAGCGACATCGGTTTCCACGGCAACAACGAGGTGCTTCACTGCGAACGTCGTGCGCGCGATCTCCACAATGCGGCGCAGAATGCTACCGATCATCACCGGCTTGGCATCAAGCCTGAAACGTCCCGCCTCGATTTTGAACAACTCGGAGGATAAGTTGATCATATCGAGCACCTGTAACGTGGTCTCTTCGATCATGCGCAACTGCGCGAGTTGGGCACTGCTCATTGAATCGTCACTTTCCATTTCTTGCACCAGACCGACCACACTGGCCAGCGGCCCGCGCATGTCATGACGCATGATCAACTCGACATCTTCGTGCCGGCGTGCGGTCTCCAGCATGCCGTCGTAATCGGATTGCAATTGTTTGCGCAGATTGATAAAACGCAGGAAATTGTGAACACGCGGTTTGAGCAGGCTGGGATCGATGGGTTTGCTCACGAAGTCCACCGCGCCCAGTTCCAATCCCTTGAGGCGCGCCTCCTCACCCATCATGGCCGTGACGAAGATGACGGGGATGCGCTCCAAATTCGGATGTTTGCGCATGCGCTTGATCACTTCGAAGCCGTCCATGCCGGGCATCATGATGTCGAGCAACACCAGATCCGGCGGATCGATCGACATGCAGATGCTCAATGCCTTTTCGCCGTTATGCGCGACACGCACACGGTATTCATCCTTGAATAGATTGGAAAGAATCTGCAGATTGTCCGGCATGTCATCCACCACCAGGATGGTCGGATGCACGGGTTCATGCGCCTCTTCCTTAAAAGGCAACGGGGAGACTTGTTTGGTTGCGGGGTGTGTGGCAACGGGCAAACGGGGGCGGGAGGTCATCGCCTTTTCCAGGCGTGCGGCAAGGCAGCTTGCGGTATAGGGTTTGACCAGCAGATCACTCACTCCCGCGTTGATTGCTTCTTCGATGCGGTGGCGTTCCGCTTCGGCAGTCACCATGATGAATGGCAGGCTGCACAGGATGTTGTCGGCGCGCACCGCTTTAAGCAGATCCAGCCCCTCCATCACCGGCATGTTCCAATCGGAAAGCACAACATCCACCCGTTTTTTTTGCAGCATGTTTAGCGCTTCAGCGCCGTTGCTGGCCATCAGAATGATTTCGGCACCTAGCGAGCGCAACTGGTTGGAGGTGACTTTGCGCATCGGTTCCAGATCGTCCACGACTAGGAATATCGTGCGCTTGTCAATCTTGTAATTGTTATGGACAGACATCACACGCTACCGGTCGCCGTGAGCGATTGGTCGTTTTGCTCACGCTTGTTTGATACATCAATTAAAACATTGAGTGCGCTCTCGTAGTCGAATGCATGTATGTGTTTTTCAATGTTGTGAAAGCGTTCGGGGAAGGCTGCGTAGAGGAGGTCGGCATTCAAATCCAGAATGTCTACTGCCGCTGCATCGTCATCCAGCAACAGTGCTTTTAATTGTGCGCACACCAGATTGAGTTTGTTGGTATCAATGGCCACCGGTTCTTTAACCCGCTCCTGCGGCAATTTGTGTTCCAGTTGCTCAACGAAATAATCGAGCTGATTTTTTAATGTCTGGAGTTGTTCATCAATCACCCCGCGCTCGTGGTGCTCTTTGATTGCAGTTTCAATCTCTTCGGCGAGCTGTTGCAAATGAGTTGCGCCGATGTTGCCTGATACCCCCTTGAGCGTGTGGGCGAGCCGCTCCGCTGAAGCCAAATCATTACCGTCTAACGCCTTGAGAATGTCCGCCGCTGCGGATTTCTGTCCGGCTACGAATTTGCGCAGCATCGAGAGGTAGAGTGCCTTCTTTCCGAGCATGCGGCGCAGACCATTGATCATGTCCAGCCCAGTGATGGCAGAAGGCAGCTCGGCATCCTGCGGTAGCAACTGTTCGTTGTCCGTAACACTGATGACCGAGTTCGCGCCTACAGCTTGCGCTGCTTTTGGCTTGATCCATTTCAGCAGCGCCTTCCACAACTCCTCTGGCTCGATCGGCTTGGTAATATAGTCGTTCATGCCTGCCGCATTGCATCGGTCACGATCGGCCTGCATGGCGTTGGCGGTCATTGCCACTATTGGAAGATTCTTGAAGCGTTCATCCTTGCGCATCTCCCGGGTCGCCGTTACGCCGTCCATCACAGGCATCTGCATGTCCATCAGCACGATGTCGTATCGAGAGGCCCTGACCTTGTCCAGTGCGATCTGACCGTTCTCGGCCAGTTCGATGACGCAGCCGGCATAGCGCAACAGTTCGGTGGCCACTTCCTGGTTGAGCTCGTTGTCTTCCACCAACAGGATACGGCTCCCTTGGATGCTGGCGAGTTGTCCGAAGAGATCGCTCGGCACGTCTATAGTGGTGCGGGGGCCATCAACGACGCCTCCCAGAATTCGCACCACACCGTCGAACAGTACCGAGGCCGTGACCGGTTTGATCAATACATCCTCGATGCCGGCGCCCTCTGCGCCCGTGATGACGTCCTCACGGCCATAAGCCGTCACCATTATCATGAGCGGAATCTTCATGAGTGGACGCGCTCTTAACTGCTTGGCCGTTTCGATGCCATCCATACCCGGCATTTTCCAGTCGAGGAATACGATCTCGTAGGGTATGCCCTGCACATCCGCACTTTCCACGGCTGCGATGGCCGCCTCGCCAGAATCCGCTTGATCGACCTTGAAGCTCATGCCGCCAAGCAGTTCAACCATCATCAGTCGGGCACTCTCGTTGTCATCCACCACCAGCACGCGCTTGCCCAGCATGTCACCCGCCAGCACCGGCATGCGCGGTTGACCGTGGCTCTTGCCGAGGCGTGCCGTGAACCAAAAGGTGCTGCCCTTGCCGAGTTCGCTGTCTACGCCCACTTCTCCGCCCATCAGTTCGGCCAGCTTCTTGGCAATGACCAAGCCGAGACCGGTACCGCCAAATTTGCGGGTGGTCGAAGTGTCTGCCTGTGAAAAGCTCTGGAACAAGCGCCCCTTCTGTTCCTGCGACAAACCTATCCCCGTATCGCGCACGGCGCAGTAGAGCAATACATCATGGTCGGTCTGCTCCTTGAGACGGATGACGATGTCGATCTCACCCTGTTCGGTGAATTTGACGGCATTGTTGCTATAGTTGATGAGAATCTGCCCCAGCCGCAGCGGATCGCCGACCAGATGGCGCGGCACGTTTTTGTCCACATTGAAGATAAGTTCTAATCCCTTGGCGGAGGTTTTCTGGGCAATCAGGTCAGCTACATTGTCGAGTACTTTTTCAAGTTCAAAATCAATGTGCTCGACCGTAAGTTTGCCCGCCTCGATCTTCGAGAAGTCGAGAATGTCGTTGATGATGGCGAGCAGATGGCGGCCTGAACCCTGGATCTTGTTGATGTAGTCACGCTGGCGTGGCGTCATCTCGGTCTTCAGCGCCATGTAGGACATGCCGATGATGGAGCTCATCGGTGTGCGTATCTCGTGGCTCATGTTAGAGAGGAACTCCGATTTGGCGAGGTTGGCTGCGTCCGCCACAGACTTGGCGCTCTCCAGTTCGATGTTTTTATCCAGAAGCAGCTGATCCTGGCGTTTGCGCTCGGTGATGTCGCGCGCGGCGGCGAACACACCTTGCAGCTTCCCGTCGTGGTCGTAGAAAGTGGCCGCGTTGTAGGACACCACTGTTTCCTTACCGTCCTCGGTGCGCGCGGTGAGTTCGTAGTCGACGACCTTTTTGTTGCTCAACACCAGTTTGATGCTGGCCTCGGCACGCTCCGGATCGGTGAAGTATTTCTTGAAAGGCGAGCCGATCAATTCGTCGCGCGTGCAACCGGTGAGCACGCCCATCTGCTGGTTGACGTCGGTGATGATGCCGGACGGATCGGTGGCCATCAGCGCGTCAATGCTGGATTCTATGAGTGAGCGCGTGTACAACTGCTGGTCGCTCAGGCGCTGATCTAGCTTCTTCTGCTCCGAGATGTCGCGCGCAGCGGCAAACACGCCGAGGGCTTTGCCCTTTTCGTCTTTGTAAACGGCAGCGTTGTAAAGCACGTCCATGATCCGTCCTGACGTGTGACGGATGGCGAGCGGGTAATCGCGCACAAAACCCTCGGAGAAGGCCTTCAGGTAGCCTTCGCGTGCCTTGTCCGGCTCGGTGAAATAATTGGAGAAATCCGTGCCGATGAGCTGTTCGCGCGGCACGCCGGTCGCCTGCACGGAAGCTTCATTCACGTCGGTGATCTTGCCCTGCGCACTGATGGTGACCAGCGGGTCGAGCGAGGATTCGATGAGCGAGCGGGCGTATTGTGATGCCTGCTTCTGCACCGTCACATCGCGCGCGGCAGCAAACACGCCGAGGACGTTTCCCTTGTCGTCCTTGTAAACGGCGGCGTTGTAAAGCACGTCCATGATCTGTCCTGACGTGTGACGGATGGCGAGCGGGTAATCGCGCACCAAGCCTTCGGAGAAAACCTTGCGGTAACCCTCACGCGCTTTGTCCGGCTCGGTGAAATAGTTGGAGAAATCCGTTCCGATGAGCTGTTCGCGTGGCACGCCGGTCGCCTGCACGGAAGCTTCATTCACGTCGGTGATCTTGCCCTGCGAACTGATGGTGACCAGCGGGTCGAGCGAGGATTCGATGAGCGAGCGGGCGTATTGCGATGCCAGATTCTTGAGCCGCAGCTGTGTTTCCCGGTAGGCCAACCAGGCAAAGGAAAGTACAAACAGCAGCGTAAATACACTGGCGATGATGAGGAGGCTGAACAGCAGGCGCATGTTCGATCGGAACTCTGCATCGTGCTGGGCCTGCACGTCTTCCTGTAGCCGGATGAAGCCCTTCATCTCGGCACGAATCGAATCCATCAACTGCTTGCCCTGACCACTGCGTACCATCGCCACTGCGGCAGTCTCGTCATGGTTGCGGCGCAACTCAATAGCCTGCGATATATGCGCCAGTCTGGCATCCACCATTGGTCCCAGTGCATCCAGGTGGTCATTAGCGGCAGGGACTAAGCTAAGTTGACGCAATTCTTTCAGCTTGCCAATGATGCTATTGTGCACCGCCAAATACGTTTCCAGAAAGGCCTCGTCACCGGTAAGCAAATAGCCGCGCTGACCGGTCTCGGCGTCTTTCAACGCGGACAACAAATCGTCCGCGCGGTTCAATATGACGCGGGAATGCTTCCGCATCTCGCCCGCTTCCTCAACCTGACTGAAAGCCCAGAATGATACGGCCACCAACGACGCAACTAGCAGGGCCGCTCCAGCGATTGCAGCAACGATTTTATGAGTGCTTTTCAAGTCAAATTTCCTTTGATCAAAGTCTGATAAAGCGGAAAGATCAGCAGGTCGGATAGCTCAGCTCATCCATGATCAAGATGGAGGCGAATAGGATGCTGCTTGTGTTGAGCATCGTGATTGATCTATCGAAAATGTCCCGGAATTTGGTGTTCATAATCAATAACCTGTTCTTCAAGCACCTTGATGTAGCGTTGTGTCTCCAATTGCAACAAGCGCATCTCCAACATATTCGTCACCCGTGACAGCACCTCGGACAACTCAAACGGCTTGTCGATAAAGTCCCTTGCGCCAGCCCGAAAGGCTTTCAACTTCTGCTCATGATGGGCTGTGATGACGATGACAGGGGGCGCGTCGTCTGGAAATGATCTTCGAATATTCTCCAGGACTTCAAACCCGTTCATCATGGGCATCTCGATATCCAGCAGGATCAGGTGGTAGTCGTTCTGGCGTTGCAGCTCGCATACCGAGCTGGGGTCTGTTGCTCTTGAAACGGAGACGAAACCGCCGCTATGCAATATACGACTGAGCAATATGACCATGGACTGCTGGTCATCCACGATCAGGATCCGGCCTTTTAGTATTTCGGCTGTGTTCACCATGGCATCAAGTCTCCATATCCACTATCTCTGTGTGTTGGTCAGCGTGTACCAAAGCCACATCCAGTGCTTCCATGAGTTCATCCACTTTGATAGGCTTGGTCATGTAGCGAAAGAACCCGGCCTTGATGCCTTTGTCGATGTCGAGTCGCATCGCATTGGCGCTGACGGCGATGACCGGGATGTGTGCAGTCAAGGGGTCGGCATGCAGGATCTCGAGGGCATCGAAGCCATTCATGCCGGGTAGATTGATATCCATCAATATCGCATCCGGTGTGGTGTTACGTGCAATTTCGATGCCTTCTGTCGCGTTCACGGCTGTCTGTAGATGAAGATCAGGGTGGCGCGAGATGATCTGCTCGACCAATTTTAGATTGGCAGGGTTGTCTTCTATGTAGAGCAGCTTATGCATCTTGTCTGTGCGATGCACGCGCGGATTTGGCAGCGCAGAGTCAATCTTTCCCTCCAGGCCGAGTAGCGGATCATCCTCGGTGGCGAGTTCGAACCAGAAGACGCTGCCAACGCCGACTTCACTTTCGGCACCGATGGTTCCACCCATAAGTTCCACCAATCGTTTGGCAACGACCAGACCGATACCCGTGCCTTCTTCGCCACTGGCCTCTTGACCTAGACGATTGAACGGTTGGAAGAGTTGCGCCAATTTTTCGGTCGATAGGCCGGCACCGGTGTCGCGGATGCTGACCCGGGTGCGACCAATGGTCTTGGTGTCGAACTTAACCTCCAATATGCCTTGCTTGGAGTTGTATTTGATGGCGTTGGTCAATAGATTGATGAGCACCTGCTTCAAGCGTGTCCGGTCTGCGTTGACGAAATACGGTGTATCAAACTTGGGCAGCTTAAGCTTGATGTCACGTTTCTGTAACTGGGGTTCGATCATGCTTTGACATTCCAGCATGACTTCCGAGAGTGAGAGGGCTTCTATCGACAAAGGCACTTCTCTGGATTCGATCTTGGCCAGATCCAATATCTCGTTGATGAGCTTGAGCAGATGCCAACCGGCTTGCAAGATCTGTGCGACGCTTTCCTTCTGTGCGGACGATGCGTTGGGCGAGTCGCTCTCCATCAGTTGCGCGAATCCCAGGATGGCATTCAGCGGGCTGCGCAATTCATGGCTCATGCTGGACAGGAAATCGGATTTGGCGAGGTTGGCTTTTTCCGCCACCTGGCGCGCATTTTCCAGCTCGATGTTATTTTCCAGTAACTGCAGGTCGAGTTGTTTGCGTTCCGTGATGTTGCGTGCCGCAGCGAATACGCCCTGCAACTTTCGGTCGCGGTCATAGAAGGTGGTGGCATTGAAGGAGACCACAGTCTCATTGCCGCTGCGTGCACGCACGGTGAGTTCGTAATCGGTGACGTGTTTCTTGCTCAGCACCAGCTTGATGCTGGCTTCGGCTTTCTCGGGGTCGGTGAAGTAATTCTTGAATGGCGCACCGATCAGCTCATCGCGGGTGCAATCGGTGAGCGACTCCATCTGGTTGTTCACGTCGGTGATGATGCCTGCTGGATCGGTGGTCATGATGGCGTCGATGTTCGACTCGAACAGGGATCGCGTGTAGAACTGGTGGTCCCGCAGACGTTGGGCAAGCTTCTTCTGTTCGGCTTCGACTTGCTTGCGTGCCGTGTTGTCGGTGCCGATGAGCAGGTAACCGATGATGGAATTTTGTTCGTCACGCAGTGCAGTGACAGAGACGATCGCTGGGAAGCGGCTGCCGTCCTTGCGGATATAGGTCAGCTCGTAGATATCCTCGATGCCACGTTTGGCTTTGAACACCATGGCTTCGAAACCCGGTTTGATGGAGGTGCCCAGTTCCGAACTCAATGTCTCGGCACGGGCTATCAACTCTTGCGGGTCGGAGATGTCCGCCGGTGTGTTCTTGTCCTTCACGTCGGCGGCGGTGTAACCGAGCATGCGCTCCGCCCCCACGTTGAAGATCTGGATGACGCCCTTGGCATCGGTGGCGATGCTGGAGAAGTTCTCGCTGTTGAAGATGGCGTTCTGCAATGCGCCCGCTTGCAGCAGGTCTTCTTCCGCGCGCTTTCGCGCTGTGTTGTCGGTGCCGATAAGCAGGTAGCCGATGATCTCGTTTTGCGCGTCACGCAGTGCTGTCACCGAGACCACGGCGGGGAAGCGGCTGCCGTCCTTGCGGATGTAGGTC
>JAGXGC010000036.1 GCA_024636935.1 Sideroxydans sp. | reverse complement strand
GAACTCAAAGATCGCTACTGTACAAAAACGGGCCTGTGGATTCAGGAATCGTGACCATTTCAAGATCGCCATCTACTTCCACTGCGGTGGACTTGATCTGTATCCGGCTCAGGTTACCCACGGGAAAGTCGGATGAACCACTTTCTTTTGCTTCGCCAAAAGAAAGTAACCAAAGAAAAGGCGACCCTGGTTTGCCGCCCACTTCGTGGGTTCCCTGCGTTGCTCGGCAAGTCAGGCGGCTGCGGAACTCGCGCTTTGCGCTCAGACAGTCCTCGCCGAAATCCCCTGACTCGCCTGCGCTACTCGGCGGCGCTCAAGGGGAAGAAATTCAAACCCCAAGTCACAGGGCGGGCACTTCGTGCCCCCCCAATTTGGCTGTGCAATGCGCTATGCTTAGTCTTCATTTCTATCAGGAGCCAATATGCATCCCGATCATCAGAAATACGCAAAGTTCACCACGCGCGCGCAACTTGAAAAATCAGTAAATTCCCTTTTGGGTATTATCGAAGGCATTTCGATTGATGGTGCAATTAATGCTGCTGAATTTGGTTTTCTTCGCCTCTGGCTTAGTGAACATGCTGAGCTACAAGATCGCCACCCATTCAATGAATTGATTCCGGTTGTCCAAGCAGCAATGGATGATGGAGTTCTCTCGCAAGAAGAAAGGGACGACATCATATGGTTGTGCGAACGCCTTCGTTCAACAGAGTATTACAACAAGACCACTGCCGATCTTCAGCGTCTTCATGCCATCCTCGGAGGGATTGTTGCTGACGGGAATATCTCTGAAGAAGAGCTACGTGGCCTTTCATCGTGGCTAGATGATCATGAGCATCTCAGAACCTGTTGGCCATACGATGAAATTGGCAGTTTAGTTACGGCAGTCCTCGCAGATAAAAAGATTGATGAGCAAGAGCAAAAAATGCTCAAAGAATTCTTTTCGGAGTTCATTGCCGTTCTTGATGGGCGCACAATTGTTAGCCCATCAATTTCAGAGGGCACCTCTCTTGTGGGCCTTTGTGCTGTTTGCCCAGAAATTGAGTTTGACGGTTCAAGGTTTTGCTTCACCGGCGCATCAACACGCTATACACGCGCTCAACTTGCTGAAACCGTGAACCGCTTGGGTGGTGAAGTGGCTCCTTCTATTTCTGCGAAAGTTAGCTACTTAGTTATTGGTTCGGAGGGCAACCCCTGTTGGGCTTATGCATGTTACGGACGCAAAGTGGAGAAGGCAGTTGAGTTGCGCAAATCAGGAGCCCGATTGCTTATCGTTCACGAGAATGACTTTCACGATGCAGTTGCCGATCAAGGATGAAGCCAAATAGTGTGGGCACGAAGTGCCCACACAGGATTTTAGATTTTGACTTTCCATCCCCTGTGCGCCGCCGAGTAGCGGAGGCTGGTCAGGGGATTTCGGCGAGGACTGTCTGAGCGCGAAGCGCGAGTTCCGCAGCCGCCTGAGCAGTCGAGCAACGCAGGGAACCCACGAAGTGGGCGGGAAGCTGGGGTCGCCTTCTTTTTGGTTACTTTTTCTTGGCGAAGCAAGAAAAAGTGACTAGCTGTCGGGCTACCCCCGACGGTGTTGGTTTTGACTTTGAATTCAGTAGATGAAAAACAACCTCACCTGCTATCTCAACAATGCTTCTCCACCAACTCCTGAGCCGACATCGGTTTAGCCAACAAGAACCCCTGTGCGATATCGCATCCCATTTTGCGCAAGATATCCAATTGCGCTTGGGTCTCGATACCTTCTGCCACCACAGTGAACCCCAGCGTTTGCGCCATGACTATTATGGTCTTGGCGATGGATTGATCATCCTCGTTGTTGTGGATGTCCATGATGAATTCACGGGGGATCTTCAACTCATTGATCGGCAGCTTTCGCAGATAGGCGAGTGAGGAATAGCCTGTTCCGAAATCGTCGATGCTGATCTTTACGCCTAGTGCTTTCAGTTCCAGCAACACTTGTTGGATGCTTTCAATGTCTTCCATCAAAGCGCTTTCGGTCAGTTCCAGCATGATGTGGCTGGCTTCTATTCGATGCTGACTGAGTAGGCGCAACATCAAGGCGGGGATGTTGGTGCGCTTGAATTGTTCGGCGGAGATGTTGATCGACATCTGTGGGATGGGTACGCCCTTTTTGAGCCACTCGGCCATCTGTTGGCAGGCAGTGGTGGCAATCCATTCGCCGAGTGATTCAATCAGACCGCTCTTTTCTGCCAGCGGGATGAATTTCGAAGGCGGTATAGCCACATTCAAGTGGTTCCAGCGCACCAGTGCCTCAACGCCTATCAAACGTTGGCTGACAATATCCCATTTGGGCTGGTAAACCAAAGACAGTTCCTTTTTGGCTATGGCACTACGCAAACCGGTTTCCAACTTGAGACGCTCGTCGGCGGCCTGCTTGAGTTCCTCGGTAAAGAAGTGATGAGTGTTTTTGCCGCCATCCTTGGCTTTGTACATGGCGCTATCGGCATTCTTGAGCAAGGTCTCAGGGTCGGCCCCGTCATTTGGATAGAGGCAGATGCCGATACTGGCACCCGGATAGACATTCTGTCTGCCGATCAAATGAGGGTGCAGTAGAGATTCGGCAATGCGTTGTGCAGTCATCTCAGCTTCTTCAACGGACGCTTCTTCGATCAGCAGGGCAAACTCGTCGCCGCCGAAGCGTGCCACGGTATCTGGGCCGCGCACACAGTCACGCAGTCGGCGTGAAATCTCTTGCAGCAGATCGTCACCCGCGGCATGGCCTAGCGAATCGTTGATGACTTTGAAGTTGTCCAGATCGACGAACAATACGCAGAAGTTATGTTGGTTACGTTCGGCATGTGCGATGGCTTGACGCAAGCGATCAAGGAATAGTGTGCGGTTGGGCAGGCCGGTGAGCTCGTCATGGGTGGCGAGGAATTCGACTTTGCGCTGTGATTCTTTGACGACTGAGATGTCGCTGAAGATGCCGACATAATTAACGATTTCACCTTGCGTATCACGCACAGCATTGATGGTGAGCCATTCTGGGTAGATCTCACCGTTCTTGCGTTTGTTCCATATCTCGCCTTGCCACCAGCCATGATTGCTCAGCCGCTCCCACAGATGTTCGTAGAATACTTTGTCGTGTTTGCCTGAGGAAAGCAGGGCGGGCGTTTTGCCGACCGCTTCATCCGAGCTGTATCCGGTCATCTGGGTGAAGGCTTCGTTGACGGTCAGGATGTTCTGCTTAGGGTCGGTTACAACGATGCCTTCGCCGGCGCGGTCGAAAACACGTGCGGCGAGACGCAACTGATCTTCAGCATGCTTATGTTCAGAGACATCCGTGGCCTGGGTGCACACGCTGTACACCTCGCCATCTTCATCCAGCAGGGGGAAGCGTACGGAATGCAGGAATCGTTCCTTGTCTGCTTCAAGTAACAGGTGGTCTTCAAATTCCAGCACGGTTTTCTTGCGCACTACTTCAAGTTCTTTGGTGCGGAAATCGTCGGCCATCTTGCGCGCGAAGATTTGCGCATCGGTTTTGCCGATCACTTTTTTCGCATCGACTTTGAAGAACTTTTCGAACTGCTGGTTGACGAATTCGTAACGTCCGGCCAGGTCTTTGAGGGAGACGATGGACGTGGAGTTGTTCATGATCGCCAGCAGGATCTCGCGGTTTTTGCGCACCTCACGTTCTGCCGCTAGCCGTTCGGTGTAATCGAGCATCACTATGATCGCGCCACGATTGTTGCGTATCTTGGTCTGGTAGGGAGAGACGTGAAGCAGGTAATGCCGTTCGCTGGAGAAGATATGTTCTTCCGTCGCCCGGTTGTTTGTGATCGCCGCATGCACCATGCCCGAGAAATCCTTCATGCCGATCGGTAGCCGCAAAGCGGTGATCAATTGGCGGATCGAGGAATTGGATAATGAGAACAACGCTGCAGCGGGACTATTGAAACGAGTGAGCTCGAGCTCGGCGTTGCATACCAGAATCGGGAAGCCGACGCTGTTCTGGATATTTTCCAAGTCGTTCAATAGCTCGGCCTGTTCGGCAGAGCGCACTTGCACCTCTTCGTTGACGGTGGTCAGTTCTTCATTGGTGGATTGCAGCTCTTCGTTGGCCGCTTCCAACTCTTCGTTGGAGGATTGCAACTCTTCGTTGGCGGCGACGACTTCCTCATTGAGCGCCTGCATCTCCTCGTTGGACGTTTCCAACTCCTCGATCACAGTTTGCAAGCGCTCTCGAGTGGAGATCAGTTCGTCTTCCAGTTCGCGTACGTTGCGCGCCTCTTCAGTCAGGATCTGGCCACCGGGTTCTGTTACTACATTCTCATGTGGCGGAAGTACCTCAAAGCCGACTAGAAAGAAAGGGTGGGCCAGGGCGTTATGTTCCATGGGGTGAACAGCGATGCGCACATCGCGCATCTCGTCGCCGATCTTGACGCTGTGCGGTCTGCCGATGGCGGATTCCTGTTTCTGTTCAGCGTGATGTTGCAATATCTGCAGGTCGGCGCGCATCTCACGCCGCAGCAGGTTCTGCAAATTGAAGTTCGGCTTACCGGCCAACACAGCAAGATAAGGCGTGACATCGCCGTGGATGTGCAGGATGTCGAAGCTGTTGTTGATGAGCACCGAAGCCGGCACATAGCGACGCAAGGCTTCTTCGATCAAACGTGACTCGGTATTGGCGGGTGCTGTTTTGGCAGAAAAACGCTCATTCACGCTATCCGGCAGACGGAACGAAGGAATCTGGATGCGTGATTCGCTTGTGCCACGGCGGTAGATGCGTGCGGATTTGTCTACGACTTCAAACAAGGCTTCCTGATTGAAGATGCCCTCTGATTTGCCAAGGAACAGAAGGCCGCCGGGAAGCAGGCTGTAATGAAACGTCGAGAGCACCTTGGCCTGCAATTCGTTTTGCAGATAGATGAGCATGTTGCGGCAGGTGACCATATCCACCCGCAGGAAGGGTGGATCCTGAACCAGATCCTGACGTGCTACCACCACCATGTCACGCAAGGTGCGAGAGACTTCCAAGCGGTTGCCGACTTTCTGGAAATAGCGCAGCACTAAGCCGGGCTCCAGATTGGACAGGGCGCTTTCTGCGTACGAGCCTTTGCGGGCGATAGCCAGCGCATTGAGGTCGATGTCGGTGGCGAAGATCTGGATACGGTACTGTATTGCGTTCGGCCCCAGGATCTCAGACAGCAAGATGGCGATGGTGTATGCCTCTTCACCTGTCGCACAGGCAGATACCCAAATGCGGATCTCGTCGCCCGGCTGCTTGGCTTGCACGATGTCTTGCAGGACGCCGCGCAGTGCTTTGAATGCTTCCGGATCGCGGAAGAAAGCGGTGACCGAGATCAGGATGTCTTTGCCCAGATGCTCCAACTCTTCAGGCATCTCATCCACGAGTTCAAGATATCTGCTGAGGTCAACGATGTGGCGTGCTGCCATGCGTCGCTCGATGCGCCGCCACAAGGTGCCTTCTTTGTAGCCGGAAAAATCGATGCGTGTCTGTTGTTTGACCTTCATCAGCAGCTTTTTCAGTGTGGTGGCTGCGACCGGCGCTTCCTTGACTACAGTGACCGCGCCGTGGGAGCGGGCGATGATGGCGATCTCTTCGGCGATCCCTTCAGCTGATAACACCCAGTCCACACAGCCGGTGTCCATGGCGGATTGAGGCATGCCTGAGTATTTCGCAGTCTGCGGATCTTGGGCGAAGGTGTAGCCACCGGCGGCCTTGATGTCGCGCAAACCGGCGGCCCCATCGCTGCCGGTGCCTGAAAGAATGACGCCGATGGCATCTTCGATCTTTTCTTCTGCCAGTGAGGTGAGGAACAGATTGACTGACGGGCGTGGGCGGGCTTCGGGTGGGCCTTCGATCAGCATCAGACAACCGTCTTTCAGTATCAAGTTGCTGGTGGCCGGAGCGACATAGATCGTATTGGGTTCGGGCTGCATGCCCTCTTCCGCTTCCAACACAGCCATTGCTGTTTCGCGACCAAGCAGTTGCGCCATCATGCTGCGGTGGGTGGGGGAAAGGTGTTGCAGGACGACGTAGGAGATGCCGAGGTCGGAGGGGAGAGCTGCGATCAGCGTGGACAGCGCCTCGAGTCCGCCAGCCGATGCGCCGATGCCGACCATATAGGGGCGCAGCGGTTTTTCAGCGATCTGTACTTTGGATCTTTTGGGTACTGTTGCAGAACGTGACTTAGTTGTAGCTGCGCTTGTTTTCTTTGCCGGTGCCTTCTTGGCTACCGGTTTCTTCTTTGCTGCTGAGTCTGTCACGATGTTTCCCCTTTGCGGTCCTACTCAAGCTGGAAATTACTTGGCGCAGGATAGCAATGGGGGGGGGGTAAGGCAATTCATTGCTTCAATAAAGGGTAATAACCAACAAATAAAGTACAGTTATTGGCGTGGTTCAGCGTGTCGCAGGTGACAGTTTGCGCAAATACAACTCCTCCACCTTCGCCCTAGCCCAAGGCGTCCTCCGCAAGAACTTCAAACTCGATTTCACACTCGGATCATGCGTGAAACAGCGGATAGGTACTGCATCGGCCATCGCTTCCCATCCCATGCTTTCGGAAAGCTTGGTGACGATGGTTTCAAGCGTTATGCCTTCCAGTGTGGGGCGGTTCGCGGGTTTGTGGTGGGTATCCATGGCCGGATTTTACAGGGGAACGGCGGGGGCTAGCGTTTACAATGCGCACCTTGTTTTCACGAAGTGCCTCCCATGACCGAACCTATCCGCCTTGCCAAACGTCTTGCCGAACTGGTCTCCTGCTCGCGCCGCGAGGCGGAGCTGTATATCTCTGGGGGCTGGGTGAAGGTGGATGGGCAGGTGGTGGAGTTGCCGCAGTTCATGGTGGGGGAGCAGAAGGTGGAGCTTGATCCGGCGGCCAAGGCGGTGCCGGTGGAGCCGGTGACCATTATGTTGCATCGGCCGCTGGGCATGAATGACGAGGCGGTGACGTCGCTGTTGCGTGCCGATACGCAAGCGGAGGATGACCATTCCCATATCCGTGTGTTGCAACAACACTTCGTGCGCATGACGCCCTGCCTGCCGTTGGAGCCGAATGCGAGCGGTATGTCAGTGTTCACTCAGGACTTCCGCGTGTCGCGCAAATTGGTGGATGGCGCGGCTACGGTAGAGCAGGAATATGTTGCTGAGGTGTCGGGCGAGTTGTCGGAGGAGGGACTGAAGTTGTTGAATCACGGGCTGACTTTCAACGATAAGCTTTTGTCTCCGGCCAAGGTCAGTCGTCAGAACGAGACTCGCTTACGTTTCGCGTTGAAGGGTGTACGGTCGGGGCAGATCGCGTTCATGTGTGACAGCGTCGGTCTGGAATTGTTAAGTTTGCGCCGTTTGCGCATAGGTCGCTTGTCTATGGGCAAGTTGCCGGTGGAGCAATGGCGTTATCTGGCACCGTATGAAAGATTCTAGGCAGGGTGGAGAAGGGTGCGTGCACTGCTTGTGAAGCGGCTGGATGCCGCTTCGAAGTGAATCAGCCGAAGAACTTCTTCATGGCATTGCCCAGCCAGCCACCTGAGGTGTCAGATTTTTTAATCTCGACGCCGAGTGAGTTCACCACGGCCTCGACGTAGTCGGCATCGTCACCCTTGATGTGGTTGACCAGCCATATCTTAAGCATGGCGAGCAGTTCAGGTGCGACGTTCTCGCCATCGGCTGCGCGTTTCTGGAATTCGCTGACGCGCTTGGTGAATATCTCGTGCACGCGTTTGTGGGCTTTGTAGAAGGGATAGTTCGCCTTCTCTTGTAACTCTTCCTCGAAGCTGAAATGTGACAGGGTGTAGTCGACCAGTTCGCCAAGTACATGATTGATTACAGTGGTATCGCCGGACTCGTTGGCGGTATTCAATTCGTTGATGAGATCGACGATGCGTCGATGCTGCTTGTCGATGACTTCAATCCCTGTGTCCAGCTCATTGGACCAGTGCAGGTATGACATAATCTCCTCCGGTGTGGCGCGACTAACTTAGTAGTTTTTTTAACTTCGGTCCGCATTCTTTACTACCCCTACTGCCGAGTCAACTAAAATGAGCCCGACCTTTTTCATCGGGTATGCATGATGCCCGAACTGTACGCACAAGCTGATCGTTCCTTGCTGCGCCGCTATCTGCTGGCGGGGTATGTGCTGATGATCGTATATGCCAGTCTCTCTCCTTTCGCGGGTTGGCAGGCTTCGGCGCAGACAGTTGTGGAGGTGCTCACTTCGCCGCTAGGGCAGGCCTACACGGCATTTGACGCTATGGCGAACTGGTTGGCATATCTGCCTTTGGGCATGTTGCTTGCACTCAATCTGAGCACGCGACTCAAGCCCCTGAATAGTGTGTGGCTGGCGACATTGGCGGCACTGGCGTTGTCATTGTTGATGGAATATCTACAGATGTATCTGCCTATGCGTGCCGCGGCTAATGTCGATGTGCTGAACAATGGCTTGGGTGCGCTGTGCGGCTCAGTGTTGGCAGTGTTGATTGCGCCGCAGCCTTGGTTCGCCCGTGCCACAGAGTGGCGTATAGCATTGTTCCAGCGCGGCACGGGGGTGGATTTCGGTCTGGCACTGGTGATGTTGTGGATGTTCGCGCAGATCAATCCTTCGCTGCCCATGCTGGGGAATGTATTCCTAACCGAAGCGGCGGGACGGATCGCATCTTTCTCTCCGCAGCAATTCAGTCTGTGGGCGAGTGCGGCGGTGGCCTGTAATCTGTTGCTGATCGGTTTGCTGTTGCAGACCTTGTTCCGCATCCGCCGACACGTGGCAGCGGCATTGTTGCTGATGCTGAGTGTGGTGGCGCTGGGCAAGTTCATCACGGCGGCGGTGCTGCTGCGGTCCTGGGCTTTGATGCTGTGGTTGAACGGTGAGGCGGTGTTGGGGCTGTTGGCAGGACTGGCGCTGACGGGTGCTAGTTTCTGGTTGCCGCGTTCGGTGCTGCTGTGGGCGGCGCTGGCAACGAGTGTTGCTTATCTGGCGCTCGCAGCAGGGGTATTGGACAGTGCCGCACCCGCTGCCGCCATGCGCTTGTATCATTGGCACTACGGTCATCTGCGCAACTTCAACTGGATGTCGCAGATCGCTTCGGCGGTGTTCCCTGTCTTGCTGGTGATCTATCTGGCCTGGGCACGTCGCCGCATCATGAATGTGGAGGAGAAAGATCAATGACACAGTATTTCGACAAGCACGTGTTCTTCTGCACCAACCAGCGCGAGGACGGGAGTGACTGCTGCAACAACCATGGAGCACAGAAGGCGCGCGACTATGTGAAGGACAAGGTTAAGGCGCTGGGTATCTCGGATCGGCAGAACAAAATCCGTATCAACTCCGCCGGTTGTCTGGATCGTTGCGACGATGGCCCGGTGCTGGTGATCTATCCGGAAGGCACTTGGTACACCTTTATCGACGAGAGCGATCTGGACGAGATCATCGAGGAGCATTTGAAGAACGGTCGCGTGGTGGAGCGTTTGAAGGTCTGATGGCGGTCACACTAAAGAACTTCAACCTTGCCGGCCCCGTAGGGCAGCTCGAAGGTGTGGTGCATCAGCCGGATGGTGAACTACGCGCCATCGCGGTGGTAGCGCATCCGCTGCCCACCATGGGCGGCACGATGGAGAATAAGGTGGCAGTGACGCTGGCCAAGACCTTGGCCGACATGGGCTGTGCATCGTTCCGCTTCAACTTTCGCGGTGTCGGTGCCAGCGATGGCGAATTCACCGGTGGTGAAGGCGAGACTGAAGACCTGGTCGCCGTGGTGCGCTATGCGCAGGAGCAGTTCGGTAGCGAACTGCCCTTGGTGCTATCTGGCTTCTCGTTCGGCGGTTATGTCGCGGCGCGTGCCGCGCAACAATTGCAGCCGCAACATTTGATCTTGGCTGCACCAGCGGTGGGGCGTTTCGCGATGCCTGCCGTATCGCCCGACACCTTGGTGGTGCATGGCGAACATGACGATGTGGTGCCGCTGGCCGATGCCTTGGAATGGGCGAGGCCGCAACATCTGCCCATCGTGGTGCTGCCCGCAGCAGAACATTTCTTTCACGGTCGCCTGACGCAGTTGCGCGACATCGTGAAGCGACATTTCAATGGAGTAGCGTTTTGAATCCAGTCATACAAGCCAAAGGCCTGCAAAAATCCTACGCCGGACATCGCGTGGTGGACGGTCTAGATCTGTCTATACATAAAGGTGAATGTTTCGGCCTGCTTGGCCCCAACGGCGCGGGCAAGACCACCACGCTGCGTATCTTGCTGGGGCTGATCGCGCCTGATGCCGGCACGGCGACGCTGCTCGATCTGCCTGTGCCGCAAGCCGCACGCGAGGCGCGCATCAAAGTAGGCGTGGTGCCGCAGATGGACAATCTCGATCCCGACTTCACTGTGGCAGAGAATCTGCTGGTGTACGGACGTTACTTCGGTATGCCGGATAGTGAGATCGAAGCACGCATCCCGGACTTGCTTGATTTCGCCAGCCTCACCAGCAAGCGCGATGCGAAAGTGCCCACGCTCTCCGGCGGTATGAAGCGCCGCCTGACACTGGCTCGCGCGCTGGTGAATGATCCGGACGTAGTGTTCCTCGATGAACCGACCACCGGTCTCGATCCGCAAGCGCGTCACCTGATCTGGCAGCGTCTGAACGCATTGACCCAGCAGGGTAAGACGCTGTTGCTCACCACGCACTTCATGGATGAAGCGGAGCGGCTGTGTCACCGGCTGGCGGTGATGGATAACGGCAAACTCATCAGTCAAGGTTCGCCGCGCGAACTGATCGAACAGAACATCGAGCCACAGGTGGTGGAAGTGTTTGGCGAGACCTCCGGGCAGTGGGCGAACGATCATGCTGGAAAATTCTCACAACGTTTCGAAGTGAGCGGCGAGTCTGTGTTCTGCTACGTGCAGGATGCGCAGCCGTTGGTGACACATTTGCAGGCGCAGAGTGAACTGCGCTATCTGCACCGTCCGGCGAATCTGGAGGATGTGTTCCTGAAGCTGACTGGGCGGGAGATGAGGGAATGAGCATGAATAATTTTGCATTGCCGACTTTAACGCTGCGCTTCTTTCCCATCTGGCGCAGGCAATGGCTGGTGTGGCGCAAGGTCGCCGTACCCGCCATTCTGGGCCATCTGGCTGATCCGGTGATCTATATGCTGGGTCTGGGTTACGGTCTCGGTAGCTTGTTGCCGGAGATGGGCGGTACTTCATACATAACTTTTTTGGCTGCAGGCACCTTGTGCTACAGCAGTATGAACAGTGCCAGTTTCGAGTCGTTGTATGGCGCTTTTGCGCGCATGCATGAGCAGCGTACTTGGGAGGCGATCATGAATACGCCAGTGACGCTGGATGATGTCGTACTGTCGGAGATCCTCTGGTCGGCAACCAAAAGCATGATGTCGGGTACTGCTGTGCTTATCGTCATCTGGGTATTGGGCTTGTCGAATTCGCTGATGTCGTTGTGGATGATTCCACTTGTTCTGCTCATCGGCCTGACCTTCTCTGCGGTCGGTCTGATCATGACTGCACTGGCGCCTGCGTATGACTTCTTCATGTACTACTTCACGCTGATCATCACACCGATGATGCTACTATGCGGCGTCTTTTTTCCGGTCACACAGTTGCCGGAGGCATTGCAGGCACTCGCTGCCGTATTGCCGCTAACGCATGCGGTGGATCTGGCGCGGCCATTGATGAATGGCGCAGTGCCGGAGCAGGCAATTTTTCATATTGGTGTGCTGCTGACCTATGCGCTGGTCGGGTTCTATATTTCTCTGGTTTTGTTCAGACGTAGATTGTCGAGGTAATCTTGGATGTCTCTAGAAATTGTATTTTGCGAGATGAAGCGCAAGGAGCCGCGGAACGAGCGACGAGACATACCATTAGGTAGGTGAGGAGCGAGAGAGCACGCGACGACGCGATTCGCTCGCAAAATAAATTTATAGGGATATCCAATATGTTGTGGTTGAAAGCGTTTCATATCTTTTTCGTGGTCAGCTGGTTCGCGGGCTTGTTCTACTTGCCGCGCATCTTCGTCAATCATGCGATGGCAGAAGAGGCGGCAGTGAAGGAACGCCTGAAACTGATGGAGCGCAAACTGTATAAGTTCGTCACGCCCATCGGTGCGTTGGCCGTGATCACCGGTTTGTGGCTGTGGTTCGGTTATGGTTTCACTGGTGGTTGGCTGCATGCCAAGACCACATTCGTGGCGGGCTTGGTGGCCTATCATTTTTACTGCGGTCATCTGGTGAAGGTGTTCGCCGAAGATCGCAATATCCGCAGTCACATATGGTTCCGTTTCTTCAATGAAGTGCCGGTGCTGGCTTTGCTGGCTATTGTGATTCTTGTTGTCGTGAAGCCTTTCTAAGATGCCTGATTTTTTCGCTACCTGTCCCCGCGGACTGGAAAAACTACTCTCCGATGAATTGACTTCGTTCGGAGCTACCGCTGTCAAAGCGACAGACGGTGGCGTCGGTTTCTCGGGTGACTGGCCGACCTGTTACCGCATCAATCTGCAAAGCCGTCTCGCATCGCGCATCCTGTGGCGTGTTCTGGCGCCGACGCCGTATCGCAACGAACAGGATGTATACAAGGCGGCCTACGATTTGCCATGGACGCGCTGGTTCGATGTTAAGCACACCATGCTGGTCAAAGTCACGGCGATCAAGAGTCCGCTGACGAGTCTGGAATTCATCACGCTCAAGATCAAGGATGCGGTATGCGACAAGTTCCGCGCCGAGAAGAAGGAGCGCCCCAGTATCGCCAAGCTGGAACCCGACATGCGCATCCACGCTTTCTTCGAGGGCGACAAGTTCACGCTGTATCTGGATACCTCCGGTGAGGCGCTGTACAAACGCGGTGTTCGCACACATACCAACATCGCACCGCTGCGCGAGAATCTGGCGGCGGGTATTCTGATGATGACGGGCTGGAAGCCTGGCATCCCCTTGCTCGATCCGATGTGCGGCAGCGGTACCTTCCTCATCGAAGCAGCACAGATATCGCTCAACATCCAACCCGGTATCTCTCGCCATTTTGCCTTCGAGAAACTGAAGAACTTCGATGCCAAGACTTGGGAGGCAATGCGCGAAGAAGCTATCGCTGCGCAGCTGCCGGTATGCGAATTGCCGCTGCACGGTAGCGACCTTTACGGCGATGCCTTGGTGGCAGCCCATCAGAATCTGGAAGAGGCTGGTATTCGCGAGACGGTGGACTTGAAGCAGTGCAATGTGCTGGAAGCTTCGCCGCCGGAGAGCGAAGGCATTCTTGTTGCCAATCTGCCTTACGGGGAACGTATGGGAGACGAAGATGAGCTAGCTGCGCTGTATCCGCAATTGGGCGATGTGTTGAAGAAGAAGTTCGGCGGATGGAACGCTTACCTGTTCACAGGCGATCTACGCATTGCCAAATTGATGCGCCTGACACCGTCTAAGCGCACGCCCTTGTACAACGGCGCCATCGAGTGCCGATTGTTCGAGTACAAGATCGTCAGCGGTAGCAACCGCAAATAGAAAAGCCGCCTTCAAGGCGGCTTTTCTATTGAGAAATTAAAATCAAGATAGCTTCAGGTGTTCAGTGCCGCTCATCACGTCTCTATCCTTGGTATCGGCACTTTCCAGTTTGATACGCAAACGCAGGTCGTTGACCGAGTCGGCGTTCTTCAACGCTTCTTCGTAGCTGATCATGCCATCTTCATGCAGGTCGTACAGCGCCTGATCGAAGGTTTGCATGCCGATCTCGCGTGACTTGGACATCACTTCCTTGATCTGATGCACCTCGCCCTTGAAGATGAGGTCGGAGATCAGCGGTGAATTGAGCAGGATCTCGAACGCAGCTGCACGGCCCTTGCTGTCTTTCTTGGGAATCAAGCGTTGCGAGATAAGCGCTTTGACGTTGAGCGACAGATCCATCAGCAATTGTTCGCGACGTTCTTCGGGGAAGAAGTTGATGATGCGATCAAGTGCTTGGTTGGCGCTGTTGGCGTGCAAGGTCGCCATACACAAGTGTCCGGTCTCGGCAAAAGCCACAGCGTATTCCATGGTCTCGCGATCACGGATCTCACCGATCAGGATAACGTCTGGTGCCTGGCGCAGTGTGTTCTTCAGCGCGTTGTGCCAGTTGTCCGTATCCACACCGACCTCGCGATGGGTGATGATGCACTTGTTATGTTCATGCACATATTCCACCGGATCCTCGATGGTGATGATGTGGCCGAAACTGTTGAAGTTGCGGTAGCCGATCATGGCGGCCAGCGTGGAGGATTTACCCGAACCGGTGCCGCCGACCAAAATCACCAAACCGCGTTTGGTCAGCGTGACTTCTTTCAGCACATCGGGCAGACGCAGCTCTTCGAAGCTGGGGATCTTGGTGGTGATGGTACGCAACACCATCCCGACTTTCTGTTGCTGCATGAATACGTTGACGCGGAAACGTCCGATACCCGGTGGGCTGATGGCAAAGTTGCACTCGTGCGTAGACTCAAACTCGGCCGCCTGGCGGTCGTTCATGATGCTGCGCGCCAGTTCTTGCGTGTGCTGAGAAGAAAGCACTTGGCTGGAAACGGGCGTCATTTTGCCGTCCACTTTGAATGCCGGCGGGAAGCCGGCGGTGACGAACAGGTCGGACGCTTTCTGCGAGATCATACCTTTCAGCAGATTGTGTACCAGTTCGGTAGCCTGACTTCTTTCCATGGTGTACTCCTGATTCGGTGATGCTCAGCGGCCGCTTAAGCGGGGAACAGATCTTTGTTGGCTGCCTTGCTGCGTGCTTCGCCAGAGGAGACGACACCGCGTTTGACCAGATCGGTCAGGCACTGGTCCAGCGTCTGCATGCCGATGTTGCCGCCGGTCTGGATGGCGGAATACATCTGCGGCACTTTGGCTTCGCGGATCAGGTTGCGGATGGCCGGGGTACAGAGCATGATCTCATGCGCAGCGACGCGGCCTGTACCGTCCTTAGTTTTGAGTAGTGTCTGTGAGATCACGGCACGCAACGATTCTGACAACATCGCACGTACCATTTCTTTTTCGTCAGCCGGGAACACGTCGATGATACGGTCAATGGTCTTAGCGGCAGAGCTGGTGTGCAGTGTGCCGAACACCAAGTGGCCGGTTTCCGCTGCTGTCATTGCTAGGCGGATGGTTTCCAGGTCGCGCATCTCGCCGACCAGGATCACGTCTGGATCTTCACGCAGTGCGGAACGCAAAGCGTTGTTGAAGGACAGCGTGTGTGGGCCGACTTCGCGCTGGTTGACCAGCGATTTTTTCGATTCGTGCACGAATTCGATCGGGTCTTCCACAGTCAGTATGTGCCCCATGTCGTTTTCGTTGATATGGTTCACCATCGCTGCCAGCGTGGTGGATTTACCGGAGCCGGTCGGGCCGGTCACCAACACCATGCCGCGCGGAGTTTCGGAAATGTCCTTGAAGATGGGGGGGCATTTGAGGTCTTCCAGCGTTAGGATCTTGGAAGGAATGGTACGCATGACCGCACCGGCGCCGCGATTCTGGATGAATGCGTTGACACGGAAGCGGGCGAGATTGGGGACTTCGAACGAGAAGTCGACTTCTTTGTTCTCTTCGTAATGTTTGCGCTGTCCGTCGTTCATGATGTCGTACATCATGGCGTGCACTTCTTTGTGCTCCATCGCGGGCAAGTTGATGCGGCGCATATCGCCGTGAACGCGAATCATCGGAGGCAAGCCTGCGGAGAGGTGCAAGTCGGAGGCTTTGTTCTTCACGCCGAAGGCGAGCAGTTCAGTGATATCCATATATAATTCCCCAGTCGTTAAACAACCGCCAATATCGTGCAGGCCGCCGGATTATGACCGCAATCCTTTCCAACTTGCAAGCCGTGAGGCAGGCTGTAACAGACGCTACGCAAGCGGCAGGCCGAGCGCGCGACACAGTGCACCTGTTGGCGGTCAGCAAGACCTTTCCGGCAGCCTCAGTGCGCGAGGCGTATCAGGCCGGGCAGACCGCATTCGGCGAGAATTATCTGCAAGAGGCGCTGGACAAGATCGAGGTGCTACGCGAGTTGCCGCTGGAATGGCATTTTATCGGACCGATTCAGAGTAATAAGACGCGACCTATCGCCGAGCATTTTGACTGGGTGCATAGCGTGGACAGGCTGAAGATCGCCGAACGTTTGTCGTCGCAACGTCCTGAATCCATGCCGCCTTTGAACATCTGCTTGCAGGTCAATGTAAGTGGCGAAGCAAGCAAGAGTGGTGTTGCGTCGGAAGATGTTGCGCAGCTGGCTAGAGAGGTTGCAAGGTTGCCTCGATTGAAGTTGCGTGGTCTCATGGCAATCCCGGCGCCAACTGAATCACTGTTGCAGCAGAGAGCGGCGTTTGTGCAGATGCACGAATTGCTTTTGGCAATGAATGCACAGGGCATGCAACTGGACACGCTCTCAATGGGTATGTCGCATGATTTTGCAGTGGCGATACAGGAAGGCGCGACCATCGTGCGTGTCGGTACCGCGATCTTCGGTGCCAGAAACTATGGAGGCGAGCAATGAATATATGTTTTGTCGGTGGCGGTAATATGGCCAAGGCCCTGATCGGCGGCCTGCTCAAACGTGGCTATGCACCGTCTAAGATCCGTGTGGTGGAAGTGGATGAGGAGCGCTGTATAAGTTTGCATCATGAGTTCGTGGTTCGTGCCACGACAGATATTAGCGATGCGATTCCTTTTAGCGAAATCATATTGTTGGCGGTTAAACCCCAACATCTGCAGAAAACATGCCAAAACTTGGCACCATTGCTGACTGGGCAATTGGTCATCTCTATCGCGGCTGGAATACGGGCACATGATATCGCCCGCTGGCTGGGAACAGGCAACATCGTCCGCGCCATGCCAAACACTCCGGCGCTGATCCGACAGGGCGTCACCGGCTTGTACGCATTGGAGGCGGTGAGCGCCTCCTCCCGTGTTAAGGCGGAAGCGATCATCGAGGCGGTCGGCAGCACTTTGTGGGTAGAGGATGAATCATTACTGGACAGCGTGACGGCGATCTCCGGTAGCGGCCCAGCCTATGTGTTCTATTTCATCGAGGCGATGCAGCAGGCGGCCCAGGAGTTGGGGCTGGATGAATTGCAGGCGCGCCAATTGGTGTTGGATACCTTCATAGGCGCCGCCAAGCTGGCGGATAGCAGTCAGCAGGATGTCGCCACGCTACGTGCCAACGTGACCTCCAAGAACGGCACGACCGAATATGCGCTATCCAGTATGGAGTCGAACAATGTGCGTGAACATATCGTTGCAGCTGCTCATGCTGCAGCTGCACGCTCCAAGGAGTTAGGTGATGAATTGGGTAAGGATTGAGGGCATCCTCTAAAAATCCAAACTTTAGTTGCGACATAACCTAAAGGTTTTTCTTCACTGAAACTACGTTTTGTCGCAATACTGCGTTGCTCACAAAAAATCACTCCTTACATATCAGACATATGCCGCGTCGCAATTTTTAGCTCGCGCCTTGTCTTGCTTATAACCAGCCACTTGCCAGCTTGCTGGCTTAGTGGATGGCTAGTAGTTTCATCAGAATTATGAATTTTTAGAGGTGCCCTGAGATGCTGTCTGAAGCTTTTTTGTTTTTGGTCGATGCGTTACTGCAACCATTCGCAGCCGTGTTGCTATTCCGCTTCCATGCTGTCTGGTTGCGCGTGCCGATGCGCAATCCGATCGGAGAGTTCGTGCTGGCTATCACGGATTTCATCGTGTTGCCGCTTCGTCGCCGTTTGCCTGCCATTGCCGGCATGGATAGCGCTACGCTGCTGCTGGCCTTCGCCTTTGAATTCATCTACCTCGTGGCTTTCATCAGCTTGCAGGGATATCCCTTTGATACCTTCCCGTTGATAGGTCTGCTGCTGTGGACGCTGGTCAAACTGCTGAAGCTGAGCCTTTACTTGCTGATGGCCAGTTTGTTACTGGAGGCGGTTTTGTCTTGGCTCAACCCGCATACGCCGCTGGCACCGCTGCTGTCGGCAGTGAACCTGCCGTTTGTTCAGCCCCTGCGACGACGCATCCCGCCCATCGGCAGTCTGGATCTGTCCATTCTGTTGCTGCTGATATTTTGCCAGTTGTTGCTGATCGTGATGGTCGGTGGTCTGGAGCAGGCCGCGACACGTCTACTGTGAGTGAGTGGTATCGCCGTAACGGCGATGTGCTTATATTGACCCTGCACGTGCAGCCCGGTGCCAAGCGTAGCGAAGTGGCTGGTCTGCATGGCGAGGCACTGAAGATACGTCTTGCAGCGCCGCCCATAGAAGGACGTGCCAATGCGGCTTTGTGCAAATTCATCGCCGAGATATTCGGGGTAACGCAAAGACAGGTGGAACTCAAGCAAGGCGCACAGTCGCGTCACAAGGTGGTTGCTATCACCGTCAGTAGCGTAGATCCAGAAAATCTCCTGAAATCCTGATCAGCCATCAATGAGCGCGCAGGCGCTTTTCTGATAGTAGCGCTTTCACATTCCCCAGTTTATTGCGATCACTTTCGCCATTCACGTTGATGATGTGCAGCTTCCCCGCACCACTGTGAATATCGTCCGCAAAATCCATCACTGCACCGATCACCACTAATTCGCCTTTGCGTATCTCATCGGCGAATTTGATCATGGCGGCACTGACCTGGTTATGCACGTTGGCTTGCACGCCATCCATATTGTTTAGGTTGGACGAGATATTGATGGTGTCCAGTTCGCGTTTGATGGCTTCAGACTCTTTTGAATAATTGCCGCTGACCGCCGCGATGGCGCCGCAACGTGAATGTCCTATGAACATCAGTACCGGTGAGTGCAGATGATGCACGCCGTACTCCACCGAGCCTTCAGCCGTCGTAAGTTGGTTGCCGATGTTGCGGATCATGAACAACTGTCCCTCCGGTGCGCGGGAAAACATATTGCTGTGGACGCGCGAATCAGAGCAACTGACGACGGTGGCGAAAGGTCGTTGTCCTTTGGCAAGATCGGAGAAGAATTCGATGCGCCTAGCGGACATGTAGATCCCGTTGTTGGCAGATAGATCATTTAGGAAGGCGCTGACGGCACTTGCTTCTGCTTTTGCATGTTCAGGCGCCGGCTGGGCATATGCGGGCTGGGTGAGGCTGATCGCCAAGGCAAACAGCAGGATGGGAAGTTGCTTAAGCATAGTGCACCTGTACTTGTATTTGAGGCTGAAGAATAAGCGGCAATGCAGTTAGACAAAGTAGTGAAAAGCGAGGCATATCTCCCTTATTCTTCATCGAACAATATCTGCAAACGTAGCCAGAGTTCTGGGTCCATGTCGTAACTTTGTGTGTGTCGAAAGTGCAACTGTGGATTGAATTCAAAGAACAGCCATTCGCGGTTCAATTGGCGCCGGTACAACACCGACAATACTGCATCGTCCAATCGAGACTGCGGCTTGCTCACGCCGATCAGGCTGAGCTGGTACTGCAATGCGCGCTTCTCATCCAGTATGTGGAATATAGAGAAGTCTTGAAGTAAGTCGAAGCGCTGCTGCAGATGCAGCCAACTTACACTGCTGGTGGCACGGAACAGAGTCTGCTGAGCCAGTTGACGCTCGAAGTCTAGCTGTGTGGTCTCGCCCAAGCCTGACTTACTGAACCAGTACAGTGATTGTGCCGGCTTCATGCGCCATTCACCCAAGGGAATGACCAGACTCGCGCGCGTACGGGCGAAGGGTTCCAGTGGCACACGAAGCTTCAAGCCGAAATCGGCGCTGGTGTGCCATATCTGGTCCTTACTTTCTTCCACACGCAGGGCCAAACCGTATTCACCCGGCCCGCGGAATGGTCCGAGACGCTGCGTTTGATTCTGGATGCCACCGGCAGTGCCGGCACCTGCGTTATTTTGCTCAGGGTCACTTTCCAGTAGCAGGTGCAGGCGATGCTCGGTCGAAGGCAGGTGCAGTTTGATACGGCCGGAAAGAGTGGTATCGCGCTGTCCTCCGGCCTGTATCTGCTCGTTGACGTCCAGCTGGAACACGCTGCGATTGTTTTCCTGAAAATCGCGTTCGTCGCCGAAGAAACGGTCCAGCCCTGTCATCAGTCGGACAAAATGCTTCGACACGTATTCTCGTGTGACGTCAGCTTGTTGCATGCCGGTATCGGCTAGCGCAGGGAGCGGATTGCTGAGCTCTGCCAGTGTTTTACTGGGCAGAAACAGCACAGCCAACAAGAATATCGAATGAAGTAGAGTTTTTTGGAGCGAATGGAACATGCTGGAATGATACACATAAAAAAAAGCCGACTTGCGTCGGCTTGAAATCGCACTGTTGCTGTTGCCTGGATTCCGGGCTTTTGCAAAACAAAATCCCGGCAGGCTGGCCAATAACGCGCGACCTCTACATAAGGATGACATCGTATTGCTCTTGATTGTATAGATTCTCCACCTGCAAAGAGACAGGCTTGCCGATAAAGTCGGATAGCTGGGCCAGGCTCTGTGATTCTTCGTCCAGAAACAAGTCGATCACCTGCTGCGAAGCGAGGATGCGATATTCTCGCGCATTGAATTGGCGGGCTTCGCGCAGTATCTCGCGCAGTATCTGGTAACAAACGGTCTGTGCAGTCTTGACCTCGCCACGCCCCTGACAGGTCGGGCAAGGTTCGCAAAGCACGTGTGCCAAACTTTCCCGCGTGCGTTTGCGGGTCATTTCGACCAAGCCGAGCGAAGAGAAGCCGTTGACATTGATGCGGGTGCGATCCAGCGCCAGTGTCTTGCGGAATTCCTCTAGTACGCCGTCGCGATGTTCCTGGCTATCCATGTCGATGAAGTCACAAATGATGATGCCACCCAGATTGCGCAGGCGCAGCTGGCGCGCGATAACCTGCGCCGCTTCCAGATTGGTTTTGAAGATGGTGTCGTCGAAATTGCGGCCGCCGACGAAGCCGCCGGTGTTCACGTCGATGGTGGTCAGCGCCTCGGTCTGGTCGATGATCAGATAGCCGCCAGATTTGAGGTTGACGCGCTTGGACAGCGCCGACTCGATCTCATCCTCGATACCGTACAGGTCGAATAAGGGGCGGGTGCCGATGTAATGACTTAATTTACCCAGTGCCGCGCTACTGAAGTCGGTCGCGAATTCCTGCATACGTTGGTGTGTGTCGCGCGAGTCCACCAGCATGCGCGAGGTCTCAGGGCCGACAAAATCGCGCAGCACGCGCAGGCTGATATCCAATTCCTTGTATAGCAGGGAGGGGGCGCCCAGCTGCTTCGCCTGCTGTTGTAACTTACTCCACAACTTATCCAGATAGGCCACATCGGCGCGCATCTCTTCGTCCGTTGTTCCTTCCGCCATGGTGCGAATGATGTAACCACCGCCATGATCAGGGGGCAGCAACTGTTGCAGACGTGCGCGCAGGGTCTCGCGCTCATCTTCGTTCTCGATGCGCTGTGAAACGCCTATGTGTGCTTCCTGCGGCAGATAGACCAGCAGTCGACCGGCGAAGCTCAATTGCGTGGAAAGGCGTGCCCCTTTGCTGCCGATGGGATCCTTGATCACCTGCACCAGCACACTCTGCCCTTCGAACAATACTTTCTCGATAGGCTTGGCTGCGTCGCCGTTGATGCGGTTCTCCCAGATGTCGGCAACATGCAGGAAGGCCGAGCGCTCTAGGCCAATGTCGATGAAGGCGGACTGCATGCCGGGTAACACGCGCTTCACCTTGCCGACATAGACATTGCCGACTAGGCCGCGCTGGCTACCGCGCTCGATGTGGAGTTCCTGCACGATGCCTTGCTGCATCACTGCAACGCGCGTTTCCTGCGGAGTGACGTTGATCAGTATCTCTTCGTTCATGAGGTGGAGACTCCGAAAGATTGCAGCAGTTCTACTGTTTCACACAAAGGCAGGCCCATCACACCGGTATAGCTGCCGTCGATATGTTTCACGAATGCCCCAGCTGCGCCTTGAATGCCGTAGGCCCCAGCCTTGTCGTGTGCTTCGCCGCTGAGTAGGTAGCGGCGGATGCGTGCTTCATTCAGTTCGGCGAAAGTGATGGTGGTCTTAGACAGCCGCATTTCCAGCCGTCCTTCGAAAGTGACTGCAATAGCAGTGAGTACCTGATGCTGTGTACCGGAAAGCTCGCTCAGGATATTGAAAGCATGCTCGTGGCTGTCCGGCTTGCCGATGATTTTGTTGTTTACGGTAACGGTGGTATCCGCCGCCAATACCGGATAAGTGCGCAGCTTGCGCAACAGTAGTGCTTCCCAGCCGGCCTCGGCTTTCTCACGGCAGATACGCTGCACATAGTCTTCAGGCAGCTCTCCTTCATGCGGCGTTTCGTCCACGCGCACTTCGCGGCGCGAATCGTTGCGCAGCAGCAGCGGATCAAAATGCACGCCGATCTGCTTGAGCAGTTCACGGCGGCGCGGACTTTGCGAGGCGAGATAGATACGTGAGAGGCTGGTACTCATGGCTGACTCGGATTCATTCTCTGTGATAGGGGTGATTGTGCATCAGCGAGTGCGCGCGATAAAGCTGCTCCGCTAGCAGAACACGCACCATGCCATGCGGCAGGGTGAAGGCGGAGAGTGCCATCAGTTGTCGCGCGCGTTGTTTGACCGATTCATGCAGGCCGTCGGCACCGCCGATGATGAAAGCGACATCGCCGCCCTGTTGCATCCAGTCTTTCAACTGCTGCGCCAATTGTTTGGTAGTGGGTGTCGCACCATGCTCGTCGAGTGCGATGCAATGTGCCGAAGCAGGCAAAGCGGCCAAGATGCGTTGCGCCTCGGCTTCCATGATCTGTACTGTAGTCTTGCCGGTAGTGCGCGGCTCGGGCTTGATCTCGACCAGCAAGATGCTCGCCTCGCGCGGCATGCGCTTGGCGTATTCGTTGAAACCCTCGGTGATCCACGCGGGCATCTTGTTGCCCACCGCGAGGATCATCAGTTTCATTTGCCGGCTTGGGCGCGCAGCTTGGGTTGGACGCCCCAGAGTTCTTCAAGGTTGTAGTACGCGCGTACGGCGGGCTGCATGATGTGGACGATGACATCGCCCAGATCGACCAGTACCCATTCGCCGCTGTCTCCACCTTCGATACCGACCACTTCTTCGCCGATCTCTTTCAGTTTCTTTGACACATGGTCAGCCAACGCTTTGGTCTGGCGTGTGGATTGTGCGCTGGCGATCACCATCGATTCGAACAGCGAGTTGAACTTGCGGGTATCGATGACATCGATATCCACCGCTTTGATGTCTTCCAGTGCCGCCACAACAGCAGCGGTCTTGTCTTTTACGTTCAGCATTTTAGTAGGTCTGATTAGTTTGAATATGGTGGGCGACTGTATCCGGCACCAGATAGCGGATGCTTTTGCCGTCTGTACAACGGCGGCGGATGTCGGTGGAGGATATCTCCAGTGCGGGCATGTCGGCGACAAAGATCGCGCCGGCAGGTGTTTCGTGTAGTGCTTGCGCGCCAGGGGCAAGGCGGGCGCGGTATTCGGTTTGTAATGCTTCATCAGCTTTGGCCATCGCATTGCCCAACGGCAAACCGCCCGCGCGTTGCAACACCACGATGTGCGCCAGCGCGAACAGCTGCTGCCATTCATGCCAGGTGTGCAGTTGCAGGAAAGCATCGCCGCCGAGGATGAGGCACAGCGGTTGTTGCATACCCAGTTCCGCACGCAGCGCGGTGAGCGAATCGACCGTGTAGCAGGGATCGCTACGGAACACTTCGCGCACATCGACCATGAAGTCGGGGTGGCCGTTCACCGCCAGTCGCACCATCTCCCAGCGCACCTTGGCGGGTGCCAGAGGTGCAGGGCGATGCGGCGGTGTGCCGCTGGGCATGAAGCGTACTTGTGACATACCGCATTGCTCCAACGCTTCCTGAGCGATACGCAGATGCCCATGATGAATGGGATCGAACGTACCGCCGAGGATGCCGATGGGCTGCGTCATTACTTAGACCGCAAGTCGGCGCACGTCAGCCAGCACGTGAGCGAGGTAAGTGGTGAAGCGTGCACCGGCTGCGCCGTCGATCACGCGGTGATCGTAGGACAACGACAGCGGCAACATCAGACGCGGCACGAATTCGCCGTCTTTCCACACCGGTTTCATGCTGGAGCGCGACACACCCAAGATAGCCACTTCCGGTGCGTTGATGATCGGCGTGAACGAAGTGCCGCCGATACCGCCCAAGCTGGAGATGGTGAAGCAGCCACCTTGCATGTCGGCAGCCGTGATCTTCTTGTCACGTGCACGGGCGCTGACTGCCATCAGTTCCTGCGCCAGTTGCACGATGCCTTTTTGATCCACGTCGCGGATCACCGGCACCATCAAGCCGTCCGGCGTATCCACTGCCACACCGATGTGGATGTATTTCTTCAGCACCAGATTCTCGCCGCTCGCATCCAGCGAAGCGTTGAAATCCGGGAAGTGTTTCAGGGTCACGGCGACCGCCTTCAGCATGAAGGCCAGCGGTGTGATCTTGATGCCTTGCTTGGCGTACTCTTCATTGAGCTGCTTGCGGAATGCTTCCAGCTCGCTGGTATCGGCATCTTCGAATTGCGTGACGTGCGGGATCATCACCCAGTTGCGGTGCAGGTTGGCGCCGGAGATCTTCTTGATGCGCGACAGCGGCTTGGATTCGACTTCGCCGAACTTGGCGAAATCTACATCCGGCCATGGCAGTAAGCCGGGCAGAGCGCCACCACCAGTGCTTGCACCGCCGCCGGCCAGCGATTGTTTGACGAAGTTCTGCACGTCGTCTTTGGTGATGCGACCTTTGTCCGCGCTGCCCTTCACCTGTGTCAGGTCGACACCGAGTTCGCGTGCGAAGCGACGGATGGAGGGGCTGGCGTGTGCATTGCCGCCGCCAGAAACGGCAGCAGGCGCTGCAGCAGCTACAGGTGCTGCGACGGGCGCAGGTTTCGCTGCGGGCGCTGCCGCAACAGGGGCTGCCTGTGGTGCAGGCGCGGACGGGGCAGCAGCTGGCGCTGCACCAGCAGCGGCTTCGATCAGCGCGATCAGATCGCCTTCCGATACCTTGTCGCCGACCTTGACCTTGAGTTCTTTTAGCACGCCATCGAATGGCGCTGGCACATCCATGGTGGCCTTGTCGGTCTCCAATGTGATCAGCGTCTGTTCGGCAGTGACTTGCTCGCCGGCCTTCACACCTACTTCAATGACTTCGACACCTTTGAATCCACCGATGTCCGGGACTATTACGTTCTTGATTTCTGCCACGTCGTTCTCCTCGATTACACCGTGGTTGGATTCGGCTTGTCAGCGTCGATCTGATATTGCTTGATCGCTTTGCTGACTACAGTCGCTTCGATACTGCCTTCGTCGGCCAAAGCCTTCAAAGCAGCAACAGCGATGTAATAGCGGTCCACCTCGAAGAAATGACGCAGTTTCTTGCGCGTGTCGGAACGTCCGAAACCGTCTGTGCCCAAAGTCTTGTAACTCGCTTTCACAAAGGGACGGATCTGGTCGGAATAGGAACGGATGTAGTCGGTTGCGGCAATGACAGGTGTCTTCGCATCCAGACATTGCTCCACGTAGCTAGCGCGTGCCTTGGCTTCCGGATGCAAGGTGTTCCAGCGTTCGCAGTCGATACCTTCGCGGCGCAGTTCGTTGAAACTGGTCACGCTCCACACGTCGGACGAGATCTCGAAATCCTTGGCCAGCAATTCCGCCGCTGCAATGACTTCACGCAAGATGGTGCCGCTACCCAGCAATTGCACTTTGGATTTGGACTTCGCCTTGGTGCTGCTGAACTTATACATACCCTTGAGGATGCCTTGCTCGGCGCCCTTCGGCATAGCCGGATGGGTGTAGTTCTCGTTCATCACCGTGAGGTAATAGAACACATCTTCCTGTTCCTGATACATGCGACGCATACCGTCCTGCACGATCACCGCCAGTTCATAGGCGAAGGTCGGGTCGTAGGACACACAGTTGGGGATGGTCGCTGCCATCAGATGGCTGTGGCCGTCTTGATGTTGCAGACCTTCGCCGTTCAGCGTGGTGCGACCGGCAGTGCCGCCGACCAAGAAGCCGCGCGCGCGTAGGTCGCCCGCTGCATAGGCCAGATCGCCGATACGCTGGAAGCCGAACATCGAGTAATAGATGTAGAACGGAATCATCGCCACGCCGTGGTTGGCGTAAGCGGTGGCAGCCGCGATCCAGTCGGCCATGCCGCCCGCTTCGTTGATGCCTTCTTGCAGGATCTGACCGCTCGCCGATTCTTTATAGAACATCAACTGGTCGGCATCTTGCGGTGTGTACAACTGGCCCACCTGCGAGAAGATACCCAGTTGACGGAACATGCCTTCCATACCGAAGGTGCGCGACTCGTCCGGCACGATAGGGACGATCTGCTTGCCGATAGCCTTGTCTTTCACCAGCATGCCGAGCATACGCACGAAGGCCATGGTGGTGGAGAACTCACGCTCTTCGCTGGATTTCAGCAATGCATCGAAAGCGTCTAGTGTCGGAATGTTGAGCGGATGTGCCAAAGGCTCGCGAGCTGGGATGTTGCCCATCTTTGCGCCGCGTTCCTTGAGGTACTTGGCTTCCTGGCTGTCGGGCGCGGGGCGCACGAAGGGCAGGTTAGGCAGGTCTTCGTCGCTCACTGGAATATTGAAGCGATCGCGGAAGTTACGCAGTGAGCCACCGTCCATCTTCTTCTGCTGGTGGGTCGGGTTCTGCGCTTCGCCCGAGGAGCCCATGCCGTAACCTTTGACGGTCTTGGCCAAGATCACAGTGGGCTGGCCCTTGTGCTTGGTGGCTGCGGAATAGGCTGCGAATACTTTGAACGGATCATGACCGCCGCGGTTCAGGTGCCAGATCTCGTCGTCGGACATGTCGGCCACCAGCTCCAGCAACTCTGGATACTTGCCGAAGAAATGCTCGCGCACATAAGCGCCATCTTTGGATTTGTAGGTCTGGTATTCACCGTCCACCACTTCCATCATGCGTTTTTCCAGCAGGCCACTCTTGTCCTTGGCCAACAGACGATCCCACCAGCGACCCCATACCACTTTGATCACGTTCCAGCCTGCGCCACGGAACACGCCTTCCAGTTCCTGAATGATCTTGCCGTTGCCGCGTACCGGACCATCCAGACGTTGCAGGTTGCAGTTGACCACAAAGATCAGGTTGTCCAGGCCTTCGCGGCCGGCCATAGAGATCGCACCCAGCGATTCCGGCTCGTCTGTCTCGCCGTCGCCGAGGAAAGCCCATACCTTGCGGCCGTTGGTCTGCGACAGATTGCGGTGTTGCAGGTAGCGCATGAAACGCGCTTGATAAATCGCCATCAGCGGGCCGAGGCCCATCGATACCGTGGGGAACTGCCAGAAGCTCGGCATCAACCATGGGTGCGGGTAAGAAGACAGCCCGTCGCCGTCCACTTCCTGGCGGAACTTGCGCAATTGTTCTTCAGACAGGCGACCTTCGAGGAAGGCGCGCGCATAGATGCCGGGCGAACAGTGACCTTGGAAATACACCAAATCGCCGCCTTGATCCTTGGTGTGGCCGCGGAAGAAATGGTTGAAGCCGACGTCATACAGGGTGGCTGCCGAAGCGAAGCTGGCGATGTGGCCGCCCAACTCGGAAGATTCTTTGTTGGCATTTAGGATGATCGCCATGGCGTTCCAGCGCGTCAGCGCGCGGATGCGGTGTTCCAATTCATGGTTGCCACTTGAACGCTCTTCCTTATCCAACTTGATGGTGTTGACGTAAGGCGTGGTGGCGCTGATCGGCATATCGTCGCCGGCCAGTCGTGCATGGTTAATCAGTTGGTCAAGCAGGAAGTGGGCGCGTTGTGCACCTTCTTTTTCCAGTACGGACTGGAGCGATTCCAGCCATTCTTGGGTTTCCTGCGGATCATGATCGGGTATCTGTGTCGCCATCGCTTACTCTCTCTCTCGGTTACAACGCAATATTTCGTTTTCCGTCACCAACCATCCCACTGCACGGTCGGTGTCCTCCAGCGGGATGTCTTCGACGACTTGTAGCTCGAATGCAGCAGCGACCAATGCAGGCCGATGCGGCATACGCGCCAGCAGTTTGTCGTAGAAACCGCCCCCATACCCCAAGCGTCCTCCGTTTCGGGTGAACGCGACACCGGGTAACAATATGCAATCAATCGTTCCCAGTGCTTCTTCTTTTATACATCGTTCAATCAGCGGTTCGCGTATGCCCCACGAACCGGCCGCCACGTCTTGCTGTAAATCTTCCACCTGATATAGATCCAGATGCTGGCTTGCCTTGTTCACGCGCGGCAGTAATACACGTTTACCGTCGCGCAGTGCTTGCGCCAGCCAGTGCTCTGTATCCAGCTCCGCGCCGAAATTCAGATAACCAAGAACCGTTGAGGCTTGTTGGTACACGGGCAAACTACTCACCGAACTGAGGATCGTCTGACTCAGGCGCAACCGATCTGACGCGGCCAGATTTTCGCGGGCGGCGATTATACGTTGCCGGAGGGCCAGCTTCCTAGCTTGGATGTTCATAAGCCCTTATTTGATTGTCTACAAAGCAACGAACATACGCTATTGCTGACAGAACAGAACTTAACTTCGCGGTAATGACGGCAAATTCCACGCGAATAGGTGGGCTGTCGCAGGCTCGATAAGACACGGAAGTGATCCGTGTTCATCCAATCAACCCAAAAACAGGCGGTAAGCCGGATTATCGCTCTCGTCCCAATAGCGGTAACCGAGCGCATCGAGGAAAGTCTTGAGCGCCTTCTTGTCACTCTTTGGCACTTGCATGCCAACCAGTACGCGGCCGTAGTCCGCGCCGTGGTTGCGGTAGTGGAACAGGCTGATGTTCCAGTTGTGGCTCATGCTGTTGAGGAAGTTCATCAGTGCGCCGGGGCGTTCAGGAAACTCGAAGCGGAACATGATCTCGTCCTTCGCATCGGGGGCATGGCCCCCAACCAGATGGCGCAGATGCAGCTTCGCCATTTCGTTGTCGGACAGATCTAGCGCCGGAAGTTTGTTGCGCTGGAGTTTGTCGATCAAATCGGTTGTTTCCGATTGATTCTTGACTTGGATGCCGACGAACACCTGTGCCGCAGCCGGATCGGCATAGCGGTAATTGAACTCGGTGATGTTGCGCTTGCCTAGCAGCGAGCAGAACTTGCGGAAGCTGCCCGGCGTCTCCGGGATGGTCACTGCGAGGATGGCTTCGCGCTTCTCGCCGATCTCGGCACGCTCGGCCACGAAGCGCAGGCGGTCGAAGTTCATGTTCGCACCGCTGCACACCGTGACCAGCGTCTCTCCCTTGAGCTGTTCGCGCTTGGCGTAGGCTTTGGCGCCAGCGACGGACAATGCACCGGCGGGCTCCAAGATGGAGCGGGTGTCTTGGAACACGTCCTTGATGGCGGCACATACCTCATCAGTATTCACCAGGATCACTTCGTCCACAAACTGTTTACACACACGGAAAGTCTCTTCGCCAGCCAGCTTCACTGCTGTGCCGTCAGAGAACAGGCCGACGTCATTCAGCGTGACGCGCCTCTTGGCTTTCAGCGAGCGCGCCATCGCGTCCGAGTCAGTGGTCTGCACGCCGATCACCTTGATGTCGGGGCGTACCTGCTTAACGTAGGCAGCCACACCCGCGATCAATCCGCCACCGCCGATGGCACAGAAGATGGCGTGGATCGGTGCTTGGCGTTGACGCAGGATCTCCATCGCTACTGTGCCCTGCCCGGCGATCACATCCGGATCATCGAAGGGATGCACGAAAGTGAGTTTCTTCTCTTTTTCCAGCACATAGGCATAGGTGCAGGCGTCGCTATAACTGTCGCCGTGCAGAACGATCTCCACCGAACGCTGGCCAAAATGTTTGACCGCTTCGATCTTCACTTGCGGTGTGGTAGTCGGCATCACGATGATGGCTTTGCAGCCGAGGCGGTGCGCAGACATCGCCACACCTTGTGCGTGATTGCCTGCGGAGGCGGCGATCACGCCGCGCTTCAATTGTTCTGGGGTGAGCTGCGCCATCTTGTTGTATGCGCCGCGCAACTTGAACGAGAACACGGGCTGCATGTCCTCGCGTTTGAACAGAATGGTGTTGCCGGTGCGCGCAGAAAGATCGGACGCGACTTCGAGCGGTGTTTCAACGGCCACGTCGTAGACGCGGGCGGTCAGGATGCGTTTTAGATAACCTTGCATGGTGATTCACGGACAATTGATAGTGCCCGCAAGATTAGCAGGAAACCAGCCGATCGCCTAAAGGGTGCTCCTATAAATTCAAAGTTCTAAGCAAGACAAGGCGCGAACAAAAAATAGCGACGCGGCATATGTTTGATATGTAAGAAGCGATTTTTTGTGAGCAACGCAGTATTGCGACGGAATTTGGATTTATAGAAGTGCCCTAAATACGTAGGCCACTCATCTGGTAGAACGCGGGCAGATTACTCAGGTCGTTCAGCACGGCTGCCGCGCCGGTGAAGTTCTGCGTGTGCGTATACGGATTGGTGGTGATGAAGGTCTTGATGCCTGCCGCCAGCGCAGAGTGCAGACCGTTGTAGGAATCTTCAAGCGCGATGCACTCGCCGGGCTGCAGGGCGAGTTTGTCCAACACCCAGTTGTAGATATCCGGCGCGGGTTTTTTCTTGGGAACGATGTCGCCACAGCCGTTGGCAGCGAAATAACTTGCCCAATCCTTACCCAGACCGACCTCCAGCAACGCACTGACATTCTCGGCAGTGGTGGTGGTGGCGATGGCCAGCGTGATACCGGCAGCGCGCGCGTCATGAATGAGTTGCTTGATGCCGGGGCGCAGCGGGATCGCGCCTTCACGCAGCATAGCGGTGTAGTGACCGGTCTTCACCGCATGCAGATGTTTGACGAAGTCATCGAAGTTATCGGGCTTGGTATAGCCCTGCAAAAAATCGGAGACGAAATATTTGATGCGCTCCTTGCCGCCGGTCACTTTGAGAAGCTTGTCGTACAGCGCGACATCCCAGTTCCAGTCCAGTCCGTTTTCGGCGAAGGCTTTATTGAATGATTGGCGATGGCCGTCCTCGGTATCCGCCAGCGTGCCGTCCACGTCAAAAATGATCGCTTTGATGGTCATCGTATTTTTCCTTTGTTATCTCATTCCTGGGAATTTCTTGCCCGCCATGGACTTCATCATCTTGCTCATCATTCCCTTGCCGCTGAACATCTTCATCATCTTCTGCGATTGTTCGAACTGGTTCAGTAGCTGGTTCACATGCATCACCTGCACACCTGAACCTGCAGCGATGCGTTTTTTGCGCGAAGCTTTGATCTGCTCTGGGTGGCTGCGCTCCCACGGTGTCATCGAATTGATGATGCCTTCAGTGCGGTTGATCTGACGCTCGTCGACCTTGGCGCCTGCTGCGGCATTCGCCAGCTGGGCGGGCAGTTTGTCCATCAGTGCGGCCATGCCGCCCATCTGTTTCATTTGCACGATCTGCATCTTGAAGTCGTTGAGGTCGAAGCCTTTGCCACTCTGCATCTTCTTGGCCAGCTTCTCTGCTGCGCCGACATCAACGTTGCGTTGTGCTTCTTCAAGCAGGGACAACACATCGCCCATGCCGAGGATGCGCTGTGCCATACGCTCGGGATGGAAGGCCTCGAGACCGTTCAGTTTTTCGCTGACGCCAACGAACTTGATCGGCTTGCCAGTGATCTGTCGCACCGATAGTGCAGCACCGCCGCGTGCATCACCGTCCAGTTTGGTAAGGATCACGCCAGTCAGTGGCAGTGTCTCGCCGAAAGCCTTGGCGGTATTCACAGCATCTTGGCCGGTCATCGCGTCGACCACGAACAAAGTCTCGATAGGCTTCAGTGCGGCATGCAGGTCTTTGATCTCAGCCATCATCGCTTCGTCAACCGCGAGACGACCGGCGGTGTCGACGATCAGAATGTCGTGGTGATGCTTCTTCGCCCAGTCGTGCGCGGCCAGTGCGATGGCTTGCGGTTTTTGCGAGATGTCGGAGGGAAAGAAGTCGATCTTGAGTTGTTCGGCCAGCGTGCGCAATTGCTCGATAGCGGCAGGGCGATACACGTCGCAGCTGACCAACAACACTTTCTTCTTATGCTGTTCGGAGAGCAGCTTGGCCAATTTGCCACTGCTGGTGGTTTTACCGGCGCCCTGCAAGCCTGCCATCAAAATCACAGCGGGTGGCACGGTGGCGAGGTCGATGCCGACGTTTGCTTCGCCCATCAACTTGGTCAACTCGCGATTCACCACGCCGATCAGTGCCTGCCCAGGTGTCAAGCTGGAGATGACTTCCTCGCCCAGTGCGGCTTCTTTTACTTTTGCGATGAATTCCTTCACCACCGGAAGCGCAACGTCAGCTTCCAGCAGGGCTAGGCGAACTTCACGCAGTGCGTCCTGAATGTTGCTTTCAGTAAGGCGACCCTGTCCGCGCAGGTTCTTGATGATGCCGGAAAAGCGTTGTGTGAGATTGTCGAGCATGATGCCTGTTTGACTTGGTGTAGAATCCGCACAGTCTAAAACATCCGCACTCTTCATGTCGAACCAAGCTCTGCCTCTGCTGACTTTCGCCCTGTACGCTGTATTGGCATTTCTGTTCTGGCGCGCCCAAGCTGCCGGAACCGCCGAGCAGAAGAATCGGGGCGCACTCGGATTCGCGGTGATCCTTCCGCTGTTGTTGCATGGCGGCTTGCTATATCAATCCTTGTTTGTATGGGGTGCGCTGAACCTAGGCGTGACCTATGCCTTATCGCTGATCTTGTGGCTGACCGTGCTGATCTATTGGGTGGCGCGTCTGTTCTATCCGCTTTCAGGTTTGCTGGCATTGATGCTGCCGCTGGCGGCGGTCAGTGTGATGTTGCCAGGCCTGTTCCCCGTTGGTCACATCCTGTCGCAGCCGCCGTCCGGTCTATTCGATACGCATGTACTGATGGCGATGCTGGCGTACAGCCTGTTCACCATCGCCGCCCTGCATGCAGGGCTGATCTCGCTGGTCGAGAAGCGCCTGCACCATGCCAAGCTGCCCAAGATATTAAAGAGTCTGCCGCCGTTGATGACCATGGAATCTTTGCTGTTCCGTGTCATCGGAGTCGGTTTTGTCATCCTGACGGTCACTGTGGTTTCCGGCATCATGTTCTCCGAGCAGGTGTTCGGTCAGCCCTTCACTTTTTCGCATAAGGTGTTGTTCGGATTGATCTCTTGGTTCGTTTTTGGCGGATTGTTGGTCGGTCATCACTTCTACGGATGGCGCGGCCATACGGCGGTGCGTTTGACCTTGAGCGGCTTTGCTTTCTTGCTACTGGCCTATCTGGGCACCCAATTCGTCCTGCAAGTCATCCTCCAGCGCTGATTTCCCTGAAAAATTCTGTCCTTGCCTTACTTCGGCAAGGTGTCGTAGAATTCGCGCCCTTTGGCACGGGCCAGATCAACTTTTTATATCGGAAATCATTATGGTAGTCATTCGTCTTTCTCGCGGCGGTTCGAAAAATCGTCCGTTCTACAACGTGGTTGTTGCTGATTCTCGCAATCGTCGCGATGGCCGTTTCATCGAGCGCGTTGGCTTTTACAACCCGCTGGCTGTTGAAGGTACAGAAGGTCTGCGTATCGCGCTGGATCGCGTTACGCACTGGCAAGACAAGGGTGCACAGCTGAGCGAGACTGTTAGCCGTTTGGTTAAAAAAGCCGGTGCAACTGCAACTGCCTGATGAGGCAAGCCCCATGGTCGTCATGGGGAAGATCGTAGCGGCACAGGGCATACTCGGATGGGTGAAGGTGCAGACTTTCACCGAATATCTGGATAGCCTGCTTGATTACGGTACTTGGTATGCAGGAAGCGAAGCTGATTGGCAGCCCACCAAGGTGCTGGAAGCCAAAGTGCATGGCAAGGTGCTGATCGCCAAGCTGGAAGGCATCAGCGACCGAAACGCTGCCGAGAAGTTAAAGGGTAAGTTGATCGCGGTACCGCGCGCTGAATTCCCCGAGCAAGATGACGATGAGTTTTATTGGTCAGATTTGATCGGGTTGCCGGTGCAGAATCTGCAGGATGAAGCCTTGGGTATCGTCGAGAATCTGCTGGAGACCGGCGCCAATGATGTGCTGATGGTGAATGGTGAACACGGGCAACTGCTGATCCCCTTTATCGATAGTGTCGTCTTGGATGTCAATCTGGACAACAGGATGATTCGGGTGGATTGGCAGGCGGATTACCTGAAATGAGGTTCGACGTTGTAACGCTGTTCCCCGAGATGTTCGAATCGATCACCCAATATGGTGTGACGCGGCGAGCAGTAGAGCAGGGTAGGTTTGAGTTGCAAACGTGGAATCCACGGGACTTTACGACCGACAACTACCGCACCATAGATGACCGGCCCTACGGCGGCGGTCCCGGAATGGTGATGTTGGCAGAGCCGCTGGAAAAAGCGATCAGCGCAGCGAAAGCAGCGCAGGCCGCAAGTGGCGCGAAGAAGAGTCGTGTGATCCATCTCTCGCCGCAAGGTAGGACGCTCACTCACGAAGTGGTGATGGAGTTACTGGCGCGGGATGAAGGTTTGATATTGCTGGCGAGTCGTTACGAAGGCGTGGATGAACGCCTGTTGCGCAGCCAGGTGGATGAAGAACTTTCCATCGGTGACTATGTATTGTCTGGTGGCGAGTTGGCAGCGATGGTGGTGATGGATAGCGTGGTGCGGCAGATTCCCGGTGTATTGGGTGATGACGCATCGGCACAGCAGGATTCCTTTGTGGAAGGCTTGCTGGATTGTCCACACTACACGCGGCCTGAGATTTATAACGGCGAGGGCGTTCCGGAAGTATTGATGTCCGGGCACCACGCCGAGATAGAGAAGTGGCGATTGAAGCAGTCATTAGGTAGGACTGCGGAACGTCGTCCAGATTTGCTGGCGGATCGCCAGTTGACTAAACAGGAAGCTCGGCTACTGGCGGAGTACCAGCAGGAACAAGCTTCCGTAAAAGAAAAGGAAATAAAATGAATCTGATCGGCATTCTTGAAAAAGAAGAAATTGCACGTCTGAACAAGACGATTCCCGACTTCTCAGCAGGCGACACCGTTGTCGTCGGTGTGAACGTCATCGAAGGCGAGCGCAAGCGTGTGCAGTCTTTCGAAGGCGTTGTGATCGCCAAGCGCAACAAAGGCTTGAACTCCAGCTTCATCGTGCGCAAGGTCTCTTCCGGCGAAGGCGTCGAGCGTACCTTCCAAAGCTACTCTCCGCTGATCGCCAGCATCGAAGTGAAGCGTCGCGGTGATGTACGTCGCGCCAAGCTGTACTACCTGCGCGATCGTTCCGGCAAGTCGGCACGTATCAAAGAAAAATTGCCAGCACGCAAAGTCAAAGCTTAAGCCAAGACTGCAGGCAATAAAGAACGGGAGCTTCGGCTCCCGTTTTTTTGTCCGTAATTCGTGGATCAAGGTCGCTTATGTAGGTAGCAAAGCAGATTCCTGCATTTCAGATATGATGCGCGCATGAAATATCAAGCCATCATCTCCGCCCCCTTCGGTAAGCTCGGCATCCGTTGTTCCGACACAGATCTATTGGGTATCGAACTCCTGCCACAGAGCACTAAAGCCCAAGCCCCAGAGGGCGAAATGGCGAAAACGATCTGTTCTGAATTGGCAGCCTATCTGGCTGACCCTCAGCATGAGATCGACCTGCCATTCGAACTTGATGGCACACATCATCAGTGCAATGTTTGGCAAGCGATGCTCGACATCCCTAGCGGGCAAACGCAAAGCTATGGCGAGCTGGCAGCCAAGATCGGTTCCAGTGCGCAAGCGGTTGGCCAAGCTTGCGGCAGCAACCCTATCCCTCTCGTCATCCCCTGTCACCGCGTGGTTGGCAAGTCGGGCTTGGGGGGCTTCATGCATCGCGCGGATGAAGATGCGCTGAACATCAAACGGTGGCTGCTAGCCCATGAGCGACGCTGAACTGCTGGATGAGTTCAGTGATGCGCTGTGGCTGGAAGACGGGTTATCGCGCAACACGCTGGAAAGCTATCGGCGCGATCTGAATAAATTCACCCTATGGCTGGCAGAGCAACGCGGTTGCGGACTACTGGCAGCCACCCATGCCGATATCCAAGGCTTTCTAGCCTTTCTGGTAAGTAAACAAAAAGCCAGAGCGACCTCCACCTCGCGCGCCATCTCCAGCTTGAAAAGATTGTTCCGCTATCTGCTGCGCCAGAACCGGATAACAGTCGATCCCACTTTGCAGATCGCCACCCCCAAGCTGCCGCGCAGTCTGCCCAAGAGCCTGACCGAGGAAGACGTTGAACTACTGCTGAACGCACCCGATGTGGAAACACCCTTGGGTATGCGTGACCGGACCATGCTGGAGGTGCTGTATGCCACTGGGCTGCGAGTATCCGAACTGGTCAACCTTAGCGTCGCCCAAGTCAGCCTGGATATGGGTGTGACGCGGGTGATGGGCAAAGGCAGCAAAGAACGACTCGTGCCGCTGGGTGAGGAATCGCTGGATTGGGTCAGGCGCTATCTTGTCGAGGCTCGCCCTGCACTATTGGCCGGCAGGATGAGTGATGCGCTGTTCGTCACCCAGCGCAGTGACGCGATGACGCGCCAGATGTTCTGGTACCTGATCAAGAAACACGCCAAGCAGGGCGGTTTGCACAAACCCATGTCTCCACATACGTTGCGCCACGCTTTCGCTACCCATTTGCTCAATCATGGCGCAGACTTGCGCGTGGTGCAGATGCTGCTCGGCCATTCGGACATCTCGACTACGCAGATCTACACCCATGTGGCGCGCGAGCGTCTGAAACAGTTGCATTCACAGCACCACCCACGCGGTTAAGAAAATGAACCAAGAATCGATTCGGACTGAAGACGGTCGTATGTTCTACGACATGTCCGGTAGCGATAATCCCTGTTTGGGATGTGCAGTCTGCTGTATGCACTATCGCGTCTCGTTCTATCAGGGGGAGATGGATTGTCAGCCCAGCGGCTATGTACCGTCGGATATGGCGATATCGCTGACACCGTTCCGTGCCTGCATGAAGGGGACTGAGCAGGCGCCGGGACGATGCATCGCTTTGGGTGAAGATAGCTTGTGCACCATCTACGAGAACCGTCCTTCTGTTTGTCGCGAATTTCCCGCGCTGATGCCGGATGGGTCGCAGAATCCGGAATGCATCCGCTTGCAGGCCTTATACGGAATTCGCCTGAAATAAAATCAGAGTGAAATAGTGAAGGTGAGTAGGGGTTAACTGCACACCATCTGATTGCCACCCAGACGCTCTCACAACTGAGCTGCAACCCCGCTGCGGGTAAATCCTATTGCGTATGGAGATATGGGAAAGTGGTTGGCCATCCGCTGCAATGGCATCTCGTTTCCTTATTCTCCGAATTCCTGCAATAATCGGACACCAATAAAGACTATAAAGAGATAGATATGGCAATGACACAAGATGATTTGAAACTCGCAGTCGCCCAAGCAGCGATTGCCTACGTTCCCAGCGATTGCATAGTAGGTGTAGGCACCGGCTCCACAGCTAATTTTTTCATCGATGAGCTGGCCAAGATCAAAGGCAAGATTCGCGGTGCAGTCGCCAGTTCTGAAGCTTCCGCCAAACGTTTGCAAGGCCACGGTATCGAAGTGCTGTCGCTGAATGACGCGGGCGATCTGCCGGTGTATGTGGATGGCGCAGACGAGATCACCAAACACATGCACATGGTCAAAGGCGGCGGTGGCGCATTGACGCGCGAGAAGATTGTCGCAGCAGCAAGCGCCAAATTCATCTGCTTGTGTGACCAAAGCAAACTGGTCGATGTGCTGGGCAAGTTTCCGCTGCCGATCGAAGTCATTCCGATGGCGCAAAGCTACATCGCACGCGAAATGGTGAAGCTGGGTGGTCAGCCAAAACTGCGTGAGGGCTTCACAACCGACAACGGCAACGTCATCCTTGATGTGCATGGCTTATCAATCATGAATCCGACAGAGCTGGAAGCTAAGCTGAATCATTTGCCCGGTGTAGTGACCAACGGCCTGTTCGCGCTACGTCCTGCTGATGTGCTGCTGCTGGGCACGCCGGACGGCGTGCAGACAATGACAGTCAAGTAACAAAAATTTAACGGTGCTCTGTTAGCTTTCGTAATTTGCACAATCTTTTAAGGAATAATCATGGTCGGTACCGAACACACATCCAAACAATTCGACGCAGAACTGGAAGCCGTTCGTGCGCGCGTGCTGCAGATGGGCGGACTGGTCGAGAACCAGATCAAGCTGGCTATCGAATCGTTGGTTACGGGTGATGTCGCACTGATGACGCAAGTGATCGAAGATGATCATCGCGTGAACCTGATGGAAGTCGAGATCGACGAAAGCTGCAACCACATCCTGGTGCGTCGCCAGCCAGCCGCAGGCGACCTGCGCATGGTGATGACCGTCATCAAGACCATCACCGATCTGGAGCGCATCGGCGACGAAGCCGAGAAGATCGCGCGCATGGCCAAGCTGCTGTCGCAGAAAGAGCGCCTGCATCTGCCGCGTTATAACGAGATCAAGCATGCAGGTGAGATCGCCCTCGACATGTTGCGTAAATCGCTGGATGCTTTCGCACGCCTCAATCTCACTGCCGCAGCTGAAGTCGTGCGTCAGGATGAACAAGTGGACGAAGAGTTCCGTGCCATCATGCGTTATCTCATCACCTTCATGATGGAAGATCCGCGCACCATTTCCACCTCGCTGGAGATCCTGTTCGTGGCCAAGGCCATCGAGCGCATCGGCGACCATGCCAAGAACATGTCCGAATACGTGGTCTATATGGTCAAAGGCCGCGACGTGCGTCACGTCACCGTTGAAGAGATCGAGCGGGAAGTGCAGCAGTAAGCTGCCAGAAGCACTTTGCATCGCCAGCCACTCCTTGCCGCGGTCGATCTCGGTTCCAATAGTTTCAGGCTACAGGTTGCACGCGTCGAGAACGACCAGCTCTATATGCTGGATGGACTGCGTGAAGCGGTGCGTCTCGCATCCGGCATCACTTCAGATAAACGTCTAGATCAAGCCTCCCAAAAACGCGCACTCGAATGTCTGCAACGCTTTGGCGAGCGTCTGCGCGATTTGCCGCGCGAAGCGGTACGCGCCGTCGGCACCAACTCTCTGCGTGTCGCCAAGAATGCCCCGGAATTTCTCAAGCTGGCAGAAGAGGCGCTCGGCTTTCCCATTGAAGTCATCGCCGGTCGTGAAGAAGCGCGTTTGATCTATTTGGGTGTCGCGCAGGGATTGCCGCAAGATGAAGGGCGACGCTTGGTGATGGACATCGGCGGCGGCTCCACAGAATTCATCATCGGTGAAGGCTTGCAACCTATCCACTTGGAAAGTCTTTACATGGGCTGCGTCAGTTACAGCGGACGATTCTTCGCCGACGGCAAGCTCACCAAATCAAATCTCAAACAAGCAGAACTGGCCGCGCGAAACGAGCTGCAAGCCATCATCTCGGAATATTCTCACGGCCACTGGAGCTTGGCACTCGGCTCGTCTGGTACCGCACGGGTGATCTGCGATGTGCTGGAGCAGAGCGGCTTCAGCGCATCCGGCATCACACGTGAAGGCCTGGAAAAATTGCGTGCAAAGATGTTGGAAGCTGGCGATATGAGCAAGCTCGATCTTCCCGGCATGAAGGCGGACCGCGTGGCGGTATTCCCCGGCGGCTTCTCCATCATGTATGCCGCTTTCTGCGAACTGGGCATTGAGCTGATGCGGCCCGCCTTGGGCGCGCTGCGCGAAGGCGTGTTGTACGACTTGCTGGGTCGCTTCACGCACAACGATATGCGCGAGGCGACCGTGCAGCAGTTCATGCGGCGCTATCACGTCGACCATGCGCAGTCTAAACGTGTACGCAAGTTGGCAGCTCAGTTGGCGCAAGCATTTGCCGATGACCACGCCGATGAAGAAGATATGCAGATACTGGCATGGGCATGTGACCTGCACGAGATAGGTATCAGCGTTGCCCACAGCGGTTATCACAAACATTCCGCCTACATCCTCGCCAATGCCGACATGCCCGGCTTCTCACGTAAGGCACAGCAGTGCCTGAGTCTGCTTGCCCTGTCACACCGTGGCAAATTGGAAAAGGTGCGCGACCAGTTAACCGAATGGCAAGTGACTGCCAAGGTGATGGCATTGCGGCTGGCTGCTTTGTTCTATCGAAACCGCAGTGATGTCGTGCTGCCCCAGATGCAGGGACGTTTCAGCGGAACCAAATTCCATTTGCATCTAAACAGCGATTGGCTGGCACAGAATCCATTGACCGAAACGGCCTTGCAGGCCGAGGCCAAGCTATGGAAGTCTGTGGGGATCAGTCTGCAGATCGAAGCGAACTGATCTACCCGGTTCGGGTTTCCGGACTCTTCTTAAGCGCCATACTGAACTCCGCACTACAGCTGGCTAGACAGTCGCTGCATAGTCTGTTTATGCAGAGTGCAACGTCAGTTGCAGCGATGACGCAACAAAAGCCGGGTTCCCGGACGCTCCTTATCCTCCATTCTGAACTCCGCGCTGAAGCTGGCTAGACATTCTCTGCATCGTACGTTTACGCAGAGGACAACGGCAGTTGCAGAGCAGACTCATGCGCGCAGCGCGTGACGTCGGAACTAAAGTCCGGGTTCCCGGACGCTCTTCATTCACCGTGCTAAACTCCGCCCCGAAGCTGGCTAGACAGTCGCTGCATAGTACGATTATGTAGAGGAAAGTCCGGGCTCCATAGAGCGGGATGCCGGTTAACGGCCGGACGCCGTGAGGCGATGGAAAGTGCCACAGAAAATACACCGCCTAAGCTCCTTCGGGGGACGGTAAGGTTGAAATGGCGAGGTAAGAGCTCACCGCGGACGTGGTAACACGGACGGCAGGGTAAACCCCATCCGGAGCAAGACCAAATAGGCTGGCTATGACGTTGCTCGCGTCGCCAGCGGGTAGGTTGCTTGAGCGTAAGGTAACGAAACGCCTAGAGGAATGACTGTCCACGACAGAACCCGGCTTATCGGCCAGCTTCACCTTATTTTGCAGGACATCTTTTAACAAGCGACGAGAACGCGCGTCCCGAATCTAAAGAGATACGAAAGTCTGAACTTATGAGATTGAAAAACCTTGTCCAGTTTTCTCTGTTCACAATCTTGTCGCTGTTTGCGTTGAACTTCGCGCTGAATTTCTGGAACGCGCATAAGAAGAGCCAGGCAGTCGAGCAATTGCAGCATGAGACAAGACTGTTGGCAGTAACCACTTCAATCAAACAGGGCATCGTCGATATTCAAAAGCAGGTCGCCCGTCTGGGACAATTGCCGCAAGACAGCGTGCCCGCGCTCAGTGCCAAGGAAAAGGACAGGGTCGAAGCGCAATCGGCGCGCGTGGCAGGCGAGATCACTCACCTCAAATCGAAGGCAGAAGGTGCGCTGCTGGACAAGGTGGCCGCCATGCAGGGTCGATACATGGAACTGTCCGCCTCCTGGCATCAGTTCTACAGACATTTCGGCAACGATTCCGCGCAGGCTATGACCGAATTCGTACTGCATGCAGAGCCTTACAGTCAGCAACTGATCTATCAGGATCTGCCGGCGCTCGAAGCGCACGAGAGCGAGTTGATCGAACAGGCACACCAGCACTTGAAAGAAGTCGAATGGTGGTCGGAGCGCGCATCGCTGATCTTCTTTGTGTTGTCTCTGTTGATCGCACTGTCTTTTGCGGTACGCGTCTATCGTCGTGTGGTGGATGGCGTGCGAGCTTTTGCACCGGGAGTTGCCGCTGTGCTCGAGGGGGGCGAAGCGCGCATCGGCCTGAAGACTCGGGATGAACTTGGTGAGATCGCCAACGCTTTTGATACCGTGAGCAACGATCTGCACGCTTCGCGCAAACAGTGCGGCGTGCTGGAGCAGGACCTACATCAGCGCAATGAGGAATTGGAAGCACAGCTTAAGGAATCGCAATCGCTGTTGCGCAACATCCTACCGGCGACTGTGGCGGAAGAGTTTCGCAGCAAAGGCACGGTGCAGCCGAAGTATCTGGAAGACGTCACGATACTTTTCACGGATTTCGTCGGCTTCTCCGCCTCGACTGAAAAGCTGGCAGCGGAAGATCTCGTGCATATGCTGCACGACTACTTCAGCACCTTCGACGAGATATGCGCGCGCTACGGCCTGGAGAAACTGAAGACCATCGGCGATAGTTATATGTGCGCGGCCGGTTTGCCTGAACGTAATCCATCGCATCCGGTGGACGCTGTGATGGCAGCGATGGAGATGATCCAAGCAGTGACAGAGCGCGGCAATCGCAATCCTAGCTGGTCTATCCGTATTGGTATTCATACTGGCCATGTGATCGCGGGTATGGTTGGTACGCAGAAGTTCGCCTACGACATCTGGGGTGAATCGGTGAACTACGCTTCGCGCGTGGAATCGAGTGGCGAGGCGAACCGCATTGCGCTATCGGCGCAGACGCATGGTCGTATCAAAGACTTCTTCGAATGCGAGAAGCGGGAGAAGACACACAGCAAGGTCTCGCACAAGATGGAGTTGTTTTTTGTGAATGGTTTCACGCCTAGCTTGATCGAAGACACCAAGCAGATGCCGCCGGAAGCTTTCGTGCGTCGCTATCGCGGCTACTTCCAGAAAGAGCCGCCATCCTTCCCGCCTCTACGCACTGCCTTGGCGGATATGGCAGAGAAGCCTGCTCCGGCAGGTAGGACTGCAAGAACTACCTCGGCAAGTAAGGCGGAGAAATAAAAAACGGGGCATTAAGCCCCGTTTTTTATTTGTTTTCGTCCAACGCTTTTTCTAATCTATCCGCCGGCATATAGCCGGGGTTGATCACGCCATTGGCGAAGATCAGCGCGGGTGTGCCATTCACCTTAAGCTTGCGGCCCAGTGCCATGACCTCTTCGGTCGGCACTTTGCACGTGGCAGGTTTGGGTTGCACGCCATCCTGCATCAATTGGTCCCAAGCCTTCACTGGATCCTTGCTGCAAAGAACGCCCTGCACCTTTTCAGCCGAACCGTTGAAGATCGGGTACATGAACATATACAGCGTCACGTTGTCGATGCTCTTCAGTTCCTGTTCCAGCTTCTTGCAGTAACCGCAGTTCGGATCGGTGAAGTAAGCCATCTTGCGGCTGCCGTTACCTTTAACTTTCTTCACCGCCAGATGCAGCGGCAGCTTGTCGAACTCCACCGCGAACAATGTACGCGCGCGCGCCTCGGTCAGATTGCGACGAGCCTTCAGGTCGAACATCTGTCCGTCGATCAATATCTCGACCTTCTCGTCGGTATAGAAGATATGGTCGCCGGTCACCACCTCATACAAGCCGGAGATGGGCGAAGGGTTCACCTGATCCACCGGCCCGATAAATGGCTGGTATTTCTGTAACGATTCCTTGATGGAAGCAGACTTGTCGCCGGCAGCAAAAGCAAGCGAAGTAGAGAGCAGCAGTAACAGCAGGGTTCTGAACATTTAATGCGTCCTTGGTTGGAAAATCAGTTGAGCGCGTGACGTGCCAACATCTTCTTCAGCGGCACGATAGCGTTGGTAGCGGCCAAACCGACATTGCGCAGAGTACGCAGCACCGGGTTGGAATTCACGAATAGATGCTTCAGTGCATCAGTGGTGAGCTGCATGGACAGGATGTCATCTTGTCTTGCCTTCTCATAACGGCGCAGCAGGCGCAGGTCGCCGCAATCCAGCGCGCCGCGTTGCATCAGCGTTTGCGATAGTTCGCGCACGTCGCGCAGGCCGAGGTTCACACCTTGTCCGGAGAGTGGATGCACGTTATGCGCCGCATCGCCCACCAGTGCCAGACGATGCTTGGTGAGATGAGCCAGATTCAGCACGCGCAACGCAAAGGCTGCGGCAGGGGTGATCACTTTCAGATCGCCCAATGTGTGATTGGAAGCTTCCGACACGCGCGCACACAGTTCCTCGGGCGACAGCGCCAGTAACTCGGCAGATTTCTCAGGCGTCACCGACCACACGATAGAGATGCGACGACCCGGTAAAGGCAGCAGTGCGAGGATGCCGTCCTCGGTGAACCACTGATAAGCGATGCCGCGATGCGCTTTGCTGATGGTGAAGTTGGCCACCAGACCATGCTGGTTGTAGGGCGTGGGCACTTCCGGCATGACAGCTTGATGGCGCACCCAGGAATCGCGACCATCGGCCCCGACGATCAGCTTGGCCTTCACCTCGCGTCCGTCTTTCAGCGTCAGATTCGCCGCATCACTGTCAATGGCAAGTGCCGCGCATTGCGCCGGATTCAGCAGGGTCAGGTTCTTTTGTTCGTGCAGACCTTGCCACAGCGCCTCATGCAACAAACGGCTCTCCATGATGAATGCCATCTCTGGCACGCCCAGTTGGTAAGCGCTGAAATTGATCTTGGCACCGGTATCGCCGAATACGCGCATCTCTTCCACTTGTTGCACGCGCGACATATTCAATCGCTGCCATGCACCACATTCGTGCAGGAATTCCGCGTTGCCGGGGGTGAATGCGTAGATGCGCGCATCCCAATCGTCTTCATCTGAAGAGGCCTGAGGTGAGGAACCACTTTCAACCAATGCCAGCTTTAGTCCGCTATCGCGCAATGATGCAGCCAGACTCGCGCCGACCAGACCACCGCCGACGATGATGATGTCGAACTCCATATGGACACCTCACACTTAAGGGTTAAGTAGACAGCCCAGATAGGGTACTGCCCGTAAAAAACTGCTGGGCATCATAGCATGGGCGAGTTGATTAATTTATAATCGCCGCCCCCTTCAGGAATCGCCATGAAAATCGGTAAGTACACATTGAAGAACAATCTGATCGTCGCCCCTATGGCAGGTGTGACCGATCGTCCATTCCGCATCCTGTGCAAGCGCATGGGGGCAGGTATGGCTGTGTCCGAAATGGTGGCTTCCAACTCATTGTTGTACGGTTCCGAGAAGACCAAGCGTCGCGCCAACCACGAAGGTGAGGTCGATCCCATCTCCGTGCAGATTGTCGGTGCCGATCCCAAGATGCTGGCGCAAGCCGCCCAACACAATGTGGACAACGGCGCGCAGATCATTGACATCAACATGGGCTGTCCCGCTAAAAAGATCTGCAACGTCATGGCCGGTTCCGCATTGATGCAGAACGAACTGCTGGTCGCCGAGATCCTCGAAGCCGTGGTCAAGTCAGTCGACGTGCCGGTCACGTTGAAGATCCGCACCGGTTGGGACAAACATAATCGCAACGCCGCCAACATCGCGCGCATCGCCGAAGCCAGTGGCATCCAGGCGCTCGCCATTCACGGCCGCACCCGCGCCTGCGCATACACTGGCGACGCCGAATACGAAACCATCCGCGCCGTCAAAGACGCGGTGAACATTCCCATCATCGCCAACGGCGACATCACCACCCCGGAAAAAGCCAAGTACGTACTCGACCATACCGGCGCCGACGCCGTCATGATCGGCCGTGCCGCACAAGGGCGTCCTTGGATGTTCCGCGAGATCGAACACTACCTCACAACAGGTACGCACCTGATGTCGCCGCAAGTCGGCGAGATCATGGATGTGCTGACTGCACATCTGGCCGACCTGTACGACTTCTACGGCGAACACACCGGCTTGCGCGTCGCGCGCAAACACATCTCTTGGTACACCAAGGGACTGGTGGGCTCCGCCGTGTTCCGCCATCGTATGAATCAACTGGATAGCGTGGGCGAGCAGATGCAAGCCGTCACCGATTTCTTCGAAGAGCAAAAAATTAACAGTACTCGACTAGAGTACGAACGGGAGGCTGCAGCCGCGTAAGTGGCGAGCAGTGAGTCACCGACAAAAATATGTCGGGGCTCGGGAGGAGAAGCAGAGTCGGCACATGGCAGCGCGTCAGCGCTGCCATGTATCGGCTCTATAGGGTAAGTGGCGCCGTATCAGAATCAACAGGGGGCAGTAATGAGCAGTGAAGATTGTGGCATCAACGAGAACGACATCGCCAAATACGTGCGCAAAGCACTCAACGATTACTTCAAAGACCTGGATGGCGAAAACCCATCCTGTGGCGTGTATGACATGGTGATCGATTGTGTAGAAAAACCATTGATCGAAACAGTACTGAGTCACGCCGGTGGCAACCAGACACGTACAGCCGACTTGCTCGGCATCAACAGAAACACCCTGCGCAAGAAGATGCAGGAACACAGCATCAAGTAAGCGAACAAGTCCACTTTCCCGTTTGCGGGAGCGCGTGCAAGGAAGATCTTGCCGGACAACATTTTTGAACATCCACGAAAGAAGAACATGGCCATCACACAAGCACTCATCAGCGTCTCGGATAAATCCGGCGTACTCGAATTCGCCAAAGGTCTGCACGACCTCGGCGTGAAGCTGTTGTCCACCGGCGGCACTGCCAAGCTGCTCGCCGACAACGGCGTGCCGTGCACCGAAGTCGCCGACTACACCGGCTTCCCTGAGATGCTCGATGGCCGTGTGAAAACGCTGCAACCCAAAGTGCACGCCGGCATTCTGGCGCGTCGCGATCTGCCTGAGCATGTCGCCACTCTGAAGAAGCACGACATCCCCACCATCGACCTCGTCGTGGTCAACCTGTACCCGTTCGCGGCCACCATCGCCAAGCCCGGTTGCACGCTGGAAGACGCCATCGAGAACATCGACATCGGCGGCCCGACCATGGTGCGTTCCGCTGCCAAGAACCACGCACACGTCGCCATCGTCACCGACCCGGTCGACTACGCCGATGTGCTGGCCGAGATGCGCACCAACAACTGCACCGTATCCGACGCATCGCGTTTCGACTTGGCTAAAAAAGCCTTCTCGCACACCGCCGCTTACGACAGCATGATCAGCAACTACCTCACCGCCATCAACAGCGACGGTAGCAAGCAAGCTTTCCCGGCGCAGATCAACTTCAACTTCGCCAAAGTGCAAGAGATGCGCTACGGCGAGAACCCACACCAGAGCGCCGCTTTCTATCGCGACCTCATCGCGCTGCCCGGCGGCATCGCCGACTACACGCAAGTGCAGGGCAAAGAACTCAGCTACAACAACATCGGCGACTCCGATGCAGCATGGGAATGTGTGAAGACCTTCGACCAGCCTGCCTGCGTCATCGTCAAGCATGCCAACCCTTGCGGCGTCGCCATCGCCGACAGCGCATTGAGCGCATACAAGCTGGCCTACGCAACAGACACCACCTCCGCGTTCGGCGGCATCATCGCCTTCAACCGCGAGTTGGATGAAGCCACCGCCACGCTGATCACCGCCAACCAGTTCGTCGAAGTCATCATCGCGCCGAGCGCCACCGAAGCCGCACTCAAAGTCACCGCCGCCAAGCAGAACGTGCGCGTGCTCACCGTGCCGCTGTCCAACGCACACAACCAGTGGGACGTGAAGCGCGTCTCCGGCGGTCTGCTGGTGCAAAGCCCGGACGCACTCAACGTCGGTGCAGAACACCTCAAAGTCGTCACCAAGGCACAGCCCAGCAAAGAACAAATGGCCGACCTGCTGTTCGCATGGCGCGTGGCCAAATACGTTAAATCCAACGCCATCGTATTCTGCAAAGGCGGCCAAACACTCGGCGTCGGCGCAGGCCAGATGAGCCGTGTCGACTCCACCCGCATCGCCAGCATCAAGGCGCAGAACGCAGGTTTGAGCCTGGTCGATTCCGTGGTGTCTTCCGACGCCTTCTTCCCGTTCCGTGACGGTATCGACGTACTGGCACAAGCAGGCGCCAAGGCTGTCATCCAGCCGGGCGGTTCCATGCGCGACGAAGAAGTCATCGCCGCCGCCGACGAGTTGGGTCTGGCGATGGTGTTCACCGGCCACCGTCACTTCAGGCACTAATTAAGTGGTGAGGGCAAGTTAAGATGAAACTTGCCCCAACACGCGGATGATTTTCTTTGATCGTCGCACCCGAAGTAAATACGGCTTAGCAAGGAGTAAATAATGCAGATCAACGTTACTCACCCGACAATCGAAGAGGTGTTTAAAGATTTTTACGAAGTGCCACGTTTCCAGCGTGAGTATGTCTGGCAGAAAGAACAGGTTGAAGCTTTGCTGTCGGATGCACTAGATGGTCTGTTTGATGACAATGGTTCGCCTACTCAATCCGAGTATTTCATTGGCAGCATTGTTGCCTATCAAAATGACAAAGTGTTCCATCTAATTGATGGGCAGCAACGCATCACGACTTTGTTTATTTCACTCTGTGCTTTTCGTGACAGACGAGTATTTCTCAAAGACAGCGTACCCCTGACTTCGTTGTCAAAAATGATTCAGGATGAGAAGGATGACGCGAATGGCATACCTGAAATTCGTTTGCGCCTAAAGCCACTTTACGACGATGCGGGAGATGTACTTCAAAAGATCGCTGGTGGAAACATCCCTACATCCGACAAGGGGCTGCCAAAATCCGCAAGCAATATGTTAGCGGCCTATAAGACGGCACTTGATTTTTTCATTGAAAACTTCAGCAATGATGTGGATAAGCTGCGCCGCTTTCAGGCGGCATTAACGCAGCGTGTGCGTTTGGTGTGTATTCAAACTGGAAATATCGCTGATGCATTGCGTATTTTTGAAACGGTAAATGACCGTGGCGTAAGTTTGAACTCATTAGACTTGTTGAAAAATTTGCTGTTCCAGAAAGCGCCGCAAGCTCAATTTGAGCAGCTTACAAAAATATGGCAGGACATGATTCGCACTATTGAAGATGGTAAGGGTGAGAAGCCATTGCGTTTCCTAAGATATTTTGTGCTGTCACGTTACGCGGATGCACGCGAGAACAGCAAACCCATCGTTGAAGAAAATCTTTACAAATGGCTAGGTGATAACGGCGAGAAAATTGGCCTCGCCCAAGACCCGATAGCCTATGCAAAGACATTGTTGGCTGCTGCGCATGTTTATAAACAGCACGTAGTGACTCCTTGCGAGCCGTTGGGGCATATTTACCAACTATCTGCGCGCGCAAGGCAACATCTGATCGTAATGTTGGCAACAGACAAATTGGAAGCAGCGGAAGTTTTTGAAGTGGCCAAACAAATGGAAAGTTTATTTGTGGCATTCGTGCTGACAAAAGAGCCGACCAAAGCGTTAGATATTATCTTCGCTGCCGCAGCCCCTCAACTGCGGATATTTATTGATGAGCTTAATTTGCAGCGTGATGACCATGGGAAGCTACTTACGTCACTAGTGCGCATGGAACGTTTGCGCTGTCATTTGGCGGGTTGGGTACAACCTGAAATAGCACGTCGTCGCGCCAAAATTGAACAGTCTCTGGATGAGCTCTCCTTAGAAAGAAAAACAGCCTGTCGCTTTGTATTAAGTCGCATTGCGCAGCATGTGGAAACTCTGGCGCACCCACAAGCAGTAAATCACCTCCAGCATTACTGGAAGCATCATATTGAGCATGTGCTGCCAGATAATCCCACATTAGAACAGCGTGAAGGGTTCGATGATGCGGCCAATTATGATCGATATAAACAGCGGCTGGGCAACCTCACTTTGCTGGAAGCAGCAATCAACTGTTCTATTGGACGGGACTACTTTGCCGATAAACGCCCAGAATATGCAAAATCTGGCTTATTTATGACGCGTTCACTAGCCAGCTCTCAATCAGTTGGATCAGCTACTACATTTGCGAAAACTGCGGCAATGCTACCTAGCTTTGGCGAATGGAATAGCAAGAGCATTCAACAAAGGCATGCTCATCTAAAACTGCTGGCTTTGGATGTGTTTGGATATGCCTAAGTTGTAGCCATTTATTAAGGAAGAAAAAGTTGAAAATTCTAGTCATCGGTTCCGGCGGTCGCGAGCACGCACTCGCTTGGCGTCTGGCGCAAGGCAAGAAGGTACAGAAGGTCTACGTCGCCCCCGGCAACGCGGGCACTGCGCTGGAAGAAGGTGTGGAGAACATCGACATCACCGCCATTCCCGAGCTGCTTGAGTTCGCCAAGACTAACGACATCTACATGACCGTGGTCGGTCCCGAAGCACCGCTGGCCGCTGGCGTGGTCGACGTGTTCCGCGCCGAGGGTCTGAAGATATTCGGCCCCACCAAAGCCGCCGCGCAACTCGAATCCTCCAAGGATTTCGCTAAGCGCTTCATGACGCGCCACAACATCCCCACCGCCTTCTTCGAAACCTTCAGCGAGATCGCACCCGCCAAAGCCTACGTTGAAAAACACGGTGCACCCATCGTCGTCAAAGCCGACGGACTCGCCGCAGGCAAAGGCGTGGTCGTCGCCATGACGAATGAAGAAGCATTCGAAGCCATCGACATGATGCTGTCCGACAACAAGCTAGGCGATGCCGGTGCGCGCGTCGTGGTCGAAGAATTCCTCACCGGCGAAGAAGCCAGCTTCATCGTCATGGTCGACGGCAAGAACGTACTCGCCATGGCCAGCAGCCAAGACCACAAACGTCTGCTCGACGGCGACCAAGGTCCCAACACCGGCGGCATGGGCGCATATTCACCCGCACCCGTCGTCACGCCCACCATCCACGCCAAGGCACTGCGCGAAGTCATCATGCCCGTCGTGCGCGGCATGGCGAATGAAGGCACCGTCTTCACCGGCTTCCTCTACGCCGGACTGATGATCTCGCCGGACGGTGGCCTCAAAGTGTTGGAATTCAACTGCCGTTTCGGCGACCCCGAAACCCAGCCCATCATGCTGCGTCTGAAGAGCGACTTCGCCGTACTGATCGAACACGGCATCGCCGGCACGCTCGACAAAGTAGAAGCCGAATGGGATAAACGCACCGCACTCGGCGTCGTCATGGCTGCCGCCAACTATCCCGACACCCCGCGCAAAGGTGACGAGATCACCGGCCTAGCCAAGCAACTAGAAGACGCCCACGTCTTCCACGCCGGCACCACCATGCAAGACGGCAAGGTCGTCACCAGTGGCGGCCGCGTCCTCTGCGTCGTCGCCCTAGGCGACATGGTCAAGCGCGCCCAACAACGCGCTTACGAGATCGCCGACACCATCAAGTTCGACGGCTGCCAGATGCGTAAAGACATCGGCTATCGCGCGATAGGGCGGAAGTAACAAACCGTTCGTCCTGAGCGAGTCGAAGGATGAATAGAAAAGAAACGGGGAAGCGGTAACGCTTCCCCGTTTTGTTTTACAAGCGCCAGACCAAAGGCCATTGCCACGAAGTTATATAGGCCAAACGCCACATATCACCCGCAAGGCATAACGGTTACTATCCATCCCAGCACAATGGTGATGCGGCAACCGCCGCACATCGCAAAACACCCACGGGAGAGCCACATGTCAAAGAAGAAATTCCACTGCCAAGCAGTCACACATGCAGGCATCAAAAGCATCAGCATCACCGACGATACAAATCACTTCTGCCTCACCTTGGAAGACGCAGGCAACAGACTCACTCTCCTGAAAGAAGCCATCGCCACCGGCAAATATCCCATCGCCATGGAGCTGGTGAACTCCTGCGCCAAGCTCATGACCGGCCCAACGGTAAAGTATTACGTCACACAGAACGATGCCGAGAAGTTCGAGCATTCACTGGATAAGGCGTTGCATCACTAAAGTGGCAACGCTTCACCGCTTTGTATCCAGCGGTCTATATATTCTTAAGTATTGGCGATACTCGGTAGGGTCGGTACTATTCGTGCGGAACTCTATGGTCGAAGATTGTGACCTTGGCTAGAAATTACAGAACGAAATTCATGAATAAAAACCATCATATTAAGATTGCAGCTGAATTGGGGATTTTTGAAACATGCCTACTCTGAATTGGATCGGCAAAGAAGCCGTTGTTAAACACCATAAGGAAGTGCCATACCGTTTGCTGGAACCGGTAGCCAATCTTTCATGTGGCGATGCAAACAGCGGCAATCTCATTGTGCAGGGCGACAACCTGCATGCGCTTAAAGCCCTACTGCCGCGCTATGCGGGGCAAGTGAAGTGCATCTACATAGACCCACCGTATAACACTGGCGTCGATGACCGCGATGAAGACGGTAAACGCACAGGGTGGATATACAGCGACAACGTCAACAGCCCAGAGATAAAGCAGTGGCTTGGAAAGGTAGTTGGGGAGGAAGCCGAAGACCTCTCTCGTCATGACAAGTGGCTCTGCATGATGTACCCACGCTTGCAACTATTGCATAAATTCCTTAGGGATGATGGCGTTTTATTCGCCAGCATCGACGAAAATGAGTTCGCGAACTTTAGATGCCTACTCGATGAAGTTTTCGGGATCAACAACCGTGTAGGTACAATCATCTGGAAGAATGTCACTGACAACAACCCGACCAATATAGCCATCGAACACGAATATATTTTGTGTTACTCACGTCGTAAGGATCGGTTGCCAAAAGAGTGGAAATCCACCAGCCTCGCAGTTAAGACGAGATTGCTTGAAATCAGCGATCAATTTGTTAGTGAATATGCTGACCAAGAAAAACGGCAAACTGAATACACAAAATGGTTTCGTAAAAACAAGGATCATTTGTGGCCATTTCAGGATTATAAGTTTATTGATGACGGTGGAATATTTACCGGGATGAGAAGCGTACATAATCCGGGCAAGGAAGGTTATCGGTATGACGTGATACATCCCGAAACAGGCAAACCGTGCGTACAACCGATGATGGGGTACCGCTTCCCTGAAACTTCCATGCAAGACCTTCTTGAGCAGGGAAGAATTATTTTCGGAATGGACGAAAGAAAGCTGGTCGAACTCAAAGTGTACGTCAGAGATTATCGTGCAAAGCTATCAAGCCTTTTTGAACTCGATGGTCGAGTTGGGACTAATGAAATTAAAGGAATGTTTCCTGGTGACAAGAGGCCCTTTGATTTTCCAAAACCAACCGAATTATTAGAAGAACTTTTAAGCTTTACAACATCTGGTGAAGACATCGTCTTGGATTCCTTCGCCGGTTCAGGCACCACGGGTCATGCTGTCCTAAAATTGAATGCCGCAGACCAACAGCGTCGTCGCTTTATTCTGACTGAAATGAAAGAGTCAATTGCCATTGGCATTACCTGTGAGCGTGTCAAAAAAGCGGCATTAGGTTTTGTCAATGCAAGAGGCGAAGCGATTGCAGGTCTTGGTTCTGGTTTTCAATTCTGTCATCTATCCGAAGATCCTCTATTCACAGCGCAAGGCCAAATCCGCGCGGACGTTACATTCGCGCAACTGGCCGAGTTCGTCTGGTTTGTGGAAACCGGCACGGGGTTTACCGGCAAGGCAAATTCGCCTTTGCTGGGCATCCACGAAGGTCGTGCAATCTACCTGCTCTACAACGGTATCCTGAAAGATAAATCTGTAGGGGGCGGTAATGTGCTGACCGGGCCTGTGTACGACATACTGCCGCTGCATGAGGGCACTAAAGTGATCTTTGCCACCGCCAGCCGCTTGGGCGCGGCACGGTTAGCACGCGAACAGATTGTTTTCAAGCAAACGCCTTACGCGTTGGAGGTTTAAGCATGGCTGCCTTTATCCCGAAAATCTACCAGCAGAGCGTGCTAGATAGCATCTCCGGCTATTTCCAGACGGTACATCAGTTCGGCGATGCAAATACGGCGTTTTACAAAATGACGCAAGACTTGTGGAACAATGGGGTGCCATATGCCGCAATCGCCGGTTTTCCACCGGAAATGCCGTATTTCTGTTTGCGTGTGCCGACCGGGGGCGGCAAGACTTGGCTGGCAGCCAAGACCGTGGCGCTGGTCAATACCCACCTGTTACGCAGCGAATACAGTGTGATTCTTTGGTTGGTTCCTTCTAAGGCGATCCGCGAGCAAACGTTGCGTGCCCTGAAGAGTCGCGAGCATCCTTATTACACCGCGTTGAAAGATGCCGGGGAGATTGCAGTGATGGATTTGAGCGAGGCAAAATCGCTTACCCGCGCCACGCTGGAAACTTCGACTGTGGTTATTGTTTCCACCATTCAGGCATTCCGCCGCGACGAAACAGAAGGCTTGAAGGTGTATGAGTCGAATGGTGCATTGATGCACCACTTCGATGGCATTACGCAAGTGCAACGCGAAAACCTGTTGAAAGATGGCGACACTGTTCCTTATTCGCTCGCTAATGTGCTGCGGCTGCGCAGGCCTTTTGTCGTGGTGGATGAGGCACACAACAATCGTACCGAGTTGTCTTTCGATACGCTGGCGAAGTTCAATCCGAGCGGCATCATGGAGTTGACCGCCACGCCGGATACCACGGTTACCCCAAGCAACGTGCTGCACAGTGTTTCCGCTGCCGAGCTGAAGGGGGAGGAGATGATCAAGCTGCCCATCGTGCTGGAAACCGAGCCGAACTGGCAACAGTGTCTGGCGGATGCGATTGCACGGCGCAACGAATTGCAGGCGCTGGCTGATCAAGGTAGACGCAAAGGTGCGAGCTACTTGCGACCGGTGATATTGATCCAGGCAGAACCGCGCCGGGCTGGTGTGGAAACACTGGATGTGGACAAGGTTCGGCAGGAGTTGATAGCTAACCACAATATTCCACCCGAAGAAATTGTGGTGGCGACCGGCGAAGAAAAGGGACTAGAGGATGTAAACGCCAAGTTTGCCAAGGGTATTGCTGATGAGACCTGTCCGGTGAAATACGTCATTACGCAAAAAGCGCTGGCGGAAGGTTGGGACTGTCCATCGGCCTACATACTGGTGAGTATGGCGACGCTGCATTCATCCACGGCAGTTGAGCAATTGCTTGGGCGCATATTGCGCCAGCCTGATGCGAAACATCGAGAGCATGCCGCGCTGAACCAATCCTATGCATTTGTGGTATCACGCGACTTTGCCGAGACAGCCTCCGCACTACGCGACAGGCTGGTTGATGGTGCTGGGTTTGATCGGAAAGCAGCAGCTGAGTTTGTTACTGCAGCCAAGCCTGAACAAGGCAGGATAGATTACAGCGCGCATCCAGATCGTATTGTTATCAATCCGGTAGCAGTGCCTTTGTCAGAGAAGCCAAACATGAAGGTGTTGCCCAAGGCATTAAGGGAAAAAGTCATCTGGAACGAGCAGGAGAAAAGCCTGACCATCATCAGGCCGCTTAATGCAGATGAAGAAATCGCTGTAAAAGAAACTGTTCAATCAGAAGCTGCGAAACAGGCGATTACTCAAGCGGCGGAAGTGAGTCGTACTACAGCTATCGAATACTTCCGGACACCGGCGGAATTGGGTGTGCGTTTTGTAGTGCCGCAAATGGTTTTGATGCTGCAGGGCGATTTGGTGTTGTTCGATGATCCGGAGGTGTTGGACTATCCCTGGGATTTGTCGATTTACGATGCGAGCCCAACATCTGATCACCTGAAGTTATTAGGGGCGGCACTGAAGGTCGCTGCTGGCGGTGTGATTGATATTGATGATGAAACGGGAAAAGTGACAACGCGCTTCCTTGAGGATTTACAGCGCGATCTAGGATTTGCGTATGTACCAGAGCATTGGGATGAGGTAAAACTGGCCGCATGGTTGTGCCGGAATATCCCGGAGACCTTGATCACACATGACTGCAAGCGGGCATTCGTAGCAAAGTGGTTGGAGGAGTTGTTCGCAGGCCAGAAGTACGATCTCGCCAAAGCGAATCGCCAGAAGTTTTTGATTCGAAATCTGCTGGCTCAGCGTATCAAGGATTTGCGGTTGATGGCGGTGAAACAGTCATACCAGCAAACGTTATTCGGGGATGGTTATGAAAAGCGGGTGCAGGTAAGTGACACATACCAATTTGTTTTTCATCCTCAAGGCTATGCGCCCAGCAGTGATTACGACAAGCGCACATCCCAATACGGTGTTCATGATTTCCGTAAGCACTATTACGGACGAATCGGTGATTTCGACAGCAAAGAAGAGTTCGAATGCGCGGTACACCTTGATAATCTTGCTCAAAAAGGCGAGATTGAATTTTGGGTACGCAATTTGGTTCGCAAAGAAACTTGTTCGTTTTATTTGCAAAAGGCTGATGGTCGTTTTTATCCTGACTTTATTTGCCAATTGAAGAACGGCTCAGTACTAGTGGTTGAATACAAGGGGGCAGATCGCTGGGAATCCGCAAAGGATGATCGCATGATTGGCGGGTTGTGGGCTGATCTCTCAGGAGGGCGCTGCCGCTTTGTGATGGTTAAGGATAAGCAATTTATAAATATCGATGCGTTGCTCTGATTGAAAGCGCTGCTATAGAGAGCCCTTAAAATTTCTTGTTAAGTATACGATTTAATTTTGCGTAACAAACCTCCAAGAGGTCATTGTGGAAATTAGAACAGATAACCTTGTTTCAGAATTCTTCGAAAAAATGTCTTGGGAATTCCTTGAGAATTATCGCGACATCATCAACGGCATGATCAAGAGCAAGGCGGGAATTTATGCTCTGTATAAAGGTGATCGGCTTTACTACGTTGGGCTTGCCGTTAATCTAAAGCGCAGACTGACTCAGCATCTAAAAGATCGGCACAAAGGTCGGTGGAGTCATTTCAGCGTCTATCTTGTGACCGAGGATGATCACATCAAACCATTGGAGTCGCTGGTGCTACGCATCGCTGATCCCGTTGGTAATGCCGTAAAGGGCAAGCTGCCGGGTGCGACCAATATGCGGAAAAGTATCGTGCAGCAAATGAAAGCGCGTGATGCTGATGTTCGGTCGAAGATGGTTGGAGGTTCCGCAGTTAAGCGCCGCCTCCCAGAGAAAGAGAAGGTGGTGCGCGCGAAAAGTGTCGGCGTTGAAATTGATCGCAGTCATGCGCTGAAAGCAACATACAAGGGCCAACCGTTCAAGGCGACTTTGAGAAAAGATAGAAAAATTAGTTTTGATGGGAATTTGTATTCTTCGCCCACTGCTGCCGCAAAGGCAGTAATCAATAGTGGGGGTTCTATCAATGGCCGTGCATTCTGGAAGTACAAGAACGAAGCGGGTGAGTGGGTTGCGTTGTCGAAGTTGATTGGGTGAGGTTCATGAATGAGTAATTGGTCACTGATATTTGTTTTCCTGGGTTCATATCTATTTATCGCGCTTTTTCCCATGGCCTTGATATATTTCTGGCGCAAGAGGCGTGTAGCTAAGCACCGGTCTCCGTTGACTCAAAAGTTATTGCGGGGTCCCGGTGAAACATTGAGAACATCCCTAGACGATGCAAATGACGAGATGTTGATCAATATGATGATGCTTCCAAGCTTCCCGCTTCTCATCTATGCGATCCATCTTTCTCAATCCTATTTTTATGATGCAGAAGAATCGTTACTCCGCGTAGCAATTGATGTGATTTTCGCGGCGCTGGCAGTTGGTTATTTCCTTGTGACCAGCATGAAGCTGACAGAGCGCTCAAGTAGGCTGAGGCAAGGTTATGAGGGCGAAGTGGCAGTTGCGCAGGAGTTAAATCAACTCATGCGTCTTGGAGGGTTTGTGTTTCACGACGTTCCTGGTGAGGGATTCAATATCGACCATGTGGTCGTGTTGCCAAACGGTGTATACGCCGTTGAAACGAAAAGCAGAATGAAGCCTAAAAGGGGGCGGGGGATTGAAGATGCCACCGTGATCTTTGATGGAAATAGACTTAATTTTCCAAACTGGTCGGAAGCTAAGCCGATAGAGCAAGCCAGCCGGCAAGCCCAATGGTTAAGTCGTTGGCTTACAAGTGCAGTAGGTGAGAACGTGAAGGTTCGGCCAGCACTGGCTTTGCCGGGTTGGAAAGTTGAGCGCCGCAGCACGAGTAACGTGGTGATTTACAGCGGTAAGAATGCAACTGGCATATTCGGAAAACTGTTCAATTCGGCGCAAAGCGAAGAAATGTGTTCGAGAATTGCGCATCAATTGGAGCAGCGTTGCCGAGATGTGGAGCCCAGATATTTCAAAAGGCAGGAAATAGTTGCTGCTTAGGCGCTGAAAGAAAATTAGCTCAGACTCGCATTATTCATATGCCACACTAAAAAACTAACGCCGCATTTATGCGGCGTTTTTCTTGGTCGGCTTCATGTGATGCCGATGTGGTCAGTCAGTTAAGCTGACTTTGGTGATGGTTTCCATACCGGAAATTTCTGCATCACTTTCGCGAACAATTCGGATTCGGTGTATTGGGTTAACCACGCTCTTAATTTCGGGTAAGGGGCGGTCGCGAACCATGCGCTATCGACGGCGGCAAACTGGCGAATAAAAGGTAGCAGGGCTGCATCTGCGATGCTAAAGGTGTCACCCAATAGATAGGGTGTTTCGGCAAGTCTGGTTTCGAGGCGCTGCAAGAATGTTTCACCTTGTTCGCGATAGAAGCGCTGTGGATGTTCGGGGAACCGTTCTGGGTATTTGTAGCGATCGAGTGCTTGTTTGAATGTGCTGTCGTTCTCATGCAGTAGCGGCAGGGTCGCAGTCACATGACATTCATTCTTGCCTAACCAATGATGTGTTCCCTGTGTTCTCAAGGCCCACAACATGATGTCCCAACTTTCGTCGATGACGCTTCCGTCATGCAACACCAGTACAGGTACGCTGCCTTTAGGTGAGGCGGCGAGCATCTCGGCAGGCTTGTCACGCAGTTCCACTTCACGGTGATCAAGCTCGATGCCGCTGATGATGAGTGCACTGCGGGCGCGCATGGCATAAGGGCAGCGACGAAATGAGTAGAGGATAGGGCGTTGCATGCGGGGTATTTTAGCTTGATATGCATGCGTACTATTTTTGGTGACACGGGTGTTTCGACTGAAGCATCCAATCAACTCTGGCCGCTTGCCAGGATCTTCCCCACCACAAGCGGATCGTGTTCGGTGCGCAAGCTGCGGTGTAGTGTCTCTGCTTCCGGGTAGGCGGCGCACATCATGCCCAGCCATTTCTTGAGCATGCCCGGCGCGTGCCTCGGTTCCATTCTGGCTACGAGCTGCTCGTAGTAATCGATCACCCAACCTTGCAGCGCCGTCCAGGGCATGGCTTCGTCGCCGGTTTTGATGCGGTGCATCAGGTCCGGGCGGATGATGGCGCCGCGCCCGATCATGACATCGGTGCAGCCGCTGATCAGGCGGATGTTTTGATAGTCCTGCGGTGTCCACACTTCGCCGTTGGCGACCACCGGCAATTTCACGGTCTCGCGGATCTGGGCGAGCCATTCCCAGCGCGCGGGGGGCCGGTAGCGGTCGGCACGGGTGCGGGCATGGACGATGAGTTCGTCGGCGCCGCCCGCTTCGATGGCGCGGGCGCAATCCAGCGTGAGCGAGGTGTCTTCCAGGCCGAGGCGCATCTTGGCGGTGACGGGGATGTGTGGCGGTACGGCGCGGCGGGTGGCGGCGACGATGGCGTGGATCTGCTCGGGGAACTGGAGCAGTACCGCGCCGCCGCCGTTCCGATTCACCAGCGGGGAGGGGCAGCCGAAGTTGAGGTCGATGCCCGGTGCGCCGAGTGAGGCGGCAAAGGCGGCATTCTCCGCGAGGCAGACCGGATCGCTGCCCAGCAATTGCACACGCACCGGTACGCCGGCACGTGTGCAGCCGCCGCGTTCCAGTTCCGGCACGATGTTGAGAAAGGTTCTTTTGTTGAGCAGATGGTTCGTCACCCGCACGAATTCCGCCACGCACAGGTCGATACCGCCGAGCCGCGTCAGGATGTCGCGCAGGCTATGGTCGGCAAGGCCATCCATTGGGGCAAGAATCAGGCGCATGTTGTTCGGGGTGATGACGGGGGGCGCATTCTAAAGGGAAGCGCTATAAATCCAAACTCCGTCGCAATGGATCGATCGCACATTGTCTTGTTGGGCGCTTCGAAGTTTTGAAACGCTCCAAAGCAAACGCCGCATCTATGCGGCGTTATCTTTATGTCGGCATCATGGGTTGCCGAAGCGTTCAGCCAAGCTGGCTGATGGGTGTTGCGTCTAATTGTGATGAATCTTCGCGGGGTCGATAAGCTGCTCCCTTCATACGGGTTTGCGTTTATGCCTATTTGTTGCGACTGCAATTATTTTATACACCCCTTGTCGGGCACATTCAATCGAGTATTTTTCTCTTGTTTGCAGTTCGGAGGCAGGGTGCTGATTTCACACTGAAAATTTCAGCATCACCGGTGCAATGAACTCAGAAAATCCATTAGGCCGTCATACCGGCGCAGGCCGGTATCCAGTCAGGAAAGATCACCCTGCGAAGCAGACAAAACCAATATTTCGTCCCACTGCGTGGGGCATTATTGAATCAACTGGATTCCGGCCTACGCCGGAATGACGGATTTTTTCTAATGAGCTATCTGGGATGAGCCGGGCGATGAGCATTAAGCCAGCCAGAAACAGGTAGCATCTATTCCATATCCGCCGGTTTGGCGCGCATCTTCGCGGCGATGTAGTCGGCTTGGGAGATGTGGAGCAGGTCGGTCATTCTGCGCATCAGGTGGTTTTCGTGGGCGCTGATGTGGCGGTCGGCGTAGGCGACTTGCCACATGTATTCGACGATGCGGCCCCTTTCTTCTCGTCCCAGTTCGTGAGTGATGAGCGAGGTGAATTGGTGCAGGTCGTGCGCTTGCTGCGCGGTCTGCTGGCCTAGTGCAGAGAGTTGTTGCACTTCGCTGTCGCTGAGCTGGAACCGTTCTTTGAGGATGCGCAATACTGTTGCGCGCTCTGTGTCGGTGCTTTCGTCATCCGCGCGCATGATTTCTATCATCAGTACGGCGGTGGCGAGTTGCAGGGTGTGTTGGGGTGGCGCGTCGTTGCTGGTGAGGCTCAGGCTGGAGAAGAATTCGTTCAGTGTTCTTAGCATGGTGTTGAGGTGTCGAGTCAAAGTGACGGGGCCATTTTACAGGTATCAGGCGAGCTTCCGGCCTGCGAAGGGGCGCTAGGAAAGCGGCGGTCTATGGAGTGAGGCGGCGTGCGCGTTGTTGTTCACACTTCGATCAGTTCCGGGCGAACTGAAAATTGAATGAGTCATCAGTGCGTTATTATTTTTTGCCCAAAATCTGAAATAGGAAGCGGGCGATGTTTAGAATTGCGCATGAATCTGGCCTACCTACAATTTGTAGCGGGCCATTTCCAATTGTTGCCAGACGTGTTACTTTCAGTAAAACGGTGCTGTTTTCCTGAAAATATCTTCTGGAACTATCAATGCAAGCTATTGAACAATCTATTCTTTCAAGGATATATGGGCGCGGCAGGGGGTGGTCGTTCACCAAGACTGATTTCGTGGCCGAATTCGGTGAGGTGAATATCCATCAGGCGCTCTCTTCGCTGACCAAGGCGGGGACGATTCGTCGTGTCTGCCACGGGGTGTACGACTATCCGCGCTTCAGCGAATTGTTGAAGCAGACCTTGAGCCCGGACATCGACCAAGTGGCGCAGGCGTTGGCGCGCAAGTTCAATTGGCGCATCTTGCCTTCGGGTGATGCGGCGCTGAATCTGCTAGGGCTTTCCACGCAGGTGCCGGGGAAGTGGGTCTATCTTTCCGATGGGCCGAGCCGCGAGTATGAGATCGGCAAGCATGTGCTGGTGTTTCGCAAGTCTCCGTTGAAGGATGTGGGTTTCAAATACCGCGAGAGCGGCTTGGTGGTGCAAGCGCTTAAAGCACTGGGCAAGGAGCGGGTGGATGATGCCGTGGTCGCAACGATCCGGCAGCAGTTGGATGCCAAGACTTGCGAACGCATATTGAAGGATGCGCGTTCATCGACAAGCTGGATCTTCCAGATCATCAAGCAGGTGTGCGGCTGATGGATAAAGTCGCCCGCCTACCCGCAGCAGAACGCAATGCGTTGTTCTCCGAATCGGCGGCGCAGTTGGGCACGACGCCTGCCGTGATCGAAAAGGATTTCTGGGTGAGCTGGGTGTTGTCGCGTTTATTTGCGCAACCCGAGCTTGCGCGGTTGTTGATGTTCAAGGGCGGCACCAGTCTTTCTAAAGCCTATCGTTTGATCGAGCGCTTTTCGGAAGACATAGACCTGATCCTCGATTGGCGGGTGTTGGATGTCGCAGACCCTCCGGTAGCATCCAGCAAGACCCAGCAGGTGAAACTGAACGAGGCGGTGAATGACAAGGCGAATGCTTATATCGGTGAGGTGTTGCTGCCGCAGGTAGTGGCTATGCTGGACGGGATATGCAGTTGCGAAGTGAAGGGCGGCGCACCGCATATATTGATGATCCATTACCCGGCGGCTTTTCCAGATACATACCACCTGCCCTATGTGCAGCTTGAGATCGGCCCGCTGGCTTCCTGGGTGCCTTACGAACAAAAAGAGATCACCAGCTATGCGGCAGAAGCATTTCCGCATGTCTTCGAGAAGACGACTTATTCGGTGAATGTGATCAGGGCGGAACGGACGTTTTGGGAGAAGGCGACGATCCTGCATCAGGAAGCGCACCGTGCGACGGATAAGCTTTTGCCCAGCAGACATTCGCGCCATTACTACGATTTGGCAAGGATGGCGGCATCGCCGGTGAAGGATGCGGCACCGGGCGATATGGGGATGCTGGCCGAAGTCGTGGAATTCAAACAGCGTTTTTATCCTTGTGCCTGGGCACGTTACGACTTGGCTGAACCGGGGACGCTGCGACTGGTGCCTGAGGGGGCGGTGTTGGAGGCAGTGGCGGATGATTACCGAGCGATGGCGAGCATGATGTTCGGCAAGCCGCTGGCGTTCGACGAGATCATGAAGGTGTTGCACGCGCTGGAAATGGAAATCAACGGAGGCAGGGTAAGGGCGAGATAGGAAAAATGGTTCGCGCAGCTCCGGATCGAGATTTGCAGTCTGATGAAGAGCATCAATAGTGCGGCGGTCTTTCGTTGGCCAGCGATTTACTATCCTCACCGCCCGATTCCGCAATAGATCGCACTTGCCCGGCGAGGGCGACATACATCCTTTCCAGTCGTTCCAATTTCTGTTGTTGTTGGAAGACGGTCTTGTTCAGTTCCTCGATCAAGTCTTCTTGGAAGGTGATCTTCTCTTCGATGTTTATCAGTCGTTCGTCAGTCATGCGAGTGCTCGGGATCTGAGGCGTGGGCCGGGTTCGCATTGTAGCGCGGTACGACTGTCTGCAATTTCGGTATGATTGCCGCGAGTCGGTGACAAATTGTCACCGATTGAAATTTCCCGCCGCCTTCAAAGAGAAAAAGGGTCACGAAGAAATGAGCCAAGCCAGAACGCTTGCTGCTCACCTCAAACGTGGCGGCCTTCCTAGAAAGCCTGCGTTTTCCTTTCAAAGCGCTGTTACCTGAAAAACACATCCTTATTCAAGAAATCGATTAATATTTAAATAGCGAGATTTCTTATTAAAGGTGACGACTATGCGGCGAGACATCACTGGGCAATATCTCAGCAGCCTTGCGGGTGGCGAAACGGTGCGAGCCTTTGTGCCTGATGCGCTGCCGCCGACCCCTGTGCTAACAATCGATGAAGCACGTCAGCGCTTGTTGGAGCGCGCCACGCTTGCCGTGGGACGGCTCGATAGCGTGAGTACGTTGCTGCCAGATCCGCAACTCTTCTTGTATGCCTATGTACGCCGCGAGGCCGTTCTTTCTTCGCAGATCGAGGGGACACAATCTTCACTATCCGACCTGCTGCTGTTCGAGCTGGACGAAGCGCCCGGCGTGCCGTTCGATGACGTGGTCGAAGTCTCCAACTACATTGCTGCGTTGGAGCACGGTATGGCGCGTCTGCGCGAACCTTTTCCGTTATGCAACCGCTTGCTGCGTGAAATGCACGCACGACTCATGGCGCGCGGCCGCGGTAGCGAGAAGGCACCAGGTGAATTCCGCCGCAGTCAGAATTGGATCGGTGGTACTCGCCCGGGCAATGCGCGCTTTGTGCCGCCCCCTCCGCAGGAACTGGATGCCTGCATGACCGCACTTGAACACTACATCAATCTGCCGAATGAGGCTGCGCCTGTGCTGATCAAGGCCGCACTGGCGCATGTGCAATTTGAAACCATCCACCCCTTTCTTGATGGTAACGGCAGACTGGGGCGCCTGCTCATTGCACTGTTGCTGCACCAAGGCGGTTTGCTTGCTCAGCCGCTGCTCTATCTCAGCCTGTATTTCAAGCAGCATCGCAATGTCTATTACGAACTACTGGACAAGGTGCGCACCGAGGGTGACTGGGAAACTTGGGTGGACTTCTTTCTGGAAGGTGTCGAACAAACCGCACATGGTGCAGTACAGACTGCACAGCGCTTGGTGGCGTTGTTTGAACAAGACAGCCTGCGCATCCAGCAAAGCGGACGCGGTGCAGCCAATGCTCAACGTCTGCTGCTTGCTCTGCGTAGCCACCCAGTGTCTACACTCAAGCTGCTGGGGGCAGAGGCAGGCATTAGTTTCCCCACTGCGGGGAAAGCCATGCAATCCCTGATCGAACTCGGCATTGCACGCGAACTCACCGGCCAGCGGCGCAACCGCGTATTCGTATATGACACTTACCTTGCTATCCTCAACGAAGGAGGTGAAGCGTTATGAATAGAAAACTTCGTGTGCAGTTTTTCGAGCTGTGTTTTTTTCGCTAGCCGCTATGCAAAGAATGGATATTTCCAGCCGCGCGCTTGCTGCCCACCTTAAACGTGGCGGCGTGATCGCTTATCCCACCGAGTCTTGCTATGGCTTGGGCTGCGATCCGCGTAATCGGCGGGCGGTGCAGCGCATCTTGCAGTTGAAGCAGCGTCCGCAGCGTAAGGGTTTGATCCTTATCGCGTCGCACTATCATCAAGTAGAGTCTTTCATTCAGCCGCTCACGGCGGCGGAGCAGCTACGTTTGCAGCAGGATGGCGCGCAGGCGGTGACTTATCTGATGCCGGCGAAACCTTCTTGCCCACACTGGTTGCGTGGCGAGCATGCATCGCTGGCGGTGCGACTGACGGCGCATCCGTTCGCGCAGCAGCTGTGCCGCAGTGCGGGCAGTGCGCTGGTGTCGACCAGTGCCAACCGCAGCGGCATGCGCGCGGCGAAGACTTATGCCGAGTGCAAGCGAATGTTCGGTGATGGCGTGTGGGTATTGCGCGGTCGGGTGGGAAAACGTAAACGTCCTTCGACGATTCGGGCGTGGGCCGGTGATAGAATCGTGCGTCAATAATTATTAACCCGTCATCCCGGCGCAGGCCGGGATCCAGTTGATTAGAAATTTCTCCGCATCGCGGAGACAAGACCCAACTGCATATTTGATAACAACGCTGGATTCCGGCCTGCGCCGGAATGACGAAAGTACCGGAGAGAATAATGGATAGCACCGCCGTAAAAACTTACCTGCTGGAATTGCAGGAACTCATCGTCGACCGTCTGGAACAAGTCGATGGCAAGAAGTTCATCCGCGACAAGTGGACGCGCGCCACGGGTTCGGGCGGCATCGGCAAGGGCGAGGGCATCAGTTGCATCATCGAGGAAGGCAATGTGCTGGAGCGCGGCGGTGTGGCGTTCTCTCATGTGCAGGGCGACAAGATGCCTGCTTCCGCTACGGCGCACCGTCCTGAGCTGGCCGGTTGTTCCTGGGAGGCGATGGGCGTTTCGCTGGTGATGCATCCGCGCAATCCTTATGCGCCGACTTCGCATGCCAACGTGCGCATGTTCATGGCGCACAAGCCGGACGGTGAAAAAGTATTCTGGTTCGGCGGCGGCATGGACCTCACGCCTTACTACGGCTTCGAGGAAGATGCGGTGCACTTCCACCAGATCTGTAAGAACTCGCTGGCACCGTTCGATGCGTCGCTGCACGCGAAGTATAAGAAATGGTGTGACGAGTATTTCTTCCTCAAGCATCGTAACGAGCCGCGCGGTGTGGGCGGCATCTTCTTCGACGATCTTTCTACGCCGGACTTTGAATCCTGCTTCGCTATCCAGCAGAGTGTGGGCGACCATTACCTGTCGGCCTATGTGCCGTTGCTGGAGAAGCGCAAGGACACGCCGTACGGCGAACGCGAGCGCGACTTCCAGTTGTATCGTCGCGGACGTTATGTGGAATTCAATCTGGTGATCGACCGCGGCACCATCTTTGGTCTGCAATCGAACGGCCGCACCGAATCCATCTTGCTTTCCATGCCGCCGCTGGTGAAATGGCGCTATGACTGGCACCCGGAAGAAGGCACGCCGGAAGCGGAGTTGTACGACAAGTACCTAGTCCCCAAAGACTGGGTCTAATCTTTAGCTAGGAGGTCAGCATGCAGCCGAAACAGCACTGGGAAGAAGTCTATACGACCAAATCAACAGAGGCGGTGAGCTGGTTTCAGCCGCATGCCGCGCTATCGCTGGATCTGATCCGCGCCACAGGCTTGGATAGAGACGCGGCCATCATCGATGTGGGTGGTGGTGCGTCGACGCTGGTGGATGATCTGCTGGCCGATGGATATAACGACCTTACCGTACTCGATCTCTCTATCCACGCGCTGGAGGCTGCACGCGAGCGTTTGGGCAAGGATGAATCGCTGGTGCGCTGGATCGAGGCCGACATCACCGAGGTGGATCTGCCTGCCAAGCGTTACGACATCTGGCACGACCGTGCCGTGTTCCATTTCCTGACCACGCCCGAGCAGCGCGAGATCTATGTGCAGACAGTGTTTCGTTCGGTAAAGCCGGGTGGGCATGTGATCGTGGCGACCTTTGCCGAGGATGGCCCGCTGGAGTGCAGCGGCTTGCCGGTGATGCGTTATCGCGCAGAAGAGTTGCACGGACAGTTCGGCGAAGCCTTCACCTTGCAAAAGCACACCAAAGAAGAGCACCACACACCGGCCGGCAAGGTGCAGCAGTTCGTCTATTGTTATTGCCGCAGGGCAGTTTCCTAAACAGTTAGGCGCAGAGGCAATACCGCGCTGTCTGAAATACAAAACCCGCCGCTGGCGGGTTTTGTATTTCTAGCGACGGGTAGTTAAAGGCTTGCTGCTTAATATGCCTCGCGTTGATAGATGAATGCGTCGTTCCCGCTGTAAATGCCGAACGTGGCCCGACCAGGAGTGCTTGGGTCAACTGCTGCGCCGTTGCTACCGGTCAGCAAGTATGCCGGTGCGTTGAGGGTGAAGTCGGCAGACCCCGCGACACCGGGTGCATTCACCGTAAAGGTTCGGGTGCCTGTCGTCACGGCAGCTGCACTTGGTGCATTGATAATCACTGTACCACCCAAGCCCACAATGTTCGAGACGACCACGTTGCCGCCAGCCGTGCTGAGTGCACTGTTGAACGATGTCGCGCTATCCGTGGTGCTCGTCAGCCAGTTCGCGCCGCCGTAGAACTGCACCGTCGTTGTCATCGCGAGCGGTATCAATTCCGAACCGTAGTTATTGCCGATCTTGAAGCGGCCGCTGACTATCTTTAGCCCGCCTTCGATGGATGTGCCAGCCACGCTGCGTCGTGAGGTCGCATTGGCATCTGCTGCGCGCAGGTAGATGTCAGTCGGCGCGGTGGGCGAGGTGGCGAAGGTGTAGGCCGGTGTCGCGGGTGTGCCCAAGATGGTGCTGCCCCGGATGAATGAGGCGGCAGGGATGGCGGTATTCGACAGCGCACCGGCTGCAGTGGCTGGCGGGTTTTGCGTGGTGGTGCTGCCTGCCGCATCCCAAGCTTCCAACGTCGCGGCCTGAGCGAAGTTGGGCGAGGTGTTCGGTGTGCCGTCGTAGTTCAAGGTGATGGCGTCACTTGCGTTGGCGGCACTGACATTGACCGTGAAGGTTTGCCCAGAGTAAGCCCAGCCTGCAACGGGGCAGGTTTGACCGGTGGGGCATACCGTCATCGGTGCGGTCACATAGGTGTTGAAGTGATGCGGCACGAATGCGCCGACGGTGCCCGCGATGGCTGTTCCAGTTCCGTCTTTACACACCGTGCCGCTTGCACTGGTGTTGCCGGTGGCGGAGAGTCCAGACAGGAGATAGCTGCCGCCGCTCAATGTGGCAGTCAGATCGCCGTTGCCGACTTCACTCCAGTTGAGTGCGGTGGGTGTGGTCGCGCCACTGGTGAACGAGGGGATCGTGCCGGAGCTGAATGAACCGGCAGAGGATGAAGTGCCGCTCGGCTGACATTTGGTGAACGAGAGTGTCACGTTCTCGGGCGTGATCTCCTTGCCGAAGTTCGGTGTGGCGGTCGGTGTGGACAGGCCGTTGTACACCGTCACTTTGGCCGAGAAATCACTACCGGCTTTGATCGGGCCTGCGGTCACGGCTGTGATGCCGAGATGATGCGGCGCGACGACGAACTGTCCGCTCGCACCGACCTGCGTGGTGACGGCACTGTCTCGCATCCACAGTTCCACCTTGCCGACATCTGCATAGTTGAAACTGTAAGGCCCAGTTGAAGGACTGCCACCGGAGAAACTGGCGGTCAAGGTGCTGGCAGACCAGGTGGCGGGTGTCGCACCGTTCGCTTGGCACAGCGGCAAAGTCACGCCGGCGAACGTCGCCTGTATGCCGGCATTCGCCGCCGGGTTGTGACAAGACAAACCGAACGCCATGTCGCGGGTGCGTACTAGTGTCGGGTGGAGGCGGGTGGGGATGCCGCCTTTCAGTGTGGTGATGTAGATATTGGCGACATCGATGCCTGCAACTTGCGGCGACCAACTGAGTACGGCGCAGGTTTGACCGGGCGCGCCGAATGCGATGTTATGCACGCAGGGACTATTGGTGAATACGTAGTCGGGCAGCGTGTAGGTGATGGTGTTGGACAGCTCGACGATCGGTGTGTTCGTCAGCAGGTCGACGTTGCCCGAGTCGGTCACATAGATGTTGACCGTATCGGCGCTCTGATAAACGAAGTACAACGATGCAGCGCTTTCTCCTGCGCCGAAAGTGTATGTCGCTTGTCCGCTGTTCGCCGTACCCGGCGTTAAGGTGCCGATGCCTGTGCCGATGTTCCAGTCGCCTCGTCCGGTACTGGTGGAGAGCTTGATCGTATGTCCGGTCAACGCGACATGCGCCGCGGTATGCGGAGAGAGCACCACCGGTACGGTGGAGAAGGCCATCGCTGTGGTGGGGGCGTCGATGCTGACGTGATTCAGCAGTGAAGCACAAGTGCGTGCGGAACCGTCCCAGTTCTTGCCCGCTTTTTCATTGTTGTATCCGGTTGAGATGGCCGCCCCGGAAAGGACGGAAGCAAACACTTTGTATTCGTCCAGCTTGCCCGTGAAGTAAATGGGTAGGGTTGTGCCGGTATTCGAGATCCTGCCGATGCCGTCGAAGCTGTTGCCGACCAGTCCGGTAGGTTGGGTGCGCGTGCCTTCCAATACGCCGTCGACGTAGATCTGTGTCACACCTGTCGTCATGTTGCGGGTGAATGCCACGTGATGCCATGCGCCGTTGTTGACGACACTGCTTGATAAGAAAGAGGTGTCGTTCTTGACGTTGAAGCCGATATGGCCAACGGCATCCAGCCAGCCGAGGAAGATGTCATCCTGGCCGCCACTTTGCTCGACACCGGTGATGCCGGGCGCTTGCCAGTCCACGTTGTTGCCGAGCTGTGTCGTGTTGAGCCAAGCACTCAGCGTGAACGTGCCTCTGAGTTGATTGAAGAGTGTGGGGATGGCGATGTAATCGTTAGCGCCGTCGAACACGCCCACATTGCAGATGCCTTTTCCGACGCCGAGGCTGGGGGTCGTCGTCACACCACCCATCCCGGTGCCGTTGTTGCCAGCGATGGTGTCGACTACTTCACCAACAGTGCCGTTCCAACTTGACGAGTCCATGCGGTACTCGGCGACAAAGGTGGTAGAGAGTGTGTAGGTGATTTTCACCAAGCCCGGTGCGCCGGCCCCGCCCGAAGTCATATTTTCCGCACCGCCGCCGCCGCCGCCGCCATTGCCGGAAGCGGGTGCAAGACCGTCTGCTCTGTTGGCGTTGCCGCCACCGCCGCCGATACCGCCACCGGCAGGCGGGGCGGCGGCGATCGCTGTCGTCCAGACTGCGTCACCGCTGGTGCCATTGGCCGCTGTGCCGGCCGAAGAGCCGCCTGGCCCACCCCGGCCGTCTTTGTCGTTGAGACCCGTGCCGCCATTGCCACCAGAGAATTTTGTGGTGCCCACGCTTGCTGCCGCCGTGCCACCTGCCCCGCCCGAGCCGCCAGCGCCTGAAGCCGGTTCTCTTCCACCGCCGCCGCCCTTGGCCAGGATGGTGGTGGTGTTGATGAACCATGAATCTCCGCCGGCGCCTCCGGTGCCAGTACCACCAGTTCCGCCTGTGCCGACCGTGACCGTGTACACCGTGTTAGGGACGACGGGGATAGATGTGGTCCTTGCATAGGCGCCGCCGCCACCGCCGCCACCACCATCACTCTTGTCTGGATTGCCGCCACCCGCGCCACCACCCCCCCATATTTCCACATCGACGCTGGTGACACCAGCCGGTGCGGTCCATGTGCCGGATGCGGTGAGTGTATCGGTCACAGCTTGGGCGCCAGTTGCGAATGCAAGCAACATCGCGCTGAACAGCAGGGGAGAGGCGAACTGTCTGGAAAGAAGCTTAAGCGTATGAGCAACCGCCGTCAGGGGGGCAACTGAGGCGGTGTGTTGAGGGGATGAAAGTACGTCATGCTTTGACATATCGATCCTCGCTTCTCATGAGGTGTTGTTGCTTTGCAGCGATATCTATAGGGTACTCGCTGTGGCATGGTTTATTCAATTTTGTTCAATATGATCTTGCGAAACCAGCCGCCGCCCAACGCTGGAATATCGCTCGCCACGGTCAGCTGCGGCACGTGACTCAATACTTCTTCGAACACCACATCCATGCGCGTCGCCAAACGGCGCGACAGGCCGTTCAGTAAGCGGCGCACTGGCGCGCGCTGGCCGGGTTGCAGGAATTTGTCGAACAACAATATCTGTCCGCCCGGTTTCAATACGCGTGCTGCTTCACTCAAAACACGTTGCGGTTCCGGCACCACGGCCAAGATCAGGTGCAACACTACGATATCGAACTGACCATCGTCGAAGGGCAGCGCCATGCTGTCGCCCAGAATGAAATCCACATCCAGATGTGCGCCGCGTGATCTGGCGCGGGACAACATGCTCAAATTGAAATCCAGTGCGGTGTAGCGATGCAGGGTTGGCAGGTGTGGCAGGTCAAGGCCGGTGCCTGCGCCGCTGATCAATACGCGCTGCGGGATATCTGGCAGGGCGGCGAGTGAGGTGCGGCGTGCTTCGCGCATCGCACGTTCGATGATGAAATCGTATAGTGGCGCGATCAGGCTGTAGCTGGTGCGCAGGAAAGGGTTCTGTTTGTAGGGTTGGGTCGGGGTGTTCATGATGCCCCCGTGAGGTTCACGTGCACCGGTTCAGGTGCACGCGATGAAGTTCAAGCTGTGGTTGCTGTGCTGCTGCGGAGATTGTTCATTTCCTGATTCTTGACGTACTGCGCCTGCACCAAAGCTGCCTGTGCGCTCTGGCTGCCTTCGCTGGATTTGGGCGCTACGTTGCTCTGTCCGAACTGTGAGACGGTATCGATCGTGGAAGAGCCAGTCGAGGACTGGTTGGAATTGAACGAGCCCTGTGCCTGAGTGATCGCGTCTTGCGCGTTCAGCACGGCATCACGTGCAGCCTGCTCGGTGTCCGTGCTAGTACTCTGTGGCACGGCTTGCTGGAAACGGCTGAGCAAACCGGAAGCGTTATAGGTCAGCGCGGAAGTGGCGGAGCTCTGGTCATTAGCTGTCAGCGTCGCGATCACATTGTTCTGCGCATTGGCAGATTGATCCTGCGTGTTCTGCGGCGGCTGCGATGGCGTAGAAGAAGTGCCTATAGCTTGCTGCTGCGCATAGTTGTTTTGGCTGGAAACTGAGAGGCCGGGTATTGATGGCATGATGGGCTCCTGACTATTGGATGCGGTGACTCTTGGTTGCATTCTACGCCGGGTGGCGGGTAACGCCAATGGTTTGGCTGAATCCCTTTTTATGACATGGACTTAGTCTAAATGGCGGATACCGCTGATCTTGGCAAGTCCGACCGCTTTGGCGAGGGCTTCCACCGCTTGAGTGCGGGCAAAACTCTTGCGCCAGGCCAGTGCGATGCGCCGCGCCGGGACGGGTTTGGTGAAGGGGATGACGCTCAGCAGCTTGTTGCGATAGCGCGCAACGTTGGCTGAAGCGGGCAATACCGTGATGCCGAGGCCGGAAGCCACCATGTTGCGGATGGTCTCCAGCGAGGTGCCGTGCTGGATGTTCGCGCCCTTGCGGTGTAGTTCGGGGCAGGCTTCTTCCACCTGGTTGCTGAAACAATGGCCAGAATCGAGCAGTAGCACGCTCTCTTCAGATAGCTCTGCCGACTTGATGCTGCGCCGCCCGGCCCAGCGGTGTTCATTGCTCACCACCACCTCGAACGATTCGTCATACAAAGGGCGGGTGAGGATGCCTGTATCGCCGAACGGCAGCGCGATGATGATGACATCCAGCTTGCCGTTGCGCAGCAGCGCGTCGAGGTTGGCTGTGATGTTCTCTTCCACTTCCAGTGCCATCTGTGGCGCGGTCTTTTTCAAGGCGGGGATCAAGTCTGGCAGCAGATAAGGGCCGACGCTGTGAATGATGCCCACGCGTAGCGGTGTGGTGAGCTGGTTCTTGCCTTGCGCGGCGATCTCGCGGATGCGCTCGGCTTCTTCCAGTACGCGCTGTGCCTGCTCCACGATGGAGGCGCCAACCGGCGTGAGGGAGATATCGTTCTTGCCGCGCTCGAATATCTTCAGCCCCAATTCCTCCTCCAGCTTCTGTATCGCCAGCGACAGCGCGGGCTGGCTGATGAAAGCTTTCTCGGCAGCGCGACGGAAGTTGCGTGTCTGTGCGACGGCGACGATGAAGCGTAGTTCGTTGAGGGTCATGGCAGCTCCTTGGTGATTTGCATAATAAATCAACCGGCTTTGAACAATCAATTGGATTGATTGTTGAGATAGGTCTACATTGCAGACGTGGCCGAGACGTCACCTTCTCAACCCAACAAGGAGATCACCATGCAACGACCCGATATCAAGACCCATGCCAACCTGGAAGCTGCCTTTGCCGGCGAATCGATGGCACACACCAAATACCGCTACTTTGCGGCCATCGCCCGCGCAGAAGGCAACGAGGAAGTGGCGCGTGTGTTTGAAGAGACCGCCGCGCAGGAAGTGCAGCATGCACTGGGCCATCTCGATCTGCTGTATCCGAAAGCTGAGATGACCACCGAGCGCTGCTTGCAGATGGCTATCGAAGGCGAGACCTATGAATATACCGAGATGTATCCCGGCTTCCTCAAGACTGCGCAGCAGGAAGGTCACGATGCAGCTTCGGCAGAGATCAAGGAGCAGATCGCAGAATCGAAAGAGCACGCCGAGATGTTCAAGACCACGCTGGAAAAAGCGGCTAAGCGTTTCGCTGCACTGGCCAGAGTGGAAGAGCGTCACGCCAACCAGTACCGCGTCCAATTGGCGAAGGTCACTGCTTAATCGTAATCAACGACAAGGAGAGCATCATGAAAGTATGGGAATGCGTAGTGTGCGGTTTTATCTATGACGAAACGAAGGGCCTGCCGGACGAAGGTATCGCGCCCGGTACAAAGTGGGCAGACATTCCAGAGAGCTGGGCGTGTCCGGATTGTGGAGTGGCTAAAGCCGACTTCGAAATGGTAGAGGTATAACAAAGGAGTAATGACATGAATCCCATCGTCGTCATCGGTAGCGGCCTCGCCGCCTACAGCGTGATCCGCGAACTGCGGAAATTTGATCGCGATATCCCGCTCATGCTGGTGACGCGCGACAACGGGGACTATTACTCCAAGCCCATGCTCTCCAATGCGCTGGCACAAGGCAAGGATGCCGCAGCATTGGTGCAGACGTCGGCGGCAGAGATGGCGCAGCAACACAACTTCACGCTACACAGCCAGTGTGAGGTGAGTGCCATCGATGTTGAAGGCTTGCGCGTGCATACATCGCAGGGTGAACTGCCATACAGCCGACTGGTGTTGGCGCTCGGGGCGGACCCGATACACATTCCGCTGCAGGGTAATGCGGCAGATGCGGTGATGTCGGTCAACGATATTGGTGATTACGCGCGTTTACGTAATGTGATGCAGGACGTGAAGCACATCTCCATCATGGGCGGGGGATTGATCGGCTGCGAGTTCGCCAATGACTGGGCAACGGCGGGCTATGCTGTCAGCGTCATCGATCCCGGGCCGTATCCGCTCGCCAGCCTGATGCCGGAACAGGCGGGCAAGCAGTTACTTGCACCGCTTGCAATGATCGGGATAGATTGGCGTTTCGGAACCTCGGTCAGAAGTGTAGACAGTGCTGAAAGTGGCTATCTATTGACGCTGGCGGACGGCTCGGAACTGCAAACCGACCTGGTGGTGTCCGCCGTCGGTTTGCGTCCGCGTATCGCCTTGGCACAAGCGGCAGGCTTGGATGTGAATCGCGGCATCAAGGTTGATGCACAGTTGCGCAGCAGCAATGCGAACGTCTTTGCGCTGGGCGACTGTGCTGAGATCGAGGGCAAGGTGCAACCCTTCGTGCTGCCCATCATGCATGCGGCGCGCGCATTGGCGAAGACGCTGTCAGGTTGCGAAACAGCGGTCGAATTCCCCGCTATGCCGGTCGTCGTCAAGACACCTGCTCATCCGATTGCGGTGTTGCCGGTAGCGCGTGATGCATCGGGCGATTGGCTGGAGCTGGAAAGCGGGAACGGCACGAAGATGGCTTTCGTCGATGCTGCGCAGCACATGACAGGTTTTGTGCTGACCGGAGATTTTGCAGCGGAACGCAATGCGATGAGCAAACTGCTCGGGCAGAAGCTGCCTGTGCAATGACGTGCCACCTTTCATCAACGAATAAGGAGAACGATCATGGCTAAAAAATCCACCATCAATATCGGCATCGCAGAGAAAGACCGCAAGAAGATCGCCGAAGGTCTGGGCCGCATGCTGGCCGACACGTACACGCTCTATCTCAAGACGCACAACTTTCACTGGAACGTCACCGGCCCCATGTTCCAGACATTGCATCTGATGTTCATGACGCAGTACACCGAAGCATGGAACGCCGTCGATTTGGTGGCTGAACGTATCCGTACTCTGGGTTACCCAGCGCCGGGCAGCTATCAGGAGTTCGTCGCACTGACCAGCATCAAGGACAGTAAGGGCACCATCAGCGCGAAAGAGATGATCAAGCAACTCGTCGATGGACAGGAGACAGTCGCTCGCACCGCACGCGAAGTTCTGCCTATAGCCGAGAAGGCGGGCGATCAGCCGACCGTCGATCTGCTCTCCGCCAGAATGGAAGTGCATGAAAAGAATGCGTGGATGCTTCGTAGCTTGCTCGAAGAGTAACTGAACTCAGTTTCGCAGAATTCCCACGCGTTTTTTTGCGTAGGCTTATGAGCGTAGCGCGTTTTGCAGGTGCTGTTAGTGCGCCAGATAATCAGCGACGATCCCGGCGAACACGGCCGCCCCGAACCAGTTGTTGTGCAGGAAGGCTTTGAAGCAATCTTCGCGTTCGCGTTCGCGGATCAGCGTGTAGTGATGGATGGTGACACCTGCGGCTACCACCAGCCCGCTGAAGAATAACCCCCCAAGCCCGGCCATCACGCCGGCCAGTGCCAGCACCACCAGTGTGATGAAGTAGCAGGCCATCACTGCTGCCACGTCGAAGTTTCCGAAGAGCAGGGCAGAGGAATGGATGCCGAGATGGATGTCGTCGTTGCGGTCCACCATCGCGTATTCGGTGTCGTAGGCGATAGCCCAGAACACATTGGCAATGAGCAGTACCCAAGCCACCGGTGGCACATGGCCGAGCTGTGCGGCGAAGGCCATGGGGATGCCGAAGCCGAATGCGATGCCGAGATAGGCTTGCGGAATGGCGAAGAAACGTTTGGTGAACGGATAACTGCCGGCAAGAAAGACAGCCGGGAATGCCAGTAACCAGGTCAGCGGATTGAGCGGCAGGATAAGTGCGAAAGCAAGCAGTGCCAGTATCACAGCCAGCCATACGGTCTCGCGCTCACTCACCTTACCGCTGGTGAGCGGCCGGTGCTGGGTGCGTTCCACATGCAAGTCGATGTGGCGGTCAGCGTAGTCGTTGATGGCGCACCCAGCGGAGCGCATCAGTACTGTCCCCAGCGTGAAGATGACGATGATGAGCAAAGTGGGATGTCCCGCACCCGCGATCCATACGCCCCACAGTGTCGGCCACAGCAGCAACAGGATGCCGATGGGGCGATTCAGTCGGGTGAGCTGGAGATAGAGAGAGAAGCGTTGTTTTAAGTCCATGCCGGGATTTTACCCGCTCCGTCATTCCGGCGAAGGCCGGAATCCAGCGTTTCTTTCAACATGCAGTTTGATCATTGTCTTTGCTGCGCAAAGGAATGGTTGCATCAACTGGATTCCGGCCTTCGCCGGAATGACCGAGGTTACTTGAGATTCAATATCTCGGGCAGGAACACTTCGGTCACCAGTAGCGGTGCGCCGTGCAGGGTGAACAAGGAACGGCGCGCCCACAATCTTTCCGGGCGTGTGTCGATCTCACTGACCGCACTTTGATACAAAGGATGGTGTGGACGCAGGGCGGCGAAGTGCAGCGGTTGGCGCACGACCAGTGGATGGGTGAACAACAGGCTGCCGAGCGAGCGGTTGCCCAAACCTTTCATGGCCTGCCAAGCACCGCGCAGATCGTCGGCGTGGCAGGCGCTGTGCGCGAACACGACGGGATGCCCATCGGCATGCAAAAAAACTTCACGGGAATAGGCGAACTGATGCGGCGCGATGCCCAACACGGCTGATTCGTCATAGGCGATGCGTGCCAGCCCGCTGCGTACTGGACGCACAGCGAATTGCTCGCAGCGCTGCTGGATACGCTGTGTGAGCGAACCATGGTCGTTTAGCCAATGGCGCATATCTGAACCGCAACCCAGTGCGGAACCGTTCCAGTAAGAATCAGACTTGCAGGAAGTCATGCTTGTTCGCCATCCATCGTTGTAGGTGCGCGCGTGCCGCATCGGGGTGTTCGCGTAACAGTTCGTCGGCGATCTCGCGCGACGTTTCAAGTAGTTCTTCGTCTTCGCTGATGTCGGCGAAGCGCAGCATCGCCACACCGCTCTGTCGTGCGCCCAGCAATTCTCCGGGGCCGCGCAATTGTAAGTCCTGCTGGGCGATGATGAAGCCGTCGGTGTTCTCGTAGATAACGCGCAAACGTTCACGTGCCAGTTCGGACAGCGGTTGTTGGAACAGCAACACGCACATGCTCTCCGCTACACCACGTCCGACGCGTCCACGCAATTGATGCAATTGCGCCAGCCCCATGCGTTCGGCATGGTCGATCACCATCAGGCTGGCGTTGGGCACGTCCACGCCGACCTCGATCACGGTGGTGGCGACCAGTAGTTGCAACTCGCCTGCTTTGAACGCGGCCATGGTGGCGGCCTTTTCCTCGCTGCTCAGTTTGCCGTGAGCGAGGCCGATGCGCAGCTCGGGGAATATCTCGGTCAATGTGGCGTGCGTTTCCAAGGCGGTTTGCAATTGCAGCGCTTCGGATTCGTCAATGAGTGGGCACACCCAATAAGCTTGCCGTCCGATGAGGCAGGCTTGGCGCACACGCTCGAACACTTCTTCGCGTCGCGCATCGCTCACCAATTTGGTGACGATGGGTGTGCGGCCCGGCGGCAGTTCATCGATCACCGACACATCGAGGTCGGCGTAATAACTCATCGCCAGCGTGCGCGGAATAGGTGTGGCACTCATCATCAGTTGGTGCGGCTCTTTGCCTTTGTTGCGCAAGGCCAAGCGTTGTTGCACGCCGAACTTGTGTTGCTCGTCGATGATGGCGAGGCCGAGTTTGTGGAACTCGACGTCTTTCTGAAACAGCGCATGGGTGCCGATGGCAAGCAGGGTATCGCCACTTGAAATGCGTTCCGAAGCAGCGGTCTTTACCTTCTTCTTCAAACTGCCGGACAGCCACACCGGTTCGATGCCGAGCGGTTCTAGCCATTCGCGCAGCTTCAGATAATGTTGTTCAGCCAATATCTCGGTCGGTGCCATGAATGCGACTTGATAGCCGTTCTCTATGGCTTGCAGTGCGGCAAGTGCGGCAACGATAGTCTTGCCGCTACCCACATCGCCCAGCAGCAAGCGTTGCATCGGATGTGATTGCGTCAGGTCGTGCGCGATCTCGCGCCACACTTTTTGTTGTGCGCCGGTGAGCTTGAATGGCAACTTGTCGAGCAGCGCGTGCGTGAGCTTGTCATGGGCCGGCAGGCTGGGCGCGACACGTTTGCTGCGCTCGCGATGATGCACGCGCATCGAGAGTTGCTGTGCAAGTAACTCGTCGAACTTGATGCGCCGCCAGGCGCTGTGGCTGCGTGTCTCCAGTGTGCTGGCAGAGATGTCTGGCGTGGGGTTGTGCAGCAGGCGCAAGCTGTCGCCGAATTCGGCGAGATCGAGGCGTTCAATCAGTGACGCGGGCAAGGTGTCGCTGAGCGGAATGCTTTCCAGTGCGTTGTTGATCAGCTTGCGCAACACGGTCTGCGACAGACCGGCCGTGGTCGGATACACCGGCGACAGACTCTGCGGCAGTGGTGTCTCGTCGTCCACCGCCTTGCATTTGGGATGCACCATCTCCAAGCCGAAGAACCCGCCGCGCACTTCACCGATGGCACGGATCTGCTTGCCGACCGCGAGTTGTTTTTGTTGGCTGGGATAGAAGTTGAGGAAGCGCAGCGTCAGTTCGTCGTCGCCTTGCTGGATGCGGCACACCAGCGTGCGCCGCGGGCGGAACATCACTTCGCAATGTGTGACTTCGCCCTGTACTTGCACGGTCTCACCCGGCAGTGCTTGGGTGATGGGTGTGATGTGCGTCTCGTCTTCGTAGCGCAGCGGCAGGTGCAGCAGCAGATCGGCACGATGATGGATGCCAATCTTGGCCAGCTTGGCCAGTGTGGCCGGCGCGATCTTCAGAGGAGTGGCCAAGGTCGCCGTCAAAGCCGGGTGACCTAGCTGGCCAGTTTGGCGAAACGCGAATCAGCCAAGCGCAGCCGGTCTGCCATCACGCGCAGGAAGGCTTGATTGAAATGCAGCTGGCAATGGTCGGACAGTCCGGCCAATAGCTTGGGCGAGATCTTCATCACAGTCACATCGGTACCAGCTGTGACGGTGGCGGAGCGATGCACGACGCGCCCGCTGATATAGGCCATCTCGCCGAAGCAATCGTCGCGGCTGATCAGGTTGAGCAGGTAGCCGTTCTTGGTGATGTTCACCGTGCCGGAGATCATGATGTAGAAATCATCTCCCAGTTCGTCTTCGCGCATGAGGATGGTCTGCGCAGCTTGTTTCTGCCATTCACCGATGCGCAGGATCTCCCACAACTCGGTATCGGAGAAATCCTTGAACAGCGACATGCCGCGCAGGGTGGTGAACTTTTCCGTTTGGTTGACGGTGTTATCCGACTGTTCGTAGCGACCCAGTGCGGCAAGATCGTTGCCGAAGTCGCGCCAGTTCTGATAGCGCAGACTTCTGTCTTTCTGCATCGCGCGCGTCACGATCTGATCCAGTTCCGTCGGGATGTCGGGGCGATAGGTGCGCAACGGGGTGGGCGGGATGTTCAGGATCTGGTGGCACAGGCTGGCCAGACTTTGCGCGCGGTAGGGCGCTTGTCCGCATAGCATGCGATACATGACCACGCCCAGCGAATAGATGTCGGTCTGATGGGTGAGCGTTTCCGCGCCCAGCTGTTCGGGTGACATATAGATGGGGGAGCCGAGGTTGCTCACCTGCGTCTGCTCAAGATCGAGCAGTAGGGCGGCGCCCATGTCTGAGATCTTGATGTCGCCATCCTCGGTCAGCATCATGTTGGCGGGTTTGATGTCACGGTGGATGACGCCGTTGTACTGCGCGTAATTCAGCGCGCGGCAGCACTTGAACATGTATTCGATCACCCGGTCGGTTGGCAGCAGCTTGTCCGAATCGATGTGTCTTTCCAGTGTGCCGCCGCTGACGTATTCCATCACGATGTAGCTCTCATCGTCGCCGATCAGCGCATCGTAGATGGCTACGATGTGCGGGTGCGACAGACGGCCGACCAGTGACGCTTCATTGTCGAGCTGGCGGCGGAATGCCTTGCCCGTACGTGCGTCGTTGAGTATCTCCTGCTTTAGTACTTTGATCGCAACTTCGCGGTTAGCGAAGGGATCGAAGCCGCGATAGACGATGCTGGTGGTGCCGTGTCCGAGAACTTGCTTGATGGCATATTTGCCTATCGATTTTGGGTGTGTCACTGCTTATCCATATCAATCACCAAGCACCATCACACCATCTGCTTCCACCAGCGCGCCGCGCGGCAGACTGGCGACACCGACGGCGGCACGTGCCGGATAGGGTTGGCGGAAATAAGTCGCCATGATCTCGTTGACCTTGGCGAAGTCGCCCAGATTCGTGAGGAAGATGTTGAGTTTGACCACGTCGTCCAAGCTGCCACCGGCGGCATTGGTGACTGCACGCAGGTTTTGGAACACACGGTGGATCTGTGCCTCGATGCCTTCCGCCATCTGCATGCTGGTCGGCTCTAGGCCGATCTGACCAGATAAATAGACGGTGTTATCGACGCGTACAGCTTGAGAGTAAGTGCCGATTGCAGCAGGGGCGTCGGGTGTTTGGATGATGGTCTTTTGGGCCATGTGGTGTTCCTCCTGTTCGAAAGGGGCGATTCTAACTGACCAAGCGTGCGATACGCTCATCCGCCAAGCGCAGGCGTTCGGCTAGCACGTAAAGGAAGGCTTGATTGAAGTGGCCCTGACAATTATCGGAAAGTTGCGCGATCTGTAGCGGGTCCAGCTTCATCGCGGAGATCTCGGTGTTGGCGGTGACGGTGGCGGAGCGCGGCAATTGTTTGCCGCGGATATAGGCCATTTCGCCACAGCAGTCGCCGCCACGCAGTGCGATCAGTAGTCGCGAACCGCGTGTGACGCTGACGCTACCCTCGATGATGAAATAGATGGCGTCGCTCATCTCTTCCTCGCGCATCAGCACGGTCTTCTCCGGCTGTTTATGCCATTCGCCGATACGCAGGATCTCCCATAGGTCGAGGTCACTGAAATCATCGAAGAACTTCATCTTGCGCAGGATGCTGAACTTTTCGTTCTCTGCCACTTCGAGATCGCTCTTCTCGAAATGGCCCAGTGCCGCCAGATCGTCGCCGAACTCGCGCCAACTGGCGTAGCGTTTTTCTGGGTTCTTTTGCAGGGCGCGCATCACGATGCGTTCAAGTTGCGGCGGCAGATCCTTGCGTAGTGAAGACGGAGACGGCGGCATCTCGTTCATGATCTGCTGGTACAGATGTGCCAGATTCTTGGGGCTGTAAGGCGAGTGCCCGGTCAGCAGGCGGTACATCACCACTCCCAGTGAGTAGATGTCGGTCAGGTGCGACAGGGATTCGCCGCGCACTTGCTCGGGCGACATGTAGTTGGGAGAGCCGACGTTGCTCTGTGTCTGCTCGATGTCCATGCGTACCGCGGCACCGAGATCGGAGATCTTGACCTGGCCGCTTTCCGTCAGCAGCAGGTTGGCGGGTTTGATGTCGCGGTGGATGACGCCGTTGTACTGCGCATAGTTGAGTGCACGGCAGCATTCGTACATGCGTTCGACTACGTTATCCAAGGGCAGCAGATTGTCGGAATGGATGTGCTGTTCCAGCGTGCCGCCAGTTACGAACTCCATGGCGATGTAGCTGATGTCATCGGCGATCACCGCCTCATACATATCGACGATGTGAGGATGATTGAGCGTGCCGGCCAGCGAGGCCTCGTTTTGCAGGTGCTTGCGATTCTGGCGGCCGTTGCGCGAGTCTTCAAGGAAAGACTGTTTAATGACCTTAACGGCGACTTCACGCTTGTTGAACGGGTCGAATCCTAAAAAAACTTCGCTGGTCGCCCCGTGGCCTATCTTGCGCAGGATGCGGTAGTTGCCAAGGAAGGAGGGAGGCGGGGTGGTTGGAGGGGTTGTGATGGTTGCGTCCATGCGCGGCAATTTACACCAAGTACGGGAGCGAGAACAGTCGAGATATCGCGGCTTGTTAGGGATGGCGCTTTAGCCGATAATTCTGGGGCGCCGAATGACGGTTAAGCCGCATTCGGTTTTCTTCAAGCAACGGGACCATCCATTGAACATTGATTTCCAGAGAGCCGTCGACCGGCTGGCCGGTGTACCCATCTGTGCAGCCCTGTCGCTCTATGAGCACTTGAAGTCGGCGTTCGTCTCGCCTGCCAAGGTGACTCAGCCCAAGCGTATCCTCATCGTGCTGCTGTCCGAGATGGGCAGTCTGGTGCTGGCGCAGCCCATGTTCGCTGAACTCAAGCGCCGCTATCCGGATGCCGAGCTGCACATGCTGATGTTCCACAAGAACCGTGAAGTGCTCGATTTGCTGGGCGTGATGCCCAAAGAGAATGTCATCACGCTGAACGACAAGGCGCTGGGTGACCTAGCCAGTGACAGCCTGCAGGCGATCTCCAAGATGCGTGCGCTGGATTTCGATGTGGTGATCGACTGCGAACTGTTCACGCGTATCAGCAGCATCTTCTCCTACCTGTCCGGCGCCAAAGTGCGGGTCGGCTTCGAGTCGCACACGCAGGAAGGCCTGTATCGCGGTACGTTCATGAACCGCAAGGTGATGTACAACCCTTACCAGCATCTGTCGCAGCAGTTCCTGACCATGGTGGAAGCCATCGAATCCCGCGGTCGACCCATCGCCAAACGCGCGCCGGGAGAGGTCAGCGCGCCGCCGTTGTTGCAGTTCGAGGAAGGCGAAGTGGCGCGCGAGATCACGCAGCTGGAAGCGGATTTCCCTGTGTTGGGTGGTAAGAAACTGGTGCTGGTCTATCCCGATGGTGGCATCCTGCCCATCCGCGCTTGGCCGCCCGAGTATTACGAACAACTGTGCGATGAGCTTCTGAAAGAAGGCTATGTGGTGGGCTTGATCGGCCTGCCGGATGCGAAGCCATTGGCCAAACGCATCGCGGCACATTGCAAACATGATCACTGTATCGATCTGACCGGCTATACCCGTTCCGTGCGTCATCTGTTGGCGGTGTTCCAGCGCGCGCAACTGCTGGTGACCAATGACGGCGGACCGGGCCAGTTCGCTGCGCTCACCTCCCTGCCGACATTGGTGTTCTTCGGGCCGGAGACGCCGGCGCTGTACAGCCCGCTCGCGCCCAACATCCACTGCTTGTTCACCGGACTTTCCTGCTCCCCCTGCCTGACCGCGTACAACCACCGCAATTCGCCCTGCGACGGCGACAACCAATGTCTGAAACGCATCACGCCGGCGCAAGTGCTGGAAAAGGCACGTGCCCTGCTGCAGGAGAATCACGCCGCATGACGCCGTTCAAGATCCGCATGCGCACGGCGTCGCTGTTGCGGCGCATCTTTTCCATCCGCTTCCTCAAGTTCGGTACCGTCGGTGTCTCCGGCATCGTGGTCAATCAGGGCGTGCTGTATTTGGTGCAGGAACACGTATTCAACGTGTCGCAAGTGGTGGGTGCGGTGAACTGGTGGCAGCTCAACATCGCGCTGTCCGCTGCGATCTTCTTTGCGACGCTGAACAACTTCTTCTGGAACCGGCTGTGGACTTGGAAGGATCGCGTGGAGCATCAACGCCGTCCTTGGGTGGTTCAGTTCGGGCAGTACACACTTGCTTGCGGTGTGAGCATCGCGTTGCAATTCCTGTTCACCAATCTGTTGGCGCCGCATGTCTACTATATGATCGCCAACTTCATCGCCATCGGCGTCACCAGTGTGCTGAACTTTCTGCTCAATGACATCTGGACTTTTGGTCGCCTTAAATTCAAGGCACAAAAAGTTCATGGGAAGAACGGCTGACATGCTGCGCGGCCCGATGAGACATGTTGCCGAATCGCGTCCGCTGCAATACCTAGCGGCTGTGGCGCTGGCCGTGTTCGTCTACTTCTATGCGCTGGACAGTCTGCACATCCCGCGCAACGGCGATGAGAATGTCTACGCGCACATCACACTGCTTACTGCACAGAGTGGCGACTGGTTGCCCTTGCAGTCCAACCTCGACCACATGCGCAATACCAAGCCGCCCTTGCTGTTCTGGCAGGGCATCGCTTCCACCGGCTGGGCGACGGAATGGGATCGCTGGCATCTGCGTTATCCCAGCGTGCTCTACACGTTGCTCACCGCATGGCTGATCTTTCTGCTAGGTCGCAAGCTGGGCGGGGAATGCACAGTCGGTGCCATTGCAGCGCTGAGTTTCCTCGCCTTCTTCAGTACCTATCGTTTCGGCCGGCCCTTTCTGGTCAATCCGGCCGAGACGTTCTGGTTGTTCCTGCCGTTCTTCACTTTGCTGTACTGGCGCGAGCGCGCCTTTGATTCGCGCTTTGCCGCGCCATTGCTATTGGGACTCTTCACCGGCATCGGCCTGTTGTACAAGTCGTTCGCACTGCTGGCCCCAGTCGGGCTGGCGCTGACCTGGTGGTATCTGTACCAGCGCCGTTATCGCCTGCGACCTTTCCTGATGAACGATGTCATCAAGCTCATGATCGTCGGCATCGTGTCACTGGGTCTGTTCGCGCTGTGGTTCGCGTTCGATCCCGATCCGCAAGCGGTATGGCAGGAATTCGTGGTGGGCGAGAACGCGGGCAAGTTCGATCCGCATATCGGTAGCTATTGGGCCAAATTATTATGGGGCGGCAGTAGCGTGTGGGTGCTGTTGCTGGGTTATCCGTTGAACGCCGGCTTGCTTGCCTTCCCGGTGATAGGCTTGTTCGTGATCGCATGGCAACGTCGCTATCGCATGAACGACGAGGAACGCATGCTGTGGATGTGGATGATCGTGCTGTTCGTGATCTTCGCCATTCCCAGCCAGCGCTCTGCGCGCTATCTCCTGGATGCGATGCCGGGCGTGGCTTTGCTGCTTGCCTTGAATTGGCAGCGCATCCCGCGCGCGGCTTTCATCACTAGCTTATTGGCATCCGTCGCGGTACTCGCACTGTTAGGCTGGCTCGCATACAACTTGCAAATACAGATGGGCGGTCTGTATGACGCGGTGTTCTGGACGACGCTGGGTGTCACTGTGTTGCTGGCAGTGTTGGCGATGTTCGCGGCGCGCTGGACGCGCGGGCTGACGCTGCTAGTGTCATTGCTGACTTTGTTGATGCTGGCCATGTTCCTGCGTCCCTTTGACGGCGCTGCGGGTCGCTACGATGTGGCCGCGCAGCAGGCGGTGCAGGATAAAGATGTGTGGGTGCCCTGTGATTTCCGCGCCAGTTGGGAAGACTATCGATTCCTGCTGCCCGCTGCACGCATTCACGGTTACCATGCGCAGCCGCCGATTTTGATGGACGAACTGAAAGTGCGCTATCCGCTGTACGCGGTGCAATTGCCATTACAGGACAAACCCTGTGCGGAATGCGAAGTGGTCGGATCGCGTCTGGAGATACGCGGTCGGCATAACGATGCAGAGATAAAAGCCATGCTGGGCGGAAAAGTGATGCAGCAACTATTCGTGCGCGAATGGCTGTTGCGCGCACCGTCAGGAGAAGGAGAAGAAATGCAAAATGTGGAAGGGTGTCGTTGATGGGGAAATATAAGCGCCTGGCCTTGTTGGCGTTCGTGCTGGCTGCATTCACCTTGGCATTGTCCAAGGCGGCGAGCTGGCAAGTTGGTTTTGATTTTCGTTTGCCGGAACCTGTGGTGCTAGACGCAGAACCGGAGCCAGTCCCGGTAAAGAGACAGCGCGGACGCCGCGCGCAAGCGCCGGAACCGAATGTGGTAATGGGCAAGTTGGAAGCCCATCTGGTATCCAGTCGTCAGCACACATCGACGCATGCCGTCTCGCTGGTGGAATTGAAAGATGGCCGTCTGCGCGCGTTCTGGTTCTCCGGTAGTCGTGAAGGTGCGCCTGATGTCACCATCAACAGTGCGATCTACAATCCGACGGCGAACACATGGTGGCGCGAAGAGGAGATTGCGGGGCGCAAGAGCACGCAAATCGGTCTGCATCGTTATATCGCCAAGGTCGGCAATCCGGTGGCCGTGCGTGCGGCGAACGGCGAGTTGTGGTTGTTCTATGTGACGGTGTCGTTGGGCGGCTGGGCGGGCAGCTCGATCACGCTGATGACATCGAATGACGAAGGTGGAAGCTGGAGTACGCCGCGCCGTTTGATCACCTCTCCCTTCATCAACATCAGCACGCTGGTGAAGAGTGCGCCCTTCTTCTATGCCGACGGCACCATGGGCCTGCCGGTGTATCACGAGTTCATCAGCAAGTTCTCCGAGATCCTGCGTCTGGATCATTCCGGCAAGGTGATCGACAAGCAACGCTTGGCATCAGGTGGGCAGGGTACTTTGCAACCGGTGGTGCTGGTGCGCAGCGAGAAGGAAGCGCTGGTGCTCAATCGCTATGCTGGCAAGGATACGGATAAGCGCGTGGTGGCGATGGCCACCGAAGATGGTGGCCGTCACTGGCTTGCACCGCACAAGAATGCGTTGCGCAACCCGAATGCCGCGCTGACCGCGTTAGTGCTGGACGATGGCAGGATGTTGGCGGTGTTGAACGATCAGGAGCACGGGCGTGAATCGTTGAGCCTGCAACTGTCGGAAGACGGCGGTGCGAGTTGGCATGAACTGCATCGTCTGGAAGAGATGAACGTGTTGCGCGACAAAGAGATGTCGGAGGGCGCTTGTCTGGATGTCACGGAGAAGCTGCTGCGCAGTAGCGATCCTTTGTTGCTCAAGGCGAATGCGCAGACACTCGCACCCTATGTCGAGTCTGCACGGCTCAAAGTGGTGGGTGGCGGTGCGTGCCATTTCGAGTTCTCCTATCCTTACATGATCCAAGCACGTAACGGCGACATCCATCTGGCCTATACCTGGAACCGCACCTTCATCAAACATGTGCGCATCGACGCGCGTTGGATGAAGAACCGGCTGAGTGCGAAAGGAGGCATGTGATGCTATTCACTGACTGGACAGGATTGAGTGGATTGGCGCTGGTGCTTTTGCTGTTTGGTTTGCGACTACCTTATGTGCAAGGTCTGGATGGCAAGCGTCGCATGTTGTTCATTGGGCTTGGCTATGTGCTGGTGATGTTCCCCGTTGCCGGGTGGTCGCTGGCGGGCTGGTTGCGTGGCATGGTGGGTGATCTGAGCATCACCAGCATGTTGCTGCTGTCTCTCGCGGTGTATGCGCGACTGTTCAAGGTGGCGCCTAAGTGGGAGCCGCGTGAGCGCAGTGCTTTGCTTGGCTTCCTCGCGGTGTTGGCCTTGCTGCTGTATCCGTTCGCACTGGGGTTGGGTTCGCTCGATCCCTACCGCTCGGGCTATGGCGGTGTCGGTTTGTTGTTGATGTTGTCACTGCTTGCGCTGTGGGCGATGCGGCGCGGTTTCTACTTGCTGCCGCTGGTGTTCGCGCTGGCGGTGACCGGCTGGAGTTTCAATGTACTTGAATCGACCAATCTGTGGGATTACCTGATCGATGCGCCATTGGCGATCTACGCTTTGTGGGTCACGCTGAAGGTGAACCTGCTTTATGTCTTGCGGAGCAAGCGTGCATAGACTGACCCGCAATGATTACCGCACGCTGACGCTGGCCGCACTGGGCGGCGCGCTGGAATTTTACGACTTCGTCATCTTCGTGTTCTTCGCCGCGGCCATCTCGCAACTGTTCTTTCCGCCCGACATGCCGGACTGGCTGCGTCAGGTGCAGACCTTCGGCATCTTCGCCGCCGGTTATCTGGCACGTCCGCTGGGCGGCATCATCATGGCGCACTTCGGTGACCTGTTCGGCCGCAAGCGCATGTTCATGCTGAGCATCCTGTTGATGGCGGTGCCGACCTTGCTCATCGGTCTGCTGCCGACCTATGCCACATTGGGAATCGCCGCGCCGCTGCTGTTGCTGTTGCTGCGTGTGATGCAGGGCGCGGCTATCGGCGGTGAAGTGCCGGGTGCTTGGGTGTTCGTGGCCGAACACGTGCCGCAACGTCACGTCGGTTTCGCCTGCGGCACACTGACCGCCGGACTGACCGGCGGCATCCTGCTCGGTTCCTTGGTGGCGACTGCCGTGAATCATGCTTACGATCCGGTCAGTCTGCTGGCCGAAGGTTGGCGCGTGCCATTCATCTTGGGCGGCGTGTTCGGTCTGGTCGCGGTGTGGCTGCGTCAGTACCTGCAAGAAACGCCGGTGTTCAAAGAGATGCAGGCCCGCCAACAATTGGCGGATGAATTACCGCTGAAGAAAGTGGTGCGAGCCCATCGTCCGGCAGTGGTGCTGACCATGCTCATGACTTGGCTGCTGTCCGCTGCGATAGTGGTTATGATCCTGATGACGCCAACACTGATGCAGAAACTGTTCGCCATCCCCGGCGCGACCGCGCTCACTGCCAACAGCTTCGCCACGCTGTCACTCACTTTCGGTTGTATCGTGTTCGGCGCACTGGCCGACCGCTACGGCGCGGGCCGCGTGTTGGCGCTAGGCTGTGTCGCGTTGGGCGCGACTTCGTGGCTGCTCTACCAACAACTGGCGAACGGCACTGAACATCTATATATGCTGTATGCCCTGAACGGATTTTTCGTAGGTGTGATCGGGGTGGTGCCAAGCGTGGCGGTGATGCAGTTCCCGCCCGCGGTGCGCTTCTCCGGCCTATCCTTCTCCTACAATGTGGCCTATGCCGTGTTCGGCGGCATGACGCCGGTGCTGGTCAGCTTGATGGTGCCGGTGTTGGGCGCGCAGGTGCCGGCTTGGTATGTGATGGCCCTGAGTGTAGTGGGGGTAGGTATTGGCCTGCACCTGATGCGGCGCCGAACAGGCCATTTATGAGAGAATGCGCACCCAATATATAGAGCGCGATACGCGCCGGTTCCAATAGGGGAGATCCTTGGATAAGTTAAAAGATTTGCTTGCGCCAGACATGGCCGCAGTCGATGCGGTGATTCGCGCGCGCCTGCATTCCGAAGTGGTGCTGGTCAATCAGGTCGGTGAATACATCGTCAACAGTGGCGGTAAGCGCCTGCGTCCTGCGCTGGTTTTGATGTCGGCACAGGCTTTCGGCTATCAGGGTACGTTTCATCACAATTTGGCTGCGGTGGTGGAGTTCATTCATACCGCGACGCTGTTGCACGACGATGTGGTGGACGAATCCGAACTGCGCCGTGGCCGTGAGACTGCCAATGCCTTGTTCGGCAATGCGGCTAGCGTGCTGGTGGGCGACTTCCTCTATTCGCGCGCTTTCCAGATGATGGTGGAGACCGGTGAGATGCGCGTGATGGAGGTGTTGGCCGACGCGACCAATGTCATCGCCGAGGGCGAAGTGCTGCAACTCCTTAATTGTCACGATGCCGATGTGGACGTGGCCAACTACATGCGCGTCATCCATTGCAAGACAGCCAAGTTGTTCGAAGCGGCGATGCGTCTGGGTGCAATTCTCGGCAAGGCATCGCCCGCTGAAGAAGAGGCTGCCGCGAAATACGGTATGCATCTGGGTACTGCGTTCCAGTTGATCGATGACGTGTTGGACTATTCCGCCGACGAGGCGCAGACCGGTAAACATCTGGGTGACGATCTGGCGGAAGGCAAGCCAACGTTGCCGCTGATCCACGCCATCCAGCATGGCACACCCGAGCAAGCCGCCGTGGTGCGTGCGGCTATCGAAGAAGGAGATGTGGCGCGGTTGCCGGAAGTGCAGGCCATCATCCAAGCTACGGGTGCGCTGGAATTCACACGCCAGCAAGCATTGTTGGAAGCCGAGATGGGATGTGCCGCGATTTCCGCCTTGGCCGATACTCAATTCAAACATGCTCTGCTAGAATTGGCTCGCTTCGCGGCAACGCGGCAGTTCTAAGCAGTAACCCAGTAGTAAAAGCATCACTTCGGAGCGTGGCTCAGCCTGGTAGAGCACTGCGTTCGGGACGCAGGGGTCGGAGGTTCGAATCCTCTCGCTCCGACCAATTTCCTTTGGTCGGTCTTTCTTCAAAATCTATCATTCCACCTAAGTAAGTCAGCCAAGCGCGCACGAGGATCCATGCCTGTGTGCGACTTGTCGCAAAGCCTACAAGCCCTCCCTCCCGTCTTGTTCCACACACGGGGGTAGAGCATGTCAGAGAAATAAATCCCATATAAAACAACAAACTGATTTTTTGTCTCGGGCTGGCACACAGCTTGCACTTGATAGGTCGTACCTAACCAATCAAGGAGCCAGACAATGATCACCCTCACCCCAACCGCAGTCACCGCTGTAGAACGATTCATCAAGGGCGCAGCCGAGCCAGTAGCCGGATTGCGTATCGCCATCTCCGGTGGTGGCTGTTCCGGTTTCCAGTACGGCATGACACTTGAAGAAGCCAAAAGCGAAGACGACGTCGTCGTCGCCGTCGGCGACGTCACGTTGCTGGTCGATCCGCTGTCCGCTCCTTTGTTGGAAGGCGTGACCGTGGATTACGTGGAAAGCCTCACCGGCAGCGGTTTCAAATTCGAAAACCCGAACGCCAGCTCCAGCTGCGCGTGCGGTTCTTCTTTCTCGGCATAAGGAGCAGACAACATGTGGGACTACTCGGAAAAAGTTAAAGAGCACTTCTTTCAACCGCGCAACGCAGGTGTGCTGGAAGACGCCAACGGTGTGGGTGATGTCGGTTCGATCTCTTGCGGCGACGCGCTGCGCCTGATGCTCAAAGTGGAACCGGAAACGGACATCATCTTGGATGCGCACTTCCAGACATTTGGTTGCGGCTCTGCCATCGCTTCTTCTTCTGCCTTGACCGAGATGGTCAAAGGCAAGACGCTGGATGATGCATTGAAAGTAAGCAACCAAGACATCGCCGACTACCTTGATGGTCTGCCTCCAGAGAAGATGCACTGCTCGGTGATGGGGCGCGAAGCGCTGCAAGCTGCTATCGCCAACTATCGCGGCGAAGTGTGGAGCGATGATCACGAAGAAGGCGCGTTGATCTGTAAGTGTTTCGCCATCGACGCAGTGATGATTGAAGACACCATTCGCGCCAATGAACTGTGCAGTGTGGAAGACGTGACCAACTACACCAAAGCTGGTGGCGGTTGCTCCTCTTGCCACGAAGGTATCGAAGAGATCCTGGTGAAGGTGATGGCTGAGCGCGGCGAAAGCTTCAAGCCCGGTACTCCCTCAAAGGAAGAGGCGGCACCTGTCGGCATGACCAATCTGCAACGCATCAAGAAGATCGAAGCGGTGTTGGAATCTGTTCGTCCGCAACTGAAGCGCGACGGTGGCGACATCGAATTGCTGGATGTGGACGGAAAGACCATCTACGTCAGCATGACCGGTGCTTGTGCCGGCTGCCAGATGGAGGCGCTGACATTGCAAGGTATCCAACAGAAGCTGATGGAAGAACTGAAAGAGTTCATCAAGATTGTGCCGACCAAGGCTGGGGCATTGAGCCGCGCCTCTTGCAACCCGTAAGGAGATGAAAATGGAAGGCATCTATTTCGACAACAACGCCACGACACGTGTGGACGAGGCAGTGGTGGAAGCCATGCTGCCTTACTTCACCGAGCAGTTCGGCAATCCGTCGTCGATGCACAGCTTCGGCAACAAAGTCGGTCTGGCGATCAAGAAAGCACGCATGCAAGTGCAGGAGTTACTCGGTGCAGAACATGACTCCGAGATCATCTTCACTTCCTGCGGTACAGAGTCTGATTCCACCGCCATCCTGTCTGCATTGAAGGCACAGCCGGATCGCAAAGAGATCATCACTACGACGGTCGAACATCCTGCCGTGCTGACACTGTGCACCTGGTTGGAGAAGGATGGCTACAAAGTCCACTACATGCCGGTGGATGAAAAAGGCCGTCTGAATCTGGATGAGTATAAGAAGCTGCTCAGCGACCAGACTGCTGTCGTCTCCGTAATGTGGGCGAACAACGAGACCGGCACTTTCTTCCCCGTGGTCGAGATGGCCGAGATGGCGAATGCCGCCGGTGCGATGTTCCACACCGACGCTGTGCAAGCTGTCGGCAAAGTGCCGTTGAATCTGAAAGACACCAAGATCGACATGCTGTCCGTGTCCGGTCATAAACTGCATGCGCCTAAAGGCATCGGTGTTCTTTACCTGAAGCGCGGTGTGCGTTTCCGTCCGATGCTGCGCGGTGGACATCAGGAACGCGGTCGCCGTGCCGGTACCGAGAACACCACTTCCATCGTCGGTCTGGGCAAGGCTGCAGAAATGGCGATGGAGGCGATGCATCACGAGAACACCGAAGTGAAGCGTCTGCGCGACAAACTGGAAGCGGGCATCCTCGCCAAAGTGCCGCGCTCATTCGTCACCGGAAATCCGGACGATCGTCTGCCCAACACTTGCAACATCGCATTCGAGTTCATCGAAGGTGAGGCGATCCTGTTGCTGCTGAACAAGTTCGGCATCGCAGCGAGTTCCGGCTCTGCTTGTACTTCCGGTTCGCTGGAGCCATCGCACGTGATGCGCGCCATGGGTATCCCGTACACCGCTGCACACGGCACGGTTCGTTTCTCGCTGTCGCGTTACAGCACCGAAGCGGAAGTGGATCGCGTGATCGCAGTCGTGCCGGAGATCATCGCCCAACTGCGCAAGTTGTCACCGTACTGGGAAGGTGATGGCCCCAAAGAGGAGGCGTTCGCGCCTACCTACGCATGAAGACCCTGAGCAAAGTCATCAAGCAGACGAACGAGACGACGCAAGTCGGCGTCGCCCTGTTCGCCATGTGGATGAGTTGCGCCATTCTTTTGATAGTGGATTGAGAGGCTGACCATGTCCCGCTTCATAACCATCGATGACACCACCCTGCGCGACGGCGAACAGACCGCCGGGGTGGCGTTCACGTTGGAAGAGAAGCTGAATATTGCGCGGCAACTCGATGCGCTTGGCGTGCCGGAACTTGAAGTCGGTATTCCTGCCATGGGCGAGGAAGAGCGCGATGCGATCAATGCCGTGGCTTCGCTGGGCTTGAACGCGAAGTTGGTCGCCTGGTGTCGCATGCGTAAGGAAGACATCCTTGCTGCCGAGCAGGTCGATGTGCATACGCTGGACCTGTCCATCCCGGTGTCGGACATCCATCTGAAGAAGAAGCTGGGGCGTGATCGCGACTGGGTGTTGGAAACCATCATCGACCTCGTGCCGTACGCACGCGAACAAGGTTGCAACGTCATCGTCGGCTGCGAGGATGCTTCGCGTGCCGATCCAGAGTTCATGCTGAAATTGGCAGAGATCGCACAGACCGCCGGTGCGCAGCGACTGCGCTTCGCCGACACCTTGGGTGTGATGGAACCATTCGGCGTGCACAAGGTGATCTCATCGATTCGCAGTGTGTGCGATATGGAGATCGAGATGCATGCGCACGACGATCTGGGGCTGGCGACTGCCAATAGCTTGGCTGCTGCACTGGCCGGGGCGACACATATCAACACCACGGTGAACGGTCTGGGCGAACGCGCAGGCAACGCACCATTGGAAGAAGTCGCACTGGGTCTGAAGAAACTCTATGCGATGGACACCGGTATCGACCTCACGCACTTCACCGAACTGTCGCAAGCCGTCGCTTTGGCATCGGGTCGTCCCATCCCCTGGCAGAAGAGTGTGGTGGGCGAAGGCGTGTTCACACATGAAGCCGGTATCCATGTCGACGGCATGTTGAAAGATCCTGACACCTATCAAGGCTACGATCCGGTCGAAGTCGGTCGCCAGCACAAACTGGTGGTCGGCAAACATTCCGGCGCGCACGGCATCATCGCCGCGTATGCCAGCATGGGTTTGAATCTGAGTCAGGCTGAGGCGCGTGCCTTGCTGCCCGACATCCGCAGCTTCGCCGAGCGTGCCAAGCGTTCACCTGCCGATCAAGAGTTGTTGTTCATCTACCAGAAGTTCATCGGCCAACATCACGGCGGGCGCAGCGAGCCCGGCGTGATGGCGCATTAGGAGCGCGACATGGGAGACACGATGACCGCCACCGTTGAACTTGAGAAGCCAGTCCTGCCTTCGTTGTTGCAGTTGCTGCGTGAAGATGTGCGTTGTGTGTTCCAACGCGATCCGGCTGCGCGCTCACGCTTCGAAGTGCTGACTACTTATCCCGGGGTGCATGCCATTCTGATGCAGCGCATCGCGCACAAGTTGTGGGCGTTCAAGTTGCGCTATCTGGCGCGTCTGCTCGGATGGTTCGCGCGCCTGCTCACCAATATTGACATCCATCCCGGTGCCACCATCGGTCGTCGATTCTTCATCGATCACGGTGCAGGCGTGGTGATCGGCGAGACCGCCGAGATCGGCAACGACGTGACGCTGTATCACGGCGTGACATTGGGGGGCACGACTTGGAACAAAGGCAAGCGTCATCCGACCTTGGCCGACGGTGTGGTGATCGGTGCGGGTGCGAAGATATTGGGCGCGATCACGCTGGGCGAGAACGTGCGTGTGGGTGCTAACTCGGTGGTGGTGAAAGACGTGCCGGCGCATCGCACCGTGGTCGGAATCCCGGGTCGCATCGTGTTGCGTACTGAAGATGCGGATGCCAACAACATCTACGGCATCAATCTCGATCATCACCTGATCCCAGACCCGGTCGGTCGCGCCATCGCTTGTCTGATGGAGCGCATCGAAGTGCTGGAAGGCCAGTTGCGCAAACAGGGTGAGCCGGTGGACGGTCAATGTCATACCTGCGAAGCGGATGATCTATGCGGCACGGAAGTGGCGCGCCAACTGAGGAAAGAATGATGGACCTGCTCGACTTCGATCAAGCCGAATTGTATTTCGATGAGCCGCTGGCGCAAGACGTTTCGCGCCTGTTGATAGATGCGGCGGAAGCTTACGGTACTGAAGAGTCCGAATCGTATCTGCTGCGTGCCAACTTGATGGCACCGCAACACCTGATGGTGCTGGTGGCTTTGTATCGCTACTACTTCTATCAGCATCGTTTGGATGATGCCTTGCTAGTGGCAGAGAGTGCGATGGCCGTGGTCGGCCGGCGACTGGATTTTCCCGATAGCTGGGTCTACATACGCGAAGAGAACATCGGTGCCGGTGTGATGCGATCAATGGGCTTGGTGCGCTTCTACCTGATGGTGTTGAAAGCGGCGGGTTATATCAATCTGCGTCTGGGCAATCTGGAGGCAGGCCGGGCGATGTTGGAGAAGTTGGTGCAACTGGATAGCCACGACCGCATCGGTGGTAAAGCGTTGCTGGAAGTGGTGAGTGAAGTAGAACATGAAGAAAGGAATATGTGATGACTGACGATCTGACACTGGAAGAAGCAATGGAGGATCTGGTATCCGCAGAGGATTTCCTGACCTACTTCGAAATCGATTTCGACCCCTCTGTGGTACACGTGAATCGTCTGCACATCCTGCAGCGTTATCACAACTACCTGAGCAAAGAAGTCTTGCCGGAAGACGAGGCAGCGCAGCGCGCGGTCTATACGAGCCTGCTGACCAAAGCGTATCAGGACTTCGTCGCATCCGACGCGCTCACCGAGAAGGTGTTCAAGGTGTTCCACATGCACGAACCGCAGACTCAGTTCGTTCCGCTTACCTCCATCACGGTGAATAAAGCGGGGTCGTGATGCCAACTTTTAACCGTCATTCCGGCGTAGGCCGGAATCCAGTTAGTCAAAAATCCTCTAGCATCGCGAGAGACGACACGCTGATCTTGTCCGCTACGCGGGTGTTCTTTTCAGGCTGGATTCCGGCCTGCGCCGGAATGACGAGGAGTGACTATGCTGCCTAAATTCCAATTCGGCGACGAAGTCCGCATCGTGCGCAATGTGCGTAACGACGGCACTTACCCCGGCGTAGAGATCGGCACGCTGCTGATCCGTCGCGGCTCGACAGGCTTCGTGATGAACGTCGGCACTTTCTTGCAGGACCAGTTGATCTACACCGTCAACTTTCTGGAGCAGGACAAGATCGTCGGCTTCCGCGAAGAAGAGTTGATCAGCATCGACGATGCCTGGGTGCCCAGCAAGTATGAGAGCCGCGAAAAAGTACGCAGCAAGATCACGCTGGCCGTGGGTGGTGAAGTGCGTGCCACACCGGGCATGGAAGGCGAAGTGTTGAAAGTGCTGCGCGACGAAGACGGTGGTGTGCAGTATCAGGTGATCTTCCACGACCATATTTTGCAAGTGCCGGAATCGACCATCGAGGCAGTGCATGTATACAACGACAGCAAGGAGGAGAATCATGCCTGAAGTGATAGATGGCGGCGTCGCCTACCTCGCATTGAAAGCGGCACAGAAACTGTACGGCAAAGCACCTGCTGCATTGGAATCGGACGAGTCCGAGCGCGTGCAGAACATGGCGCAGAAACAGTTCGAACTCGAAGCGCAGATCCTCGCTGCGCCTGAAGCGCGTGATGCCATGGTGCCGCCTTCAACTTTGCAAGCGGCCATGCAAGAGATTCGCGGACGCTACGAGAACGAAGACGATTTTGTGGATGACTTGGCTCAGAACGGATTGGATGAAGCGGAATTCGCCAGCGCGCTGGAGCGCGAACTCAAGGTAGAAGCCATTCTGGAAAAAGTCGGCACGCAAGCCGAGAAAGTCACCGACACCGATGTCGAACTGTATTACCAATATCACCCCGACCAGTTCCGTCGTCAGGAGACACGACTGGTGCGTCACATCTTGGTCACCATCAACGAGACCATCAAAGAGAACACACGCGATGCGGCATTCAAGCGCATCACTGAAGTCGCCAAGCGTTTGCATAAAGAACCGGGCCGTTTCGAAGAGCAGGCACTCAAGCACTCCGAATGCCCCACAGCACTGGAGGGCGGCAAGCTCGGCGATCTGCCACGCGGCAAACTGTTCCCCGAGTTGGAGAAAGCACTGTTCGAACTGAACGCGGGTGAAGTCAGCGACGTGGTCGAAACCGAACTCGGTTTCCATGTTCTGCGTTGCGATACGGTCACGCCCGCCAGCGTGCTGGATTTCGCACAGGCCAGATCATCCATCCGCAAGGTGCTGGAGAAGAAGCGCAAGCGCGCGGTGCAACAGACGTGGATGAAATCTTTGTTGGGGAGATGAGTGGTGGCTTCCTACTACTAACAGTTACAAACCAGCAACCCATCCCACTCCGTCGTATAGCGCCGCGAACGCAGGTCGTTGCGCATCGCCAAATTCTGTTTCGTCCCTTCTCCCAATAATTTCAAAGTGCCGCTGCCCATCCTGCGGTTGATGTGGTCGAGGGCGTTCATCAGTGACTGCGATCTTTCGCGTGCTGCATCGTCGTCGAACAATGTTCGCGGGCGTTCGTTGGCGGGGACGATGTCGGCCAGCATGACGCCGACCTTTTGGTAGGCGTAGCCGGGGCGGTAGATCTGGCGCAGGCCGTGCAGCGCGGCTTTGCAGAAAGCGCGCGTGTCGTCGCTGGGTTCATCCAGCGGCACGAGGATGCCTTGCTGGTATTGCCTGTCTTGTTCGCGGTGCGGGCTGGTGCGGATGTAGATGTGGAGTGCGCTGGCGATGGACTTTTGCTGGCGTAGTTTTTCCACGGCACGCGTGGTGTAGGCGATGGCGGCTTGTTCCAAGTCATCGAGGCCGGAAGTGAGCGTGCCGAACGAGCGCGAGCAGATGATCTGTTGTTTGTCGTGCGGGACGTCGTCCAACTCCAGACAGGCGACGCCGTTGAGTTCGGACACGATGCGTTCGAATACCACACTGAAGCTGGCGCGCAATCGTTTGGCGGGTGCACGTTTCAGATCGAGCACGCTGCGGATGCCGATCTCTTGCAACTTGGGTGAAGTGCGTCTTCCGACGCCCCACACTTCACCGACCTCGATGGTGGCGAGCAGCGCATCCAGTTCGTGTTCATCCATGCTGTTGAAGTCGCACACGCTGTTGTACTGCAGATTATTTTTGGCGACATGGTTGGCGAGCTTGGCCAGTGTCTTGCTGGGCGCGATGCCCACGCACACCGGGATGCCCACGCACTGGCGGATGGTGTGGCGCATGAGTTGTCCATACTCGGCATGACTACCGGGCATGCCGGTCAGTTCGAGGAAAGACTCGTCGATGGAATACACCTCCTGCTGCGGACTGAAGCTAGACAGTAGCGACATCACACGGTTGGAGATGTCGGCATACAACGCATAGTTGGAAGAGAAAGCGACGATGCCGTGTCGCTTGGCGAGCGCCTTCATCTGATACCAGGGTGCTGCCATCTTCATGCCCAGGTCTTTCACCTCCTGCGAGCGCGACACCACGCAGCCATCATTGTTGGAAAGCACGACGACCGGTTTGCCTTCCAGTTTGGGTTGGAACAGTCGCTCGCAGGAAACGTAGAAGTTGTTGCAGTCCACCAACGCGATAGCACGTTTCATCTTGGTCGAACCAAGCTCACACTTTGTGCACGTTCCACTGCACCACCCCCCAGATGGAGAAATCCTGATCGTCAGTGATGACGATATCCGGATAGTCGGGGTGGGCGGCGCGTAGCACTTTGCCTTGCGGTGTGTAGTGCAGTTGCTTCACGGTGAATTCGCCATCGATCACCGCGACCACCACGCAGTCTTGCGTGGCGGGTAGGGCGCGGTCGATGATCAGCAGGTCGCCATCAAAGATGCCGAGTTCGCGCATCGAGTGTCCTGCCACGCGCATGAAGAAGGTGGATTCCTTGTGCTGGACTAGGTGCTCGTCCAAGCTCAAACGTCGCTCCACATAGTCGTCGGCGGGGGAAGGAAAGCCAGCTGGAACGGCTTTGCGCAGTAAGGCGCGTTGCTTTTCGAACATGGAGCGGTTGGGGCGTGTCATCGACAGCAGGGCTGTGTGTGGCATGTGCGCGCCGCGCAACGCGGTGTTTGGGGTCAGACGATTCATGGCAATCTCTTACAGAACGAACGTTCTTCGTACTGTAAAGAACGTTCGTTCTGCCGTCAAGCGCCAATTGGAAAATCTGCGCTTAAAGGGTTTTATGGGGCGGCGGCAGCCTATTGGCAATAAGAGACACTAGAGATTTGTGGAAGTTTGAGTCGCACCCGAACCACTAGACCTCTTTAAGCCTAATTTGGACTACTCACGGTTTTGTGTGCACCTACCCTTGTTCGCTATTCATGCCATTGCGGCAGCAGCGGCTTGGGCCGCCTTGCGGGTCTTACCAGCCCGCGATGGAGGTCGGCAAATGCCGCAACTATATTCATCACATAACTCGTTGGTATGCACCACAAACTGACCGCCGCATTCCTTGCAACTCGTCAGCTGCATCATGCCCGCCTCGAAGAAACGGATCAGAAACCAGGCGCGCGTGATACTCAGCGTCGGCTCATCATCGGTCACTTCAGCCTGCTCCAGATATAAACGGTAACTCTTGATCAGCGCCTCGACACCTGACACATTCGCATTCTTCACCAAGAACTGGTGGATTCCCATGAACAAAGAAGAGTGGATATTCGGCAGCCAGCTCATGAACCAATCCGTGGAATAAGGCAACATGCCTTTGGAGGGGGACTCCCCTTTG
>JAGXGC010000035.1 GCA_024636935.1 Sideroxydans sp. | reverse complement strand
TTGAACTCAAAGATCGCTACTGTACAAAAACGGGCCTGTGGATTCAGGAATCGTGACCATTTCAAGATCGCCATCTACTTCCACTGCGGTGGACTTGATCTGTATCCGGCTCAGGTTACCCACGGGAAAGTCGGATGAACCTATTTTTATTTGTTTACAAAGAAAGGATCAGGCGGTAGCTTTATACCCTAGTCTGCAGAACGCCCATTCACTGAGCTGCGACGATATGGGCTATTTCTGTTAACGGAAAACAATAACCTTGCCCGAGAAAGATAGCCATGCACCGCACCTACATCCGCATCCCCGCGCACTTCTACCGCGTAACGCTACACAACCCGACAGACAGCGTCACCATGGCGCTGGTGCCTGACGAGAACAATGCCACTCTGATCGCCCATCTACTCACCGAGCATTACGGCCTGCGCAAGGGCGAGCACATCTCGGTCACGACCACTGTGATCCGGCACGAAGACGAACGCTCGACAGGGCACGTCGTCTACTCCGACAACTAGATCCGCAAACGGCCTTCCGCGCAGTCGGGCAAAGTCGCCAGCCTGTCCAGCATCAGCGATAGCGCCAGGCCCGCATCTTCTTTTGCTGCTCTCTCCTGCAGCTCTTCGAGTGGAATATCAATCGGTGCCCCTGTCGCCGCAAAGGCGATGGTGTTACCGCTGGCACAACGCGGGAATCTCACCGCACGCTGCTCGAAGGCCGATTCGATAAAGACGAAACCGCCCTTCACGCCATCGCTCAAACCGATGAGATTGACCGCCAAAACCCCCTGCTCACTCAATCGCTCACGGCAAGCTTTGTAGAAAGGCAGCGTATTCAGATCACCCGGATGGGAGTGATCGTTAAAACCATCCACCATGATCAAATCGAAATGCTGTTCTGTCTGATAAACGAACGCCACCCCGTCACCCACCACCACTTCCAAGCGCACCGGATCGTCCGGCAGGCAGAACGACTCCTTCGCCGCCGTCACCACCTTGGGCTCTATCTCCACCACGGTCAGATGCGCCGCCGGCCTATGCTTGTACAAGAACTTCGTCTGCGAGCCAGCCCCCAGACCGATCAGCAATACCTTTTTCGGGAAATCACCTTCGCGCAACAACAGCGCCGCCATCATCACCCGCGTATATTCGAATACCAGATCGAAAGGACTGTCGATGCGCATCGCGCCTTGCATCCAGGCCGAGCCAAAATGCAGCGAGCGCAAGCCATCGTTCTCCTTAACCTCAACCGTAAAACCCATGCTATCGCGTCCCCTTATGTATTGGACCATCCACGGTTTCGTGGACAGCTAGCCTTATCCCTCGCATGGTACACATGGTCTCAGATTCGTTCCTTTCTCAAGCCCCTAAAATTGCAGAATATACGACGACACCCATAGCTTCCTAGCTCGCTCTCCGACCGAGTCGCGAGGCGGAATGCACCAAGCGCCTGCTATCATCGCGCCCATGCTCAATATCCAGAATATGACTTACCTGCAAGGCGGCACGCCGCTCCTCCAAAACGTGAATCTGCAAGCCTTCGCCGACCAACGCATCGGACTGGTCGGCCATAACGGCTGCGGCAAATCCACACTGTTCCGTCTGATACGCGGCGAGATCAAAGCCGACGGCGGCGAAGTTTCCCTGCAAGCCGGCAAGACCCTCGCCTTCGTCGAACAGGAGATCGCCAACTCCGATCTGGCCGCGCTGGCGTTCGTACTCGATGGCGACGCCGAACTGCGCCGACTGGAAAAGATCCTCGCGCAAGAGAATCACGACACCGCATGGTTCGATGCGCAACACCGCTTCGAAGCCATCGACGGCTATGGCGCCCCCGCGCGCGCCGCGCAACTACTGAACGGATTGGGTTTCGCCAACGACACGCTGGAACGCAAGGTCGCCAGCTTTTCCGGCGGCTGGCGCATGCGCTTGAATCTGGCACGCGCACTGATGCACCGCGCCGATCTGTTGCTGCTAGACGAACCCACCAACCACCTCGACCTCGAAGCCATCCTGTGGCTGGAGCAATATCTGGCGCGCTATCTCGGCAGCATCCTGCTGGTCTCACACGACCGCGAATTCCTCAACGCTTGCGTCAACCGTATCGCCCATGTGCACGACCAGACCATCGACTGCTACACAGGCGACTACGACGATTTCGAGCGCACCCGCGCCGAACGCATGGCACAGCAGAATCAAGCCTTCGAGCGGCAGCAAGAAAAGATCGCGCACATGGAAGACTTCGTGCGCCGCTTCCGCGCCCAGGCCACCAAAGCCAAACAGGCGCAAAGCCGCATCAAGGCACTAGAACGCATCACGCGCATCGCCCCGGTACACATCACCGACGGCCATTTTCAACTGGAGATCGAAGCGCCGGAACGCAGCCCCGACCTGTTGCTGCGTGCGGAAAAGATGGGATTCGCCTATGGCGACAAACAACTGTTCAGCAACATCGATCTCATCCTGCGCGCCGGTGCGCGCATCGCCCTGCTGGGCCCCAACGGCGCGGGCAAGTCCACGCTCATCAAACTACTAGTGGGTGAACTGCAAGCGACCTCTGGCAAGCTGGAGATGACGCCGGACATCCGCATCGGTTACTTCGCCCAGCACCAACTGGAGAATCTGGACAGCGCCGCCACCCCGCTGCAACACATGGAACAGCTCGCGCCCAAGGAAACCGCACTCACCCTGCGCAGCTTCCTCGGCCGCTTCGGTCTGGCCGGCGACAGTGAAGATCGCCCGGTCGCCACTTTCTCCGGCGGTGAGAAGAGCCGCCTCGCGCTGGCACTGCTGGCTTGGCAAAGACCGCACCTACTACTGCTCGACGAACCCACCAACCACCTCGACCTCGACATGCGCGATGCCCTCACCATCGCACTGGAGGAATACACCGGCGCGGTCGTCATCGTGTCGCACGACCGCAGCCTGATCCGCGCCGTGGCCGACGAGCTTTGGCTGGTGGCCGATGGCGAAGCAAAACTGTTCGATGGCGATCTGGAAGACTACAAGAGCTGGATCGAAACCCGCCGTCCGCGCGAAGCCGCCGCCCAGACCAAGCCGGAGAAACCCCGCTCGCAAAACATCTCCAAGCCTAACCGCAAGGCCTTGCAGTCGAAACAGAACAAACTCGAAACTGCACTGACCGCCGCCCAAACCGAACTGGCCACGATCAACCAACAACTTGCCGACCCCGACACCTACGCGAATCCAGACCACACAAAAGTCGGCCAACTGAATAACGAACACGCGCGACTTTCCGCAAAAGTGGCTGAACTGGAAGAAGGCTGGCTGGAACTGGAAATGGCGAAGGAAGACGCAAGCTGATCGCGTACAGGGTGATCGGTCACTGACGATGAATGAGTTACTGATACGCCGCTGTCTCCCACTCGCAGAGGAAAGAGTGCAGCCAGTTATCGCGCAGCCAACTCCTGCAACTCCGCCTCACTGAAACCCGCGGCACGACGTGCTTCCAGATTGAATGGCCCGCGCAGTGGCGCGGGGTGATAGGTCGCGAACAACTCTGCATAGGTGGCAATCGGCTCTAAGCCGCGCTGTTCACATAGCCAGTTGAACCAGCGATTACCGATTGCGACATGACCCACCTCATCACGCATGATCACATCCATGATGGGCGCTATCGCCTGATCGCCTGCCTGCACCAGTCGCGCCTTCATTCCCGGCGTCACATCCAAGCCGCGCGCCTCGATCGTGCGTGGCAATAAAGCCATGCGCACCAACACATCATGCGCGGTCTTCTCAGCCATCAACCACAGACCGTTATGCGCGGGGAAATCACCGTAGGCAAAGCCCAAGCTCTGCAAGTGATCGGACAGCAAAGTGAAGTGCAGCGCTTCTTCATCCGCCACTTGCAACCAATCGGCGTAATACGCGCGTGGCATATCGGCGAAGCGCCACAGCGCATCCAGCGCCAGATTGATCGCATTGAATTCGATATGCGCCATCGCGTGCACCATCGCGGCGCGGCCTTCAGGCGTATGCATGGCACGACGCGGCACATCACGTGGGGCGATCAACTCAGGTTTGGCGGGATGACCAGGGATGGGAGTCGGCGCAAGCAGGATCGCCTCAGCGGCCAGCTCAACGTCGCCCTCCGACCAGCGCTGTGCCAGCTGCCGAACGCCAGTAGTCTTTGCTGCCACATCGCATTCAGCCAGCAAATCGCGTGCTGCCAGTCTTAATTCGATCCGAGAGGACAAGATTGCTTCCTTATGACATTACGACTCGGCAGCAGGCCATTCACTGAAAGGAAAAGGCACCTCTTCCGTCGCGAAGGTCAGAAAATGCACGATCTCCTGCACATAAGCCCCCAAGCTACGACCGAACGAAACAAGCCTTTCGTTCGGTGCATCGCTCATCAATACGATCACAAACTGAATAACCGTAACGATACCCAATACTGTGCCGCTTACATGAAACGCAAAGCTCATCAACAACATTAGCAGCCCGCGCATCCAGATGTTGCGCTTACCCCCTGATGACTCAGTGATCTGGTCCATTACACACACTCCTGATTTAACTACCTTCATTCTGCCCCAACTTATCCTCGGCAATCTACAAGAACCGCCTCCAAAGGTCGAAATTCAACTAAGTGAAAATACACGTGTTTTTCGCCGCTGTTCTTGGCATGGGATACAAACTTGATGGTGCACTATCAAGTCGTCCTAAAAACCGCCGATATAAATTTTAAACGGAGGGCATCATGGTCAAAATATATCTCACCACCGATCCAGAGACGCACCGCGCACTCTACGACAACGAATCCAGATTCTTGGGTATCTTCAAGTCGATGCGTGATGCATATGAGTCACTGGGCGAATTGCTAAGTTTCTGTAGCATCCGCTCTACCAACTAGGCAGGATCGATCCACATCAGCGCTATGGAGATCATGGCACTGCGTTAACGCCAAACGCTAGGCAGTTTGCAAACGCAGTTCGTTCAGTTCATCAAGGCAGAGGTGGATGAAGGCCAGCGCGACATACACCGGCGCAATGAAGTTCAGTAGCGGCACGAACTGCAACAGACCCGCCAATGCCCCCAGCAGATAAAGCTTCCCTGAAGCACGCTCCACGACCTGATCTATCTCTTCGCGACTGGCATGTTCCGCCAAAGCGTCATATCTAAACAGTCTCTGGTTCAAATATGCCATCAACACGATAGGTAAGACCAGCGCAAAAGGCGTGAACAACCACAATGGCAGACTGATGATCCAGCCCAAGCAATACACTGCTACGGCTATCACCGCATTTGAGACATTGCCGACTGTTGTACCGCCCTGCCTGCATTCCAACGCCGGATAATGCCTCTGTGCGACATGGTTGACCATCGTCGGCATCGCAAAGATCGCAGTGATCAACAACGCTGTCACAAAGATCGCCGGCAGCAACAGCAACACCAGAACCGTAGCGATCACATAATGCGTTGCGACTGCCAGGAAGCCCTGTGCGACCCATTGCTCCAGCCCGGTCTGTTGCAGCAGACCGGACATCGCCCCCATCCAACTGCCCCAGAAGATGAACGCCGCCCCCACCCACAACACAGTCGCCAGCAACATCGGCCACAGCACCAATGCCAGCATCTTGGGATGGAAAAAAGTCTTGAGCGCGGCAAGCAGCGCTGCGATCACACTATTCAATATTCACTCCCTAACGCCCCGCACTTATTTCTTCAGCGCCTTGAGAACGCAAGCCACAGTGAACACCAGTAAGCCCACGATAAAGATCAATCCGCCCCACTCGAAGTTCGCGATATTCAAGAACAATCTAGCCGCGAATTCACCCATCACACTGGATGCACCATCGGTGATCCCGCTAAACATACCCTTGCTTCCCTTGGGTGTCAGGACACTTTTGAGTGCGGGAAACAACAACACGACCCAGACGCCAATCGGCGCGAAGAACATCTGCTTGGTCTGTTTGAGAAACAACATCACCGGCGCGGCAAGTGCGAACATCACCACCAGATACGCCTCGATCTTCGCAATGCGGTGATAGCTGACATCACCATAGATAGGGATGTTGGTCAGCGGCAAGAACACGCCAAAGGCCAGCATCACCGCCGACACATACACCGCCATATTCAAATCAAATTTGAACTTATTCATCGATTTCATTGGTCAAATCCTTTATGCGCATGCAACGTTGATCTAGAGCATCTTTTCAAGCACCTCGAACTTCAAGCCAGCCACCTTGGGCAAACCGAATCGAGGTTCATTTTCCGGAAACGGTTTAAATTCACCCGTTCGTTTGAATCCACGGCGTTCGTAGAATGCGATCAACTCATCCCGCAAGGTGATCACCTGCATCTGCAAACACGAGACAGACCATTTATTCTTCAGGAATCGTTCTGCCTTATCCAGCAGGCGACTGCCCAGTCCCTGCCCTTGCAAACCCGGCTTGATCACAAGCATCCCCAAGTATGCCGTGCACGCATCCTGTCGCAGCAAATGTACAGAGCCTATGACCTCGCCGTCGCGCAAGCTCAACAAAAACTCTGATCCAGCTTCATTGATCTGTTGCGCGATCTCATCGAAATCGGTGCGTTGCCCACCTAAGATATCCGCCTCGGTAGTCCAGCCTGCACGACTGGAATCACCGCGATAAGCAGAATTGACTAGCGCCACGATGGCCGACGCATCAGTCTGATCTGCACGCCGAAATACGATCTCTGTTGCCAAAACCTGACTCTTCTCACTCATGTGCTACCTAACGCATCATGAAAGATTTGCATCAAGTTCAGTATGCGAACACGTCCTACTTGCGCCACTTATCCAGCAGCTGGTTCGCATCCTGTTTCAATTTCTGCTTCTGCGCATCCGTCGCAGCATTCTTGCGTTGCTCCAGATCGCGACGGGCAGCTTCCAAATCGGCACGAAGCTTGTCCACTTGCGCCTGTTTCTCAGCCAGCGCGGATTTCAAACGTGATTCCAGTTCGCTACGGTGTGCCATTAGCTTCTGGCGCTGTGCCGCGATACGCTGATCCACCTGGGCTTGGATCTTCTTGCGCGCCTCGTTCATCTTCTCTTGCAGGTAGCGCTTCATACCGCGAGCCAGAGCATCGCCCAGATTCGTCGACAAATTCCAGTCCAGATCTCCCCAAGTACCGCGCACACGGGCATCCATACTCACCGTATTCAGACCGGCCAGTGAAGCATTCATCATCTCGCGCACCACAGGTGACTGTGCCGTCGTCTCGAATGCCACTTCACGGAACTGGTTGCTCGCATGTATAGCCACCTGCTCACCACGCAGCTCGGCAGTAAAACCAGCTGCAGCCGCTGCCTTTGCGAAACCCAAAGTCACGCTCGGACTATTGACCAGTGAACGGCCAGCAACGCCATAGCGAGCCACTGACAGCTCCATGCGCTCCACCGGTTCTTGCTTGGTATGATCGACGATCAGTTCAGCCTTGATACCAGTCACACCTTGCTGAGGAAAATCCCCCTTCAGTGTCGCCACCATCGGACGGCCGACCAATGCCTGATCGGTCGCCGCATCGCGTATCTCACCTGACAGACCTTTACCGCCTGGCAGCGTAGAAGTCACCATCGCCCGACGCAACCAGAAGGCTGGATAACCCTTGGCGTGGCCAAATGCATAGTCGCGCCCCTTATGGATATTGCGCGGCGCGGGTTTAGCCTGTTGCTGCGCGCCCTTAGCAGGCATGTACTGACGCGCCTGATCCATGTAGCCGCGTGCCTGTTGCAGCTTGTTCAACACATCCATGCCGAACAAAGCTTGTGAAAGATTGCCCGCATCAAGTGTCGGCAGTTTCATACGGGCTTGCAGATCACGCACATCCGCACGTACCACGTCATCAAGTCCCGCAAATGAAGTCTGCAAACCTTTCAGATCGCCAGACAACCCGGAACCCGCCTCGCCAATAGGTTTACTCTTCGCCTCAAACTCATCACGGATAGCCTGCAACTCCTTCACCGAGGTATGCACCTGCGACACATCCTTAACACCCTTCAGATCCACCTGACTCAGACGTGTACGCAGCGCACTGAAATCCTCACCGCGCGGCAAGGCTGCCATGCGCACTTTCCAGTTTTGCTCGGTCTCGTCCATCGAACGTTGCATCTCAGCCAGATAAACATCGCTCTTCAGCTCACCACTGATCTTATGCAATTGCTCCGACGGATTCGCTCCGGCTGCGATAGCCGCCAAATCACCGACCACATTGCCGGAGAATTCATCCTTCATCGTCGCCAGCATCTTGTCTGAAGCACTCGGGCCAGACTGGGGAGGAGACGGCGGCAACACCTTGCCGGCCCGCTTTCGCACCGTGTCGATCTGCACATCCTCGATGATCGCCTCGTCGATCATCACCTTGCCGCGCAGCAGCGCATCCCACAACATACGGAAACGCACCTCGTCGATCTGCACACGGTTTTGCATCGGCTGCATCGGGTCAGTCATCTGCACATCACCGATCAGCATCGACGCCTTGAACACACTGGTCTGCAGTCGGCCGATGTTCACCTCAGCCCCGTTTGCCTGCGTCGCACCATATTCCAGACCACGCCGCAGATGAGCATCGAAGAACAGCGAGAAATACAGCACGATCAGTCCAACCACGATCAACATCGGCACGACTGCCTCGATGCGGAGCGCCCCCTGTTTCTTGACGGGCTTCTTGCTATCGGCCGGTTTATCCATGGAACTTCTCATAGGAGGTATACCACTTAAAAAACAATGTTCCGCTCCACAGCTTCCAGAACGGACTTTGCTTGAAGCGTGCAACCACCTTCTCACGATAGAGCACGATCAGCCGCTTGCTGCCGAAGAACACCAACGGTGCCAACAAGATACTCAGCACCCCTGCACCCATCACCACACTGTTATAGAAGCGCGTGAGTGGCACCAAAGGCAGGTTGTATAGCGTGGTGAACAACGGCTGCAGAGAGACCGTCTCTAGGATCGTCGCGCCGATCGCGTGTGATACGGGATCGAACAGCCATGCGATCAAGGCGAATAACACTGCCGAGATCAGCGCCGCCCCGATCTGGATGCGGAACAGAAACATGCACAGGAACACCAGCATCCCCTGCAACGACAGCATGGGCGCGAAACCGAGGATCAGCCCACAGGCCAAACCTGCCGCGATCTGATTTGTGCCCGTATCCGAATTGAGAAGGCGCAGCAGTCCGAACAATTGCTTCAGCAACAGTGTCATCTATGTATTACCCCAAACAGTTGAAGATCAATAACGGCCTTGTGTCTTGGTGATGTAGTTCGATAGTTCCTTGGTCTCGCGATTCATGCGCGACAAGTTGGCATGTGTCACGCGGAACAGTGAGCGCATCACTTTGAATGCCAGACGAGGATGCGAATCAATCAAGCTCTCGAAATCAGCTGGTGCCAATGTGTAGACAGTTGAATCACCGACCGAGCGCAAAGTCGCCTTGCGTGGTGTTTGCTCAACGAAGGCGCGTGTACCGGCGCACTCGCCTTCCTTCATTGTATAAACAGGCTGCTCTACACCTTGCGCATCCTTGCTGGTCACTGCCAGTTTGCCGGTCGCCAGAATGAAAAGAGTCTGATCACTCTCTCCTTCTTTCACCAGCAGCTCGCCGTCTTTCAGCTGGCGCACACCCAGCTTTTCAGCCAAGAGCTTGGACTTTTCTTCTGTCAGTTCGGTGCCAACGGACGAATTTCGGACCACTTTATAATCGGCAACTTCACTCATTACGGCATTCCTCCCTTATTATGTTCATCGACGATGGCAGATGCCATGCCGTTGCAGTCGCACTCCAAGCCACATTGTTTCAAAGAAACCGCAGACTTACCATTCAATTTCTCGCTATTGCGATTGCATTATTGAAACAATCTGCAAGACACTTGGGATGCAAAGCTATCCCAACTTTGTTCAAGACACAATAATCGAAGCCTGAGGACTCGCGATGCCCGAAAAAACCAACATTCAGACTCTATCCATCCATCTTGATGAGACCGGTAAAAAAGTCATCGCCTCCAATAGTCCGGAAGGTAGCACCGCACCCATCACGCCTGAAGAATTCAGGCTCGCGATCGAAGCTGCTGGTTTTGGCAAATATCGTATCAACCAATCCCCCGTGGACAGTGCCACAGCGAAATACAACGCCGGAGAAGCCTTCGAAATCACCATAGGCGATGCAGTAGACGGAAAATTCACCGTCCATACAGACAGCCAACAGATGGCGGTGTACCTGAACTACACACTCCCTCTCGGCGGCGAGCCCGCTCAGATGCAGAGCATCCAGAATGAAGCTGCTCAAAAGGGCATCACCGTAGCACTAGACACTGAAGTTATCGAACAAACCTTACTCGAGGGCGGCATCAACATCCTGATCGCCCAAGGCCAAGCTCCCGTCAATGGTGAGAATGGCCGCCTGGAAAGTCTCATCCCCAGCATGAAAGAAAGAAGACCGGCCCTCGACGAAGATGGTTTGACCGACTTCCACGAACTGGGCGACATCCTCACCGTAAAGGAAGGAGCAGTACTGATACGGCGCATACCGGCAACCGACGGCATCCCCGGACAGACTGTGGCCGGCAAGACCTTACCCGCTAAACCCGGAAAAGACATCGTCTTCGCAAGCAAAATGGATGGCGCAACGATCGACCCAAACGACCCCAATGCTTTGATCGCGACGATCTCCGGCTGCCCCAAGATACTGAAGAACGGCGTCAGCGTGGATCCGGTCTATACCGTCAAAGACGTTGACCTACACTGCGGCAACATCTCTTATGAGGGCACAGTTCACGTCACCGGCGATGTACATGCCAATATGACAGTCCAAACCTCCGGCGACATCTATGTAGACGGAACGGTTGAAAGTGCCATGCTCGAAGCAGGGGGGGACATCGTCGTAAAAGGCGGCATCTTTGGCAGTTCGGAACTGGACCTCAATCAAAATGAGAAATTCCACTCCGCCGTCTATTGCAAAGGCAACTGCACCGCCCGCTTTGCGCAGAACGCGCACATCTCGGCCGGGCAAGGCATCTTCATCCACGATGTCGCAATGCTCTGCGAACTGACCGCCGGACATCAGATAATCGTCGGTGACGAGGGCAGCCGCAAAGGAGAGATCATCGGCGGCAGCGTTCAGGCCGGGATGCTGATAAAGGCTAAACATATCGGCTCCCCTGACTTCCTGAAAACCCAGGTGATCGCCAAGCCAAGTCAAGAGCTGCTGGCCCGCCATGCCGATACCATCAAAACCCGTGAAGCGGCCGAACATAAATTCGCCGACCTGCTCAAACTATTGGAGCTGGCCCGCCAGAACCCGGGCCGGATACCTCCGGCTTCGGTGCGTGCAGCGCAGGAAACCCGAGACTCTCTTAATACAGAGATCGAAGCATTGAGGTTGGAAGAAATAGAACTCCAAAAAGAGATCGATCTCTCCAACAAAGCGCAGGTGATCGTTGAAAAACGGGTGTACGGCGGCAGCGAGATCCAAATCGGCATCAAACACTTCCGCGTCATGGAAGACAGAGAGGGCGGCACCATCCATCTGAACGAAGACGACAACATCTCTTTTGACTGATCATTTACAACCTTGAGGCAAGGGTGAATGAGCGGGCCAGCTCACCTTACCCTCCGGCCTTATCTTGGATCAGTTCAGGAGCAGATCGAAGGATCGTGAACGCTCTTGAATCCGCGACACCCTCAACTGACCGCCACGATCTCCTGCGCCCAAGCCAATGCCTCGATCATCTGGCCCGTCACATCGCCGGCCTCCAGCCCGCATTGCGCAGCAGCCGCTTCCATCTCGCCATTGTCAGATTCCAGCGCCACGGCCAATGCCAGTGCATCATGCAGCGGCCCAGCTTCGCCCCGGAGCGCAGAAGCAACTGCTTCCGGCAATGCCACTTGCTTCAACACATCCTCCAGCGGTAACGCCAGCATCAGGTTCATCAGCGAAAACAACCCGATCAAGAATAACTGATCGGCATTGGCGGGCACCTGCCCTTTGCCCGCTAACATCTCCATCAACCGTCCGCGGGTCAAAGCCTGTTCACGGATCACGTTCTCATGGAAGCCGGGTTTCTTGCTATCGAACAACAGCAATGAAAGCCAGCGGTAGAAACGCTCCCGGCCCAGTAACATCAATGCCTGCTGAATCTCGTTGATCTTCTGTTGCAAGCCGATACCGGGGGAGTTGATATATCGCAGCAGCTTGAAAGTCAGCACCGGATCGGTACGCAGACACTCGGCGATAGCATCGAACTCGGCACCCGCCCGAATCATTTCCAGCGCCTGGAAAACCGGCAGGTAATTCACATCGCTCTTGGCCGGATGCCAATTCTCACGGCTGGAAACGAACGGCCCCATGTAGTAATCGAAGCGACGCTCGAAACAATACTTAAAGTCATCCACAGTCTGCAAACGGCTGGCGATCAACTTCTGCTCCGGGTTGGAAGAACGCAGATCAGCCAGCATCGCCTTCAACTGGATACCATCCATCGAAGAGGTATCAATTTCAACGAAAGCAGCCTGTTGCAAGAACTCGGCATACTCCGGACAAGGCTTGTTGATTGACCAGCCCAGCTTGAAACCCATCATCGACACATGCGCCAAGCTCTCTCGCAACTCGGCCAAGTTGATCTCTGAAACCGGACGCGGCGCGATCATGATCACCATATTGGGATTGGCGATGGCAGGCAGCAACGGGCTGCGCAACGACTCCACCGACAGTCGAATGAATGCACTGCGCCCGCCCAACAAAGACGACACACCAAGCGGCGCAAGGTTACTCAGCATCGCCTCGTCATACACACGGCGGATCAGCGCACTCTTGTCCATCAAGCGGCTCTGCATCTTCTGGCCCAAAGCAAACTCGTAGCCTGCGATGCGCTCGTTCTGATCTAGGATCGCATCACGGCGGATAAAAGATGAATTCTTCTGCTCATTCAGATTCGGCACTGTCGCCGGCACAGAGCTCAGCGGTGCCACCTCATTCAATTGCTGAAAGGAAACCTCGGCGGAGGATTCTTTAGGTGCTCCTCCCAACATGCGACGTATCGAATCGAACATCTAACCCCCAGAATTGCTTCAGTAATATTGCAATACCGCCCCATCAACGACGATTCAACGCGGTGCAGCCTGCTGCCTTTTCGCCTCGTTCTGTTTCATCCGTTCCTCTTCGCGCATGCGTTGACGGATGCGTTCGACATCGGCAGAGAATTTAGCGTTATGCGTAAAGGCAAACACGTTCTCGAATCGCATCAACGCCTCACCCAGACGACCTTCACTCTCGTCGAACACGCCTAGGTTGTACTCCGCCGCATGGCGGCATTTCGCATCACCACTGCTGCTCATCGATTGCCAGTGACTCACCGCCACCAGCCAATCGCCATTCTCGGCCGCCTTGTTACCCTTCTTGCTCTGGTCGCTGTCACATTCTTCCAGCACACGACTTTCCATCACGAAGTGCGGGGCGATCTTTTTCACCAAAAGTTCGTTCGCGGCGGCCACCTCATCCATCACATACGATGACACACTCAACTGCTGCGCACGCTTTCGCACCTCCGCCTCAGTGTCGTCTGTCCACTTCTTCTCCGAAGAATGTTGAACCTGCGAGTTCCCCAACACCATACCGTGCTTATCCGTCACCAAAAAATTCAGCGTCGCCTCCACCGTACGCGTCAGGGTGTAAGTCATCCGCTTGCCCTCTTCCGCTTTCTTGTTCTCCTGCGAAGACAAGCTGTCATTCACCCGGTATTCCACATGCCCGCTAAGCTTTGCATCCGCCTCACCGGTACTGATCTTGTAATAACCATTGCGCACCAGTGCATCCACCAGGCTTGAATACTGGTTCTCCTGCACGCTCACATCAGAAGGGGCTGCAAAGCTACCCACCACCGCATTCTTCAGCAATGAGCTCCATGCATCCCGATCATTGGCCGCATCCAGATTCACCTGACCCGATACCGTGAAGCGCGTCAAACTCAAGGTCCGCGTCGCGCCCATATCCATCTCAGGCGCATGCTTCACATTCAGCTTCACCACAGATGTACACCCGCCCAGCCCAAAAAATAAAACGGCCAGCAAAGTGGCCTTCAGCAATGTAGTCGTCGTATTCTTTGTATTCATTTCAATCCCTAATCAATTCATAACCAATTCGGAAAGTAGCACGGATTATCGTTCATACCGCGCGCAACACTATCCAATACCTTCGTTCAGCTGCCTACTCCTTTGGCCACCAAGCCGTGGCAATGCCCTCGCCCAGATCGGCCTCTACCAAACGACGGCGCACTTCCAACAGGCGCGCGATCAGCGCGGGTTCTTGCTGCGCATAAGCGTCTGCATCGGGAATGCGATTCACCACCACCCCGAGCAACTCAGTGATCGCATTGCCGATGGAGTTCTGGCTGATGGTCACGATCAGTTTGCCCGCATCGTTGCGGTAGATGATCTGTTTGAACGCCGGCTGCCAGCGAATGGCATTCGCATATTTCGCATCCACGATGCAGTGATCGCGCACCTTCTTCGCCGTCTTCATGAAATCGTTGTTGAACAGCAGCACGCTTTCCACCTGCTCCGGGAAATGCACATCCGCCAGCATCGGCGCATTGTGCGTGGAGACCTGCGAAAAGAACGTGCGATAGAAATCCAGAAAGCCCTGCAGCACCTCGTCGTACTCTTTCCAGAAATGCACATCTTTCAACGCGCTCGCCCCGCCCTGAATCTCCCAACTGGGCAGCCCCTGCGGATAACCGGTGAGATGGATGCGCGCATCCTCCTCGCTTGCCGGCTTAAGGATCTTCAAGCTCAGCGCCTTGTCGAAAAAGTCGCGATACACATCGCGCATATAAGCCTGAAACAGACTGTGCTGCCCGCCATCGGTAAGATTGGGATTGCCGGAATCGGCCAGCTTGGCCTCACGCAAAGACTGCGTGGGAAAGACGACGAAGTGGTTATGCAACATACGGATGCTCGGCACACCGGGCGAAGTCAGCGGCCACGTCGCATCCAGACTCGCCTCGCCCGCCAGAATCAACGCCTCAGCAGGGTCGGGATACTGCTCCAGCATGTAATCGATGATGATCTGATTCATTCGATTCCACACATGCTTCACATTGTCCGCCACCTGCGTGCGCCGCACCGGCCGCCCCAGCGGATTGAGGATGGTCTTGGAAGTGTTGTAGATGATCGAGCAATCGAACTCGGTGCTGTGTCCCAGCGCCTTGCGATACAGCAACAGATTCTCCTGATTCATCAGCAGACCGTTGTTACTCACCAGATCGTTCAAGTTCTCAGTGCTATTGAAGAACTCGTTGTGCTTCATCCCCTCCGGCACCTCCAGCGGGATGGTTCTGAATGGCGTTACGATCTCACGCGGTCCGGTTTGCATCGTGTCATTCCCCTTGAACACTTCGACTCGGAAATCTGGGTATGCATTGATCTATGCACATCAGTATTACAAAACTACTGCGTTGCTGACTCCATCGACTCTTGCTTCAACCGCTCTATCTCCCTTTGCAACTGCTCCAGTTCCAGCTGCTGCTCTTGCTCTAAGCGCGCGCTCTCCATCTGCTCTTCCATCGTCTCGATAGGTAGCCCGGCTTCTTTCCATTCTTTGGCGCCGCCTTTAACGATCGACACTTGATTGAAACCGGATTTTTTCAGCATCTCCCATGCTCGCGGGGATCTCAGTCCGGAATAATCGATCAGCACAATGGGCTTGGCTTTGTATTCAGCCAATTCATCCAAGCGAGACTTCAGGCGACCAAAAGGAATGTGCGTACTGTTCGGTATCCGGAACACTTTGTAACCATCGTGCTCACGAATATCCAATAACAAATGGCCCCGTCCCTGCAGCGCGGAAGCGGCCTTGGCATCCACGAACTGATCTTCCTTAGGGCCGCACCCGACCAAGATCAATGCAGCCAGTACAACAACGTATTTATTGATACCAGTCATCTCGATCAACTCCCTGTTCAAATTGTTGCACGGTGATGTTGCGCGAATTCGCCGGATTATCTCACTTCTGCTTCTCTTTCAGCACTGTGCGGATCATCTTGCCGAATGCCTTATCCTTCTTCCGCTTATCCATGTACGACATCTCGTTGAAATCCGACTCGGCCTTCAGCTTCAAAAAGCTCTGGTAATGCGCCGCATTCAACTCCCCTTGATCGATCGCCTTGCGGATCGCGCAGCCCGGCTCATTGTCGTGGCCACAATCGGTGAAGCGGCATTGGCTGCTGAGCAGCTTGATGTCGGCGAAGCTATCATCAAGCCCTTCACCCGCGCTCATGAGACCCAATTCGCGCATACCCGGCATATCGATCAGCAGTGCGCCGCTATCGAGCGCGATCAGATGGCGACGTGTGGTGGTATGGCGACCTTCACCTGACCCGCTCACCGCGCCAGTTTCCAGCGCATCCTGGCCGAGCAGTTGATTGATGAGCGTCGTCTTGCCCACACCCGAAGAGCCCAGCAGGCAATAAGTCTTGCCCGCTTCCATCACCTCACGCACCTGTGCCACGCCCTCACCCGTCATATTACTGAGCGCAATGATGTGTGCATTGATGCCTGCCGCGCGGATGCTGCCGATCATTTGATCCAACTCATCCGCACTCACCAAGTCGGTCTTGGTCAGCAGCAGCACCGGCTCGATCTGCCCCTCGTTCACCATCACCAGATAACGCTCAAGCCTGCGCACGTTGAAATCGAAATGGCATGACTGCACGATGAACGCCGCATCGATGTTCGCCGCGATCATTTGGAAATCGATGTTCTTGCCGGGAGCCTTGCGCCGCAGGAACGAGCGCCGCGGCAGCACATCATGGATGCTCGCAGCCGATCCTGCATCGTGATACTGCACACACGCCCAATCGCCCACACACGGCATATCCTCCGATGAAGTCACCATGTGCAAGAACTTTCCTGTCAGCTCGGCCGGCAGCTCGCCATGCTCATTGCGAATGACATAGCGCCCGCGATCAACCGCCGTTACCCGCGCCAGATGCTGATCAGCGCCACATTTCGCCTGCGCCGCAAGTTGGCTATCCAAACCAAGATCGCTCAACTCCATGATGTACGCCTCCATACCTCTAAAAAAACATCGCCCCAAGCGCGATGTGAAAAAACTAAAGCAATGATAAACAGATAGGTTGATAAGTTCCCATGATTCAAATTCCGATTTAGAACCGTGGACTGATGCCTATTATCATTCACAAAATCCGGCAGTAGTTCAGAATGGCCATTCTCGCCGGCTGAAACCAGATACCTTCTTGGCAATAAAAGAATAACTTTTGAGAAAATGGGGCAAGATGAATCGCTCCCACTCATTCCCGCGAACGGGAAGAAAGACAAGGATCGCTCATGACTGAATCCGGCTGGCGTGACATTGCGTTGCTTTCATTATCCTGGATCGCATACTTCACCCTGCACTCTGCATTGGCCTCACTGCTTGTTAAGCGCTGGGTTGCCGCCGCATGGCCGAATCTGATGCCATATTACCGGCTCACGTTCAACATCCTGGCGTCGCTCCTGTTGCTGCCGATCTTGTGGCTCAGCTACAACGATCCCGAGCCGATGTTGTGGCAATGGCAGGGAATCGCCGCTTGGCTGGCGAATGGATTGGCGCTGGCTGCGATCTTTGGCTTTTGGCTGACATTTAAAAGTTACGACATGCAGGAATTCCTCGGCCTGCGCCAGCTACAGTCCCATGTCCGAAAAGTCGAAGATCAAGAACACTTCCACCTTTCACCGTTCCACCGCCATGTGCGTCATCCTTGGTACTTCTTCGGACTGATCTTGGTCTGGACGCGCGACATGAGCCTGACGACACTGTTGACCAGCGCGATCATCACACTCTATTTCATCGTCGGATCGTATCTGGAAGAGAAGAAACTGTTGGTCTATCACGGAGAGACTTACCGCCGCTATATGGCGCGCGTACCCGGCCTGATACCGCTGCCTTGGAAATCCCTTTCATCAGAGGAAGGCGAGTCCTTCTTAGCGGAAAACAAAGGTCACAAGACCGAATCTTCCTAGAAATATTGATTCAGAAATGAACATCGCCCTTGCGGGCGATGTGTAAAACGTTACTTCATTGCAGCCCGGTTGGCACCGGATTATTTCGCTGCAGGTACCGGAGCGGGTTTCGGCTGCTTCCCCTTTGATTCTTTCCGTTTGTCTTTGCTGCCCATGATGATCTCCTTAGGTTTTTGATCAACTTCGATTCACTGCGAAAGACACGACTACAACAACTTTGCTTTATTTCAACCCAGTACCTCAGGCTCGACCAGATTTGCGAGCTGAGCGAGTGATTCTTGCCAGCCGAGATAGCACATCTCAAGCGGGATCATATCTGGAACACCCTCCTGCACGATAGTGATTTCGGTGCCGCACGAAACCGGCGTCAAAACCACCGTTGTCATCATCTCTCCGGGCAGGTTCGGATCATTGAACTGATCCGAATAGCGGATCTTCTGAGCAGGCACGAGCTCCAGGTACTCTCCCCCGAACGACTCACTGTTCCCGTTCGAGAAGTTCGTGAACGACATCTTAAAAGTTCCGCCAACCTTTGCATCCATCTGTTCGACCTTGCAGGTAAAACCGTAGGGCGGCAACCACTTCACGATCGCTTCGGCATCAAGGAACGCTTTATAGATGCGTTCCGGTTGGGTACGAAATACACGATGAAGACGAATAGTGCCTGTAGTCATGAGCTATGTTCCTTTCGATTCCCGCACGAAGCGGTTATGAAACCTACATTGAACCTAAACCCTTGTGACCTCAAGGCCGCCACTCACCCTCTTTCATTTTTCCAGGGCAAAAGACTGCGAATGAAATGTGATCGTCCAGCACACTGATCGAGAAGGTCGCATCCTTGGGCCATTTGCTCACTTTTGCTTCAAGGTGAGACAAGCCAAGGTCTTTGACTTTGCCAAAGTTCTCGAAGCTTGGCTTGGGATGTCCTTGCTGCTTGTACGCCGCATCAAGCTCTGCAGTGATCATCGAAGAAAAGGTATTGAGGCATTTTGCTTCATCTGCCATTGCCGGAAGGCTAAAAAAACCGGCCACCGCCATCACACTCGCACACAACATCGCTTTTGTTTTCATTATCGCCCCCTAGGTTTACCGCACTGAAATATTCCAATCCCAGCAGTTACGCCATTCAGCATATAAAGCCTATTCCAGCGCCCCCTGCCAAAGCATGTTGTAACCCAATTCCTTACTCTCGACACACAGCTCGGCCAACGCCGCGAATTTATCCTTGAATGCCTTATCGGCGTGCGACCGTTCATGCTCCTCGAAAGACTTCCAGTAGGTAACGATCGCAATATGTTTTTCCGCAGATTTTGAATCGCTCAACGAGCCTTCGTCCGATACAAAACCCGAGAACTCATAGACCTGACCGGCGATGAAACCGCCCTTGTCACCGCCGTAAGTATCCTTCACCACATTGCACATCTCGGCCAGCGCCAGCTCAACATCTTCGAAAGCCACATCGGGTTTGATTGTGGCCGTATTGAAGAGCATCTTCGCCCCAAAAGGAATCGTAACAGGTGAATACATGATGGACCTCCGATTGAAGTGGAACAGGTTAAAAGAAACCGCTCAAACCAACCCCATGAAATGCACTTTGTACCTTTGCCGGCATTCCTTCAACCCTTATTCCATCGCTGTTACTGCCCCCTGAATGGACCACCTCTCCGCTTCACGCCCAGAACTTCTGGTTCTTATCCAGAAATTCCCGCCACGGTATGTAATGTGAACCGTCGCAGGAAAAGGTAAGGCCTATCATGCCATTGAAGATATTGAGCATGCCGGAACGCAGATAGATCGTCTCATCCATGAAGCGCAGCTCGCGAAAACTGTTCAGTATTTTGAGCACCGCGTCCGGCGGGATCTCCGCATCGGCGGGGTAATCCACTCTTGGATAAGCCAGACAAAGATCGGGCTTGGCGAGCTCGTCGATACCGTGAATGCGGAAGCGGTAAGGATCATTCATTTCCCAGATCGTGGCGCGCGAGCTGGAGAAATGCAGCTTTGCGTGAAACACCCCGTGTATCGTGACCAGCTCATTGATGACCTGTAGCACGGTATCGATCTGCTGATCCATCAGGCTGTTAACGCGCTGCTGATGGAACAGCCCGCCGCGGATCGCCGGATCACCCTTAAGCTGCATCCACTGACCGGGCTGGCGATACAGCGCCTGCGTCGCGGGAAGTTCGCGCATATCGAAGTCCGCACCCAGATAACCCAACAACTCCCCATTCACCCCACGGACCACCTGTACGGCGGTGAGAGAAGGTCGCTGTGCGTTCTGGCTGATATAGGAATCCGAAAGGGAAAAGTCGCTTCCACCGAGCGCCTCCGCAATATAAGGACGGTGGCTGCGGTCGCGACCGAACTGCCGCTCCATCAAGCCACCGCGGAATACGTTGGAAGTGATCTGCTTCGCCTTGGTATCCAGCAAGTACAGATACTTGCAGTAAGGCAGCTCGGTCATGCCTTGCACCAGTCGGGCCTCCAGTGCCTCGCGCTGCGGCCACACCTGCATGCAGTCCTCCGCAAGGATGGAGAGCGAAGAAGAGAGCCAGCCTTTCAGTATCTTGCGCTGACGTTCAATGGATTCTTGCAGACTAGTGTTCATCGTGATCGTGTACCGGGTTGATCATCAAAACAAGGGACAGATGATTATTGTCCCCGCCCCTCTATCGTTAGGCTCACTAAGGCTGACACAGCGCATGCACATCGCCCAAAGCTTTGTTCAGCGCTGTGGCATCTTCAGGCGTGTTCATCAGAAACAGTAGTCTGACCTTGTCGGTCGCCGCACCAGACTCGATGAGAGCTTTTGGATAACCATATTCATCCACCAACCAAAGATCATCATTCTGCGCATCCCAGTAGCTACCAGAAGACCTCGCCTTGAAACTGCTTAGGTGGCCCTCTCTTTCCAACTGAATCGAGATCGAGATGTTGTTGCCATCACGCTCCTTGCGCTCCTCAAAGTAAGTGGCATAGGTCTCAATGCCGCCACCATAAGAAGTCACCTTGCCCAACTCACCAAAGGCAGAGCGACTGACCTTGCCCATATCCACCATCGAGCTGATCTTGAAATGCTTGCGCGCAGAAAGTGCATTGCCGTATTCGACGAACATATCTTCATCCACCAGCAAACGGCAACCATCGAACTTCACCGTCCGGCTGATCTCCTCCGGCGTTCTTTTGTTCAGGTTCTTATCCACCACTGGTTTCAGCAGCAGCTCAGCCACCGCCCGTTGTGCGCTAGCCAACTGAGGGTTGGCAGATAACTGAAGGCTGACAGCGGGAACCACAGGCGCTGCAGCTTTCGTGACGGCCACACCGCCCTCCATCACGCAAGCCCCGGCCTCAAGCAACACCATCGAACCACCCTTGAGCCTGCAATTGTTCGCCTGCTCTGCCGCAACAGCGTAGGGCGCAAAGACAATCAACAACGCGGCGGGGAACAACAATTTCTTTAGCATGTTAAGACTCCATAGAAATTCAATTCAAAACAAAAGAGAAGTTGCTGCTATTGATTAACGATCCATCACTTCGAATCTTTGTTGCGCGCTCTTTTGGCTTTCATCCTCGCAATGAATGATTCGTTACGCGGCCACTCCCCTGTCTCCAGCCTATCTTTGATGACCTGTAGAGCGCTCTGCACGATCAGAATCAACACCATCGGCAGCAGGATAGGCGACAAGGTCAGCCACAGCAGATTCTCTGCCCATCTATGTAGCCGAGCGAGACGCGGCGAATCGCCGAACATCTTTTGCAGCGCACCGACCAGCATCAACACCAGAATAGCATTGGTGATCATTGCGCCGATACCGAATGGGATGCGGCAGCCAAGCCCCAAAGACTCGCCTTGCCAAAACAAGATCGTCCCGCCGCATACGCGCTCGCCCACCCCAAAAGCGATCCAGTTACCAACGGATGCCAAGCCAGCCAGTACGAGAATAACGAGAATGCTGCTTAGCACGGGCCGATTCGGGCCGGCCATCACCGACAGTCCAGCGCCCACAAAAACACCCCCAGCCGCAAAGCCCAACCAAGGTGGGCCATGGATGTCATCAGTACTTAACAGGCCGATATCGAAAGATGCCAACAACGGCATGATGCCCATCAAGACAAAGGACAAACCAAACCAAAAGCGGCTACGTGGCGTTAAGGCGGTTTCAGGTGTGTCCATGTTCTATCCTAAGAGGACGGGGCGCCGAAAACATGGGAGCCATCCCACATTCTTTAATTGGACTCAGGCAGCCGACAGAACAACACGGTTCCTGCCTTGTTTTTTGGCTTCGTACATCGCGACGTCAGCGCGTCGCTGGATATCAGCAATAGAATGGTCGGAAGGAGATTTGTGGGCCACGCCTATGCTCAGCGTGATCTTGTAGGGCTCGTTGTCTGGTGTGGTGTGCTGCAAGGCTTCCACGTTTTGACGGATCTTTTCCGCAAGTTGCATCGCTCCGTTGGCATCGGTATTCGGCAAGAACACCACGAACTCCTCACCACCGATGCGCCCCACGATATCGCTTTCGCGGCAGCTGTCCGCAATGCAATCTGCCACTGCGCGCAACACCGTGTCGCCTGTCGCATGACCGAATCGGTCATTGATCGATTTGAAATGATCAAGATCGATGAATAGCGTGCAATGCGGTGAAGTGCTGCGCTGCCCCAGGCTCATCATGCGGTTAGACATATCGTAGAACGCACGCGCATTCCACAAGCCGGTGAGCGGATCTTTGGTGGCAAGCTCACGCAACTTGTTCACGTTCGCGGTCATGCGCTCGAAATAAGAGTTCGACAAACGGGTATAGGAAAATGCGATACCGCTGGTGACCAACAGGCTCAGAATAAAAGTGGTGAATGCATTATCCGAGATAGGAATGCCAAAATTGAACTTTGCAACCGCCACCATCATGATCGGGCCTACTGTCGCCGCTATGCCAGCCCAGTTCCCCAGCAGCACATAAGCTGCCACCACCATAATGAAATACCAGATGAGGCGAAACTCGTCCGACAACACCAGCATCAGCGCAGAACTGAACACCAGAAAAGCCGAGATCAAAATGACCCAGGCCGCCGCCGTGTAAACCTGCTTGCGCCCACGCAACCATATCGCCACCAGAGCGCCGACCAGCGCATGAAGCTCAGTGAACACCAACTGCCAATCGCCCAGCATATTCACGCCAAAGAAGTCCAGCGTTACAAACAACAATGCCGACGTGATAGCGATCAATATCAGACCGTTCAAGAACCGCACGCGGAACGCCAGATCCTCTTCCGCCTCTTCGAATTGGACGCCACTGGATAGAAAGTTAGCAATATTTATTCGGTGCATATGAATCACATTTCCAATCACTGCCCCGCATCGGGCACGAATTTCAGCACATTACCATTGATGCAATAGCGTTTGTGGGTTGGCGGAGGGCCGTCGTCGAAAACATGGCCGAGGTGGATGCCGGAACTGGCGCTGCGCACCTCCACCCGCTTCATGCCTAACGCATCGTCCTCGTGCAGCGTGATCGAACCCGGCAGCGGATTGAAAAAGCTCGGCCACCCTGTACCGCTCTCGAACTTGGTATCGCTACGGAAAAGCGCTGCGCCGGTGATCGGATCGACGAAGGTGCCAGCGCGCTTCTCGTCCAGATTGGAACCGGTGAAGGCGCGCTCCGTGCCCTGCTCGAATGCGATCTTCTGCTGCGCAGGTGTCAGCAACTGATAACCCAGCCATTGCCAGAAGCGCGCCTTCTCACCGTTGTATCCGGTATAGCGGGAAACCTCCCTGCCCTTCTCGAACAGCACGATAGTCGGCGTTGCAAACATAGGTTTTTCCAGCTTCCAACCGGCAGGCGGGCTGGAAGCCAGCGTGCGCGAAATGGCTACCGGAGATTTCCAGTCATCCATCACCTCCGCTTTGAACTGGCGGCAATACACACAATCCTTGCCTTCGAACACGATCAGCTGCCGCTCGAAGACAAGTTTCTTTGGATCGAGATCGTTCATGACCTTGGCTGGTTTTTTGATGACGGTTGATGAATCGGAGAAAGCTGGCGCAGAGATAGATGCCAGAGCGAATGCAAGCATGACGCATTGCAGATAACGTTTCATATGCACCTCCAGAAGTTATAGGGGATCTTTACCCCACTAACGCCCTTCGCCCCCTCAGAGTGGACGACACTGGATAACACTTGATGCATATCGATACAGCGCATCTGATTCATCCTGTTAAACATTACATGAAAGTGATACAGCGCCATTCACTCCAACGTAAAAGCATCATTCAGTGATGTCGATGCCACTTTGAAATCGCCCATGATCTTTTGCCAATCCGCGCCGGGATGGGTGCCGATGTAATCGACGAACGACGCATCGGGATCGTTCAGCAGGATGGCGATCGCACAATCCTCTTCGTTATCCCAGACCTTCATGATCACATCGTATTTCGCACCGGTCGCCAGCGGATCGTCGCCCAGTACCGGTGCCGGGTCGAAGAACACCTGCGGGATGTCATAGATCAGCGTCAGGGTGAAATCGTTGCCTAGGGCGGCCTTGGCCTCCTCGAAACTACGGAATTCGGAATAGTGTGCATAAGGGTGGATGGTGAAATACATGCTCAGCGGCGGCACCCGTCCCTGCTTATGGGTCGCTTCGAAAGCCTTATCCACTTCCGCGCGGTCACCCGCGATGTGTCGGATGTGAAGGATGAGCGCCTCCGTGATGCGGGTGAAGCCCTTGCTCTGAAAATGTCGCACGATGCGCTGAGCTGCTGCGTTTGCGGCCTCGGCGTCATGCTTCGCCTGTGTGGCTGTATTGTTCATCTAAATGCATCCTTTTCCTGAAGGTTTGCAGTGTACCGAAACCGCCTTGGATACGCCAAAGCAAAGCGGCCACCTAGCGGCACTTTCCGTAAACCCAGATCGTCCATTAGGAAAAACCGCGTCATTCCGGCGAAGGCCGGAATCCAGATGATCAGGGAAGCGCTGATTAATTCGTCATACCGGCGAAGGCCGGTATCCAGTGCCTTTATTGAAAAGGGTTCCGGCCTGAGCCGAAACGACAAAACCGAATAGATCCGCGTTTCCTTAGAGATTCCCCACGCAAGTGGGACGACATCATGGTTCTGTCCGCTTCGCGGTGGATCTTCTATTGCTGGATACCGGCCTTCGCCGGTATGACGGCCTAATGGACGATCCGAGCTAAATTGACGGCGACCGGCCACGCCACCATAATCCCGCGCACAAAATTTCCGACTGCCGAACGTGCCAAACGAACTCCCGAGCCTGGCCACCGCCCTCCCCTACATAAACCATCCGCTGTCTCTGCTGCTCATCTTCGCGCTGGCGAATGCATTGATGATCTGGCGGCTGCATGTCATGGAAAGTAAGGGATTCGAAGGCACCGTGCTCGGCACCCTCATCATGCCCTACTGCTCCGGCTTCGCGAACCTGATGTTCGCGCTGATCATGAGCAAATCCGCCAGCAATGGCGGGGCAGTCATCGAGAACAGTCTGGTCAACAACGTCACCAACCTCACCCTCATCCTCGGCCTCACCGCCCTGTTCGGCGCAGCCGCCGCAGCGACCAAGGAAAAGAACAAACAGAAGCAGGCGGAGTTCGCCCGTATCAACCGCCTCAACCTGCTCGTCACCCTCATCGCCCTGTTCCTGTTCACCGGCACGCTGTGGGCACTGGGAAAGGACGGCGAACTGAACTTCTACGACGGGATCATCCTGGTCGCCCTGTTCGTGTTCTGGCAGATCCTGCACGTGTTCGAAGTGCTGAAAGACAACATCCGCAAGAACCGCAGCACCCACTGGTCCATCGTCATCGACCTCGCGCTCATCGGCCTCGCCGCCTATGGCATCTACTACTCCGTCGACCACCTTATCAACTGGGTAAGCGCCGCCGAAAGCCCCCTCGTCAGCTTCGCCAATATCGGCTGGTTCAGCGGCATCCTCATGGTGCTGCCCAATGCTTTCATCGCGCTCTACTACGCGCATATCGGCCGCACGGATATCGTCGTCAGCTCGCAGATCGGCGATAGCCACATCTGCATCCCCATGTGCATCGGCCTGTTCGCCCTCATCAACCCCATCCAGCTGCCCGACTCCTTTCTGATGGGCACTTACCTCATCCTTGGGGCCGGACTGGTGCACTTCCTCTCCATCGGCATCCTCGGGCGCATCCCGCGCATCGGTGGCGGCGCACTCGTCGCCAGCTACGGCTATTTCCTGTACGCCGGACTCATCCAGTAAGCGAGATCGTCGGCCTCAAAACGAACATCGCCCTTGCGGGCGATGAGTAGGAAGTGTTGCGATGCTGAGCTGACTCCATTGTTCACTGAATTGAACTGTCTGGGAAAGACGGGTTAGCGCAGTCTGTCACCTATCGTTTCGCAGCCAGGCCTCTTTAATCCCACCGATCAACGCGGCGATGCCACCGTGCCGGTGTAGATCTCCTTGCACTCTTCGCCTTGCAAAAGTTTGCTTCCCTTTTTGAGCAGCTTGATCGCCGGTCCGGCGAGGGATGTGAAAATATTCGGTTGCTCCACCACCGGTTTCTCAAAGGGGCCTTTGATCTTTTGTTCCACTACGGCGCAGCCCTTTTGATTCAGCAGCACCAGCGACACGTCAACAAAACGTGCATTGGCGATGTCGAGCCCACCCAAGAGTGCCATCCGATACTTGTTTGTGGCCATCGCCACATCCTGCGCATGCATCACGCCTTTTTCAACTTTCCATTGGGAGACGAACGTGGGGATGTGACTGACGCCGCCCGAACCTTTAAGGAGCTTTGCAAAGTCGTACCCTTTGGTAACCGCCAGGCCAAGAGGCCCAGCAAAGAAATAGGCGCCCACATCCACTAGGTCGAAGTTTTGGCTGGATTCAAACCGGCTGAACTCCAGATTGAGATCGTGGCCGTTGAGCGTGAGGTTTGCACCCCGAAGTGAGGCATCTCCGGTCGCGCTCTGCTTCATCTCCTGCCCTGTCCTGCCCTGCATCTTCAGATCCATTGAGAAATCCATAGGCCCTTCCGCGATCGTTTCCGGTGATTGGGCTTTGAGCAGCTCCTCGATGCGGAACTGCTGCAGAGAATAGCGAACGTGGTAAACCGGCTCTGCGCCGGAATATTCCACCCGCAGGTTCCCCGAACCTTGTCCACCGAAGATCCCCGGCGTATCCAACTTGAAATCGAAGGTGCCACTTTTCGCTATGGCCGAGAGTTTCACATCGGTCACCGCGTAGTCCTTTGACTGGATCTTGCCGCAGCTTAGTTCCGCATTGAAAGAGACATCCTTCATGATGTCCGTGCCACCGCCTGCAAGCAGCAGATGCTGCAGGCTCAGCTGGCAATCTCCTGCGTCGAAACCTCCTCCGGCTTGCTTATCCCCATAGAGGATCGTCGCGTCTGATAAAACGATCTCTGCCAAGTCCACGGCGGGTAATTTTGTTCCGGCCGCCTGCGGTTTCTCGAAGTTGTACTTGCCGTCAGTGCCCAGCTCAATGCTGATAGAGGGATTGATCAGTGAGATATTCGTGATGCGGTATTCATCCTGGAATAGCGGCATAAGCTCCATTCCGAGCCTGACTTCTTTTGCGACAACCAGCTCTTTGCCCTGGTTTCGAATGTGCACATCATTCATGGTGAGCTGCATGCCCGGAAAGAAGCCGATGCCCAGCCGCCCGTCGATGCTGACATCCATACCCAGTGCCTCCGCGGCAGCCGCTTGCAAGCGGGGCTTGTAGGCATCGGCATCCACAAAATATCTCAAGGTCACTGCGATGAGGACGAGCAGCACCAAGATGCCGCCGATGGAAAACAGAATGATCTTTTTCGATTTCGACATTGGCATGATTCGGCCCTTGTGGAGATGCGGCACAAACCGCGAAATTCATAATGCCAGACGCATGCGGATGACAATTCAGTAGATTGGACTCCCATGTCATGCACTATTAAAGATGGGGGACGTCGGAGCCCTTTAGCTCTCGCATGTCATAACACAAGACCCGACCCTGAACGTTCTTGGGCCATCTCAGTCCGGCTGAACCTGAGGCGCAAACAGATGTATCCAATCAAACCGTCCGGGAAACGCGGGTTAGCTCACAGTATGTTCTCTACTATTTATGACACTCCGTACGTTTGCGCACAGAACTCTGGCGTTGAAGAACCTATGTTGCATATCTGATGCACATTTTGAATTGAAATCGAATCAGGGGGCTTTCATCAGATCGTCCCCATACTCAAGGAGGTAATCATGCTTGAACTATTACTAGTCGTGCTTCTCGTTGTCCTGATACTCAGGGTTGTATAGCGTCCCGAGAATATGGATTGAGCTGCACAACTGACGCGCACGAAAATACTATCAACGATAGAGCGACAACTTATGCAGCTTGAAATTCGCAATATTGCAAAACTCTATGATCAAAAACGAGGCCTTAAGCCGACCAGCTTTGATGTAGACAAAGGCGAATTGATCGCCATTGTCGGACATAACGGTGCCGGTAAGTCCACCCTGCTGAAAATGCTGGCGAACTGGATACTTCCGGACGGCGGTCACGTCATGATCGACGGTATTGATCTGAAGAACCGGGCAGCGGTTGTCAGGAGCGTGGGCTTCATTCCGGAAGACCCCAACCTGTTCGACTTCTTCTCCGTTGCTTATAACCTCAAACTCTTCGCCCTCCTTTCTCGAATCCCTTTTCTGCGGGTAGAAGAGATTCTGAGCGAATTCGATCTGCAGCCATTTCGAAAAAGCAAAGTACAGACACTCTCAAAAGGATTGAAGCAAAGGGTGAACATCGGTCGCGCGCTATTGTCGGATCCTGAGGTGCTCATTCTGGACGAGCCAACATCCGGCCTGGACTTCGAGATGACCCGCGAGATCTACCACCTGCTGAACAAGATGCATGACGCAGGAAAAACCATCATCTTCACCTCCCATCGTCCTGAAGAGATCAGAAACCTCGCGACGCGCATCCTTGTGCTGCACGAAGGCTGCCTGATCTTCGACGGATCACCACAGGAATATTTTCAATCTGATATCCATCAAGAGCTGTACTCATGATGATGAAAAATATTCTGGTACTGGTATTCAACGACCTCGCCATCGCATACAAAAACAAGACCTTCTTTCTGATCCTGTTTATTCCACTATTCATATTCGCATCCTTAAACCTGATAGACGGAACCAATGCGGAAGCAAGCAAAATAAAAATCGGACTCATACAGAATTACGCCTATTCACCCGAGATCACCGGCAGCATCAAGGCAACAAAACTCATTGAAGTGACATGGGTGCAAAACGAAGACGAAGGCGTCGGTCTGCTGAAAGGCCGAAAGATAGACGGGATGCTGACGGGAAATGAAAAAGTAAACGGCGGCCTTGCACTTCTGGTCTTGAAAAAGGACTCCCTGCATACCATAGCCGTGGTGCGGAGTTTCTCGGCCTTGCAAAAAGCGGCCGAACGAAGTGGGCCGGATTGGATCACCGAAATCAACTCACTGCACGAAGGTGGCTTTCAACGACAGACTTTGCCGACCTGGATCATGATGCTGGTTCTGCTCGTCGGCTTCATCATTCTTCCTGCGCAAGTCGCCGAGGAAAAAGAAAAGAAATTGCTTTTAGCGCTGCTCCAGACCCCGATAACCGAGATTCAATGGCTGATCGCCAAATTGATTCTGGGCATGTCCCTGACCATCATCGCGCTGCTGTTTCTCCATATGCTGGGGCAATTCGGCCCGGTACCCCTCACCGACTATGTCGCCTTCATCCTCGCAGGCAGTTTTTGTTTCAGCGCCTACGGGATATTCCTGGGTTTTCTGTGCCGCAATCAGGCCAGCGCAAGAACATTGGGCGTTATCTTTTATTTGCCACACTTGCTGCCGACAGCGATGTCCGATGTCTCGCAAAAACTATCCTCCATCGCCCCCTTCCTGCCGTCCTACCAACTTTATGACCCGCTTCAAAAGATACTGCTTGAAGACGGCCAATGGACGAATATGTTTTTTGACTGGAGCTACCTGATTCTGTTGGGAACGCTGCTGCTTTATCTTTCTTACCTAATGATGAAAAAACGCTGGCTGATGTAAATCAGTAGTGTAAATAGTGGGGAACAGACCTCGGTTCCCACCCACATCATCCTTGGGGCCGGGCTGGTGCACTTCCTCTCCATCGGCATCCTCGGGCGTATCCCGCGCATCGGTGGTGGCGCACGCGTCGCTAGCTACGGCTACTTCCTGTACGCCGGACTCATCCAGTAAGCGAGATCGTTGGCCTAGAAACGAACATCGCCCTTGCGGGCGATGTTTGGAAAACTATTGCGATGCTGGCCCCATTGATTCTGAAATCAATTCGAACCTGCCCCCTTTAATTTTTTGATTCCTTTTTATCAGCACAAAATCAGCACAAACACCGCCTTGCTCGCTACCATGTGGGCATGAACGAAGAGCATCTCTGGCAAGCTTGGTGCGATGGCTGCGCCCGCCCTAACCCCGGCCATATCGGCCTCGGAGCCCTCCTGCTGGGGCCGGATGGTAGCCGCCACGAACTCTCGCAACGCAGCCCGCACAGCGGCTGCAACAACGAAGCCGAAGCCCGCGCCCTGCTGGCCGCCCTGCAACTGGCACGTACACTGCAAGCCAGCGCCTTGCTCATTCACTGCGATAGCGACGTCGTCGTGCGCCTCGCGCAAAATGCCAGTAGCACCGAAGCTGCCCGCCTCGCCCCCTTATTCGCCGAAATCCGCTCGCAGATAAAGTGTTTTGACCAATTCGAGTTACGCTGGATTCCGCAGCACCGCAATACAGAGGCAGACTATCTTTCCCGCAGCGCCTTTGGGCTGCCTACGCGAACTCCCGAAAAACCCCGCAAGCGGAAATAAAAAAAGCGCCCGCAGACGCTTTTTTTTCGGTCAAGAAAATCAAAGAGGACAGCATCGAATTGTTTTTTTGTGGATAAGGCTGAGAAGGTAATGCGATGCTGACCCCATATCACTCCAATAATTCCTTCACTCTCATTACATAAAGGCTTTCAAGCCATGACCATAAAGAAATTCTCAGCATCTGGATGCTGCGCAACCCGCGCCTTGACGATGCTGTCCTCGACGCAGCGTACAGATGATTTCTGTACACGGGGCTAATTCAGTAAGTGATTTCGTTAGACTGAAAACAAACATCGCCCTTGCGGGCGATGTTTTGAAGCTATTGCGATACAGCGCCTATTTGTTAATTTAACTCTACGTCAAAGACCCTTTTGATAATTCCACATACCTTCTAGTCAATTGTTGTAATTTTTCCTCAATATCAGAAAAGTGAAATAGCTCTGCTGTGCGTACGGCAGCACAAAGATAGGCCGCGCAAGCGACAGCGAGTGTGTCGTCCAAGTCTGTCTCGTTCGGCAGCCAGCTCATTTGGGTAATATTTCCTTCAATGTCAGTTTCGACATGGCGTGTTAACGATTCGAGTGTGGGGTGCGCGGCATCGCTCGATAAATTCCGGTAGTGAGTGTCATAGAGTGCGCCCATCCCTGCATCGTGAGCGACTTGGTCCCACTTCCAACTATCTTTTGCATCCTTTGTCTCGTCTACAACCTTGTGAAGCTTTTCAATACTCTCGACCGAGAGTCCGTTGCGCAAGTTATCTTTATTAAGAAATGCATTGGCGACCCCGTGCCGATGTTTTTGATGCTTAGTTTCAAATTTACCTAAATACTCTTGCTGCTTTTCACATAAAGCCCCAATGCAAAAGGCATCTTCCCAAACACACCTAGATAACGTCCGAGCATCTGAAATCAACCCTCGCTCTGCCAGCAATAAACTAGCCTGAAACGACTGCAATGCGCGTGCATGAAGCAATACGACTAAGAGTTGTTGATCATCGGTCTTCGATGGACGAGCATCTTGAAGAATGTTCATCCCTGCGCTACTAATTTCTTGTACTAGTGCAAACCAGAGTGGATGATTCACTCTGATTCTTGAGCGCCAAGACTCCATATCTGACAAGTAGCCACTATCCTTAAAGGATGCGCTGGATTTATCGGATAGGTCGCTCATAATTAAACTCGCGCCGTTTACAAATTAACTGAAGTAAACAGCGCTTCATCATCTCTCATCACCGGCTAATCGGCTTATACCGAATCCTCTTAGGCTTCGCGCCTTCTTCACCCAAACGCTTGCGCTTGTCCGCTTCATATTCCTGATAGTTACCATCAAAGAACGTCCACTTGGAATCACCTTCGCAGGCGAGGATGTGGGTGGCGATACGGTCTAGGAACCAGCGGTCGTGGGAGATGACGGCGACGCAGCCGGCGAACTCCAGCAAGGCATCTTCCAGTGCGCGCAGGGTTTCCACGTCGAGGTCGTTGGAGGGTTCGTCTAGCAGCAGTACGTTGCCGCCTGCGATGAGTGTTTGCGCCAAGTGCAGACGGCCGCGTTCACCACCGGATAGTTGGCCGACGAGTTTTGCTTGGTCGCCACCTTTGAAGTTGAAGCGACCGATGTAGGCGCGCGCCGGGGTTTCGTATTTGCCCACGGTCAAGATGTCGTTGCCGCCGGAGATGGCGTCGAACACGGTCTTGTCGCTTTCGAGTGAATCACGCGCTTGGTCTACGTGGGCGATCTTCACGGTCTGGCCGATCTTGACGGTGCCGCTGTCCGGTGTCTCTTTGCCGGTGATCATGCGGAACAGTGTGGATTTACCGGCACCGTTGGGGCCGATGATGCCGACGATGGCGCCGGGCGGGATCTTGAAGCTGAGGTCGTCGATGAGCAGACGGTCGCCGTAGGCTTTGCTGACGTTCTCGAATTCGATGACTTCGTTACCCAGACGTTCGCCGACGGGGATGAAGATTTCTTGCGTTTCGTTACGCGCTTGGTGTTCTTGCGAGTTCAGTTCTTCGAAGCGTGCGATACGTGCTTTGGATTTGGCCTGACGCGCTTTGGGGTTCTGACGTACCCATTCCAATTCTTGCTTCATCGCTTTCGAATGCGCGTCGAGTTGCTTCTGTTCTTGTGCCAGTCGCTCGCCCTTCTGCTCCAGCCAGCTGGAGTAGTTGCCCTTCCACGGGATGCCGTGGCCACAGTCTAGTTCCAAGATCCATTCGGCGGCGTTGTCGAGGAAGTAACGATCGTGGGTGACGGCGACTACGGTGCCGGGGAAGCGCACGAGGAATTGTTCCAGCCATTCCACCGATTCTGCATCGAGGTGGTTGGTGGGTTCGTCGAGCAGTAACATGTCCGGTTTTTCCAGCAGCAGTTTGCACAGCGCGACGCGGCGCTTTTCACCACCGGAAAGTTTTCCGATCACCGCATCCCACTCGGGCAGACGCAGCGCGTCGGCGGCGATCTCCATCTGGTGTTCGGTATCGCTGCCGGAAGCGGCGAGGATGTTCTCCAGACGCGCTTGCTCGGCGGCGAGTGCGTCGAAGTCTGCATCTTCTTCGGCATAGGCGGCGTACACGGCGTCCAGCTTGGCTTGCGCTTCCATCACTTCGCCGAGGGCGGATTCGACTTCTTGGCGCACGGTCATGGTGGGGTCGAGCACCGGTTCCTGCGGCAGGTAACCGATCTTCATGTTGGGCAGGTGCTGCACCTCGCCGTCGTATTCTTTGTCCTGCTGCGCCATGATGCGCAACACGGTGGATTTACCCGAGCCGTTCAGACCCAGCAGGCCGATCTTGGCGCCGGGGAAGAAGCTGAGGGAGATGTCTTTGATGATCTGACGCTTGGGGGGAACGATCTTGCTCACGCGGAGCATGGACATTACATATTGACCTTGTGCCATTTAATTGCGCTTTCTTGGGTGTGGGACTGAAGGCGCGTAGCTTACCGTAAAGCGTGTTTTGATTCACCGAGAAAAACCCTTCAGGCCATGTGTTTTTCGTTATTATTCAGCCGTTACTGCGACGCTATGTACGTTGCGGAACTTCAAATGCGATCAAAGGGGCGTAATTCGATGCAGAACAAAACAGGCGCGAACTCGATGGCCGACATCATCGGCGGCAAGAAACCGGCCGTCGAGGGTGAGTTCCTCCAGTTCGATAAATTCAGCGCTTTGGTGATCGACGACATGGGCGCGATGCGCCATGCACTGCGTTCGCAACTGGAATGGATGGGCATCAATTCGACAAAGTGTGCAGCCAATGCCGAGGAGGCGTTGCGCCAGCTTGAGATACGCCAGTTCGATCTGATTCTGTGTGACTACAACCTGAACCGCGCCAGCTCCGGCCAGCACTTTCTCGAATTCCTGCGTAATGAGCACAAGCTGAGTGCGATGACCATCTTCGTGATGGTGACCGCCGAGGCGGAATACGCCTATGTGGCGAATGCGGCGGAATTCGCGCCGGACGATTACATCCTCAAGCCCTGCCCCGAGAAAAAACTACGCGCCCGCCTTGAGCGCCTGTTCGACCGCCGCAACTTCCTGATGCCCGCGCTGATCGCGATGGATGCGCAAAACTATGCACAGGTGGTGAGCGAATGCGACAAGCTGCTGGCCTTGGAAAGCAACGACCGTTGGCAGATGGCGGCCTTGCGCCTGAAGGCCGAGGCACTGCATGTGCTGAACGATGTGGAAAACATGCTCAAAACCTACCAGCAGGCACTCGCGATGAATGACAGCGTGCCTTGGGTGAAGATCGGTTTTGCACGGGCACAGCATATGTCCGGCGATCTGGAAGCGGCCGAGAAGTCTGCACGCGAGATCATCGCCAGCCATCCGAGTTATGTGGCGGCATACGAGTTGCTGGCTAAGATACGCTTGGAGCTGCACGACGAGGAAGGTGCACACGAGATGGCGGCACGCGCCGCCGAGATATTGCCCACAGCGAAGCGCTTCCGCACCACTGCCGAATCTGCATTCCTGCTAGGCAAGCTGGATGACGCGAAACAGTTCTCCGAATCGGCTATCAAGCTTTCCACCGGCTCCATCACGGAAAAACCGGAGGACTATCTGGAGCTGGCGCAGATTCAGACCGACCTTGGCGATCCGCTGGGTGCGATCCACACGCTCGAGAAGAGTGCGCGCAAATATGCAGAGCGTGATGAATTCGGCATCTCAAAGAATGCGATCCTGGCGCAGGCCTATTTCGACAGCGGCGACGAGGCGGCGGCGAAGCGATTGCTGGAACGATCACAGCGCTTGATCACCGCAGACAACAACACCAGTGCGGCGATGAACCGGGTCGGCAAGGCGGCGCTGAAACTGGGCGACGATATCCTCGGCTTGAAGTTGATGACGCAAGCGGTGCAATCCAGCGGCAAGGAGCGCCATCGCATCGCGCGCCATGTGGCCAAGTCAATGCAGGACACCGGCCGGCACGACCAGGTGGATGACGTGATCGATGCGGGGCAACGCAAGATATTGACGCTGGTGGATGAAGCACACAAACAGATGCGCGAGGCGCATTTCGAGCAGGCATTGGTGAAGGTCAACGAAGCGCTGGCGATCCACGACGAGAACATCGAGGCCTTGTTGGCTGCGGCGCAGTTGCATCTGCTGTGGCTGAAGCGTGAAGGTATGGATGAAGAGAGAGACGAACGCGCGAAACAGTATCTGGCGACGCTGGACAAACTGGTGCCGCACAACGAAAAAGTGATGGCCTTCTATCGCTTCTATAACCAGCTATAGGCACCCTCATGCAACAAGCGCTATCGACCTTAGTGATTCACGACATCAAGAACTCGCTGGCCTTGTTGGAAGCCGATCTGGAGCAGCTCAACCATCACAAGGGCATGCCGGAAGAAGCGCAGAAGGCTTACCAGCGCTGTGTAGAACTAAAACAGCGGCTGGTCTCTTTCCTCACGCTCTACAAATACGAACAGTTCGGACTCAAGCCGAATCTGGTGGAAGTCGATCTGTCTGAATTACTGCAAGACACGCTGGATGTCAGCCCTTCCGCCAGCGGCAAGCATGGCCATGCGTTCGAGATGGAACTGGATGAATCACGCATCCGCATCGCACCTGATGTGAAGCATGGCGGCACGGTACAACTCGATGAGTACCTGACCAGCATGGCCATCGAATCAGCGCTGAACAACGCCGTGCGTTATGCCGCAGGGAATGTGAAGCTGTGGTTCGAGCAAGACGCGGACACGGTGACGTTCTGTGTGCAGGACGACGGCCCCGGACTGGGCCATCCCTCCGACAACACACCCTCGACCGGTGTGGGTGTGGCCTTGTGCAAGGCGGTGGCTGAAGCACACGGCGGCGGCGATGTCTCGCTAGCCAATGCACCGGATGGCGGCGCCTTATTCAAACTGACTTTGCGCACCGCTACCTAGCCTTCTAGGCAGCAACAGCTTTCCATCTCCACATCGCTCTTCTGATGGGGCAAATCACCCCAGCAAAAAGATCACTTTGAGGCTCTGCCTGCCTTGTAACGCCCGCCATGTATAAGATCCAAATATAGTCATTGCAATCGTATTGTCATAGGTATAAAAGTACCCTTCCCCATCGCACTCGTATTCACTGAGTGTGCCGTTTTATGACCGTAATCTTTCCAACAAGGAGGGTGTCATGAACATGCAAGAGATACACCACATCGCCAAGTCACGCGGCATCAAACCTGATCACATGTACAAGATCGAACTGGTTCGCACCATCCAGCACGCCGAAGGTAATTTCGACTGTTTTGCTAGTGCCAAAAATGGACAGTGCGACCAAACCATGTGCAGTTGGCGACAGGATTGCCTCCAGACTTCCACCCGCAACTAAACGAAGGAGATCGTCATGTCCAAGCACCCACCCGGCTTCAAGCTCGTCCGGCGCGATCAACTCATGCAGGAAGCCGTACACGACAGCTATCAGAGCAAAGGCAAACCAGCTGAGCCAGCACGTTGCCCTGATTGCGGAGCAGTGTTCCATGGCGGTGGCTGGCAATGGATGGATGCCCCAGCAGGCGCTCAAGAAGTGGTGTGCCCGGCCTGCATGCGCATTCGCGACGAATTCCCTGCGGGTTTTCTTGCTTTAAGCGGTGATTTCCTAGCGGAACACGAGGATGAGATCCGGCAACTGATCAGCAACCATGAAAGTAAAGAAAAATCCCAATACCCTTTGCAGCGCATCATGGACATCGAGGACACCGCTGACGGTTTGATGGTGACCACAACCGACATGCATCTGGCACGGGGCATCGGCGAGGCGCTGCATAAGGCCTATCAAGGCGATCTGGAGTACCGCTACAACCCTGACCAGAACCTGTTGCGGGTGAGCTGGTCGCGCTGAACGGCTTCGTAGGTCGGATCCATTAGGCCGTCATGCCGGCGAAAGCCGGTATCCAGCGATTTTATTGAATATGACGTTATGTCAGTGCGTTGCACTGTTTGTTCTATCAACTGGACACCGGCCTTCGCCGGTGTGACGGCTAAATCCGAACTTCCCTAGTCGTCTTTCTTGTGGTGCCCTGATTCCTGACACGCGTGATGAAAATCCATCAGGGTCTGCTGGGCGTGGCCCAGCACGCTGCCGTGCGGATATTCGCCCTCTTCGTCTGCCACGCCAGCCGGTAGGCCGATGAGCAATTCGATACCCTCGCTCACATGCTCTGCCGTGTAGATGTGGAACATGCCTTGATCGACCGCTTCGATCACTTTGCGTGACAGCATCAGGTGGCGTTTATTGCGGTGCGGAATCAAAACACCTTGGCTGCCATCCAAGCCTGCCGAGACGCAAACCTGAAAGTAACCCTCTATCTTTTCGTTCAAGCCACCCACCGGCAATATCTCGCCGTGTTGGTTCACTGCGCCGGTAACGGCGATGCCTTGCTTGATAGGCAGACCGGATAGCGAGGACAGCAAGGTGTAAAGCTCGGCACATGATGCGGAGTCACCTTCCACACCGTTGTATTCCTGTTCGAACACGATGGATGCATTGAAGTTGAGCGGCGCGTTGTGTGCGAACAACGCGGACAGATAGTGCTGCAGGATGAACACACCCTTGTCGTGGATTGGGCCGGACAGTTCCACTTCGCGTTCGATATTGACCAGTCCGTCTTCACCGGCAAAGGTGCGCGCGGTGAGTCGCACCGGAAATCCGAAACGGTATTCGCCCAGATCGATCTGCGTCAGCGCGTTCATCTGCCCGACCTTGGCACCGTGCACATCGACCAGTATGTCGCCCTCAACAAATGCTTCGTGCATGCGCTGCTCGGGATAGTCGTGGCGCTTGATGCGGGCGGCCAGTGCGGCATCGACATCGGCCGCTTCGACCAATCGCCCGCTTCTGGCGGTACACATCAACGCACTTTCCACCACCAAGGTTTCGATGCGCGCGAAGTTCGCGCTCTGGCGCGATTGGTCGTCCACGGCGCGGTGCGCATCTTCCAGCAGGCGCGCCATGGCGGAGGCAGCGAAATGCGGCAGGCCGCGCTGCTTGCAAGAATCGGCGACGAAGATGGCTGTTGCATGACGTGTCTCGGCATTGGCGTAGAAACTTCCGGCGAAGTCCACTTTGACCTGGAAGTGGCGCGCGAACTCAGGGTCGTTGTCTTGCATTTCGTAGTACTGATCACGCGAACCGATGAGGACGATCTTGATGTCCACATCCACCGCTTCCGGTTCCAGCGAGACGGTGGCGATAGGTGTGAAAGATGTGCCCGGCTCTTCTATCTGCAAACGTCCGCTGCGCAACAGGCGGCGCAGCTTTTCCCATACCAAGCCATCTACCAGCAGGTCGCGCAGATGCAGCATGAGGAAGCCGCCATGTGCCTTGTGCAGACTGCCCGCACGGATACGCGCGAAGTCGGTCATCAGCACGTCGTTCTCGGTCTGGTATTCGATACTGCCGAACAGCACGCGATGCATGGGGTTGTCTTCGACGATAACCGGTGCGCCGCTGAGGCCGTCGTTGTCCACCACCAGATTTACGCGGTAACGTGAGAGCACTTTGGTGAGCGCTTCCACGCGGATGTCGTCGTCACTGGGCAATGGCTCGAACAGTTCCAGCCTGTCCAGCACGTCGCGCGAGACTTGCTCCAGATAGGTGCTGAGTTTGACCGAGTCTTTGATCTGCTTACGCAGCGCGGCGCGTATCTCTTGCAGTTCGTGATCCAGCAAGGGCTTCACCACCTGTCGCCGCAGCGCGGACAGCGCATCGTCTTTCTTGCGCCCCATGGCGAGGGTCTTGTCGAAATACAGGCTGATCTCGGCACGCAGATCCACTTCGGCTTGGTCGATCTTGGCGCGTGTCTCTTTGGGCAGCGCCAGCATCTCGTCTTCGGTCAGCGCTTTGCCTTTGGCATTGCGATAGGTGAACACCATGTGCCCGCTCTCGCGATGCAGGGTGAAGCTGCGTTTCTCGGCTGAGGCATCAAGGGCCGCATATTCCTTGGCTTCTTCCGTTTTGTATTCGCTCTCGATGCGATCGCTCTCGGTCTTGAAGTCTTGGCCATTCAGACGTAGCGGGATCTCTTTGATCAATGTCTTCACCAGCTGCACCATCATCTGGCGCAGTTGCCTTCCCTGTCCGGCAGGCAGGCGCAAGGCGAGTGGACGTTCCGGTACATCGAAGTTATGCAGATAGCACAGGTCTGGCGGTACGGGACGGGTGGCAGCAGCCTTCTCCATCGCGCGCTTGAGCAAAGAGGCGCGGCCACTGCCGACCTCACCCAGCACGAACAAGTTGTAGTCCGGCTGCTCCATCTGCAAGCCGAACTGCGCAGCCATCTCGGCGCGCTCTTGTCCGATCCAAGGTAAGGGCAAGTCGAGCAACTCAGTGGTATCGGCGAAACCGAGTGAGTCGGGTTGGATGGAAAGACGAAGTTCGGCGGGCGTGAGGCTGGGTGTCGGCATACGGTTCTTTTCTTATTCGAGTAATGATTCTGCCGGATGGTATTCCATACCGAAGGCTTCGGCGACTTTGCGGTGGGTGACCTTGCCCGCGATGATGTTCAGTCCGTTGAACAAAGCGGGCGATTGTTTCAGCGCGGTGCGGTATCCCTTGTTCGCCAGCTGCAACACATAGGGCAAAGTGGCATTGGTCAACGCCAGCGTGGATGTGATCGGCACACCACCGGGCATGTTGGCCACGGCATAGTGCACCACACCATCCACGATATAGGTCGGGTTCTCATGCGTGGTCGGGCGCGTGGTTTCTATGCAGCCGCCCTGATCGACCGCGACATCGACGATCACCGCGCCTTTACGCATCAGCTTGAGGTCTTCGATGCGGATCAATTTCGGTGCGATGGCACCGGGGATCAGCACGGCACCGATAACCAGATCGGCATTGGCGATCTGCGCCAATACCTGATGTCGGTCGGAGAATAACAATTGCACGTTGGCGGGCATGACATCACTCAGGTAGCGCAGACGCTCCAGTGAGACATCGAGCATGACCACATTCGCACCCATGCCGGCCGCGATCTTGGCAGCGTTGACGCCGACCACACCGGCGCCGAGCACCACTACTTTGGCGGGTGCGACACCCGGCACACCGCCCAGCAGGATGCCGCGACCGCCATGCAATTTCTCCAGATATTTGGCACCTTCTTGTGCCGCCATGCGTCCAGCGACTTCTGACATCGGTGTCAGCAAAGGCAGCTCGCGCGAAGGAAGTTCTACGGTCTCGTAAGCGATGCAGATGGCACCGGATGCGAGGTGCGCCTGCGTGAGACGTTCACTGGCCGCGAAATGGAAATAGGTGAAGATGATCTGTCCGGCACGGATGCGTTTCCATTCCGATTCGATTGGCTCTTTTACCTTCACGATCAACTCGGCGGCTGCCCATACGGCATCGGCATCTGCCGCGATCTGCGCGCCTGCTGCCAGATAGGCTGTGTCGTCGAAACCGCTACCGCTACCCGCGCCGGTTTCCACCAGCACGGTGTGTCCGGCGGTGACCAGTGCCTCGACACCGGCAGGCACCAGCGATACGCGGTTCTCATTGGTCTTGATCTCTTTGGGTACGCCGACTTTCATCTTTTCACCTCTGCACTCTGAAGTTCACGCGATATGGGGTCAGTATAGGCGCACATGAGTAGGATCAGGCGAGACGCTCGCCCACCTGTGCCACGGCATACCAGGCATTCAGTTCAGCGGCGTTGCGACCTTTTCCCCAATCCGCTATGTCAGCATCTGCGATGGGCGCATATGGACCGTGTTTCACTTCAAAGATGACCGCACCGGCATCGCGCGACAACACGGCATGCCAGCCGCCGGTGGGGATCTCGAGCACGCTGCTGTCTTCGCCCAGCTCTGCACGTTCGATGACAGTACCTGCATCGTCGAACAACAACACTGTGAAACGCCCTTTGAGTGCGGTCAGCACTTCCCAAGTTTGTTGGTGGCGGTGAGGCATGATGAGGGTGTCCGGTTCCATGGCGATGGCGAGGCGCTGGATGGGGTCGGCAAGATCAGTATGCAGGTTGCTATTCATGCGCAGGCGCGGCGATTGCTGCGCAAGTTGACCAAGATCGGTCAGGTTGTGGGTAGTGATTCGTTTCAAGGTTCGCTCCTGTTTGTGATGGCACATTCTACCGAAACCCTTCAGCGCAGTAGGCTTTGCTTTGAGGCTGGCGCTTCTACCTATAGAATCCATGCAATGTCATTTTCCATGCGCCCTTTCCTGTTTGCAGCCCTCGCCGCTCTGGCATTCGGGACGGCACAGGCGCAGGAAGAGGCAGCACAAGCAGAGTTCGTCTACGAGATCGATCCCTACTACACCAACGTGGGTTACAACATTCCGCTTACGGACAAACCCATCCCCACCATCGAATCCGGCAGCGAAGCGGTGATCTACCGCGAGCTGATCAAAGACTCGGTCATCCCGCGCTACATGACGCTGGAAGCCAGTATGTATCCGATGCCGATGCTCGGCACTTGGCTGAAGACCCACCATCGCGGTTTCTACGATAGCGGGGCGATAGGCAATAACTTCAACATGATCGAATCGCTGACCGCCGGCTTCCAGGAGCCTTGGGCATTGTCGATGTTCTTCGGCAACGTGGCGAAGCTGAAACGTCCGGGTGAAACGCGCGTCGGCAACAACTACGGCTATACCGGCTATCTGTTCAGCGTCGGTGAGAAACATATCAAGGACAACCTCTTGGTGGAGGATCACTGGTTCGAGATGGAATGGAAGATCAAAGGCCAACTCGATTACACCCACAAGAAGTTGTCCTGGAGTTTCCGCGGCGGTGCCAAATTCCACAACAACATCGAGATCAACGATGTGTATTACATCGCTCTGATGCGCAACAACACCGAGCTGCATTCCCCCGGCCGCGACTGGCTGGATAACACCACCTTCGATTTCAAAATGCACTTCCTGCAACAGACCGGCAAGCTGGTGCGCGTAGAGTTCATCGCCGGCAAGAAACTGCCGCTACGTGAAAAGCGCCTCATCCCGATGCTCAGCGCCGGTTTCATCTTGGCTAGCCCCGGCGAGTATTCCGGCAGTCTGCACAACACAGGTGGTAATACGCTGACGTTCGTGATCCGCCCCTCCATCGAAATCTAAAGATCAAAAACTATGTGCGGTCTCTGCGGCGAACTACGCTTCGATAAACAAACTCCCGACCACGACCGACTGATGCGCATGACCGATGCACTGGTGCGGCGCGGCCCGGATGCTTCCGGCGTCTATGCCGACGGCCCGCTCGCCTTTGGTCATCGTCGCCTGTCCATCATCGACCTGTCTGATCGTTCGCGCCAACCGATGGTGGACGAGACGTTACATCTGACGCTGGTGTTCAACGGCACCATCTACAACTACCGCGAACTGCGCGCCGAACTGCAAGAGATGGAATATGAGTTCTTCTCCGACGGCGACAGCGAAGTCATCCTCAAGGCGTATCACGCATGGGGCGAGCATTGCGTGACGCACTTCTACGGCATGTTCGCCTTCGCCATCTGGGACCAGCGCGACCAAACATTGTTCATGGCGCGCGACCGATTCGGTATCAAGCCCTTCTATTACTCGCTGGACGGTGCATCGCTGCGCTTTGCATCCAGCACGCAATCACTGCTGGCTGGCGGCGGCATTGATACCAGCATCGACCCGATTGCCTTGCATCATCACCTCACGCTGCACTCTTCTGTCCCCGCTCCGCGCACCCTGCTGAACGGCATCCGCAAGCTGCCTCAAGCGCACTGGATGCGCATCTCGGCGAAGGGTGACATCGAACTCAAGCGCTACTGGGAGCTGGATGCGACGCGTCCCGATATTGGCCTGAGCGAGCAGGACTGGCTGAACGCCACGCGCCATGTATTCAAGAAAGTTGTGGAGCGTCATCGTCTGGCGGCCGATGTGCCGGTGGGCGTGCTGCTCTCGGGCGGACTCGATTCCAGCTTGATCGTCGCACTGCTGGCCGACCACGTACCCGACCTGCGCACCTTCTCCATCGGATTCGAAGACATCGGCGGCGATGCAGAGAAAGGTAACGAGTTCGAATATTCCGATCAGGTGGTGGCGCGTTATGACACGCAACATCACAAGATGCTCATCCCTAACAGCGAAGTATTGAAGCGCCTGCCGGAGGCCGTGCGCAGCATGTCCGAGCCGATGGTGAGCCAGGACAACATCGCGTTCTATCTGCTGGCTGAGCAAGTATCGAAAGATGTGAAAGTGGTGCTGGCCGGACAAGGCGCGGATGAAGTGTTCGCGGGCTACTTCTGGTATCCGAAGATGGATGCGGCAGAAGGCGATCCGCTGGAAAAATTCCGCAACAACTACTTCGACCGCGACCACGCCGAGTATCTTGAAACTGTGAGCGAGGCTTTCCACACCGAGGATGTCACCAGCGAACTGGTCGCCAACGAACTATCGAAACCGAACGCCGATGAATTCTTAGACCAAGTGCTGCGCTTCGACGTAAGCACGCTGGTGGTGGATGATCCGGTGAAGCGCATGGACAACCAGAGTATGGCTTGGGGTTTGGAAGCACGCGTGCCCTTCCTCGATCACGAGCTGGTCGAACTCGCCGCCAAGATGCCGCCCTCACTGCGCTTGAAAGAAGGTGGCAAGTTCCCCCTCAAAGCCATCGCGCGCGGTCTCATCCCCGACAGCGTGATCGACCGCCCCAAAGGCTACTTCCCCGTCCCCGCATTGAAATACGTGCGCGGTGAATTCTTGGAATTCATGCGCGAGATATTGCTATCGGAAACTTGCCAGAAACGCGGCCTATTCAATAAAGCCTACGTAGAAAAACTCCTCGCAGAACCTGAGTCTCACTTTACGCGCCTCAATGGCAGCAAGCTATGGCATCTGGCTCTGCTGGAATATTGGCTGCAACTGAACGTCGATCCAAAACACCTCTGACTTCACTTTCATTGGTACAACGACAGTCGAGCAAAGCTAAGGTCAGCCTGCATCTCGCGACCGATCGCGACCACACCCAGCCTGCGCAGATGCCGAGTATTCAATGGAGTGTCGATGCGATGTGGGCGAAATGATTCGAATGGCAGCCTTAACGTCTGCCATTGATCACTGGCAACGAATTCGATCCGATAGGACTGCCAAACGATACAAGTGTCTTGCGTACGCAGATGCAGGTTGTATGACTCACCGTTACCACACACCTCGATCTCAATCCCGCGATAGGCGCTGGCATCGAGGAATCCGCTCTGCTCCAGATCGATCGTCGCCTGAACGAATCCACCGCGGTTCTCAAGCGAGACCTCACCTCTCATGCGCAGGCATGGCTTGCCTTGCGTCAATGTCGGCTCCAGCGTGGCTGAGGAAACACCGCCCATCACGGTATCGGTGACGATGCGCCAGACACGACCGTCTGCCGTCACGAGTGAATCACTGGATCGGTCATCGATCAGAAATGAGGCCAGCCCCGCGGCTTCCGCATCAGTCGGCATGTTTGCTATTCCGCTTTGACGACTTCACACAATGGTTGCCTGATCTGCAAGCCTCCCGTCTGCACGGTCGTCAATAGTGCACAGGTGTCGTAACCGTTCTCACGCAGGCGGCTTTCGATCGCAATCAAATCAGTCTTGGAAAGCGCAGTCTGTCTTGCCAATATCCACGCATAGGTTCTGTCCGGATGGCCGACGACTGCGTAGCGATAGTCCGGTGCCAAGTCGATCACCCAGTAATCACCTCCAAGAAAGTACAGCCAGCCAAATAGTTTGACGAAAGTCACTTCCAGTTTGGCGCGGCTGATCTCATCGACCACTCTGGCGCGCCCTTGCGCCACCGAGCGTTCACCACTCTCTGTCATGCAGCTGTTAGTGACTGCGATATCCGCGCCGTCCATCGCGTACTCGGCCATCGCGTCACTCACACACTGCCGCTGAAAGAACTGCGGAATACTGGCGATCTCATACCACTTGCCAAGATAGCGTTTCAGGTCGACTTGTTCCACGGTTGGCAAGGGGGCGGCTGTGGCTGCACACGATGCGAACATGATTGACCACAGCCACTTCACGATCTTTGGGTTATGCATATCTCTTCCTTCGTCATGCTCACAGCGTGAGTCGATACAACATAACAGAAAGAATAAAAAAGCCGCACTGATCTCTCAGTGCGGCTTTTTTGTCATATTGCAGATTTACTCCACGATATGATCGATCTTGAACTTCACGTTCTTGGTGCCTGGCTTCACGGTGATGCTGAAGCCTTCGGCATCACCTGCTTGCGGCATGGCGGTACCGGATTTGGAGATACGCCCCACCACCACGACTTCGTCGAAGTTGGAGAGTTTCATCTGCGGTGCCATGGCCATGCTATCGTCAAGTTCAAAGTCCAGCGGCAGGTCGCTCACTTGCATGCGCACGATGGCGAGCGGCATCTTAGGACCTTGTGCGGCACGGGCCAACACGAACAAAGTGTCGTCCGGGCTGTATTTACCCTTCAGCTTTGGATCGAGTGTGACGCGGCCGGTGATACGTTCTTTTCCGGGTGCGGCGCTTGCCATCTGTTCAGGCGGTGCGATCTGTTCCAGCATCGGCGGTGTCTTGCCGCCACTCTTCATGTGCGACAGCAACTGGCGTGCTTCATTCAGACCCGCTTGGATCGCCATCGAATCTTCTCCACCCGGCGGCAGCTGTTTGAGCAGCTTCTCCCAGTGCTTAATGGCGACAGCAAAGTCACCGCGCTCCATGGCGGCGGAACCGGCCAGTGCCAGCGCCTTCATATGGTTCGGGTCGAGTTGGAGTGCCTTGTTGATGTACTCGGTGGGCTTACCGCGCAGGGTTTGACCGATAGCCATCGCTTTTGCATCGGCGTAGTCGGCCCATACCCAAGCTTCGTCACCGACCAGCTTGGTGAGTTTTTCATACATCTTGGAGGCATCAGCGAAACGATCTACTTCCATATAACTGCGCGCCAACATCACTAAGGCTTCGCCGTCCTGATCGTTGGCTTCGACACGCTTCTCCAATCCGCTGATACCGTTATCGGTAAGCATCGCGCCACCCATGCTATTCATCCCTGCATGCGGATTGGCTGGTGACATAGCATTGGGTTCGCCCACTAGGAAGTAGGTGCCGACGGAGAAGATAGGCAGCAGCACAGCAAGCACGATGGCAAGCGTCTTGTTGGAGCCTGCCGTCACTGGCGCAGTTTCAGGTACGACTTCTTCCAGCACGCGAGTTTCGAGTTCACGTTTGCCTTGTTCATAGAGCTCGGGAGTAAGCAGGCCGTTTTTCAGGTCGGCATCCATCTCGGATATCTGGTCACGCAGAATCTCGAGGTTGGCGGCATGACGCGCCACTGCGTTGCTCTTGGGAGCGCCACGCCACAGCGGGTAGACGATGAATACGATGGCGAGGGCGACCAGCGCCGCGCTGAGGAACCAGAACAGGATCATGATTTTTCTTCTTCCTTAAGTAGGGCTTCGGCGCGCTGATGCGCTTCAGGAGTCAGGTTGGCTTCGGGCACGGTCTCACGACGCTTGCGCAACTGGAAGAACAGACCGAGTCCGGCGACCAGCAACAGGGCGAACGGACCGAACCACAACAACATGGTGTAGCTCTTCACCGGCGGGTCGTACAGCACGAAATCACCATAACGCGAGACCAGATAGTCGACGACCTCATCGTCGCTCATCCCTTTTTGCATCAACTCACGCACTTCGCGGCGCAGGTCTTCAGCCAGATCGGCATGCGAGCTTGCGAGTGATTCGTTTTGGCACACCAGACAGCGCAGCTTTTCGGCCAGCACGATCATGCGTTTTTCCAGTTCCGGATTTTCGGCCATGTCCTGCGCTTCACCGGCGAAGGAGAAGGTAGGCAACAGGCAGAACAGGAGGATCAGTATCTTTTTCATTGTTTTTGCAGCTCCGCGACTAGAGGCAATATCTTCTCGCTCAGATTCTGCTGATTGACAGGACCGATCTGTTTGTAGCGGATGACACCTTGTTTATCGATGACGTAGGTTTCCGGCACGCCATATACGCCATAGTCGATACCGATGCGGCCTTCACGATCCATCACACTCAGCACGTAGGGATCACCACCGCGCGCCAGCCACATCTTGCCGTCTTCGGGTTTGTCTTTGTAGTCGAGGCCGTAGATCGGCACGATGTTCTGCTGCGACAAGGCCATCAGCACGGGATGCTCTTCACGGCAGGATACGCACCAGGAGGCCCATACGTTGAGCAGCCAGACTTTTCCTTTCATGTCGGCTGGCGAGAATTGTTTTTTCTCTTCATGCAACTGTGGCAGGGTAAAAGCCGGTGCAGGTTTGTCGATCAACGGAGACGGTACTTCACGCGGGTTCAGGCTGAGGCCGACGAACAGAAAACCTGCGAGTACAACGAAGATGACCAGTGGTAACAGGAAACGCATCATGCTGTCTGCTCCTCCAGAGTTTTCGGGGTTGTCGTCTCAGCTTTGCGTGCCTTGATGCGATAACGACGATCTGTCACTGCGAGCAAACCGCCCAGTGCCATAAACAAACAGCCGGCCCAGATCCAATCGACAAAGGGCTTGAGGTAGATGCGCACAGCCCAGGCTTCGCTATCGGGAATGGGCTCACCAAGCGATACATACAGGTCGCGCAGGAAGCCGGTATCGATGGCAGCTTCAGTCATGGGCATGCCGGATGCGTTGTACTGGCGTTTCTCTGGATGCAGCACTGTGAGCGGCTTGCCGTCTTTGCTGACGCTGACGATACCGCGCGCTGCAACGTAGTTCGGGCCTTCTACTTCGGTCACACCGTCGAAACGGAACACGTAACCACCGGTGGTGAGCGTGTCGCCAACATCCATGCGCACGTCACGCTCGCTCTCGTAGCCCTTCACCAGCGTAACGCCGATGATGAACACGGCGATGCCGAAGTGGGCCAGTTGCATGCCGTAGTAGCTGCGCGACGGCACCTTGAGACGCTGCATGAAGCTGCCTTCGCTGCCCATGCGTCGTTTCAGATCGAGGAATCCGGTGGTGATGACCCAAGCGGCCAGCAAAATGCCTAGACCAACAATCGGCGTCCATTCACCCATCACCAGCGGCAACAGGATGGCGATCACCATGCTTGCTGCCAGCGCCCAGCGCACACGGATCCAGATATCGGGCAGGCTAGCTTTCTTCCAGCGCGCCACGGGGCCCAGACCCATCATCATCACCAGCGGCACCATGAGCGGTACGAAAACGGTATTGAAGTAAGGCGGGCCGACCGACAGCTTGCCAAAGCCAAGCGCATCCATGAACAAGGGATACAGCGTACCGAGGAACACCGATGCGGAAGCGACAGACAACAATACGTTGTTGCTCAGCAGCATGGATTCGCGCGAGATGATGTCGAACTTGCCACCCAAACCGACCTTGGGCGCACGCCAAGCGAACAACAGCAGCGAAGCGCCGATCACGATGACCAGGAAGGACAGGATGAACACGCCGCGCTCGGGGTCGGTGGCGAAAGCGTGCACCGAAGTCAGCACGCCGGAACGCACGAGGAAGGTGCCCAGCAGCGACAGCGAGAAAGCGGCGATGGCGAGCAGCACAGTCCAGCTCTTGAATGCACCGCGCTTTTCAGTGACGGCCAGCGAGTGGATCAATGCAGTGCCAACCAACCAGGGCATGAAGGAGGCGTTCTCGACCGGGTCCCAGAACCACCAACCGCCCCAGCCCAATTCGTAATACGCCCACCAACTTCCGAGTGCGATACCGATGGTCATGAACACCCAAGCGATGGTCGTCCACGGACGCGACCAGCGCGCCCAAGTGGAATCCAGCTTGCCGCCCAGCAATGCGGACAGCGCAAAAGCGAACGCGACGGAGAAGCCGACGTAACCCATGTACAACATCGGCGGATGGATCACCAGACCGGGGTCTTGCAGCAGCGGATTCAGATCGCGACCATCCAGTGCGGCCGGCAGCAGACGATCGAAGGGATCGGAAGTGAACAGCATGAACAGCAGGAAACCAACCGAGACCAGACCCATCACACCGAGCACACGCGCCACCATCTCTTGGGGCAAGTGTTTGCTGAACACGGCAACGGAGAATGTCCACAGCGTCAGGATGAAAGCCCACAGCAACAAAGAACCTTCGTGACCACCCCAAACCGCCGCCACACGATAGGCGATCGGCAGTTGCGAATTGGAATGCTGCGCGACGTAGAGCACCGAGAAGTCGTTAATGATGAAAGAGTAGGTGAGGCAGGCAAAGGCAATGCCGACAATCAAGAACTGCCCTATCGCCAGCGTGCGGGCAGTCCCCATCAAAACCTCGTTTCCACGCGCTGCGCCGTAAATAGGCAACACACCTTGAATGATGGCGATGAACAGTGCGACAACGAGTGCGAAATTACCGATCTCTGGAATCATGCGGATACTTTCTAAAAATTATTTGGTGGCTGCGGGTGTTGCGTTGCCGGATGCGGCCTTGGCGTCTTCTGCTTTTTTGATCGCGTCCATTGCCTCGGGTGGCATGTAGTTCTCGTCATGCTTGGCCAGAACTTCTTCGGCCTCGAAGATGTTTTCTGAATTCAGCTTGCCTTGTGCGACCACACCCTTACCTTCTTTGAACAGGTCGGGCAGTATGCCTTTGTATACCACTTCCATAGCATTCGCAGTGTCGGTGATCTTGAAGTGCACGGTCAGTCCGTCCTTCTGGCGTTGCACACTACCCTCCTCAACCATGCCGCCGATGCGGAAGTTGCGAGCTTGCGGCGCTTCCTTGTTGTAGACCTGAGTCGGGGTGAAATATAGGCTGACGTTGTTCTTCAAAGCGAACAGCACCAGCCCTACCGCCGCCGCTACGAGGCCCACGCCTATCAATATCCAGGCAAGTCGTTTCTGTCTCGGTGTCATCACTCATCCCCGCTTTCGTTCATCAATCGCAACTGGCGCAATGCCAACTGCCTTCTGTGCCTGACCATGGCAACCTCGATCAGAAACACCAACAGTGTCAGGCCATATGAGCCCCACACGTAGAACGCGTAGCCGTTCATGTAAAAGAATTCGGACATGCTCATTGTTTCACCTCCGGCAATTCCTTGACCCACTGCGTATTCGCTTCACGCTCGAGGATGATGCTGCGTACGCGCGACAGCCCCATTGCGATGGCATACAACCAGCAAGCGACCAGCACGGTGAACATGGATTGCTGCATGGCGACATGCATGCTGGTGCCGGTCATCTTGATGGTCGCGCCCTGATGCAGGGTGTTCCACCACTGCACGGAGTAATAGATGATGGGCACGTTCACCGAGCCGACGATGGCGAGCAAGGCGCTGGCCTTGTCCGCACGGCGCGGATCTTCGATGGAAGCCTGCAGGGCGATGAAGCCGAGATAGAGGAACAGCAGGATCAGTTCAGATGTCAGGCGTGCATCCCACACCCACCAGGCACCCCACATCGGCTTGCCCCACAGCGCGCCGGTCCACAAGGAGATGAGCGCGAACAGTGCACCAGTCGGTGCCAGTGCGGAGGCCATCATGGAAGAGAGGCGTGTCTTGAAGATCAGACCGAGAGCTGCATAGCCGGCCATGATGAGGTAGAGGAACATGGACAGGATGGAGGCCGGCACATGGATGAATATGATGCGGTAGGCCTCACTTTGAATCGCGTCGGTCGGCGCAACGAAGAAGCCGATATACAGTCCGACTGCGAACAGCAACGCTGCAGGCCACGCGAACCAAGGAGTCAGTTTTCCCGCCAAACCGTAGAAGGTGGAGGGAGCAGAATATTTAAACCAGTTGATCGCCAATCTTCATCACTCCATCGAAATTCGCAACGCTTGGGCTGCCACAAAGGGCGAGAACACCAGCGCAAACAACAAGAACGCACCCAACAACGACAAATTGGATGCCGCGTCCATACCACCACTTACTGCTTCGACTGCCCCCGCGCCAAAGATCAGCACAGGGATCGTCAACGGCAACACCAGCAATGACACCAGCACACCGCCACCGCGCAAACCCAAGGTCAGCGCCGCGCCGACTGCACCGATCATGCTCAGCACCGGCGTACCCAACAACAACGCCAGCATCAATATACCGATCGCGTCTGCCGGCATGTCGAACTGCAAGCCCAGCACCGGCGCGATCAACACCAGCGGCAGACCGGACAACATCCAGTGTGCGACGATCTTGCCCAACACCATCACGGTCAGCGATTGCGGTGCCAACATCATCTGCTCCAGCGTACCGTCGATATGGTCTGCCGAGAACATGCGCGGCAGCGACAACATCGATGACAGCAAAGCGGCGACCCACAACACACCACCAGCCATCTTGCGCAACATATCCGGCTCAGGCCCAACACCCAGCGGGAACAGACTGACCACCATCACAAAAAATATCAGTGTGGTCAGCACGTCCGCACGGCGACGCATCGCCAGCAACAGATCACGCTTGATCACTAAACCCAATAAACCGAACACAGAAAGACGGCTCATGACAGCAACAATTCCCGCGTTTCGATACCCGCCACATGCAAAGGTTGATGCGTGGTGAATATCGCCATGCCACCGTTCGACAGATGTTCTCCAATAAGTTCCTGCATAAGGTCAACTGCCCCCACATCAAGTGCGGTCAAAGGCTCGTCCAATATCCACAACGTGGCATCGACAACCAGCAAGCGACTCAGTGCGACACGACGACGTTGCCCCTGCGACAGCACGCGCACCGGCAGATGTTCCTTGCGACGCAAACCCATGCGACGTAGCGCTTCCAGAGCTGTTTTTTCGCTGAGTTGAACACCGGCCAAGCCAGCAGTCAGCAGCAGATTCTCCAGTGCACTCAATTCATCCTTGATCGCATTCAGGTGACCAAGGTAGCAAGTCTGTGCGTGAAAATCTTCGTCCCATTCTTCGACATTGCGTCCACACCAGTGCACCGCACCGGCCACCGGCTGCACGAAGCCGCACAGTGCACGCAACAACGTGGTCTTGCCTTTGCCGTTCTCGCCCTGCACTTGCATCAGCTCGCCGCTGGAGAGCGTGAAGCTGAGACCGCTGAACAGGCGTTGGTCGCCACGCTCACAGGCCAGATCGATCACTTCCAGTTTCGGGGACGCTTGCATAGACTCTGCAGGTTCGGCTCAGTAAAAAAGAACGCGGGATTATATACGATAGCGACACCCCGATGCGATGCGCCTTGACCGGCATTCCCAAAGGCTTTTTACAATAAAAAACGCCGCTCGATGAGCGGCGTTTTCTTGATACTAAAAATATGCTTATTTGGTGCTTTCGTTAGCAAAAGCCTTAATCGAGATATCAGCACCTGCTTTGGCATCCATCAGATAGGCAGCCAACAATGCCTCTCCGGTGACCTGACGCATCTGCTGAGCATAACGCTCGCGTTTGGCCGGATCGATGCTTGCCACATCTTTTACTGCGTCTATGCGAGCGATGACATATCCACTCGTCGCATCGACCACGCCCACATAAGCTGGCAATTTTCTGGTATCGGCGAGGAATATCTGATGCAACAGTGTCGGCTCAAGATCGGAACGCTGAGCACGCGACAGCTTCAGCGCTGTCTTCCAGACCAAGCGCTTTGCTTCACCACCCTGCAGTCCTGCCAGCGTTGCTTTTCCTTGCTCTTCTACAGCCATCAGCGCAGCTTTGTGCTGCAACAGCTTGCGGATACCCGAGGCCACTTCTTCATAAGGGCGCACCGTCACCTCCTGATGCTGCGTGACATGCGCAGCCAACAAGGTATTCGGCTTCACTTCAACCGCTGCGGTATTGCGCTTGTTCTTCACCGCATCTTCGGAGAAGACCGCTTCCAAAGCCTTCGCTGTCCACAGCTCGTTCGGCTGCTGGTCACGACTCAACCAAGTACCGGACACCACCTTGACACCCACCAGTTCGGCTGCCGGCGCCAGGCTATCACTCTGCTCATACACGATATCGTTGAAGCGCTCTGCGAGCTCAGCGAACTTGTCAGCCGATTGTTGCGCACGCAGACGTTGCTCGATTAATGCACTCACTTCTTTCAGCGGTTGCGCTTTGGAAGCTTTGACTGCTGTCACCTTGATGATGTGATATCCGAAATCAGTCTGCACCAGATCGCTGATCTGACCGACCTTCATGGAGAACACCGCCTCATCGAACTGCTTCACCATCATGCCGCGAGCGAACATACCCAGATCACCACCGTTCGCTGCCGAACCGGGATCTTGTGAATTCTCTTTGGCTATAGCAGCGAACTTGGAAGGCGCAGCCTTCACATCTGCCAGCAGTTGCTCAGCTTGTTGTTTGGCCGCCTGCTTTTCCGCATCGCTAGCTTGTGTTGCGACCGAGATCAGAATGTGGGAAGCCTGACGTTGCTCTTGTGTACTAAATTCGCCCAGATGCTCGTCGTAGTATCCCTTTACCTCCGCAGCCGTCGGATTGATCTTTTCTGCCAATGCATCGGCAGAAAAAACCAGATAATCGACTTGCGCACGTTCCGGCACTTGGAATTGCTGCGAATTCTGTTCGTAATATTTCTTGACCTCGGCATCAGCCACGACCGCCTTTTTCAGGAAGTCGCTCAAGCCGAGCGTCGTGATTGAAACCACGCGCTGCTGCTCGTTGAGACGGATCAATTTCTCTGCTGTCGTTTCGGCAGAAAAACCGTTCTGTGTATAGGCATCGGTCAATTGACGGTTCAAGATGTCCTGACGAACTCGATATTCGAACAGTTCTGGCGACATTCCTTGGGCTCGCAGGGCAGCTTCATACATCTGCTTGTCGAAACGACCGTCTTTCTGAAATGCGCCGACGCTGGCGATGATCTGGGCGATCTGCTCATCACTCACCGCCAAACCTTCATCTTTGGCAGTTGCGAGCATCAGATGCTGTGTTGCCAAGCCTTCCAAAACGGAGCGTTTGATCTCAGGACGATCGAACAATTCTGGATCGAAATTCGCGCCAGCCAGTTCTTGCATACGACGACGCTGCTGCATGAGCGCATCCTCGAATTCAGCCTGACCGATATTGGTGCCGTTCACTGTCGCCATCACTCCGGCATCGCCAGAGTTCTGATACGAATCAAGGCCCCAAAATGCAAAAGGCAAAATGATGAGCGCCAGTACGACCTGTACTACACGCTTTCTTTCATGCACAAAATTGAACATAGAAACACCTGTGTCAAAAGATTGATGCGAAACGTGCACCACATAAGAAAAAAGGCGAACTTTCGTTCGCCTTTGTTTGGCGGAGTGGACGGGACACCCAAATCCCTCCGCATTAAATTTCAAGGCCAAACAATACAACAACTTACAGAAAGTGGGAAAGCCACTGATACAAAGTTTGTACCCCCTCTTTGTATCCCTTGGTTGTTTCCCCTCACCGAAAGGCCGCGCATTATCGCACAAGTCAGAACTTGAATGGGGCTCAGCCTTTCATTCCTCCACACACTTTGCGCAATCCTGCCTCCGCCTTTGCTATCTCCCCCACCAGCCGCCGCGTTCCCTCTCTCACAGATTCCAGCTCTGCCAGTTGGTTGAGGCTGTGTAAGGAGTTGATTTCTTCCTCGTCTATATATGTAAAGCCACCGCCCTCCCCTTGGGCTGCTTCTTTCTTTTGTCGCTTACGCTCTAACCGTCTGGCAATCTCTTCTTTCGTTGGTATCTTCATAGCCTCATCCCTTTCCTTGGTGTATTGGTCGGTATCGGTAGAACCTGCGCCCCTGCCTGTGGCTGAATCTCCGCCAGTATCGTTTTCAACAGTGTTTGCTGTCTCTCGCCATCCGTGGCGATTTCAAGCCCCTTCGCTAGTGCCTGTCTAAATGCCTCTCGCAAATATTCCTCATCCCCTGAAAAGACGATGCGCTTCCAGCCTTTCATGCGGGCAAGTTCGACCACCCGCTCAGCATTGGCCTTGGCCGTTCCACCGCTTGCCGTGATGCGACTCCCCATATCAACCACGCTTGCGCGGTCGTCGAACCAGAGCGTTATTCGCTTCGGGTGCTTGTAGTTGATATAAGAAAGGCCAAGGATAGAGAATCCCTCGTATTGCTTCCGCGCCAACCTATAAGGAAAGCCAGCCAGTTTCGCTCTCTCGACTTTCATGTCGTCGGGATTGAAGCAGACCGCAGGCGTTTCGGTCGTTCGCAGTTCTTCTATGTCGATGACTTCCTCAGGAATAATGAGTCGCGCTTTTATCTCTTGGTTCGTCTGTTGGATGATGTCGTTCATCTTCTTCACCTCGCTATTAAAATAGGCCGCTTTGCCTTCGTGAAACGAGGGCAAGACCTTTATCCCTCGGTCAGCATGTGAGCGGCAATCCACTTGCTGATTGATTCCTGCTTGCTCTAACGCGGAGTTTGTTTGGGCTTGCCATATTTCTCGGCAAGCACTGACGAACGATTCCCCGTCCCAATCACGCCTCTTGGTCTTCTCGAAGACGAAGGGCGCGGACTGTTCACGCTCGGCCATGCAAATATGGGCGTGCGCGTTGTTCTGTTTGTCATGGATAGAAAAATCAAAAAAGGCACGCTCTGCGCCAAAGCGTTGGCGCACCTCTGCCACAAACGCCCGCACAAGTTCGACTTGCTGCGGCAGGGCCAACTCGTGGGGCAAGGCTGCTTCAATCTCACGGCCAAGCGTTGCGCGAGGGTGTTTCTCTGCGCGTTCGATTGCTTCGTAGAGATTCAGCAAGTTTGATAACTGGCTGTAATCGGTGAGGTCGTCTTGCGCGGGGATGAACTCTGAGAATGCGACCTCCTCCTTGGTGCGAAAGTTAAAGCGTCTGCCCGACACGGGGCAGGATGCTTTCAAGCCACGACGATAGGCTGCGCCACCGATAGCGGTGCGGCCTCGGCTGCGCCGATAGCTGTCAATATGGAGGTGGAATATCGCCATACCTGCTTTGTCCTTTCTCCGAGGCTTCAACCTCGGCGCTCGGCTACTCGTAAGAGTTGCCTAAGTGCGTCTGTTAGTTTTGTGCTGCCTTACAATCCATAGTTGAATATTTAATTAAGTCAATGGGTTGCGCGATTAAAAAAACCTGCTATCAGATAAGAGGTAGCCACTGAGAAGGAGAACCTATGGGATACAGCTATGCGCAACGGCTCAATGTGATTGAGCAAAAACGGGAGAAGTTGGAAAGGCAGCTTGCCGACTTACAACGCAAACAAAAGGCCATTTCTGCGCGTGAGCGGGAGATAGAACGCAAGGAACTAGCGCGGGAAAAATACCGCCTCGGCGGATTGGTCATCCTCGCCCGAGAGAAGTTGGGCAATATGCTTTCGGATGAGATTTTGCTGGGGGCGTTGTTACAGATTCACAACGAGAAAGAAGCGGACAAGCTGAAAGGCTGGGAGCGCTACGGCGCTGGGTTGTTGAAGACCCAGCGGCATGAGATAAAGGAAAGCGCCTCCGCCCAAGGCTTCACACAGTCAGAAGCTAGGGGCGATTAGTTGGTTCATAAACGAGCCCTTGGACGGCTAGCCACCTCCGGCAATACTGGCAGCACCATTTCCAATGCGTTCTTTTCTACTTCTGCTCTACCGTTCACTAATAGCTCAACGAGGTCTTCTCGCCCACTTTCCTGCGCGATATATAACGCATTGTTCTCGCGCCCTCCAAAAAGGTAAGGATTTGCGCCATACCGAATCAACATTGAAACCCTATCTTCTGGTTTAGTAAATCTTGATGAAAGGTACACTGCTCGGGCAGCATATGGGTCCTCGCCGTCACAGAACGCAACAGCCGATAAAACGGCAGGAATATCTTTGTTGCACCCAATCAAAACATCAGGGTCAGCTCCATTCTGTAATAGCAACTCAGATATTTCTTTGTTCTCAAAATGAAACAATGCGTGTTCAAGAACTGAATGGCCATCGTGACACCTTGCTAGGACATTTGCCCCTCGCTCTAACAATCGCCTAACTTCCTCAACATTCCCTTGTTTGACTGCCTTGACGAGGTTTTGATTTAAACGCTTATTTCCTTTCATTGTTAGTTCCTCCCTTGTTTTTATTGAGGGATGAATCATATCAAAAAATGTCTATTTTGTCCATCTCTTTCAATGACTTACGCTCAAATCCCTCAATTCATGACTGACACAAAGGCCAATGAAATGGGGGTATGGAAAGGAGCAAACAATTCAGAGACAAGAAACAGGAACACAACGACCAATAGTCGCAGTATTCCCGAGTTATTTTGTAAGGTACTTGGGGTTCTGCCTAAGAGTGGGCAGATTTCAGATTCAAAACAAGCAAACGGCGCAAGATTTCCTCATCGGGCATCTCTGGTGTGTAGTCGTTCCAGCCGTAAGCCTTGGCGACTGCCGCATCTAGCAACTTGTGGGCATTGTCCAGCCACGCAGGGCGCAGATTGTATAGATTGGTGAGGGTGCGCTTCTTTAAGTCGGCCTCATGTCCTACTTTGGCAACAGGGCGCAAGGGATAGCCCGCTTTTTCTTCTTCGGGTGTGCGCACCCAATCTACCCATTCGATAGGATTAAGCCAGTTATCCCGCAGCTTGTTTAGCTCCTGTGCTGCGGTGGCTATTGCCTCAGCAGCTGGATTAGAAAAACTCGCCTCTGGCAGGTCTGGCGTTAGCCCTTCTGGAAAGGGGAAGGTTTCAAACGTAGTTGTTGGAGTGTATCGGGGGTCATTACCGACTCCGAGCCAAGAACAGACTCGCAATGCCCACTGTTCGTGAAAGCGCGAATGGACGATACCAAAGCTAATGTCATCATCACGAGCAATAGCCACAACTTGGCAATCAGGCAGAACAGTTATATCTAGCCACTTAAACAAACGATACTTACCATTTCGGGGAGTCCCGATATAGCGACGTTTACCATTCAAAGCTTTGCGCATCTCTTCACGTGTACACCACAGCAAATGCCAAGTCTGGATTTGCTTATCAAGGTGCTTGGTATTCTTCCCCTGCGAGAGCCATTCAGCACGCTTTGATAAGAGATGCGTGTGAACTGCTGAAGAAATATGCTCAAACGGGATTTCATATTGGGAAGCCGCTTGTTCGCTTAACGAGACACCAAAATCAACAATCCAAGTATCTGATGGGCGGCGTGTAATATCCATGCCATTGACCCAAGGGCGAACCACATCGCTATTGGACTTCCCATTCGGGTTGGGCTGTCTCAACCACGTGCGAGCCAAACTGCCATCAATGTCGAAGTCCCCGCTTTTTTGAGTTCCAATAAATCCAACTCCCGCATTGGATTTAAGCACCTTTGCTTGTGTGAGATTCAATCCTTCACCGGCGGTTAAATCGGCATGAATCGCATCAACAGATATGCCATTCAGTTTCGCTTCCCCTCCATCTCCAAAGCAAACTAACGACACACGCACGGCTGCGCCTTCGTTAATCCATTCTTCATCACTCCACGCATTAAATATTTTAGTTGTTTCTCCAATGCGTGCCAAAGTTGATTGGTTAGCACCTCCTCGAATGGAGTTGGTCGACACTAGCCCTGCTCGCTGACAGTTTCCTGCTTCAATGTGTGCTCGTGATTTCTCAAACCAATAAACAACCAAATCCGCACCACCCGCAACGCGGCTGGCATAGCACTTACGCAGGGCATTGGTATAGTCATCGCCTAACTCACCGCGCATTTTCTTATCGCCCAAAAACGGCGGGTTGCCGATGATGGCATAGACGACAGGCCACTTGGCTTCTGTGCCGTTGGCATTCAACACCGCATCACGGTTCTCGATATGGTCGAGCGATTGGAGAATAGGATTTTTGCGGATGGGGTAGCCATTTTTGAGCATCCACTGGATTTCACCAATCCACACCGTGACGCGGGCAAGTTCTGCGGCATATGAGTTGAGTTCAATCCCTAGTACATTGGCGGGCGACACTTCGATGTTGATTTGCCGATTTAGCCCCAAGGCTTCCGCATCCAGGTTGGCTTTGTGTTCGAGGTCTTTCAACGCACGCAAGGCAAGGAAAAGGAAGTTTCCGCTCCCGCACGCAGGGTCGAGTACTTTGAAGTTTTGGAGCTTTTCAAGGTAGGTGGTGAAAACGGCGCGAGCATCACGCTCCGCCTTGTCTCCGCTTTTCTTACGCTTGGCTATCTTGCCCTCAATCTCAGTGCGTGCGGCTTCCCATTCTTTTGTTAGAGGCTCAACAATCACAGGATTGATGATGCGCATGATTGATTGCTGGTCAGTGTAGTGCGCACCAAGTTGAGAGCGTTTCTGAGGGTCTAGGCCGCGCTCAAATAGTGTTCCGAATATGGATGGCTCAATCCCACTCCAATCGAGCTTAGATGCTTCGAAGAGCATCTTGATTTCATCAGTGGTCAGCGGGAGGACTTCTATCTTCTCGAATAGCCCACCGTTGAACCAAGAGATTTCATCTGCGCCGAAGTCGCCGCCTTTGCGCATCGAGACAAATAAGGATTCAAGCCGTGTCGAGAGTTTGTCGGGGTCGGTCTGACTTTTATCCAGCAAGCGCTCAAACAACCTTTTAGGCAACAACCCCGCATCTTCGGAGAACATACAGAACAGGCATTGATTAAGGAAGTGCGCCACGATTTGCGGCTTATGTCCTCTGCTATTCAAGGATTGAGCAAGCGCGGCGAACTTGCCCGCCGCTTCTTCTGTGATTTGAGAGATTGTGCGTTTGGGGTAGAACTTCTCTGGCGAGTTGAACAGCCAGCGCAGTTTTTCAAGGTTAGAGGTTTCGCCTATGTCGTCGAGTGCGATGGTGTGAACTTCGGACGGGGCATTAGTAAAATGCGTGTGGATTTCGATGATGTGTGTATCGCACACGACAAGCAGCGGTGGACTCTCCAACGCAAGCGCGTATGTCATCAACTGCTTTAACGCATCACCTAGGTTTCGGTCTCTGGCTTTGTACTCAAATGCGAAGTGTCCTTGCTTCCATACATCAGCCCAGCCTCTACCTGCTCCCGTGCGTGTTGCTCCGCGTTCATAGCAATAGGTGTCTTTGCTGTCAGGTGTGGGAGCTGGAACGCCAACGAGTGCGCAAAGGTCAGTAAAGTGGATTTGGTAACTTGCCCGCTCTCCGAGTTGGCTATCTTTCCATTTTTTGATGAACTGTTGTGGTGTCATTGCGTGGTCAGTTTTATGAACTGGCGCATGGTGCTATGTAGGGCGAAAGTTGTAAAGCATGGATTAGAACGCGCTTGGGCGTTTTGCTTTCTTGCCTCGTCTTATGGTTTGCTCTTCTGTTCCTTACTTCTGAGGGTATTGCTCTATCCTGAATAAATCTTGCCCAACTATGAATAATGGGCGTGGTGACCCTCTTTGATTTGTCTCTTGCCCCCCACTGTGCGGCCAAAGTCTCCCCAAAAAATGTAAGAGAAAAAAATATTTCGCTTACAAGTTTGGACTTTGGCCACCCACATATTGGCACCGGTTCGGTTCTAATCGCTCCGGCTCGAACAGTTCAGGACATTAGCGCCCCCGATACTTGGTCTGTCGTCTAGTCTCTCAATGCGGCTGTGTATCGTTCCATTCTGACCGCTCACAAACTCTAAAATCCGATGCCCGAATCGAGGCTACAAATGTTGGAGGGGTCAAGGACAAGGTCACCCAACACTCACGCGACGCATAAAACACCGAGTTGTTCTGGCTTGTCCGCTAGGTCTCACGCCCGCGCATTTATCAAAGAGCGCTCGTCCTCTCTCTGTCCCGCCACACCCCTAGTGAAGCAGAATCCTTATGGAAGTCAAACTTTTAACTTTTCTTAATACAATCGCTGATTCCAGTTCATCGGATAATGCTTCTTGATGTAAGAAAGAAACTCAATGCCTTGGTCTGTGATTTTATAGAGCTGGATATTTTCACTACCTTCGCGCTGAACAACCAAGAAGTTCACCAAGAAATCCACATAATCTTTCAGCAAATACTCATGGCTCCCAGCAATAGCCTGATGCCTCTCATGAAAAGGATTGAGCTGCATTAAGGTGACAGGATTCTCACAATGAGACAGATATTCAAGCATCTCAACCTGAGTACCATAAATACGGTTGAATACCCTCTCTGCGCCATAGCTGAACATTAAGTTCTTATACTCAATAACAGTTTGCGCAGGGTTGTTCTTAACCCACTCAACCGCAGCATGAGCATTAGGGTCACCTAGTAGTTCTGGCGGCAATGGGGCATCCGCTTCCTCGGCTGCTTGGCCTTTTGACGCCTCAGCCAACTTATCCTGTACCTTATCAACCTGCTGAACTGGCCGTGGAGCTTTTATTGTCTGACCGAAAATATCGCCTTCCTCAATACGATTTATCAGGTCTTCCAAAGGCTTCTGAAAACGGACGATAACTACGGCGACAATCAATACTGCCATTGGTGGCCAACTCAACACGACCTTGATGTATTCAAGAGTCAGCCCCCAATCTATCGCACACACTTTATCCATGTTCGCTCCTTATAAATCCAGCCTGTGTGTCACACCTGCCACTGTTTCCTCAAAAACCAAGAAATCTATGCCACACTCCTTGTTCTCTTTCACCGTGATTTGCTTCGTGTAGTTTGTGGCGTTTGTATCGCCCTCTTTTGAGTGCCCCATCAGCGCATAGCGCAAACGCTCTTGGACTTTAAATGCTGGCGTTGCTAATACATTGTTGAATGTATCTCTGAATGAGTGGAACACCATCCTGCGCTTATCGTCCTTATCCTTCACCCCGATTTTTTCGAGATACCGAATAAATGCGTGACTCACAGCATTGCCAGTGTCGCTAAATAGCGTGGGCGCACTTCTACGGCTAAGCACATAGTCCATAAATCCAAGCTTCATCAGCGTGTCGTGAATTGGAATATAGCGAAGTGCGTTGATTGTCTTCGTAGTCTTATCCCAGTTTCGATTGATATCGAAGTAGTAAACCCCGCTGCCGTACTCAGCCTTAATATCAGCGGGCGTCAGTTGAGCGATTTCTTCCTTTCGCATTCCTGTGAATAGCGCTATCAAGGGAAACCAATAGCGGCTACGATTATCTCCGTAGAAACTCTTATACATCTCAGTCTCAAAAATCTTGACGAGCTGCTCAGCGCTAAATGCTTCTGCGCCCTTGGTGGCATTCGTTCGTTGCTTCTTAGTTAGGTTGGCTTTACCCTCGGTCACAATCTTAGCGCTGTGATGTATGTATTCTTTTCTTTGCGCCCATTTCAGCAAACCTTGTAGGAACTGGATTGAGTTGTCGGCAGTTCGTGGAGCTTGTGCTTTCCTTTTCTTGTCTGGCTCACCTGCCAATAACTTTGCGTTCCAGTTCACAACATCAACGCCACTCACTTTGTGAATCTCGACGTCACCACAGCATTCTATGAAGCGTTTGATTTCCCGCTCAGTGGCGTTTCTGGTTTTATCGTTTTGAATAGTCGCCAGATAAGCCGCTAACGCCTTAGAAAGGGTCATGGTATGGGCTGGTGTCGGTTCAGTCCATTGCGCGGGTGCTGGGGCCGTTACAGGCTGTGATGCTGGCATGGATTTCATCATTGCCAGCGCTTCCATCATTCTGGCGTGGTCATCCGGCCCATCGCTTTTTAGGATGCCGCGTGCCAAGTCGATATCATATGGGCGAATCTCTTTGGCTGTTGGGAACGTTGAGACATCGAGCGGGTTGAATCTCTTTGGGTCATAAGCCATCGTAGAAAACCATGCGAATGTTTGGGAGGCAAAAGTATAAGCGAGTTTTCTGGCGGCGGCTGGTTCACGGGTTCTGAGTGACTTGATGATTTCACGCTTGCCGATGTATGGACGCAATGCGGCAGGAACTGCCATGCGGAAATAGAAAACGCCGTGACGGGAGATTTTCAGGTGATGCGCTAGATTTATGGGCATAAAGAAGGGACAGCAACAAGTTATGTTGTGTCCCTACTTTGTATCACTACCGACCCGAAATGGCTAAAAACCCTTACGAATCAATATATTGGCGGAGTGGACGGGACTCGAACCCGCGACCCCCGGCGTGACAGGCCGGTATTCTAACCAACTGAACTACCACTCCATAAACTCTTACTGCTTACTGCAATTTCCTTTTACTGGTGGGTGCTGACGGGTTCGAACCGCCGACCATCGCCTTGTAAGGGCGGTGCTCTACCAGCTGAGCTAAGCACCCTCGGAAAGCGGCGCATTATACAGAAACTTTACTCTTTGCCAATGACCCCGCTGAAAAAAACTTCATTAGGTTGGCGAAGACAAAAAATGCGCGGCGAAGATTACTCGTCGCCACGCATTTGTCAGATCAATGCTTGACTGCGACTGGCGTAGCAGCTTCAACTACAGCTGATGCTGCAGCCGGATCAGCCGCCACTTCTGGCAGCGGTTCAGGCTTACGCTCAAGTGCGATCTCCAGCACTTGTTCGATCCACTTCACCGGATGGATATCTAGCTTGTTCTTCACATTGTCTGGAATCTCTACCAAGTCCTTTACATTCTCTTCTGGGATCAGCACGACCTTGATACCGCCGCGCTGTGCCGCCAGCAACTTCTCTTTCAAGCCGCCGATGGGCAACACTTCGCCACGCAAAGTGATCTCACCGGTCATCGCCACATCGGCGCGCACTGGAATGTCGGTCAATGCAGACACCATGGCAGTGCAGATGCCGATACCGGCACTGGGACCATCCTTGGGCGTCGCACCTTCCGGCAGGTGGATATGCAAGTCCTTCTTCTCGTAGAAGTTGTCCTCGATACCTAGGCTTCGCGCACGGCGACGTACGACACTCAGTGCGGCTTGGATGGATTCCTGCATCACTTCACCCAGCTTGCCGGTGGTGGTGGTCTTGCCCTTGCCCGGCAGCACAGCTGTCTCAATGGTCAACAACTCACCGCCGACTTCAGTCCATGCCAGACCGGTGACCTGACCGACCTGATTGTTTTTCTCGGCAATGCCATAGCTATAGCGACGGACACCAAGATACTTGTCCAGATTGCGAGCCGTGACAGTGACCTTCTTCGCCTCGCCCTTGATCAGCAATGCCTTCACGATCTTGCGGCAGATCTTGGACAGCTCGCGTTCCAATCCACGCACACCCGCTTCGCGTGTGTAATAACGCAGGATGTCGCGGATGGCACTTTCAGAGACGCTGGCCTCTTCCGGTTTCAGACCGCTGTTCTTGATCGCTTTTGGCAACAGATAACGGATCGCGATGTTGACCTTCTCGTCTTCCGTGTAGCTCGAGACATGGATCACTTCCATACGATCCAGCAGCGGGCCCGGGATATTCATGCTGTTGGAAGTCGCGACGAACATCACGTCAGACAGGTCGTACTCAACCTCGACATAGTGGTCGACGAAAGTATGGTTCTGCTCGGGATCGAGCACCTCTAGCAAGGCGGACGAAGGATCGCCCCTGAAGTCCATGCCCATCTTGTCAACTTCATCCAGCAGGAACAGCGGATTCTTCACCGCGACCTTACTCATGTTCTGCAAGATCTTGCCCGGCATGGAACCGATGTAGGTGCGACGGTGACCACGGATCTCGGATTCATCGCGCACGCCACCCAGCGACATGCGCACGAACTTGCGGTTGGTGGCACGCGCGATGGATTGACCCAGCGAAGTCTTACCCACGCCCGGAGGACCGACCAGACACAGGATAGGCGCCTTCATCTTGTCCACACGCTGCTGCACGGCCAGATATTCGACGATGCGTTCTTTTACCTTGTCTAGACCATAGTGATCCGCTTCAAGGATATCTTCAGCATGCTTGAGATCGGTGTCGATCTTGGTCTTTTTCTTCCAGGGCAGACCGATAAGAATGTCGATGTAGTTGCGCACCACCGTCGCTTCGGCTGACATGGGCGACATCAGCTTGAGCTTCTTCAACTCGGCTTCTGCTTTAGCGCGGGCATCCTTGGGCATGTGCGCAGCCTTGATCTTCTTCTCGACCTCTTCGATGTCGGCACCGTCCTCGCCCTCGCCCAGTTCTTTCTGAATGGCTTTGACTTGCTCGTTCAGGTAGTACTCGCGCTGGCTCTTCTCCATCTGGCGCTTGACGCGACCACGGATGCGCTTCTCGACCTGCATGATGTCCAGCTCGGCTTCCAGCAGACCCAACAGATGCTCTAGGCGCTTGCGCACGTCGAATATCTCCAACACTTCCTGCTTCTGCTCCAGCTTGAGCGGCAGGTGTGCTGCGATGGTGTCGGCCAGACGACCGGCATCGTCGATGCCTGCCAGAGAGGTCAGGATCTCGGGCGGGATCTTCTTGTTCAACTTCACGTATTGGTCGAACTGACTGATCAGCGCGCGGCGCATCGCCTCGGCTTCGCTGTCCGGCTGCTCATCGACCGGGATGGCTTCGATGGTGGCATCCAGATGCGACTTGTCATCGAACACGTCGATCACACGGGCGCGCTGCGTGCCTTCCACCAGCACTTTGACGGTGCCGTCTGGCAGCTTGAGCATCTGCAGGATGTTGGCGATGCTGCCGATGCGATAGATATCTTCGGTGGCCGGTTCGTCCTTGGCGGCCGATTTCTGCGCGACCAGCACGATGCTCTTGCCTGCTTCCATCGCGGCCTCAAGTGCCTTAATGGACTTGGCACGACCAACGAACAAGGGAATGACCATGTGCGGAAAAACCACTACATCGCGCAAAGGCAACAGCGGGTACTGATCTGAAGGAGGCTTGTTTTCGAGTTCGGTCATGGCAGTCACTTCGCTATAAAAGGTTGTGTTCGCCACATTGGGCCGGGGTTGAATAAATCAACCCCTCCCATTACATGGATTTCATGCGGCTTTGGGAGTATCCGCGTACATCACGATAGGCTGTATCTCGCCAGCTCCATTCTCATCCAACACCACTTTATCAACATTCTCAGCAGTTGGTAGATCGAACATGGTATCCAGCAGGGCCAGCTCCAAGATAGAACGAAGGCCACGAGCACCGGTCTTACGCGCCAACGCCTTCTTGGCGATGGCATTCAGCACGCCTTCGCGGAATTCGAGCTCGACACCTTCCATTGCAAACAGTTTTTGATACTGTTTGGTCAGGGCGTTCTTCGGCTCGGACAGGATCTTGATCAGCGCTGCTTCATCCAGCCCTTCCAAAGTCGCCACTACCGGCAGACGGCCGACGAACTCAGGGATCAGACCGAACTTGATCAAGTCTTCCGGCTCGACCATGCTGAATGTCTTGCCTACATCCTTTTCGTCGTCGCGCTTGGCTACGTTAGCGGAGAAACCAATACCGGCTTTCTCGGAACGGTTGCGGATCACCTTCTCCAGACCGTCGAACGCCCCACCACACACGAACAGTATGTTGGAAGTGTCCACTTGCAGGAACTCGGTGTTCGGATGCTTGCGCCCACCCTGCGGAGGTATCGAAGCCTTAGTACCTTCAATCAGCTTGAGCAGAGCTTGCTGCACGCCCTCGCCCGACACGTCACGTGTAATGGACGGATTGTCCGACTTACGCGAGATCTTATCGATCTCGTCGATGTAGACGATACCGCGCTGTGCCTTCTCTACATCGTATTCACAGGCTTGCAGCAATTTCTGGATGATGTTCTCGACGTCTTCGCCGACGTAACCCGCTTCAGTCAACGTAGTTGCATCGGCCATCACGAATGGCACATTCAAGAGGCGAGCCAGTGTCTGCGCCAGCAAGGTCTTACCGGAACCGGTCGGGCCGATGAGCAAGATGTTGCTCTTCGACAGCTCGACACCGTCATCATCGTTCTTGTGGTTCAGACGTTTGTAGTGGTTATAGACAGCAACCGAGAGGATCTTCTTCGCCGTAGGCTGACCGATGACATACTCGTCCAGTTTGGCGCATATCTCATGCGGCGTCGGCAAGTCTTTCTTTTCGGCATTCTCGCCGCCGATGGCATTCTGCGTCTCCTCGCGGATGATGTCGTTACACAACGCAATGCACTCGTCGCAGACGAACACCGACGGTCCAGCGATCAGCTTCTTCACCTCATGCTGACTCTTGCCGCAGAAGGAGCAGTAGAGCAGCTTCTCGCCCTTGTTCTTTTCAGATGTCATCTTAATCCCTCCATGCCGGACATTCGGCAGTCAACCACTCTAATCAAGCCCGTTTATCCAACACCTTATCGATCAAACCATATTCCATCGCCGCTTTCGCAGGCAGGAAGTTGTCGCGCTCGCTATCGCGTGCGATCTCCTCCACCGTGCGTCCAGTGTGCTCTGCCATCAGCGCATACAAGCTCTCACGCAGACTCAGGATGTACTTGGCATGGATCTCGATGTCGCTCGCCTGCCCTTGGAAACCACCAAGCGGCTGATGGATCATCACAGTGGAATTTGGCAAAGCGAAACGTTTACCCTTCTCACCCGCCTGCAGCAGGAATGCACCCATCGAAGCTGCCATACCGATACACATGGTAGAAACCTGCGGCTTGATGAACTGCATCGTGTCGTAGATCGCCATACCGGCAGAGATAGAGCCGCCGGGTGAGTTGATGTAAAGATGGATGTCCTTTTCCGGATTCTCCGACTCCAGGAACAGCAACTGCGCTACCACCAGATTCGCCACATGATCGTTGATCGGACCGACCAAGAAGATGATTCGCTCTTTCAGCAGGCGCGAGTAGATGTCGTAGGCGCGCTCGCCACGACCACTGGTCTCTACGACCATCGGGACCATGCCCGAATCCTGCGGTTCCATCATGTCGCTGAGTGCGCCGTACGTCATTTTCAGTTCCCCATCAGTTCGTTCAGTTTTACTTCTTGATCGGCCACTTTGGCACCCGCTATCACCCAAGCGACCACATTGTCTTCCAGAGCCAGGTTCTCGATCTCCTGCATGCGGGCCGGTTCGGAGCGATACCATTTACGCACTTGGTCCGGATGCTCGAAGCTTTGCGCATATTCTTCGATCAAGGCTTCGACCTGCTCCGGCTTGGCTTTAAGGTCTTGTTGCTTCACAAGTTCAGCAAGAATCAAGCCAAGCTTCACACGGGACTCTGCACGCTCCAGGAACATCTCAACCGGCAGCTTCATACCCTTGGGAATCTTCATGCCGCGGGCTTCCATATCGCGCATGGACTGCTCCATCAAACGCTGTGCTTCGCCTTGCAGCAAGGAAGTCGGCACTTCCAACTCCGCCACTTTGAGCAGCACTGCCATCACGCTTTCCTTGTTGCGCACTTTGACACGACGCTGTGCTTCACGACTGACATTGTCGCGAATCTCTTGTCGGAACTTCTCCACATCGCCATCAGCCACACCGACCGATTTGACGAAGTCTGCATCGACTGCAGGCAGCTCTGGCTCTTCCACTTTATGCACCGTAATGGTGAAAATGACTTCTTTGCCCGCCACATCCTTGCCGTGATAATCCTCCGGGAAAGTCATGTTGAAGGATTTTGTCTCGCCAGTCTTGCAACCGATGAGGGCATTCTCAAAGTCGGCTAGCATGCGGCCAGAGCCCAGCAACACCTTGAAATCTTTGGCCGATCCACCTTCAAACGGCTCACCCCCCAAAGTGCCGGTGAAATCGATTAGCAATTGATCGTCGTTCTTTGCGGCACGATCCACTGCTTTGTAAACAGCACGCTGCTTGCGCAGAGTGCTGACCGTCTCTTCTACGTCGTCCTCGCTCAACGTGAACGCAACGCGAGTAAGGCTTTCGCCGGAGATGTCACCGATTACAACTTGAGGATAGACCTCAAAAGTCGCACTGAACTCGATCTCGGGTGCTTTCAGGTCGGTGGTCTTGATCTCGAACTGGGGATAACCAGCTACATCCAGCTTGTTGGCGATAGCGGCTTCAGCGAACGAGCGCTGCAAAGATTCCCCCAACACTTCTTGCTGCACAGAATCACCATATTGTTGCTCCAGCACCTTGATCGGTGCTTTGCCGGGACGGAAGCCGGAGACTTTGGCAGTGCGACCAAGGCGCTTCAAGCGGCTCTCGACCTCGGTACGGATCTGTTGTTGCGGGATAGTTGCGGTCAGACGGCGCTGCAGGCCAGTCAGAGTTTCTACGTTAGACATACTGATTCCTTCGAATATAGGGTGACATGCGACGTGAGTCGCTGCGAATGATACATCAAAGCGGATAAAACGACCTTAGCAGGCTGCTTGCCCAGCATCAGGCCTCATGCGGCGGGATGTGCGACAGCCCCCATACATCACGGTTATATTCCATGATGGTGCGGTCACTGGAGAACTTGCCGCTGGTTGCCGTATTGATGATGCTCATACGGGTCCAGTTATCCTGATCGCGGTAAGCCTGCGACACACGCTCCTGAGCATCCACATAGCCACGGAAATCGGCAACGGTCAGCCAAGGATCATGCGGATTGAGGATTGAATCAAGGATGGGCTGGAACAATCCAGGTGCGAACAGATTGAAATGGTTGCAGCGCAGCAACTCGACCACACGTTGCAGATCCTTGTCAGCCGCCACGATTGCAGACGGGTCATAGTGACCGCGTGTTGCATCAACCTCTTCAGCGGTCAGGCCAAACAGGAAGAAGTTGTCGTCACCCGCCTCTTCACGGATCTCGATGTTGGCACCATCCAGCGTGCCGATGGTCAGTGCGCCGTTCATCATGAACTTCATGTTGCCGGTGCCGGATGCTTCTTTACCAGCAGTCGATATCTGCTCGGACAGTTCGGCCGCAGGACAAATCACCTCCATCGCCGATACGCGATAGTCTGGCAAGAACACCAGTTGCAGCAGGCCTTTAGTATCCGGGTCCTGATTGATCACTTCAGCTACGGCACTGACCAGATGGATGGTCTGCTTGGCCATCGCATAACCCGGCGCGGCCTTGCCTCCGATCAGCACACAGCGGGGTGTCCAGTCCTTGGTATCACCATTCTTGATGCGGTCATACAGGTGGATGACGTGCAGCACATTGAGTAATTGGCGCTTGTATTCATGGATACGCTTGACCTGCACGTCGAACAGCGCGGAGGTATCGAACTCGATTCCGCAGTCGCGCAACACCATCTCCGCCAGACGCTGCTTGTTGTTATGCTTGATGCTGCGCCATTTGGTACGGAAGGCCTTGTCTTCTACATGATCCAGCAAGCCTTTCAGTTGCGACAAGTCGGTGCGCCATTCGTCTCCGATGGTGTTGTCGATCAGTTCGCTCAATTCCGGATTACTGGAAGCCATCCAACGACGCGGTGTCACGCCGTTGGTCTTGTTGTTGAATTTCTCCGGCCACATCTCAAAGAAGTCATGGAACAGTTGTTGCTGCAGCAGCGCAGAGTGCAGCGCGGCCACACCGTTCACCGAGTGACAGGCCACCACAGCCAGATACGCCATGCGCACATGCGGCACATCGCCTTCTTCGATGATGGACATGCGGCGCTGACGCGACACATCACCCGGCCAACGCAGTGAGACTTGCTCCATGAAGCGTGCATTGATCTCATAGATGATTTCCATCAGACGCGGCAACAGACGTCCGAACATGCCGACCGACCATTTCTCCAAAGCCTCAGGCAGCAGGGTATGGTTGGTGTAAGCCATGGTCTTGGTGGTGATCTGCCATGCCTCGCTCCAAGACTGTCCATGCTCATCCATCAACAGACGCATCAGCTCAGCGACTGCACAAGTCGGATGGGTATCGTTCAGCTGGAATGCATTCTTCTCGGCGAACTGTTTGAAATCCTGACCGTTCCTGCGCACCCAACGATTAATGATGTCCTGCAAGCTGGCCGAGGCCAGAAAGTATTGCTGGCGCAAACGCAGCTCTTTGCCGTTCTCACTGGCATCGTTGGGGTACAGCACCATGGTGATGTGCTCTGCCGCGTTCTTGGCTGCCACTGCTTCGGTGTAACTGCCAGCATTGAATTCTTCCAGATTGAACTCTTCGGTCGCTGTGGATTTCCACAGGCGCAAGGTGTTCACGGTTCCGTTCTGATAACCGGGGATAGGCATGTCGAACGGCAAGGCCATCACATCCTGCGTATCTACCCAGCGCACATGCAACTTGCCTGTCGCATCGGTGAACATCTCACTGCGTCCGCCGAACTTGACGCGCACCGCATGCTCTGGACGTTCCACTTCCCAAGGGTTGCCGTTGCGCAACCAGTGATCCGGATCTTCCACTTGCTTACCGTGCTCCAAGCGCTGGCGGAACATGCCGTACTCATAACGCAAGCCATAGCCGGTCACAGGCAATTGCAGGGTGGCGCAGCTATCGAGGAAACAGGCGGCCAGACGCCCTAAGCCGCCATTGCCCAGACCCGCATCACTTTCCTGCTCCTGAATATCTTCCAGCTCCACACCAAAATTGCGCATCGCATCGGCCGTCTCTTGCGACATGTCCATATTCAGCATGGCATTACCCATGGCTCGGCCCATCAGAAATTCCAACGACAGGTAATAAGCTTGCTTGCAATCCGATTCATCATGCGCGCGTTGCGTATGACGCCAGCGCTCGATCAAACGATCACGTAACGCGTGAGCCAGCGAGGAATAGACAGGATGGCCCGAAACCATATCCTTGCTCCAACCCAAGGTATGACTAAAGTAGCGACGAAAATCTTCCATGACGCTGATCGCATCGGTGCCCATAGGGGGCATCGCCATGATGCTGTGATGTTTTTGGATGAAGGGTTTGTTAGGAGTATTCACGATCTATTACCTGAGATTTGAGCGTTGCAAGAAGTGGGGATTCTATCAAATCACCACCCCCTACCCCCCTTGCAACAGTATTGGATTGAATCAAAAGCCTTATTCGGAGCGGCGCATAGTGCCGCCTGCTGCTGGAGCACCGCCGCCGATGCTGATAACACGCTCCAGATCGACCGGCGGTTTCAACTTTAGCAGTCGGTAGAGGTTGCTCAGATTCTTGCGAAATAGCACATCGAACGAAGAGACGCTTTGTGCCGAGTTGTAATCGCCGAACCACCAGAACCAGTCCGAACCTTCACAATCAGCCAACTGATCAGTCGCCAACTTAAGCTCTTCAGCATTCAGGCGGCCACTATTGGCAACGATGTCATAACTACGTTTTGCCTCGCACAACAGATCCCAACCACGATTCTTATCCGGCGACCCGATCCAGGTACTGAACGTGCCATATACCCAGCTACCTGCGACCATCTGTTTCAGCTTGCCACACCTGCTGCGGCTGTTGCCTTGCTCGAGACCGTGCGACACATCATTGAAAGTCGTACTACTGATGAATGGGTGATCTTCCAACAGCGCATAGAGTTCTGACAGGAAGTAATAGCCGTTATACGGGTAGTACTCCCATGCGTTCTCACCATCCAAGATCACGGATACGACGGGATCATGATCACCATGAGAATGCTTATAGATTTCTTCCAGTTGATGCACGAAATCAGCTGCCGCATCATCACCTTTCCACTTCGCATATTCAAAACCGATACGGTCGGAAAGATGATCGTCGCGGAAGAAGCAATATACCGGCTTACCCGTATCCTCCAACACATAAGGCTGGTATAGATATTCCGATTTATCCGGCAACGGATTGTCGTTTAATTCTCTTTGAAGACTATGTGCCAACACTGCCTGCCCTGTCGCCGTCCAGTGGCAGCCATGCTCGCCCAGCAACTTCACCGTGGCCCGCGAAAGACTTCCCTCAGAAGGCCACATGCCGCTCGGCTTGCTGCCGAAGTTCTGTTGATGACTTTCCACCGCCTTGTTCAAATGTGCTTGTGCACGACGCAAGCCGCCGGGGTAATTGTTGGCACCCTGCGGCAACGGCGCATTCGGTTCGCTCTCGCGTGTCGCTTTAAAATCGAGCAGCAACGGCAGGATGGGGTGATTGTATGGCGTGGTCGATATCTCGACCTGTCCGCTCTCGGACAACGCACGGTAACGCGGAATGATGCCAGCGATCATCTCACCGATCAGCGTGAACAACTCCATGCGCTCTTCAAAAGTGAACTGTGCGCCCTTGGTCATCAATCTCGCCACCACTTCGTTTTCGCGTCGCACGCTCTCACCCGTCCACACCAAGTGGTACCACACCAGCAGATCGGCCAAATATTGACCAGAGAGATAGGTCACGCTCTCGCGCCCGCGTTCTTCCACCATCTTCTGTAGGTCGAACAAATGCTGGTAAGCGCGATAAGGCTGCAACATCTTTGTATGGTTACTCTTGAAGCAACTATCGAGAATATGCAAGCGCTCCTCGTCACCCAATGCATCCAAGTCCTCGCAACACAACATCTTGAGCAGTGCATCGCGTATCTCGCCTGTCTGGAATTGTTGCTCATAGTCCTGCAACTGCTCGACCAGGATGGGCACGAAGTTCACCACGGCACGCATCTTCGGATGCTGCTCTAGGTGATATGCCATATCGGTGTAATCCTTCGTGGCGTGCAAATAGGTCCACGGCAGGGTGAATTCTCCCGTGAGGTAATCGCGATAATCCGGCTGATGCATGTGCCAACAGAACACCAGCTTCAATTTCTTTTCGTTTTTCTTCTTGCTTTGCGCCATAAGTAGCTTCAGTTCTTTTTCGAATTATCTTACGTGATGGATGGACTGCCCCAGCATGTCCGGCGTGACCAATGTGATGCCACCCTTTGAGACATGGAATCGCTTCGCGTCTTCCTCTCGATTGAAACCGATTTGCATGCCGTCCGGGATCTCGCAGCGATTATCAAGTACAACACGATTCAGCTTCACATCCTGTCCAATACGGCATCCTGAAAGGATCACGGAGTCTGTTACTTCACTACGTTCTCCGACACGTACATCCGAGAACAACACAGCATGAAATACCCGTGCACCGCTGATGATGTCGCCTCCTGACACCATGGAATCGATGGCCTCGCCTCGCCGCCCTTCGTCGTTGAACACGAACTTGGCGGGCGGCAATTGCTCCTGATAGGTCCAGATCGGCCATGTCTTGTCATACAGATCGAGGTCCGGCACCACATCGACCATCTCCATATTGGCTTCCCAATAAGCATCGATGGTTCCCACGTCACGCCAGTAAGCGCCGCCAGATTCAGTCATGCCCACGCAACTTTTCTCAAAACGGTGGGCATACACACGATAACGTTCTATCAGATAAGGGATGATGTCATGGCCAAAGTCATGGGTAGAGGACTTAGTATCCGCATCGCGCACCAGTTGTTCGTATAAGAACTTGGCGTTGAATACATAGATACCCATGCTGGCCAGTGCGCGCCCTGGCTTGCCGGGGACCTCGGTCGGATTGGCTGGTTTCTCGTCGAATTTGATGACTCGATCTTCATCACCCACTGTCATCACGCCGAAGCTACTTGCCTCTGCCACCGGCACTTCGATACAGCCAACCGTCATATCGGCTTCGCTCTGTACATGCGCAGCCAGCATCTCACCGTAGTCCATCTTGTAGATGTGATCGCCTGCCAGAATGACGATGTATTCTGGGTTATAGCCGCGCAGAATATCGATGTTCTGAAACACCGCATCAGCCGTACCGCGATACCACTCTTCCTGAATGCGCTGCTGCGCCGGCAGCAAGGCGACGAATTCGTTGAATTCACCACGCAGAAAACCCCAACCTTTCTGAATATGTTCAATCAGGGTATGCGCCTTGTACTGAGTGACTACGCCGACACGGCGGATGCCTGAGTTGATGCAGTTGGATAGCGGAAAGTCGATGATGCGGAACTTGCCGCCAAATTGAACAGCCGGCTTGGCATTCCAGTCAGTCATGTTATGCAGGCGACTACCCCGCCCGCCCGCCAGAATCAACGCAACGGTATTCTTAGTGAGCGCGCTGATGAAGCGTGGTGATTGCGTATCATGTGCCATGTTGCTCTCCCTCTATTTATTTGTGCTGCTTTGCAATGCTGTTCTGTATAGATCAAAATAAAGCTGTGCGCTGTGATGCCAGCTGACGTCTTTCTTCATGCCATTAAGTTGTATGCGACGGAACGTCGGTGCATCGTTATAACACTCGATCGCCCATTTGATGGTTTGTTGCAAAGCAGCCACGCCGGGATCGTCGAACACAAAACCGGTGCCGCCTTCTAGGCTGGCATTCGTCACCGAATCGGCCAATCCTCCGGTACGGCGCACCACCGGTGGTGTGCCATAGCGCATGCCGTACATCTGGTTCAAACCACACGGCTCGAAGCGAGAAGGCATCAGAAAGATATCCGCCCCTGCCATGATTTGGTGTGACAAGGGTTCATCGAAGCGTGTGGTGACCGACACGCGGCCGGCATAACGTTGCGCCAGTAGCTTGTACCGCCGCTCGAACTCAGCATCACCACTACCCAGCACCACCAGCTGTGCGCCACCGTCCAACAAGGTTGGCAGACATTCAAGCAACAGATCCAATCCCTTCTGATATGTCAGGCGACTGACCACGCCCAGCAATGGCGCTTGCGCATTCACCTCAAGCCCCAAGCGTTGCTGCAAAGCTTGCTTAACCTGCGCTTTGGCAGCGAGATCCTGCGCATCGTAGTGCGCAGGCAGATGTGGGTCGGCCGCGGGATTCCATTCGTTCTCATCAATGCCGTTAAGGATGCCGCTGACATGCTCAGTGCGTACCTTCAGCAATCCCTGCATGCCATAGCCCATCTCTGTCGCCTGTATCTCGTGGGCATAGGTCGGACTAACAGTGACGATGCGATCCGCGTATTGCAGCCCGGCCTTGAGAAAGGACAGCAGGCCGTGAAATTCCACACCGTGCATGTGATACAGCGATTGCGGCAGATGCAGATGCTTAGTCCATTCACGGTCAAAGTTACCCTGGAAGGCGATGTTATGGATCGCCATCACAGTCTTCGCATGAGGCTCCGCTTCCAGATGCAGATATGCGGGCACAAGCCCTGTCTGCCAATCATTGCAATGAACAAGCTCTGCCTGCCAGTTCACCGGTGATGAGCTACTGCCCAACATGGCGGCCACGCGCGACAGAATGCCGAAACGCATCGGATTGTCCGGCCAGTCTCCCCCCAAGTAATACTGGTAGGGACCGCCCACACGACAGTAGTAATGCGGCGCATCCAGCACATACAAAGGAACATCGGTCCCGGGCATCTTAGCGCTCAGCAAGCGCACCTCAGCCTGATCCTCGAACGGCTTGAAAGTTGCGACCACCTTCTTGCCCTTAAGCGCGTCCAGCACTTGTGTATAGCCCGGCAACAGCACGCGCACGTCCTGACCCAGCGCCTGCAAGGCAGCCGGTAGCGATGCGCTGACATCGGCCAGCCCGCCGGTCTTGATCAGCGGATGCATTTCGGAAGTGGCGAACAGGATACGCATGGGTTTATTGCCTGATTGATTTGTAATGGTTGATCAGCCCGTTGGTCGACGCATCGTGCGAACTCACCGGCTGCGCATCGCGCAATTCCGGCAAGATATGCGAGGCCAATTGTTTGCCTAACTCCACGCCCCACTGGTCGTAGGAGTTCACGTTCCAGATCACGCTCTGCACGAATATCTTGTGCTCGTACAAAGCGATCAAACGCCCCAACGTTCTCGGTGTGAGGCGCTCGAACATGATGGAGTTGGTCGGCTTGTTACCGGTGAACACTTTGTGCGGCAGCAGCATCTCGATATCTGCCGCCGCCATGCCAGTCGCTTCAAGCTCGGCACGTGCCTCGGCCTCGTTCTTGCCCTTCATCAATGCCTCGGTCTGTGCAAAATAATTGGACAGCAAGGTCGCGTGATGTTCGCCGAGCGGATATTGGCTGTTGGCCGGCGCAATGAAATCCGCCGGGATCATTTGTGTACCCTGATGGATCAGCTGGTAGTAAGCATGCTGCCCGTTGGTGCCGGTGCCGCCCCACAGGATCGGACCGGTCGCGTAATCCACGGCATTGCCCTGACGGTCCACGCGCTTGCCGTTACTTTCCATATCGGCCTGCTGGAAATAGGCGGTGAAATATTCCAGCGACTGATCGTAGGGCAGCATGGCGATGGAAGCCGCATCATGGAAATTGCGATACCACACGCCCAGCATCGCCAGAATCACCGGCATGTTCTGCTCCAGCGGTGCTGTACAGAAATGCTCGTCCATGTCGTTGCCGCCCAGCAACAATTCCTCAAAGCAATCCATACCGACATACAACGCGATGGACAGGCCGATAGCAGACCACAACGAGTAACGTCCGCCGACCCAGTCAGAGAACTCGAACATATTGTTGGGATCGATACCGAACGCTTTGACTGCCGCCGCGTTGGTAGACAGCGCCACAAAATGTTTGGCGACATGCGCTTCTTCAACCGCACTGGCCAACAGCCAGTCGCGCGCCGAACGGGCATTCATCAGCGTTTCTTGAGTGGTGAAGGTCTTGGAAGCGACGATGAACAGCGTGGTCTCGGGATTCAGCGTAGCCAGCTTGGTGGCGATATCCGCACCATCCACGTTGGACACGAAATGCGCACGTAGCTCAGGAGATGCATAGGGTTGCAAAGCTTGGCACACCATCAACGGCCCCAAGTAGGAACCACCGATGCCGATATTCACTATATCGGTGATGGGCTTGCCGCTATAGCCGCGCCATACGCCGTTACGCACGCTATTGCTGAATAGGCGCATCTTCTCCATCACATAACGAACGGCCGGCAACACATCCTTGCCATCCACCATGACCGGCACATGATCCGCGACAGTGGCCCCGCGCAAAGCAGTATGCAACACGGCGCGGCCTTCGGTGAAATTGATCTTGTCACCGGTGAACATGCGCTCACGCATGCCCTCCACATCAACTTGGTGAGCCAATGTCATCAGGTGGGACATGGTCTCGCCTGTGATCAAGTTCTTGGAGTAATCCAGCAATAGGTCATCGAAACGCAGCGAGAAGTTCTCGAAACGTTTTGCATCGGCCGAAAAAGCCTGACGCAATGAAAAATCCTGTAACGATGATCGATGCTTTTGCAGCGCCTGCCATGCGGAAGATTGTGTTAATTGCGACATATCCTAAATCCTGCCTGCTTTTGTTATATCGACTCTAGCCTATCCTGCATCAAGCCATCCGCTGCAATACGACGCCAGCCATGGGCGGCAAGGTGACCTCAATGGACTGCTCCAAGCCATTGCATTCAACATCGTTCGAATACATGCCATAGCCATTGCCCATATTGCTGCCGCCATAAAAATGCGAATCACTATTGAACACTTCGCGATAGCCGCCTTTTTTCGGTACACCGATACGGTAGTTCTCGCGCGGCACCGGGGTGAAGTTCAGCGCCACGATAACTTCGGCGCCATCGCGTGCGATGCGGCGATAGACCAGCACCGACTGGTCGGCGTTGTCACAGTCGACCCATGCGAAACCATCATGCGAGAAATCCAGCTCATGCAGTGCCGGTACATCGCGATACAACATATTCAGATCTCGCAGCAGCGCCTTCATGCCCGCATGCTCGGCGCGATCCAGCAGGAACCAGTCAAGCTCTGCGCCGACCTTCCATTCCTGCCCCTGCGCAAACTCGTTACCCATGAAGTTGAGCTTCTTGCCCGAGATCGTCATCTGGTAAGTGAACAACAGGCGCAGGTTGGCGAACTTCTGCCAGCCGTCTCCCGGCATCTTGTCCAGCAATGAACGTTTGCCATGTACCACTTCGTCGTGCGAGAAAGGCAGCACAAAATTCTCGGTATAAGCATAGAGCTGGCCGAAGGTCAGCATGTTCTGGTGATAACGGCGATGCACCGGATCATGCTTGATATAAGCCAGCGTGTCGTTCATCCAGCCCATGTTCCATTTCATGGAGAACCCTAGTCCGCCCAGATAGGTCGGGCGCGACACCATTGGCCACGAGGTGGATTCCTCGGCGAGTGTCAGCGTGCCGGGGAAATCCTCGTGCGTCATCACATTGAGCTGACGCAGGAAATCCACCGCTTCGATGTTCTCGCGCCCACCGTATTTGTTCGGCAGCCACTGCCCGGCCTCACGCGAGTAATCCAGATAAATCATAGAGGCCACGGCATCCACACGCAGACCGTCGATATGGAATTCCTGCATCCAGAAATGCGCGTTAGCCAACAGGAAGTTCCGTACTTCGTTGCGGCCATAGTTGAAGATCAGCGTACCCCAGTCCTGATGCTCCCCCAGACGCGGGTCTTCATGTTCATACAAGGCTGTCCCGTCAAAATGCGCCAGCGCCCAGCTGTCTTTAGGAAAGTGCGCTGGCACCCAATCGAGAATCACGCCTATGCCGGCCAGATGGCAGCAATCAACAAAATATCGGAAGTCGTCAGGTGTGCCGAACCGGCAGGTCACACCAAAATATCCGGTGGTCTGATAACCCCAGGATTCATCCAGCGGGTGTTCACTGACCGGCATCAGTTCGATGTGCGTGAAACCCATCTCCTGTACGTAAGGCACCAGACTATCTGCCAGTTCGCGGAAATTATAGAAACGACCATCCCAGTGACGCCTCCAAGAGCCGGCGTGTACCTCGTACACATTGAGCGGCTGATGTTGCCAGTCGCTCTCCGCGCGATGCTTCATCCACGTCTCGTCGCGCCAATCATGGTTCGCCAATGAGACCACGCGTGATGCCGTGCCCGGACGCATCTCGAAACTAAAACCATAGGGGTCTGTCTTGGTCAGCAACGCACCGTTATGACGGCTGCGTATCTCGAACTTGTACAACTCACCCAGACCGATGTCGGGGATGAATATCTCCCACACACCACTACTACCCAGCGAACGCATCGGATGCACGCGCCCATCCCAGCCATTGAAATCACCTACTACGCTGACGCGCTCAGCATTCGGCGCCCAAACAGCAAAGCGCACACCCCAAACCCCCTGCTGCTCCCTATGATGCGAACCAAGCATGCGATAGGCTTGCTGCAACCTGCCTTCGGAAAACAAATGCAGATCGTGTTCGCTGATGCTACTGCCAAAAGTAAAGGCATCATGCACTTCCAGCAAATGATTGAAATAGTTCAGACGCAGGCGACAAGGCGTCGGCAAGGCTTGTTTTCCATGCCACACAAATAATCCGGCCGCATCGATACTTTCAAGTTGTTGCCAAGCCTTACCATCGAACACCGATACTTCGGTGGCATAAGGCTGGAACACTCGAAATACGTATTCGGATTTGGATTGATGCAACCCCAAATAGGAAAAAGGGTCATGGTGACGCGCTTCTATTACGGCGCGCTTATTCTGGCTTTCGTTCGACATTTATCGCTCCTGTGCCGCAATATAGCCGTTATGGGCTATCAGGACAATGTGAACGTATGAATACCAGATGGAAAACAAGGGGTATGACTGGTGCGAAAGGAGAGACTCGAACTCTCACGCCTTGCGGCGCTGGAACCTAAATCCACAGATTAAATCACACCAAACCCATTGCCTACGCTGTTTTAGCTTGATTAGCGAATAATTGTCCGGCAAAATCCGGCAAATCACTCATGGGCATCATCATGTGGAAAAAGGTCGAAAAAGGCATATACCAAGAAGGCACGCACTCATTCCGAGTCCGCATGATGGTGAACGGCCACAAGCTAGACAAGACTCTGGATAGTCTAACAGAAGCCCGTGTCTATCGTGATTCACATAAGCTCTCCCAGTCATTGGATGTTCACGAAAGCGCCATCATCGAATCGCGAATCAAGAAGCAGACTATCAAGAGCCTGTCTGTCGGCGATGCGCTTGATCGCTACTTGCTTGAGGTCACCCCAACTAAAAAAGGTGCATCAACCGAAGAATTCAGGATTGGCAAAGCCAAACGAACCAAGCTTGCAAAGAAGCCCATGCACGGCATCACACCGGATGACGTTCTGGCCTACCTTGAAGAGATCGGCGGCAGCGAGAACAACAAGCGCAAGTACGCTTCAATCATCAGCCACCTCTACCGAACCGCTATTCGAAAGTGGCGATTGCCAGTCACAAACCCCGTCAGTGGCCAGATCGACTTGCCGAGCAATGGCAAACCCCGCGAGAGACGGCTCCACAAGGGTGAATACGAGGCTTTGATGAAAGCGTTAATGGGTGAGGCCAAGGCGTTCGTTATCATCGCCGTAGAGACCGCCATGCGCAGATCAGAGATCTTCAATTTGCGCAGGGAGAATATCAACAAAAAGACTTGCTCAGCCGTCTTGCGTGACACGAAGAACGGCGAGACACGCACCACCCTATTCTCAGCCGCAGCCATGAAGGCACTGCAAGATTTGAATTTGGATTGGAAATCGAAAGGTGAAGTCTGGACGATTACCGAGTCTCAGCTCCGAAGAGTCTGGGAAGAGGCTCGTGCAGACATAGATGCTCCGGATCTCCACTTCCATGACTTGCGTCACGAAGGCACTTCCAGACTGTTTGAGAAGGGGCTGAACGTGTTTGAGGTTCAATCAATTACAGGGCACAAGACACTGAGCGAACTGCGGAAGTACACTCATCTTGAGCCCAGAAACATTCTGAAAAAACTAGGGTGAGATTCTCGGGCGGCTAACCCCATCACCTTACATGCCGCCATCCCAATCGGACGCATAACCGACCCTCGCCAGATGTTCGATTGGAAACATTATTTCAGCATGCTTGACCGCTCATCCGCGCAACGGCGGGAGATGGTCAGATATGAAAACATATAGGCCAAATTTCCGCTTGCATTAATTCCATCGGCTACTAGAATTAGCCTCAATTCGAATGCCAGACCACTAGATGTAGTGTTTTTGCAGGATTAATGAAGGAGTGCATCATGAGAAGAGATTGAGCTCTTGCAGCCCGGCTTGCCCGCCCCTGTGAGAGCAAAAACAACGGCCCGAGACTGGAGAACCTTGGCGGGAGCATCCAGTAACGAGCCGATGGGCCAATTCAACCGTTAGTTAAACCAGCGACCGAATGGTGCTACATCTTGACGGCAGCGTCAATAACACCTTCGGGACGCACAAGTAAGGAGAGCAACATGGCCAAAACCATGAAAATCGGTCGCGAGGCCGATACAGGCAAGTTCATCCCCGTGAAGGATGCTCAACGTCGCCCCACCACTACTGTGGTGGAGACGATCAAGCGGAATCCACCTTCAGCACCGAAGAAGAAGTAAATGTAGAAGCACAGAACCCCGCTTAGCGGGGTTCTGTGCTTGATGTGTTTGCAGGTTCGCCTGGATTCTCAGCCCCCCCCTCCGACAACCTTTGCTCGCCTCTCGATCCACCGACTACTTCTCCGGCATGAGCAACTGCCAAGGCTCAACCTGAAGCGCTGCGGCAATCTTCCCAATGTTCCCTAGTGACACATTCCAGATGCAACGTTCGACCGCAGAAATATAGGTTCGGTCCAAGTCACATCTGAACGCCAAGTCTTCCTGCGAAAGAGACTGCTCACGCCGAATGCGCCGAACATTCTGCGCAAGGATGCTCCGCAGATCTTGCTCCTCTGAGGATTTCCCAACATTGACTGCTATACGTTTTGCCATGCCGCTAAGAATCCGTGCTTGCGGCGTTTGTTTCCACGGAGTTTGCTTCTCATTCGTGGTAAATTGAAGCATCGCAGAAATGGAGATAACAGCAATGACAATTGCTCTCGGAGTCATCGTGTTGGTGGTGTGCGCAATAGGTGCCGTATCGGTTCTGTCTTGGGTTTTCGAGCAGGCGGCTAAGCTATTCAAGCCCTATGGGCCGGGAACTTTGTTGAGAGTGGGCCGGAGCGAAGAATACCTCGACAAGAAACTTTCACAATGGGAAGACATTCCACATTACTCGGGCCGTACTTGGCTTTTGGGGTTCCTTCCGCATTACGGCGATATTCAGGCCGCAGATAAACATAACTACGCCACGGTGGTGTACATGGACCATCCAGTAAAGCAATACATCCATGATGTGATGTTGTGTTTAACAAGCAGCCTACCCTTGCTGGTTTTTCCACTTGTGCTGGTCTGGATCAATCCCGTGGGGGTGTTGGCGATCACCGGGGTTGTTTTGGTCTGGCTACACTTTTGGTGGCTTCCATCAACTGAACGTGCATCTCGACGCTCTGCCGAGATGTCCAGAAACCTCAAGCCTGGCGACTGGAGAAAGATTTACCAAGAAGTCGCCGAGTCCAAAGAGCGAGAAGATGAACTGGTTCGAGCTCTGCGTAGAAGCGGGATTCGGAGATTGTGAAAGACGTTCAAACTTAGAAAGGGGATTTCTGTGAATTACCACTATCTTCGTAAAGTAACAGCAGTGTTCGTTATGCTTGGACTGACCATGGCGCCTCTAACCGTTGGGCTGAGCTTATTGCGATATTACAAAGTTTGACTTGTCACACCTATAGACGGCGCAACCCCTTCAGTACTAAGCCAGATATTGCCCATGCAGATAAAAATAACGCTAACTTTTTCCTTATTATTCATCACATTAAACTCAAGAAAGCCCTAAAAATAGGCGCATTTTACTGCACTTGTGGTCGTTAAAATTCAGATAGTTGCAGATGGTTTTACAAGTCCACGCCTGAACAGACGACACCAGTTTTCGTGCGCGCGCCACCAGACGTTTGCAACTTAACTCACCTGCTTCATCCATCATGATATCGAGAGTATCAAATTGCCCCCACTCTACCCACCATCTCACTCCTCAGACAAGGATTAATGAAGTCACTTATCAGTAATTGCCTGAGGATGCGACAAGCTGTTTCTCGGCCAAAGCGGACAATCCATCATGTATCGGAATCTTAATTAGCCTGCCGGTTTAGGACAGCCGCCACATCACGTTTACCCATGCCTCTGAGATGAACGATTCGCTCTAGTTGAGATTCGCGTGGACTCGATTTGCCGGCTTCCCAGTTGTAGATGGTTTGGGGCGCGACACCAATCAGGACGCCAGCAGATTCAGCACTCAAGCCCAGTCTACTTCTAAGCGACTTGAATCCCTTCGCTGTGAAGCGTTGTTTGGACTTTGCTTCTGCAGGTACTTCGGCATCAGACTTCACAGTCGAAGACTTGAGTACGCGAGATAATTGTTGCTCTAGAGTAGCGACTCGGCGCTTCAATGCTGCAATGTCTGATCTGTATTGTGATGATGCTTTTCTTAAAGTTGAAACCTCACTTTTGATCTCCTTTCGAGATAATCGTGAAATCTCATCCTTCATTACTGAGGCAATGTTAGCCATGGTAAATCCTCCTATTAACAAATCTGGTGTTTTAAACATGCGTATTCTGATGAACGTGAACAGTGATTCTGCTCGAACGTGAACGCCGGAACGGCGTGTTGTGCTGGTGTTTGGTTTTTACTTCAAGTGTTCACGTTGGGTCAAGTTTTTTTGGTTTTTCGCATCGATTCTCCGGTTAA
>JAGXGC010000034.1 GCA_024636935.1 Sideroxydans sp. | reverse complement strand
GCTGACGCCTGCCGATTATGCGGAGAGTCGACTGCAGTTCGGTTATTTCTACGGTTTCTTCTTTGGTTTCCTGATCGCGTTGGGCATCTATAACCTGCTGTTGTTCATCGGGACGCGCGAGCACAGCTATCTTTATTATGCGTTGGCATTGTTGAGCGTGCTGTTCTGCAACGTGGCTTACACAGGGCATGGCGCGGGCTGGCTGTGGCCACAGTCCTCGGATTTCCAGCGCTATGTGATCTTGGTCTCGATGGTGGTCTACAACGTGTTCGGGCTGATGTTCGCTTCACGCTTCCTGATGCTGGCGAAATATATGCCGCGCACTTGGCGGGCGGTGTGCTGGAGCATGGGAATCACCGGCGGCAGCATGTTGCTAGCGGTGTTCTTGGGCAGCCAGTTGCTGGCGGGTTTACTTGCTTTTGTGAGTATGAGTGCTTTCTCGGTGGGTATGTTCGCGCTGGGTTTGATCAGTGTTTTGAGGCGGCGGCAGTCCGCGCGCTATTTCCTGTTCGCCACCTTCTTCGGCATGCTGGGTGTGGCACTCACCGCGCTATCGGTGTGGGGCAAGATCCCGTTCGGCATATTCACCTTCCACGCGGCAGAGATCGGGCTGTTGGTCGAATCGACTTTGCTGGCGCTGGCGCTAGCGCACTGGATGCGCCAGCACCGCGAAGCGCGCTATCTGGCGGAACAGGTGGCGCGGCAGGATGCGCTGACACAGCTGAACAACCGGCGCGCATTCCTGGAGGCGGCACATCCACTGCTCGATACGGCGGCGCGGCACGAGCGGCCGCTGAGTCTGGTGATGATGGACATCGACCATTTCAAATCTATCAACGATCGCTACGGGCATAAGACTGGTGACGAAGCACTGGTGGCAGTGGCCAACATGCTGAAGCGGCTGTCGCGCAACAGCGATGTGGTGGCGCGTTGGGGGGGCGAAGAGTTCATCTTGTTGCTGCCGGAGACCGGTCAGCAGCAAGCAGCGAATCATGCCGAGCGACTGCGGCGCTCAGCGAGCGAGTTGCGCATCCCGGCCGGTGACGGCGTGCTGACCATGACCGCCAGCTTCGGTATTAAGACGCTCGAAGCAAAAATGTCGCTGGAGGCGTTGATCGAAGCGGCGGATGTGCTGCTTTATGAAGCCAAACGGAGCGGACGCAATCAGGTTTGCAGCGAACCTTTGCCCTAGGCTACATCCCCCGCCCTACTTCTGCGCCTTAATGATACTCATCGCAGTTGCCACCATGCCGCCCATATCCGCCAGATTGCCCGGCAGGATGAGGGTGTTGCCTTCTTTGGCGACGTTGCCGAAAGCTTCGACATATTGTTCCGCGACTTTGAGGTTGACGGCATCCATGCCGCCGGGTGACTGGATGGCTTGGGCGACTTTCTGGATGGCCTCGGCATTGGCGGTGGCGACGGCGAGGATGGCGGCGGCTTCACCTTGCGCGGTGTTGATAGCGGCTTGTTTCTCACCTTCGGAACGCTGGATGAAGGCTTCGCGTTCGCCGGTGGCGATGTTGATCTGTTCTTGTTTACGGCCTTCGGAAGCGGCGATCAAGGCGCGCTTCTCACGCTCGGCAGTAATCTGCGCTTGCATGGCGTGCAGGATCTCTTTCGGCGGTGTCAGGTCTTTGATCTCGTAACGCAACACCTTCACCCCCCAGCTGGTGGCGGCTTCGTCCAATGCAGCGACTACAGCGCGGTTGATGTCGTCACGTTCTTCAAAGGTCTTGTCCAGTTCCATCTTGCCGATGACGGAGCGCAAGGTAGTCTGGGCGAGTTGGGTGATGGCCATGATGTAGTTGCTGGTGCCGTAGGAGGCCAACCGTGGATCGGTCACTTGGAAATACAGGATGCCGTCCACTTGCAACTGAGTGTTGTCCTTGGTGATACAGACCTGGCTGGGCACATCGAGCGGTACTTCTTTGAGCAGGTGTTTGTAGGCGACACGGTCGATGAATGGAATGACGATATTCAGGCCAGGCAATAAGGCCGAGTGAAATTTGCCGAGACGTTCGACCACCCATGAGTGTTGCTGCGGCACGACCTTGAGCGCATTGACGACGAAGATGCCCGCTGCGACCAGTATGAACAGTGCGATTTCCATGTTGTCTCCTTATTGTTTGTTGTGTGTCAGTACCAGACCGGAGCCATGCACCGATTTGATGTAGAAGGTTCCTTCATGCGGGGTGTCGGCTGATTCCAGCTCGGCATCCCATTCCGCACCGCGGTAGAACACGCGGGCTGTGCCATTGTCGTTCCACTTGATGACTTTTACGGGCAGGCCGATGTCGAGTCCGACTTCGGGTTTGTTGATAGCTTGGGTATTTTTCCATCGACGCAACATGACGATGCCTGCAACGCCCGTCACCGCACTGAACACGAATTGCCACACCATCCCCGCACCAAGCAGCGCAGTTGCGCCACCCACGGCCAGCGCGACGGCGATCACCAGCAGATAGAAAGTGCCAGTGGTGATTTCAAGACCAACCAAAAGCAGTGCCAGCAAGAACCAGTAAACGTAGATTTCCATAAGTCCTTTTCCATTTCCGTTTAGTGCTCTAAGGGGAGCTTGTGCAATCTAACAGCAAAGCGCTTCCCAGACCATACGCCATATATATAGAACCAGTTGCTTTCAACTAGCGCTTATAAGGACTGCGCTCATTCAATTCATCTACATATCCGGCGATGGCTTCGTGCTCTCGCTGCAGATAGTTCTCTACCGCCTGCGCGAACTGTGGATGGGCCAGCCAATGTGCCGAGCGTGTGGTGACCGGCATGAATCCTCGTGCCAGCTTGTGTTCGCCCCCTGCGCCGCCTTCGAATGTCTGGAGCTTATGGGCGATGCAATATTCGATGGCTTGGTAGTAGCACACTTCGAAATGCAGACCGGAATGGAATTCGAACGTTCCCCATGAGCGTCCATATAGCGCTTCATCGGTCATGTAGTTCAGGGCGCTGGCGATGGGCTGACCTTCACGGGAGGCGATGACCAGCAGCGTGTGCGCGGGCAACGTGGCCCCGATGCGCTGGTAGAAGTCTTCGTTCAACTGGTGCGGCGAGTTGTGTAGTTGCAGGGTGTGCAGATAACAGGAGGCGAAGAACGACCATTGCTCCGGCGTGGCATCGTGCCCGGCGATGCAATCGATCTGGATGCCTGCTTCTTGCACCTTGCGCCTTTCCTGCTTGATGCGCTTGCGCTTGTCGCGGCTGAGTGTGGCCAGGTAATCATCGAAATGACTGTAGTCCTGATTCTGCCAATGGAACTGCACGTCCTGCCGCAGCATCATGCCGTGGTGCTGGGCTACCTGAATATCGGCATCGTTCAGGAACAGGCAATGCAGTGACGAGACGCCCGACTCTTGCGCATAGCGCAAGGCATGCTGGAGCAACAAGTCGCGCACTTCATCAGACTTGGCCAGCAATCGCTGGCCGGTCACTGGGGTGAACGGTACGGCGCAAACAAGCTTTGGATAATAGTGGAGGCCATTCCGGCGATAGGCCTCGGCCCATGCGAAATCGAACACGTGTTCACCGAAGGAGTTCACCTTGAGATAGAGCGGCATCGCACCAACAAGGACTACTCCCTGCCACAGCGTGATGAATCGTGCCTGCCAGCCGTACTGCGGCATGGCACAGCCACTTTCTTGCAAGGCTAGGAAGAAGGCATGTGAAACAGTCGGGTCGCCATCGGTCAGTCCGTCCCAGTCTTTGGCTGGAATTTCAGATAGATCTTCGACGATCTTGAGGGTGGGCTGAGACATCGTGTGCGGCTTATGCGCCCTTATTTACCCTGTACGACCTGCACATGCGCGCTGCCCAGCCGCATGAACAGACGGATCTTGCGCTGTATGGGCCACCAGTCGTAGAGGAATATCTGCATCGGTCGCCACATGGCGACCCAGCCGACGATGGTGAGACTTTCTCGTGTGATGCGATAACCTGCGCCCTCCCCCAGACCGCCGATGAAATCCGCCGCGATCAGGCATAGCGAGACGAAGGTGATGCCGATGAACAGACTCATGCGGCCTTGTTTCAGCACCTGACGCAGTTTGCGACGGGTCAGTTCAGCTTTGTATATGAAGTGGTTGTGGATGGCACTGGTCAGGAGCTCAGTTGGATCTCCGTTTTCTGGCCACTGTTCCAGATGGATGGTGAGGTGGAAGCGGCTATCGACCGGGTGGGTCGAGGCCCAGGATTCGATGAATTCATTGGCTCGGGGATCGAGGTCCTTGTTCAGGAACGGAGTCGGGTCCATGGAGTTGAACAACTGCGCAAGGTCCTTCACGCGGAGTGCCTGGCGGTGGATAGGCACGTTACTGCTAGTCTTTGTCATGGGCGAACCTTTTGCTTTATATCGAGTCGCCTGCGTTCATTGCTTCAATCGTAATGGATCAGCCCGTGGCCTAACTCAGGTGTCTTGCCAGAGATGAGGTCGGTGAGGAACTTCCAGATCGCATCGCCGGAGGGCGGGCAACCGGGAATGAAGTAATCGACCTTCACCACTTCGTGTAGCGGGTGCACCTTGTCCAACGGCAGCGGTAATTCGGGGTCGTTGGGAATGTGGCCGTGTACCAATCCAGGTTCGGTGAGGTAGACCTCGGTGAGGCATGCGCTGAGATCGAGGTGGTTGCGTTGGGCGGGCAAGCCACCGTTGATGGCGCAGGCTCCGATGGCGATGAGAACTTTGCAGTTCTTCCTGAATTCTCGCAATACATGCACGTTCTCAGCATTGCAGATGCCACCCTCGACAATACCGATGTCACACGGGCCGCAATGTTTGATGTCGGTGATGGGCGAACGATCGAACTCGACCAGATCAAGCAGCGGGAACAGGCGCTCGTCTATGTCGAGGATCGACATATGGCAACCGAAGCAGCCCGCCAGAGAGGTGGTGGCGATGCGGAGTTTCTTTTTCTCAGTCATGCTCGGCTCCCGAGGGCGGACGCGGAGCATCCTGTAGCGCTTGAGCGCTGATGGGGCTTTCATCATAGCGGCGATCACCGATGGGCTGGCTGAAGCCGACGCGTTTTTTCAGGATGACGCCGACTGGACAGACTTGCATGGCTTTGTCGGTGAGTGCGATGTTGGTGTCTTTGAGCTGGCCGGATTCCGCATTCACGATAAGGTGTTTGCTATTGCCCCGTCCTGCCAGCGCGAATACGTTCTTACCATCCACCTCGCCGGAAGCACGCACGCACAGTTCGCACAGGATGCAGCGGTTGAAGTCGAGCAGGATGTCGGGATGCGAGGCATCCAATGGACGGTCTGGATATTGGTGACGGAAACCAGCGGCGTGTACTTCAAGATCGTAGCCCAATGCCTGCAACATGCAGTTGCCGCTCTTTTCGCACGAGGGGCAAAAATGGTTGCCTTCCGCAAACAACATCTTCACCAGCGTGCGCCGCAAGGCGTTGATTTCGTCGATGTCGCTTTCCACTTCAAGTCCGGCTTCGGCAGGCATAGTGCAGGAGGCCATGGTGCGGCCGTTGACCTTGACCGTACACAGCTTGCAACTGCCGTGTGGTTTGAATTCCGGGTGGTAGCACAGGTGCGGGATGTATTGATCGGCGGCCAGTGCAGCTTGCATCACGGTCTGGCCGGGTTCGAACGGGACGGTGGCGCCGTCCAATTGGAAGGTATTAGTCATTCGCTTTCCTTCAGGTGTGCTCCGGCGTCATCACGCCCAGTCATCTGCCTTGCACGGGCCAGTGCCCCATCAAGGTCGAAAGCCGGTTCGAAATCCAACGATTTCAAGCGTGATTCATAGGCCGGTCGGAAGTGTTTGAGTGTGTGCAGCACCGGATTGCAGGCGGTGCGACCGAGGCCGCAGTGGGAAGTGGTCTGCAACACATGATCGAGGTTTTCTATTTCAGCCAGGTCGTGTTTCGTGCCGTGACCGGCAGCGATCTTGTCCATAGTTTGCTTCAGCATGGAGGTGCCGACGCGGCATGGTGTGCAGAAGCCGCAGCTTTCGTGCGCGAAGAAGTGCACAAAGTTGCGTGCCACTTCGAACAGATCGCGGCTGTCATCAAACACCATGAAGGCTCCAGCGGTGGGCAGGTCTTCGAAGCCCAGTTTACGGTTGAACTCGTGCTCTCCGATGCAGATGCCGGAGGGGCCACTGATCTGTACCGCCTGTATGTTGACCGCACCGCAGTCTTCCAGCACTTGCCGCACCGTGACACCAAAGGGATATTCGTAGATGCCGGGATACGCGCAATCGCCAGAGACGGAGATGAGTTTGCTGCCGCTGGATTTTTCTGTGCCGATGGCACGATAGGCTTCAGCTCCCATATGCAGCGCCATCACGGCTTGGCAGAAGGTCTCAACGTTGTCTAGCGCAGTGGGTTGTTGCAAATAGCCGTGGGTGACGGGGAACGGCGGACGGTTACGCGGTACACCGCGTTTGCCTTCCAGAGATTCGATGAGGGCGGATTCTTCACCGCAGATGTAGGCACCCGCACCGAGATGGATCTCGATATCGAAATCGAAGCCTTGCTCTCCCATGATGCTCTCGCCCAGCAATTCGCTGTTGCGTCGGCGTTGGAGAACCCCCTGCAGGTGGCCTAGTAGATAGCGGTATTCACCGCGCAGATAGAGGAAACCTTTCTTCGCACCGACGGCACGTGCGCATAAAGTCATGCCCTCGAACACCAAATCGGCCTGAGTGGTCAGCAGAACACGGTCCTTGAAAGTGCCCGGCTCTCCTTCGTCGGCGTTGCACACCACGTAATGCGCATCACCTTCGGCATTACGGCAGGCTTCCCATTTGATGCCGGTGGGGAAGCCTGCGCCACCGCGTCCGCGCAGGTTGGAATCCTTGATGGTGCTGATGATAGTTTCGGGCGTGATGGCCTTTGCAGCTTGCAACACTTCGCCATAAGCAAGTGTATTGTCCAATATCAGTCCGCCGCGACGTATATTGTCTTCAACGTTGAAATAGTCTGCAGGCCATTCGGCAACCGGCGTTCGGTTGCGAATCAACTGGCCGATCTCTTGTACGCGCTGTGAACTGAGTTTGGTGATGGCATACCCGTTGACCAGCAGTGCCGGTCCTTGGTCGCACATGCCGGTACATGAGGTGGTATTGATGCTGAGTAGCCCGTCCTCGGAGACTTTGCCGGGTTGCAGCCACAATTGGCGGCACATCTGCTCCATCAGATCGAGATTGCCCAACATGCGGTCAGTGATGTTGTCGGAGAACAGTACGCGATATTCGCCTACCGGTTGCAAGTGCAGTAAGGAATAGAAAGAGGCGACGCTCTCGATACGGGCCAGCGGAATATCCAGCGTGGCAGCGATGTAGATCGCGGCATCCTTGGGAATGTAACCGGCACATGCATTGATCTCAATCAGCATCTGCAGCAGATTAGTCTTTTCGCCTGAATACTTTGCAACGATTTCATGCAAGTCTGCATGAAGATCACATCGGGGCGATTCACCGTAAATCGGGTTGGTATCTGGTAGCATACGGACCGTTCTTTGTTGGGTTAATCTCAATCATCTGACTCAGCTGTCAGGTGTGATTATGAAGCAATATCCGCCACATTTTTCATCTTTTGTTGCTAGCGGGTGCTGTGCTTACTTGGCATCGTGACATGTAATCGTTACAGCAGTAAGTATCTCTCCGCACCAAAGGTTCATCGATTACTCGCAGCGCAGCAGACCGGATGATCGGTCAGACTCAATTTACGCAATCGGAATGTTAAGCAGACTCAATCCCACTCAACGCGCGGCGGTCAAACATCTAGGTTCCCCCCTGCTGGTGCTGGCCGGTGCGGGCAGCGGCAAGACCGGTGTCATCACGCACAAGATCGCCTATCTCGTTGACGAATGCGGCTATCCGGCACGCAATGTAGCAGCCATCACCTTCACCAACAAAGCGGCCAACGAGATGCGCGAACGCGTGGGCAAGCTGCTCGGCGGGCGTGAAGCCAAGGGGCTGACCATCAGTACCTTCCATGCGCTGGGCATGCAGATCCTGCGCGAAGAGGCGACACACATCGGCTACAAAAAACAGTTCTCCATCTTCGATACAGCCGATACAGCCAAGATCATCAGCGAACTGCTGGGTAGCCCGGATAAGCAGGAGATTCGTACCGCGCAGAGCGTGATGTCGAATTGGAAGGCCGCCTTCCTCACACCGGCACAGGCGCAAAGCATGGCCGAGAACGAGGATCAGCAGCGCCTCGCCCTACTCTATCAGCGTTATCAAGAGACGCTGCGCGCATACCAATCGGTGGACTTCGACGACTTGATCCGCCTACCTGTGGAGTTGTTCCAGACCAATGCCGAAGTGGCAGAGCGCTGGCAGCACCGTTTCCGTTATCTGCTGGTGGATGAGTATCAGGACACCAACGATTGCCAATATCAGATGATGAAACTGCTGGCGGGTGACCGTGCTGCACTGACCGCTGTGGGCGACGACGATCAGGCTATCTATGCTTGGCGCGGCGCCAGTACGGCCAACCTGAGCAACTTGCAGAAGGACTACCCTAGCCTGCAGGTGATCAAGCTGGAGCAGAACTACCGCTCCTCGCAGCGCATCCTGCACAGTGCCAACCAGCTGATCAAGAACAACACCAAGCTGTTCGAAAAGAAACTGTGGAGCGAGCACGGCCCCGGCGATCAGGTGCGGGTGTTTGCGGCGAAGGATGAAGAGAACGAGGCGGAATCGGTGGTGCTACGCATGCTGGCGCACAAGTTCGAACACCGCACCCGCTTCGCCGACTACGCCATCCTCTATCGCAGCAACCATCTGTCGCGCGTGTTCGAACAACAGTTGCGAACGCACAAAGTGCCTTACACGGTGAGCGGTGGCACCTCATTCTTCGACCATGCCGAGATCAAGGACCTGACCGCCTACCTGCGCTTGATCGCCAATCCGGATGACGATCCCGCTTTCATCCGCGCCATCACCACACCCAAGCGCGGCGTCGGCAACAATACGCTGGAGAAACTGGCGACGCATGCAGGCACGCGTCACATCAGTCTGTTCGAAGCGGCATTCGAGCCGGTCATGGCCGAGTTATTGCAGCCGCGCCAGCATGAAGACCTGATCACCTTCTGTAATTTCATCAATCGTATGCAGTCGCGCGCCGACAAGGAGCCGTGCAACGAAGTGATGAACGATCTGCTGGACGCCATCGACTACGAGACTTGGTTGTTCGATAGCTTCGAGCCGAAGCAGGCTGAGAACAAATGGAAGAACGTGCAGGATTTCGTGGGCTGGATGAATCGAAAATCCGAGGCGGACGACAAGAACATGATCGCGATGACGCAATTGATCGCCCTGCTCAACCTGCTCGAATCACGCGATCAAGATACGGATGCGGTATCGCTCTCCACTCTGCATGCTTCCAAAGGTCTGGAATACGGCCATGTATATCTGGTGGGCGTAGAGGAAGGCATCTTGCCGCATGAACGCAGCGAGGAGCCTGAACAGGTCGAGGAAGAACGTCGCTTGATGTATGTCGGCATCACCCGTGCGCAGCGTTCCTTGCAGATCAGCTATTGCACGCGACGTAAGCGCGGCAAGGAATCGGCCGGCTGCGACCCCAGCCGATTCATCGCCGAGTTGCCGCAGGACGATATCGTCTTTGCCGGTGTGACGCAGGTTGGCAGTGCACCTGCAGTGAGTAAGTCTGAAGGTATGGATAAATTGGCAAAATTGAAGGCGATGCTGGGTACAGCCTGACACGGAACAGTGTCAAATTCCGGTAAACTGTGTCTGTTCTAATATCAAACAGATCACTCCGGATTATTACCTATGAAGATCGCAATCGCCGGCACCGGCTACGTCGGACTCTCCAACGCCATCCTGTTGGCCCAACATAACGAAGTCGTCGCACTCGACATCATCGCCGAGAAGGTGGAGATGCTGAACCGCAAGCAGTCCCCCATCGAAGATGTCGAGATCGAAGACTACTTGCAGCACAAGACGTTGAACTTCCGCGCCACGATGGATAAGGTCGATGCCTATACCGGCGCCGACTACGTCATCATCGCCACGCCGACCGATTACGATCCCGAGACCAACTACTTCAACACGC
>JAGXGC010000033.1 GCA_024636935.1 Sideroxydans sp. | reverse complement strand
GGGCCCCCGCTTTCAGCAGCGCCTCTCCCGCCTGCATGCGCGCGGTGTTGTCGGTGCCGATCAATAGATAGCCGATGATTCCACCTTGAGCATCACGCAGCGCGGTGACCGACACCACCGCCGGGAAGCGGCTGCCATCCTTGCGGATGTAGGTCAGCTCGTAGATATCTTCGATGCCGCGTTTGGCTTTGAACACCATGGCTTCGAAACCCGGTGCAATGGGTGTGCCAAGCTCCGCACTCAATTCTTCGGCACGCGCGATCAGCTCTTGTGGATCGGAGATATCGGCCGGAGTGTTCTTGTCTTTTACATCGGCGGCGGTGTAGCCAAGCATGCGTTCCGCCCCTACGTTGAAGATCTGGATGACGCCCTTGGCATCGGTGGCGATGCTGGAGAAGTTCTCGCTGTTGAAGATGGCGCTCTGCAATGCGCCCGCTTGCAGCAGGTCTTCTTCTGCGCGCTTTCGCGCTGTGTTGTCGGTGCCGATCAATAGATAGCCGATGATGTCATCCTCGTCATCGCGCAATGCAGTGACGGATAGCACAACGGGGATACGACTGCCGTCCTTGCGGATGGAGGTCATCTCATAGATGTCTTCTATCCCGCGCGAGGCTTTGAATACCAGTGCTTCGAATCCCGGCGTGATGACCGTGCCCAGTTCCAGGCTGAGTTCTGTTGCACGTGCGATCAATTCTTGCGGATCGGAGATGTCGGCGGGGGTGATCTTGTCCATCACCTCGGCGGCGGTATAGCCCAGCATGCGTTCGGCACCCACGTTGAAGATCTGGATGACGCCTTTGGAGTCAGTAGCGATACTGGAAAAATTCTCGCTGTTGAAGATGGCGCTTTGTAATGCGCCAGCTTTGAGTAAGGCGGCTTCAGCTTGTTTGCTCGCCGTGTTGTCGGTGCCGATGAGCAGGTATCCGAGGATGTCGTTCTGCGCATCACGCAGCGCGGTAACAGAAACCACCGCCGGAAAACGGCTACCGTCCTTGCGGAAATAGGTCAGTTCGTAGATGTCTTCGATGCCGCGTTTGGCTTTGAACACCATGGCTTCAAAACCCGGCGAGATGGGCGTGCCCAGCTCCGTACTCAACGCTTTAGCGCGGGCGATCAACTCCAGTGGGTCGGAGATGTCGGCGGGGGTGTTCTTGTTCATCACATCAGCGGCGGTGTAACCCAGCATGCGTTCGGCACCCAGGTTGAAGATCTGGATGACGCCTTTGGCATCTGTGGCGATGCAGGAGAAGTTCTCACTGTTGAAGATGGCACTCTGCAAACCACCTGCTTCGATCAGGGCTTCGGCAGCTTGCACGCGTGCGGTGATATCGCGCAGGATCCCGGTGAAGTGACGTTCACCACTCAACCACATCTGACTGAGCGATATTTCCATCGGGAAACTTGTTCCATCTTTGCGCCGTCCCGGTGCATCGCTTCTGATGCTGTTATTGGAGCTGTCATCCTCCGATTTCAATCTTTCGAATATCTCAGTGCGACGGAGCGGATCAAGCTCGGGGATGAGCAGGGTGAAATTCTGCCCGATGAGTTCGGCCGCTGAATAACCGAACATGTGCTCGGCGGCCGGATTCACTGTCTCGATGATGCCGTCACTGGCGCGCAAGGTGATGATGCCGTCTACCACGGTGTTGAGGATGGTCTGTGTTAGCGACGCGTTATCGCGCAAAGCTTGCTGTGATGCGTATTCCACAGAGATGTCTCTGAATACCATGACAGCACCGACCACTTCTCCTTTCCGACTGCGGATAGGGGCGCAACTGTCAGCAATGAATCGCTCACTCCCATCACGGGCGACAAGAATGGTGTGGGAGGCAAGCCCGTGGATCGTTCCTTTGGACAGGGTATCTTTGATCGGGATGACGGCGGGAAGTCTTGTTTCCTGGTTGATGATACGGAAGATGTCGCCTATGGGAAGCCCGCTTGTTTCTTCCTGCGTCCAGCCTGTGAGTGACTCTGCTTTGGGATTCAGAAAGGTCACTTTTCCATCGGCATCCGTGGCGATCACGGCATCGGAAATGGAGTTGAGGGTGACCCCGAGCTTATCTTCGCTGAGTTGCAAGTCGAAGTAGGAATTCTGCAGGCGGATATTCGCGTCTTCCTGTATCTCCAGTGAATGTCGTGTCTGCAGGTGGACGGTGTCTTTGATCCTTTGTTGGGCTTGTCGGTAGAAAAAGTAGGCGAACATCAGCGCGAACAACAAGGTGATCGAGCTGGCAATGATGATGAGGGTGAAAAGTCGCAACATGTTCGACTGGAATGATGCGTTGTACGCTTGCCGGGATTCCTCTTCTATCTTGATGAAGCTCATTATCTCGGTGCGTATCGAGTCCATCAATACTTTACCTTCTCCGCTATTGACGATAGCGAGCGCACCTGCCATGTCATGCTTGCGATTCAAATCGACGATGCGTTGTAGCTCATTCAGCTTGGTGGCCACCAAAGGTTTCATGGCATCCAAATGTTTTTGGCCGGCTTTGATAGTGGTGAGTTTTCGTAACGACTCTAAACGACCTTCGATGCCATTTTTTGCCGCGATATAGGGTTGCAGAAAGGCCTCGTCCCCGGTGAGCAGGAATCCACGTTGTCCTGTTTCGGCATCTTTCAATTCAGACAGCAGGTTGTGGGCATCACGCTGCACGATGTAAGTGTGCATGCGCAGGGCGGCTGCTTCATTCATCTGGCGATATGACCAGAAGGTTGCGGCAATGCCAAACATAACCAGGAGTGTCGCAAAGGCGAACCACAGCGTGGTTTTCATTGAATGTTTCAAAGTAGACGGTTCCTTCAACTTAAGTGATGCACGTCGTGGATGCACCTAGGGGATTTAAGTAGGGGCGAAACAATTCTCGCATTGGAGCGGATAGTGATGATTTGAGGCTTTGTGTTCTGTGCGTCTTCGCACATACACGGCAAATGAAGGGCATGACATCTTCCACTCATGTGCGTTAACGCACAGATATCGGTTGGTGCGTGCGTGAAGATGAGCCCAGTCCTCCGGATACCCATGAGGTCATCTCAATAACGATTACAAGGCGATTCGACATGAACTGGGATCAAGTGGCGGGAAGTTGGAAACAACTAAAAGGCAGCACGATGCAACTTTGGGGCGGGGTCACTCACGATGAATTCGGTGTGGCGACGGGTAGGCATATGTGTATTGATGGCCGTATCCAAAAGTCTTGTGGAATCAATAAAGAGACGGCGGCAAAGCAGCTCGCCAAGTGGATGTCAGAACATCGGCTGCTACCGCATTCAAGCAAGCATTGATGGACATAATCCATCTTCGCTAGCTATTCGTATTTTCAGACTTTGTGTGATCGGGCATTGCCTGCTATGGGCTGTACTACGATCAGCATAGGCGTCGGCGCGACCATTGGCGCGGCGGTCGGTTCAATGGTTGGTACAGGGGTACGGTAAGCGTCGTCTGGGGAACATTGGTGGATGGTCTGATCGGTATTGATGCCACTAAACCCCAGGAAGACGAGACGACGATGGAAGCGAAACAGTTGCAGTAAGTAGTCTTAAGAAAGGAATCCCATGCTATATCCTATCGCTGTCATCATGATTGTCCTGTGGCTGTTCGGTCTTATCACCGCCAACACCATGGGTGGTTTCATCCACATTCTGTTGGTCATCGCCATCGTGGTCATCTTGGTCCGGGTCATAAAAAATTAGGGGACACATATTTTGCAGAACTTCACTTTCTACAATCCGACCCGAATCTTGTTCGGAAAAGGTCGTATCGCCGATTTGGCGAAAGAGATTCCTGCTAACGCTCGGATATTGATCACCTACGGCGGTGGCAGTGTCATTAAGACCGGCACACTGGATGAGGTTAAAACAGCTCTCAAGGGTTTTGCCCTGTTTGAGTTCGGTGGCATTGAACCCAACCCGACCTATGAACAATTGATGGACTCGGTCGAACTCGCCCGGCGCGAGAAGATTGATTTCTTGCTGGCGGTGGGGGGAGGTTCCGTCATTGATGGCACCAAGTTCATCGCTGCGGCGATCGGCTTTGAGGGGTTGCCTTGGGATATTCTTGCCAAACATGCGCCGATCAAACAAGCCATCCCTTTCGGCTGTGTTCTGACCCTGCCAGCGACGGGTTCAGAGATGAACAGCGGCGCAGTGATCACAAAGAAAGCGACCCATGACAAACTGGTGTTCTCCAGCCCCTTGGTCTTTCCACGCTTCGCTGTGCTCGATCCAAGCAAGACGCTCACCCTGCCGCCACAACAAGTGGCCAATGGCGTGGTCGATGCCTTCGTTCACGTCATCGAGCAATACCTCACATATCCGGCTGATGCGAAAGTGCAAGATCGCTTTGCCGAAGGATTACTTTTGACGCTGATCGAGGATGGCCCAAAGGCAATGAAAGAACCTAACAATGAAGCGGTGCGTGCCAATCTGATGTGGACGGCGACACTGGCCCTCAATGGATTGATCGGGGCAGGCGTGCCGCAGGACTGGGCCACCCATATGCTGGGGCATGAGATCACTGCACTTCATGGTGTGGACCATGCGCAGACTTTGGCGATCGTTCTGCCTGCGATGATGCAAGTCAGACGTGAAGAGAAGCATGCGAAATTATTGCAGTATGCCGAGCGTGTCTGGCAATTGCGTGAGGGAAGCGAGGAAGCGCGTATCGATCAGGCTATCGAGCGGACTCGAAATTTCTTTGAATCATTGAACGTGAAGACGCGTTTGTCTGATTACGGAATCGGTAAAGATGCGATCCCCAAAATGGTCTCGCAATTGGAACGTCATGGCATGGTCGCGCTGGGCGAGCATCGCACCATGGATATTGATGCATCTAGGCGCGTTTACGAACTGGCTAGCTGAGAGCCAGCATCCTCTATCGAGGACGTTGACTCGGGGAGCACATTCAGCGACTGCTTATCTACCGTTCAAGAATGACAAAAGATCGGCGTTGAGTTGCTCTTTGTGCGTTTCGGAAAGGCCATGCGGTGCGCCTGCATATATCTTCAAGGTCGAATCCTTGATCAATTTTGCAGAACTGATCCCCGCAGCACCGATCGGTACGATTTGATCATCATCTCCATGAATGATCAGCGTTGGGACATCGAATTTCTTGAGATCTTCAGTAAAGTCGGTTTCTGAGAATGCCTTGATGCAATCAAAGGTGTTCTTGTGGCCGGCCATGACGCCCTGATGCCAGAAAGCGTCGATCATCCCTTGAGAGACTTTTACTCCAGGTCTGTTCGCGCCAAAGAATGGTCCGCTGGCGATGTCTTTGTAAAATTGCGAACGGTCTGCAATGGAAGCCTTTCGTATCTCGTCGAACTTTTCGATTGGCATGCCACCTGGATTGGCCGCTGTTTTTAGCATCAGCGGTGGAACGGCGGAGATCAGTGCGAGCTTGGACAAACGTTTTGTTCCGTGGCGCCCGACGTAGCGTGTGACTTCACCACCACCTGCCGAGAAGCCGATGAGCGCAGCATTTTTCAGATCGAGATGTTCGATTAGTTCTGACAGGTCGTCGGCATAAGTGTCCATATCGTTGCCTTGCCAAGTTTGTGTCGAACGGCCGTGGCCACGCCTGTCATGGGCGATGCAACGATAGCCGTTGGAGGCGAGAAACATCATCTGGGATTCCCAGCTATCCGCACTGAGCGGCCAGCCGTGGCTGAACACGACAGGCTGGCCAGTCCCCCAATCCTTGTAATAGAGCTGCGTGCCGTCTTGCAGGGTGATCGTGCTCATGTGAACCTCCGATGCCGTTTACAGGAAGTGACACGATGGGCGAGCAGTCAATATTTATCTGTTCACTAACGCACAGATGTTGGTTGTAGGCGTAGATATCCTCCAGCCTTGCTGGCGATCCAGTTGGCAAGACGATCATTCAAAGGAGTATGGACATGAAAAATGACATCGTAAAAAACTCGTGCGATTCGACTGAGATCGCCCAATGCGAGGACGTTGCATTGCAGTCACGTCGGTCTGTGTTGCGCGGGATGGTGGCAGCGACTTGCGCACTGCTGGTGCCGGTCACAATTATCCGCTCAACGGATGCCTTGGCGGCGACGGATCCTGCAGCAAAAACCAAGAAGGTAAGCAAGGCGAGCGTGAATTATCAGACCAAGCCGAATAGCGGCAAGAAGTGCGGCGACTGTGCGCACTTTATGGCCTCGTCGAATAGCTGTAAGCGTGTAGAAGGAAAGATCAGCGCCAATGGATGGTGCGGTCTGTGGACCAAAAAAGGGTGAGTCTTGTGCATCGGTATCAGTCAGTATGCCGTTCCACCCAGGCGACGTACTGATCCATCCAGCTTTGCAGGAATTCCTTGCTGTCTGTGCCGATGTTACCGTTTGCGTCGAACAATCCGTCTTTGGCTTGTATGAAAGCTTCGGGTTGTCCGAGTGTCGGCATGTCCAGCGTCGCCAAGATGTTGCGCAGATGTTGTTGCGCCATGCAGGTTCCCGTTGCACCGGGGGAAACACCCAATATGCCTGCTGGCTTGCCTGTCCATGCACTTTGACCATAAGGACGTGATGCATGATCTATCGCGTTCTTGAGTACGCCGGGGATGGAGCGGTTGTATTCGGGCGTGACGAACAAGACCCCTTGCGCAGTCTTGATATCGTCCTTCAAGCGTTTGACGGAATCGGCTTGATTCGCATCATCGTCTTGATCGTAGAGCGGCAAGTCGCCGATCTGCACTTGCTTGAATTCGAAGTATGACGGTGCCAGATCAGCCACCGCTGTGGCCAACCTGCGGTTGATGGAATGTTGGCGCAAGCTGCCAACGAAGACGGCGATCGTGTATTGGCTCATGATGTTTTCCCTTTTGTTTTGTTTACAGCGTACGCATGCAGGCGACCAGGTGCTTCTTCTGCTGCTCGTTTAGTTTCAATTCCAACACCAGATCGAAGAACTCCACCTTGTCTGCCCGTGTCAGCAGGCGGCCATCGTGCAGATAGGGCGGAGAGTCTTCGATGTCGCGTAAGGGGAAAGGCGAGCAGCGCCTGTTGGCGGCGTGCGAACGAGGGTTTCTCCGCTTGCAGGCGCTGCGTCAGACCGCTGAAGTCTGCATCGGCGGCTATCATCGTCTGGGCGAAACACAGCGATACGGTGGTGCACACCGTAGTCATAAATACATCCAGCGAAAGCCAGTGCGCATGGTGGGATCCTCGGTCTGACCTTGTGGATACGCTAGAAGTAGAGCGAGGAGCTTAGGCGCACGACCGGGCGCCATCTGTTTGCTGGCGCACAAACCAGAAGTGCTGGCTTGTCTAAACTTGTGTTCCCCAACCTTCGTACCTATCATGCATGACATGTCGGCCGCATCCATCATGCTTTCGAATTCCACCCCGCAACAGCTTTTGTTGGCGGGGGATTGGACAGTGAATGGCATCGGTGCATTGGCGAAGTCATTGGATGAGATTGAGCCAGCACAGGGCATGATCGTAAATGCCGCGGGTATCGATTCATTGGATAGTGCGGGCGCTTGGGTATTGCATAGATTCTTGACGCATATCGGGGGGCAGGGGGAGACACCTCCCGTGCAGGAGATGCATCCTGCCTTCGCCCGCTTACTCAATGAAGTTGGGCAACAGGCGGCTAATATAAAGGCTTCGATACCTGAAGCGCCTATGCCGATGGTGGCTGCGCTGGGTAAGCTCGTCGTCGCCGGTCTCGATCAGGCGTATGCATTGTTCAGCTTCGTGGGTGAGTGTGCTGCCGCCTTTGCCGGCAGTATCAGGCATCCCTCCCGTATCCGCTGGCGCCCCATCTTGTTCAACATCCGCAGTGCCGGCTTCGATGCGCTACCGATCGTGGGGCTGCTTTCGTTTCTGCTCGGTATCGTGGTCGCCTATCAGGGCTCAGGTCAACTCAAGCAATACGGTGCGAACATCTTCGTGGCCGATCTGATCGGGCTTTCCATGTTGCGCGAGTTCGCGCCTTTGATCACTGCCATCATCATCGCGGGGCGTTCCGGTTCTGCCTATGCAGCGCAGATCGGTTCGATGTCGGTGAGTGAAGAGATATCTGCCATGCGTACCCTGGGTATCGCGCCATTGGAATTATTGGTGCTACCCAAGATCATCGCTCTGGTTATTGCTTTGCCCTTGCTCACTGTGTTCGCCGATGTGATGGGGGTGCTGGGCGGTATGCTCATGGCCGGTTCCCAACTTGATGTCGGGGCCTTTGAATTCTTTGATCGCTTCGTCAAAGCGGTCAGCGTCACCTCCTATATGGTCGGTATCTGCAAGGCACCGGTTTTCGCCATCATCATCGCCATCGTCGGCTGTTTTCAGGGATTCCGTACCCAGGGCGGCGCGGACAGCGTGGGTATCCAGACCACGCGCAGTGTGGTGCAGTCGATCTTTCTGGTAATCACGGCAGATGCTTTGTTCTCTGTGGCTTTCAGTGCATTGGATATGTGATGGATACGGCTACGAATAGCGAAGAAGCAGTGATCCAACTCAAAGACATCAAAACGAGCTTTGGCGGCCACGTTGTGCATGCCGGTATTGATATTGAAGTGCGCCGAGGCGAGATATTCGCGCTTATCGGTGGCAGCGGTTCGGGGAAATCCACCTTGCTTAATGAGTTGATTCTGCTACAAAGACCCGATTCCGGCTCGATCAAGGTGCTGGGTTTGGACTTGTTGGATATTGATACAAAAGAGACTTTGGCCATACGCAAGCGCTGCGGGGTGATGTTCCAGCATGGTGGTCTTTTCGGCTCTCTCACGGTGAGCGAGAACATCGGCCTGCCATTGCGTGAGCATTCTGAATTGGATGATGCGCTCATTGACGAGCTTGCCGCATGGAAGCTTTCGATGACAGGCTTGGAAGCGGAGGTGGGGGCGATGTATCCGACCGCCTTGAGTGGTGGCATGATGAAACGCGCTTCACTGGCACGCGCCTTGGCACTGGATCCCGAGTTGGTGTTTCTGGATGAACCCACGGCGGGTTTGGATCCGGCGAGTGCAGGGGAGGTGGATGAACTCATCCTCAGGATGCGTGACTTGTTCGGTCTCACCATCGTGATGATCACGCATGACATGGATCTGTTGTGGCAGGCGGCGGACCGCGTCGCGGTGCTGGCCGATGGCAAGGTGCAGGGGAGCGGTACGATGGCGGAGCTTTCACAATCAAAGAATCCAGAGATACAGAAGTTCTTCGCCGGTGCGCGCGGTCGCGCGGCGCAAGTTCAGGATGAACCTCAATCAGAAAATATACTTTCCGGGAGCCCTGCATGGAAACCAAAGTGAACTACGCCTTAGTGGGCGCATTCGTTCTTATCCTCGGTTCTGTGCTGGTCGCCATCGCGCTATGGTTGGCTTCGGGCGGTGCATTCCAGAAGAAATATGATCTGTATCTGGCTGTGGCGCAAGAATCTGTATCGGGCCTGAATCTGAATGCGGTGGTGAAATATAACGGTGTGGATATAGGCAAGGTGCAACAGATCAGTCTCGATCACGGCGACCCCAGCCAGGTGCTATTGCTGCTCGCCATCGAAAAGGGGACACCGATCAGGGTCGATACCGTGGCCATGCTGAAGACGCAGGGCTTGACCGGATTTTCCTATATCGAACTCAGTGGCGGCACAAAGGGATCGGCCTTGCTGCAAAAGACGGCGGGTAACGAATATCCCGTCATCCGTACCAAGCCGTCACTCGGTGCGCGCTTGGAGAATGTATTGACCAGCTTGGTGAGCAAGCTGGATAGCACCTCGGATAGCGTCAATTCATTTCTCAGCGACGAGAACAAAGCCGCGTTCAAGAACGCACTGGCAGATATCGCTGCGGTGGCACACACCATTGCGCAACGCAAAGATGAGATCGATTCTGCTATGAAAGACGCCGCGCTTGCGGCGAAGAATGCGTCGCGCGCCTCCTTGCAAATCAGTCCTACGCTCACACAGATCGATCAAGGGGCAAAAGCAGTGGAGAAGATGGGGAACGAGTTCGCGCAGATGAGCATCGCGACCACCAAGCTGGTGGAATCAGTCGGCGCAGATGCGCAGCGTTTCACATCGGATACGCTGCCTGAACTGGAAAGATTGCTGGGTGAATTGACGGTCCTGTCCGCTTCGATGCGTCGTCTGAGTGAGCAGATCGAACGTAATCCGGATGGCTTGTTGTTCGGACGAACACCGGTTTCGAATGGGCCGGGTGAGACATCAAAGGGGGCAGCTAAACCATGAACAGACTGATCTATCCATTGAGTGCTATCGCACTGACATTGTTCTTCAGTGGCTGCACTATCTTTGGCCATTCTGCAAATGAGCAGCCCTCATTCTATGCGCTTGATGCGCTGCAAGTCGAAGTGGCGAAGGTTGATGCGCCAGCACTCGGCGCATCGCCCCGCCCGACGCTCATCGTCAATCCGACGCACGCGGCCGCTGGCTACGACAGTCGGCGCATCATCTACCGGCGTAAGCCACACCAGCTTGAATATTATGCGCACAACGAATGGATAGACACGCCGGCGCGCATGTTGACGCCACTCATCGCCGCCGCGCTAGAGCAGAGTGGTGCATTCCAGGCTGTGGTGTTGACGCCGAGTTTGGCATTGGGCGAGCTGAGATTGGATACTGAGATCGTGCGCTTGGTGCATGAATACACCGGGCAATCTAGTCGCGTCCGTTTCACCTTGCGTGCTTACATTGTGGATAGCAAGCATCGCGAGGTATTGGGCGGGCGTGAGTTCGATGAAGTGGTTGATGTTCAGAGCGCCGGTCCTTACGGCGTGGTGGTCGCATCCAATCAAGCCGTGCAGACCGCGCTGGGCAAATTGACGATATTTGCCAACGAAGAAGCTGAACACTGGCGTTCGAAGCAGCCCTGATTCGGTTGCTTAGCGCACAGACTGCAATGGAGTCAGGTCGTATCTTGCGGCATGGATGCAACTAATCCGGTTGCCTTTTCGACAACATCGGCAGGACATCATGAACGCCTTGCTTCGCACTTTCATTTTCCTATTGCCCCTATCTGTTCTCATGCCGAGTGATGCAGATGCGGCCGCGCACGCCAAGAAATCGCAAGTTGATAAATCGTTTGTGAACTGCCGTGGATGTCCGAGGATGGTGGTCGTTCCGGCAGGCCATTTCGAAATGGGCTCGCCTGAAACTGAGGATGGGCGCGGCGAGGACGAGGGGCCAGTGCATCAAGTTAAAGTGGCCCGATTCGCTATAGGCATGTATGAGGTCACACGCGCAGAGTTCACGGCATTCGTGAAAGCCACGAAGTACCGCGCCGGTGAACAATGTACGACCTTGGAGGATGGGATGGTGGAGGCGCGAGAAGGGGATTGGCGTGTCCTGCATTACGACCAGGGACCCCGTCACCCGATCGGTTGCATCAATTGGAACGACGCGAAAGCCTATACCAAATGGCTCTCACGCAAGACAGGCCAGAAGTATCGCCTGCCGACCGAAGCTGAATGGGAATACGTCGCACGTGCCAATACGAGCACTTCGCGCTTCTGGGGGGACGATGCGAATCTGGCTTGTGAATTCGCCAACGCCGCCGATAAGAGCGCCCAAAAATTGATCCAAGGTGCCAGTTCCTGGGGGATACATGATTGCAAAGACGGTTTTGATTACACCTCTCCCGTGGGCAGCTTTAAAGCCAACGCCTTTGGCTTGAAGGATATGCTGGGCAATGCTTGGGAGTGGACTGAGGACAGTTATCACGAGAGCTATGCCGATGCACCATCGGATGGCAAAGCCTGGCAGGGTGATAGTGCGAAGCATGTGCTGCGCGGCGGGTCTTGGAACAATGGCCCGCGCAATGTTCGTTCTGCCGTACGCAACAGTTCAGCCCCCACCAAGCGATACAGCTTCTATGGTTTTAGGGTGGCGCTCACGCTGCGATAGCGGGCGAGAGACGTATATGCCATGTCTGACATAAAGCGGATATCGAACCTTGCGCGGATGCTGTTGTTGGCGGTGACGCTGTGCTATTCCATGCACGCATTGGCAGAGGACGCAGTTGCAACCGAACCCGCACCAGAGCCAGAACCCGAAACAGTCCCCATCGTTGCAGAGACGCCTCCCGTGACCGCTGTACCGGATATATTCGATCCGCTGGAATCTACACGAGACTATCTTTCAGGAAGGATCACGAGGTTCGCCAGTTATATCGATAGCTATTTCGGCGGTAACGAGCATTTCCAAGAGCGCAACACAAGTGTGATGCATGTGGATTTTTCGAGGGCGACGGGATATGGCGGATCCGCTCAATATGACCTGTCCGCTAATTTGAATCTGCGCCTGCCCATCTCGGAAGGGCGCTTGCATCTGTTAATTGAGACTGACCCCGAGCGGATACTTGATGATGAGCCCATCAAAAGCTCAACCGTTCTGAACGCCAAGCCAGCTACCCGTAAAAGTATTGCATTAGCAGCACGTTATGCCTTGGAAGCGAAGAGTAATTGGAGTTTTCGCACGGATGTGGGCATCAAGTTTCCGATTCCTCCGAGACCATTTGTGCGTAGCAAGCTTGGTTATTCGACATCGCTAGACGATTGGCGGTTGTCCATTGGGGAATCGGTCTATTGGTTCAACGATATTGGCGTGGGGGAGACTACGCAGATGGACTTGGATCGTCAGCTTAGTTCATCGATATTGTTCCGCGCTACCAGTCTCTCAACCTGGTTGAAAGACAAACAGAACTTCGATATGAGCCAGAGCTTCTCGTTCATTCACACAGTGAGTGATAGAACCTCGCTGATCTATCAAGCGAGCGTATTTGGCATCAGTGAACCGGCAGCGAAGATAACTGATACGGTGCTTCTGGTTTTCTACCGTTATCGCTTGCATCAAAAATGGCTATTCTTCGAGTTCTCCCCGCAGTTGCACTTTCCTCAAGAGAACAATTACAAAGTCAGTCCCGCAATGAGTATGCGGCTACAGATGCTGTTCGATGATGCGCGGGCATCACCATGAGGTCTATCGACCGAGGCATCACAAATGTTTTGGGGCAATGTCGCTATCACTGAATATTCGGTTCTTGAGCTCTTCGGATAATTTCGGGTCGTGACGACGTATCCATTCAAGCAACATGGCGGCATGCTCTTTCTCCTCATCTCGATTGTGCACAAGGATCGATTTGAGTTCGACATCCCTGCAAACATCCAAACGCTGATTGTACCAATCGATGGCTTCCAGTTCTTCCTTCAATGAGGCGAGCGCCCTGTGCATATCCAGTGTCTTCGCTGAGAGACTTTCTGGGGATTCTTGATAAGTGGAATTTGACATTAGCCTCACCTGTATTGGTTGGATTCATAGAATCAATGGAAAATTCTAGGAAATTGGCCGGATCGGGTATGTCTGTTGGCGAACATACATCGCAGAATGTGCGATTTCCTAGGTTTTCTACGGGGCTTTTTAGGGCGGATTTCCAGTTTGGAATCCGTGTACAATTCTTTGGGCATCTTTGCGGCATTCGGGCTGGATAGGGTGCGCTGGAAGAGACGTGTTAAATAAAGTCTTGAATTTTTTGCCCTGTGAATTTCTGGGGCGCTCGGTCTATTAAATCGGGGCAATCGCACCTGCCGATCCCTTCTCCTTTACCAAGGCGTTTTTCGATAAGCTGATGTTTACATTGAGTCTGCATGGAGAAGAAAGTACACAGGTCATGCTGCAATCGGGTCATTCCTATTGCCTCATCGTCCGATCAGAATCACAACGTGCTGCTTTACTCAAGAATCTGGGCGCCCAGACAGGTGCTGTCATCGTGCCTCATAACGGCGGTCTCATCAGCAATCTCCGGGTTTGGGAAAACATCATCTTGCCGGTGCAGTATCATGACATCAAGCTGCCGATGGATATTGAAGAAAGCGTGACCAAGCTGCTGGATCAGTGTGGTTTGTCGGACGAGACGATGGTGTCGGCATTGATGCTCAAATTGCCTGATCAGCTTTCTTTATATGAAAAGCGTCTGGTTGGTTTCACCAGAGCGATGTTGATGGGGCCTGAGCTCATCATCTATGACGGGTTGAATGAAGGGCTGTCACGCAAGGAGTTGCTGATGGTGAATAAATTCGATCCAGTTTTTCGCCTGTACTATCCTTTTCGAACCTCAGTCTTAGTTAGCTTTGAGGAAGATAGCGATAAGAGCGACCCGAAACAGTTGGTGATCAACTTGTAAAGACGATGAAACTGAACAACTACAATCAACGCTTGCTGAATATGGAGCAGCGCACCAAGCGTTTCATGCTGGGTGCGCTGGGGGCGATGTTATTGGTCTTGCTGCTGATCGCCATCAAACAAGACTATCTTGTGCGCAGTACCGCTATCTATTTCTTTGCGCCAAATGCGCAAGGGCTGAATACGGGGATGGCAGTCAAGTTCATCGGATTCAAGGTGGGCAGTGTCAAAGAGGTCAGCATGCAGCCGAATGCAACGGTGCGGGTGAAGCTGTCATTGGACGACGAATATGTGCATCTGATCGGACAGGATGCAAAAGCACGGCTGATCAAGGAGGCTTTGGTCGGGGAGAGTGTGGTGGAGATCATTCCCGGCTCGCAGCAGGTGCACCAGGTGACGCAAAATAGTGTGCTTCAATTTGAACGCGGGCAGGATGCAGGCAGCATCGCCGAGAGCATGGCTGCCCAGCTACAACCTATCTTGAGCGACATCCGCCAAATTACTTCCAGTATCAACAATCCGAATGGCGATATCCAACAGAGTCTGAAGAACCTGAATCAGCTGACGGGGGATTTGCGTGAAACGGTGAAGCAATTCACCCTGCTAGGCACGAGTGGCAATGAAAAATTGGAAAGTGTGCATGGCAAGCTGGATAAAGCTTTGGATAGCGTGAATGCCAATCTTGAAGTAATGGATAAAGCAATCCCTAAGCTGCTTGATAGGGCAGACGCGACGCTTGAAAACGTGCAGACCGCCACCTCTGACATCAAGCAGATGGCCGCCGATTCGGCCGGAGAGTTGCCTGCGTTCATTCATAACAGCAATGCGTTGGTTCAGGATAGCCAGGACATGCTGGAAGGTGCGAAACAATCCTGGCCTTTCAACGGATGGTTCAGTAAGCCTGAAGCTCAGGTGTTGCCGGTGGATGGCTACGTGTCACCCGAGAAGCCATGATGATCAGCTCGCGTCTATCGTTATTCATGGGCTTGCTTGCTTGCATTTTGTTTCTGACTGCTTGCGGACAGACTGCGCCAAAGCGGAATGCGAGATTGGAGCTGGCAGCTGAACATGGACAGAGTGCACAACGTGCCTATGACCGGGGCGACTTTCATACTGCGCTCAAGCAGTATGAAATGGCTTTGCAGATCGATGTCGCTGTCGAGAATGTTTCAGGTATCGCTATCGATACACTTAATCTTGCAAGAGTAAATCAACTGCTTGGCAAGCCTGAAGTGGCTAATGCCTACCTAGATAAGTTGCTGCAGGATAGTGCGCTGGAATACGAAGATATCTATCTGGCGACTGCAGCTGCTCAAAAATCTCTGCTATTGCTGCAACACGGGGCTGTGAAAGAAGCGAGGCTATGGCTGGAGAAGGCATCAGAGTGGTGCAAGGAAAAATGTGCGATAGCTATCGTGATTGATAATACCCGTGCTGCTATTGCGCTACGCGAGAAGGATGCTGAACAAGCTCTTCACTGGGGAACGAAAGCTGCGTCCGCTAGCCGTGACTCATCTCCCTTGGAGTATGCCAATGCTCTGCGGCATATGGGGGAAGCAAAACTGATGCTGGGGGAATTTTCAGCGGCATTGCATCTGGCAGAAGAGGCACTTGTTGTCGATAAGTTGCAAGGCTTGCCAGAGAAGATCAGGCAGGATTTGTTGTTGGCGGCCAGCGCACACGATGGGCTAGGTAACTTCGAACAGTCCGCTCGTTTTCGTGAACGTGCTTCTCGCATCATTGGCAGGTGAAGAACATGGAGATTCTGGAGCGCTTGCAAGAACCTCGATTCAGATGGCTGCTGGGCCTGACTAGTTGTATGTTGGTTACATTGGTGTTGGTGTTCTTTCAAAGCGGAGACAGACTGAGCAGGAAGATTCTGGATTGGCAGTTCAATCTGTTGCAGCAGCGTGCTGTGACACCCTTGCAAAATGATGTCGTCATCGTCGGCATCGACGAGGATAGTTTCAAGAACTTCCAAGAACCCTTCGAGTTGTGGCATCCCTATCTGGCGAATTTTCTGCAAGCCATGAAAGTGGCCAAGCCGACTGTGGTCGGGCTGGATATTGTATTGCCCGAGCGATCATATCAATTCATGCCGCCTCGCTACGAAGATGGCTTTGTTCAAGCACTGAAAGAGTTGGGGGCGCAGACCCCTGTGATATTGGCTCGAAAGTTGAGTCCAGAAGGCACTTTACGGCCCATCAACGAACCATTGGTAAAGGCTGTCGCCGATGCCCCTGCCTCTGTCACGCTCTGTCTTGAAGTCGATGGAGTGGCCAGACGATTCGACCCCAATCGATGTACTGTGAATGCGCAAGCTACTACTTTTGCAGAAATGCTCGCCTTTAAGCTAGGTTTTGAACATCCTGGAGTTGGGCTGGTGGATTTTGGTGTGGGTCAGAAACTCGATTTCATTCCATTTTCTCAGGTGTTGGATTGGCAGGAGAAGCGCGACATCAAGCGACTCATTAATAATTTTTCAGGCCGAACGGTGTTACTGGGTATCGTATCTGCCAGGGCCGAAAAGGTGAGTGTCCCTGTTCCCTTGGCAGTATGGTCGCCGATGGATAAACGAGTTCCGGAAGTGTTGGTGCAAGCTCAGATATTGCGTTCAATGGTGGGAAGGGGCTTGATCCGTCAAATCCCGACTTGGGCTACTGTGAGTTTGTCACTCTTGGCGGCGCTGCTGTGGCTGGGGAGAACAGGTTGGCTCAAGTTGGGGTTGTTAGTGGTTTCTCCGATAGTGCTCTGGTTGCTCGCGACCTGGTTGCTGGGAAGCGGTATCTATATGCCCTTGGGTGCCATTCTACTTTCGGGGTTGTTCGCCTTTCTGGCGCGACTTGGATATGAATCGCTACAGCAATTGCAAGGTCGAAAAGGTTTGCGAGATCTCTTTGATGATTACGTGAGTCGCGAAGTATTGAATGAGATTGTGAAGGGCAAGATTGATTCCAGTTTGAGCGGTGAGCGAGTGCGTGTATGTCTGTTGTATGTCCGTATCAAGGATTTCAGTGGAAGGGTGGAGGAAGAAACTCCGCAGATGTCTATTGCTTTGCTGAACGAGTATTTTTCAGAAATGGCTATTGCTGTCCATCAGCACCAAGGTACGCTCGATAAGTTCGTCGGTAGCGAACTGTTTGCATTTTTTGGTGCTCCCAAAATGCTGGAGTGTCCTGAGCGGAGTGCGCTCGAAGCTGCACAGGAGATGTTGCTACGCCAGCGCGAGTTGAATCGGCGTTTGCAAGAAAGTGGTATGGCGGTAATCGATATCGAAATTGCATCGCATGTGGGTATGGTGGTGGTAGGCCATGTAGGTACGTCTTCACGCAAGGAATATACGGCACTAGGTCCCGATGTGAGCTTTGTGAAGTCGCTCGTAGAGGTGGCTGGTGTGGAGGCTTGTTCTGTTGTCTGTTCAGCAGGCGTGGCTGAAGCAGTGAAGCTGGCAGGGGGTATCACGGATGTAGGGGAGCGGGTCGTAGATGGTGTGACCCTGCATGTGTATGGTTGGTCTCCACCTCTGCTTGGCAAGTGATGATGAGTGAGTTCTGGCAGCGTCTGTTCGTCCGCTTGCAGATGCGGCAAGTGCGGCAGACGGTATCCGGCTCACTCGCTTTGCTTTGGTACGCCTTCAACAATCTACATGTGTTGCGCCTTTCTCCTGTGAACGTGGTGTTTCAGCGGCAGCTGTTCTTCACCGGGGTAGAGGCGCTTGGCATCGTTGCGATCTTTGGCCTGCTAAGTGGTGCGCTGGTCATCACTCAGGTCACCTCGCTGATCGGTGGCGATAGTACGCTGGCCGTGAAGATACTGATCTGGACCATTGTGCGCGAGGTCGGTCCATTGTTTGCAGCCATCATCATCGTCGCACGCAGTAGCGCCGCTATCGCATCAGAGTTGGCCTTGATGAAGACGCGAGGCGAGATGAAGAGTCTGGAGCGGATGGGCATCTCCCCGCAGGATTATTTGCTGGTGCCGCGCATCGTCGGAGTGACGTTGGCTGTGCTGGCATTGACCATCTATTTCCAGTTGGTCGCTATCGGTGGCGGACTTGCGATCAGCTCCTTGTTTCAGAACGTCTCATGGCTGGATCAAGTCGGGCGATTCTTGCAGACTGTGAAGTTGAGCGAATTCGCGGTGGTCGCCTTTAAAGGGTGTCTGTTTGGGCTGGCTATCTCCAGTATCTCTTGTTACAACGGCATGCAGGCACAGCCTTCCGTGACAGAGGTGCCCAAGGTCGCCATTAAGGCTGTTCTGCAAAGTCTGTTGTTCGTATTCGCATTGGATGCGCTAATCGCCTACCTGAACATGACATGGTGAGTTGCGATATACTGCGCGCCCTGTGGCGTATGTGCGCCTGAACCCATATTGAAAGTGCGGCGCTGGCCGCATTTGTTTTTTTATTTAGAGTGGATTGAAATGCCTGTCATAACACTACCGGATGGTTCTCAACGCAGTTTCGAAGGTCCTGTAACTGTTGCCGAAGTCGCAGAAAGTATCGGTGCCGGTTTGGCGCGTGCCGCGCTGGCTGGCAAGGTGGATGGAAACTTGGTGGATACTTCTTACCAGATCGCCGGTGATGCCAAGCTGGCCATCATCACCGGCAAGGATGATGACGGACTTGATCTTATTCGCCATTCCACAGCGCACTTGCTGGCCTATGCAGTAAAGGAACTTTTCCCAGAAGCCCAAGTGACCATCGGTCCGATGATCGAGAATGGTTTCTATTACGACTTTTCCTATTCTCGTCCATTTACGCCTGAAGATCTGGCTGCTATCGAGAAGCGCATGGCGGAGTTGGCCAAGAAAGATCTGCCTATAACGCGCAAAGTATTGCCGCGCGACGAAGCAGTGACCTATTTCAAATCCATCGGCGAGAAGTACAAGGCTGAGCTGATCGAGTCTATCCCTGCTGATCAGGACGTTTCGCTCTATAGCGAGGGTGAGTTCACCGATCTGTGTCGTGGCCCGCACGTGCCTTCGACCGGCAAGCTCAAGGTCTTCAAACTAATGAAAGTTGCTGGAGCCTATTGGCGCGGCGACTCCAAGAACGAGATGCTGCAACGCATCTATGGAACGGCTTGGGCGAAGAAAGAGGATCTGGACGAGTATCTGCACCGATTGGAAGAAGCCGAGAAGCGTGACCATCGAAAGTTGGGCAAGCAGTTGGATCTATTCCATATGCAGGACGAAGCGCCCGGCATGGTGTTCTGGCATCCCAAAGGCTGGGCGATGTGGCAGGTGATCGAGCAATACATGCGCAGCGTGTATCGCGATAACGGATACCAAGAGATCCGCTGCCCGCAGATCATTGACCGCGTGTTGTGGGAAAAGTCTGGCCACTGGGAGCATTACAAGGACAATATGTTCACTACGGAGTCGGAGAAGCACGACTACGCAATCAAACCGATGAACTGTCCCGGTCATGTGCAGGTGTTCAATTCTGATCTGCGCTCCTATCGCGAATTGCCTGTGCGTTATGGCGAATTCGGTTCTTGCCATCGCAACGAGCCATCGGGGGGGCTGCATGGTCTGATGCGTGTACGCGGCTTCGTGCAAGATGATGGCCACGTATTCTGTACAGAAGAGCAGATTGAATCGGAAGTGACCGCTTTTAATGCATTGGTGCTGAAGGTTTACAAGGATTTTGGCTTCAATGATGTGGTGGTCAAGCTTGCTCTGCGCCCTGAAGGGCGGGTCGGTTCGGACGATATATGGGATAAGTCAGAGAACGCACTGCGTGCTGCTTTGACTGCATCGGGCATGGAATGGGTTGAGTTGCCGGGTGAGGGCGCGTTCTACGGTCCTAAGATCGAATTCCACATCAAGGATGCCATTGGGCGCTCGTGGCAGTGCGGCACGATCCAGGTGGACTTTTCCATGCCGGGCCGTCTGGGTGCTGAATACGTAGATGAGGACAATACTCGCAAGACGCCAGTGATGCTGCATCGTGCGGTGCTGGGGTCCTTGGAACGTTTCATCGGGATTTTGGTGGAGAATCATTCTGGAGCCCTGCCATTGTGGCTAGCGCCAGTGCAAATGGTGGTGATGAATATCTCGCAGGCACAGGAGGCTTATGCAGGGCAAGCGGCCGATGCATTGCGTGCCGCAGGCTTCAGAGTGCAATCTGATTTGCGCAATGAGAAGATTACCTATAAAATCCGCGAACATAGCTTGCAGAAGTTGCCTTACCAGCTAATTATTGGTGATAAGGAAATGGCTGCTGGCCTCGTTGCCGTGCGAAACCGCCAAGGTGAAGACCTAGGGCAGATGTCGGTGGAAGCGTTGATTGAACGCTTGAATTCCGAACTGCATGCGGGAAGCGCGGTTTAATTTTTTATTGGAGTAATTGCAATAGCACAGGATAAGTCGCAGCGATTGAATGAGCAGATAACAGCACCACAGGTGCGGCTCATCGGCGCGGAGGGAGAGCAGGTTGGTGTCGTGGCAGTTGCGGAAGCACTGCGTATGGCTGATGAAGCGGAATTGGATCTGGTGGAGATCGCGCCTTTGGCGGAACCGCCTGTCTGCCGCATCATGGATTTCGGTAAGTTCAAATATGCCGAAAGCAAGAAGCAGCACGAAGCCAAACTTAAGCAGAAACAGGTGCAGGTCAAGGAAATCAAATTCCGTCCGGGTACGGACGAAGGCGATTACAACATCAAGTTGCGTAACTTGACTCGATTCTTGGCTGATGGCGACAAGACCAAAATCACATTGCGGTTTCGTGGTCGTGAAATGGCCCACCAGGAGATCGGTATGCGCTTGATTGAGCGCATCAAGGCCGACTTGGAAGAACATGGCGTAGTGGAGCAGTTTCCAAAGATGGAAGGCCGTCAGATGGTGATGGTGATTGCGCCGAAGAAGAAGATTTAAGTATTAATTTGCATCGTGACGAAGCAAGGGGCTGTCGTTACGGCGGTTGTACAAAGTGCCCCAAACAAGTGATTTCGGGTCTTTAAGTGTTCCTGTCAGGAACCTCCCGGCGTCATAAAATAAATGGAGTTGTTATGCCAAAGATGAAAACCAAGAGTGGTGCGAAGAAGCGCTTCCGCGTTCGCGCTGGTGGCAGCGTCAAGCGCGGCCAAGCGTTCAAGCGTCACATCCTTACCAAGAAAACCACCAAGAACAAGCGTCAACTGCGTGGCTCTACAGGTGTCCATGAAACCAACACGGCGTCCGTTCGCGCCATGATGCCCTACGCATAAGGAGTTAGAAAATGCCAAGAGTAAAACGTGGTGTAACGGCGCGTGCGCGCCATAAGAAGATCTTAGACAAGGCCAAGGGTTACCGCGGTCGCCGCAAGAACGTCTACCGTGTCGCCAAAGAAGCGGTGATGAAGGCTGGTCAATATGCCTATCGTGACCGTCGTCAGAAGAAGCGTCAGTTCCGCACTCTGTGGATCGCTCGTATCAATGCTGCTGCACGTGAGCAGGGTCTGAGCTACAGCGTTTTCATGAACGGCCTGAAAAAGGCTGCGATCGATATCGACCGCAAAGTGTTGGCCGACTTGGCCGTGTTCGACAAAGCTGCGTTTACGCAGATCGTCGGACAAGCTAAAGCCAGCCTCGGCGCGTAATTATTGCGCTATATAAAAAAGGAGGCGAAAGCCTCCTTTTTTTGTTTTAAGACTAAACGAACATACGATGCAAGAACTTCAAACCATACTCGAAGAAGCCTTGGAAAGTTTCGCTGCTGTTGAAGAGGCAGCTGAACTTGAGAACATCAAAGCTCGCTACTTGGGCAAGGACGGCAGCTTAACTGCCTTGCTGAAAGGCTTGGGCAAACTTTCCGCTGAAGAGCGTCCGGCAGCTGGTGCGCGCATCAATCAGGTGAAGCAGCAGCTTGAGGCTGCTTTGCAGGCTCAGCGTGATGCTATTCAGCTACACGCATTGAATGCTAGGCTGGCTTCGGAAGCGCTCGATGTGACACTGCCTGGACGTGGAGTTGGTGTGGGTGGTTTGCATCCTGTTACGCGTACATTGGAACGGATCGAGAATCTGTTTCATTCCATAGGTTACGACGTTGCCGAAGGGCCGGAGATCGAGAACGATTTTTACAATTTCACCGCGCTGAACATCCCCGAGGATCATCCGGCGCGTGCGATGCACGACACTTTTTATATCGACGAGCAGCATGTGCTGCGTACGCATACATCCCCTATCCAGATCCGCTATATGCAAGTGCATATGGAAAAGTACAAACATCTGGCTACGATGCCAGATATCCGCATCATCGCGCCGGGACGAGTCTACCGCGTGGACTCTGATGCGACTCATTCGCCGATGTTCCATCAGGTCGAAGGTCTGTGGGTCGGGGAGCGAGTGAGCTTCGCTGATTTGAAAGGCGTGATCGCTGACTTCCTGCAGAACTATTTCGAAACCGAAGATATGCAGGTGCGCTTCCGCCCCTCGTTCTTTCCATTCACCGAACCTTCGGCCGAAATGGACATGAGCTGGAAAGGCGGCTGGCTTGAGATCGGTGGTTGCGGCATGGTGCATCCGAATGTACTCAAGCATGTCGGTATCGATAGCGAGAAATATATCGGTTTTGCCTTTGGTATGGGTGTGGAGCGTCTGGCAATGTTGCGCTATGGCGTGAATGACCTCAGGTTGTTCTTCGAGAACGATCTGCAATTTCTGAAACAATTTAACTGAACATGCAATTCTCCGAATCTTGGTTGCGTACCCTCGTGAATCCTTCGCTGTCTAGCGAGGAACTGTCTCACCTATTGACTATGGCGGGTTTGGAAGTGGAGGAGATGACTCCTGTCGCCCCAGCTTTCGAGAAGGTCGTGGTAGCTCAGGTACTGACGAAAGAAAAACATCCTGATGCGGATCGTTTGAACGTGCTGACGGTGAATGTTGGAGAAGCTGAGCCGCTGACGATTGTGTGCGGTGCACAGAATGTGACTGTCGGCATAAAAGCCCCTTGTGCGTTGGTCGGTGCCAAATTGCCTGGCTTTGACATCAAGAAAGCCAAAGTGCGCGGTGTCGCCTCCTTTGGCATGATGTGTTCCGAGACGGAGATTGGTCTGGCAGAGGAGAGTGATGGTTTGATGGTCCTTTCTGATGAGGCTGTCGTCGGACAAAGCATCCGTGAACATCTTGATCTGGACGATTATTTATTCACGCTAAAACTCACCCCGAATCGCAGCGATTGTTTGTCGCTGAATGGCATCGCCCGCGAAGTGGCAGCCCTGACAGGTTCTTCATTGCAAGTGGCATCAGCAATTAATTTTAAGCAGGCAACCAGAACCGCTCGCAATGTAAAGGTATCGGCACCTGCTGCCTGTCCGCGCTACACAGGTCGAGTGATCTCAGGTGTGAATGCAAAGGCTGCTACACCTTCATGGATGGTGCAACGCTTGGAACGTTGCGGGTTGCGCAGCATCAGTGCTTTGGTCGATGTAACAAACTATGTGCTGCTTGAGTTGGGTCAGCCGCTGCATGCTTTCGATCTGAATAAACTAAGTGGCGATATCGATGTGCGTTTTGCTCACGCCGGAGAAAAGCTGACGCTGCTGAACGAGCAGATGGTTGAGTTGCAAGAAGATATGCTGGTGATCGCCGACGGCAAGGGGCCTGTTGCACTGGCTGGTGTGATGGGTGGAGCGGATTCGGCAGTTGATGAGGAAACTACTGATATCTTCCTTGAGAGCGCTTTCTTTGTACCCAGTGTGATCGTCGGAAAATCGCGTCGACTTGGTTTTAGTTCTGATTCGTCCTATCGCTTCGAGCGCGGTGTGGATTTTGCCGCGACGCAGGTCGCGCTTGATCGTGCTACGCAATTGATTCTAGATATTTGTGGTGGAGAAGCGGGGGCAGTGACTGAAGTGCAAGGTGATCTGCCATCTCGCCAGCCTGTGACGCTACGCAGCTCGCGCGTATTGCGCATTCTGGGTGTTTCGCTGAAGTCTGATGAGATCGCGCAAATACTTTCTAGTTTGGGGATGACATTCCAGCAAAGTGGCGATGATTTCACTGTGACACCACCGAGCTATCGCTTCGACATTGTTATTGAAGAAGATCTGGTCGAGGAAGTTGCCCGTGTGCACGGCTATGAGCAGATACAGCCTGCGCCTATTCAGGCAAGCATGACTATATTGCCGAATTTTGAGGCAGAACGTCCGCTTTCGAAAGTACGCCAAGTCATGGTGCTGCGCGACTATCAGGAAACCATCAATTACTCCTTCGTCGAGGCCGAGTGGGAGCGTGACCTGTGTGGGGACGCCGCACCTGTTACTTTGATGAACCCGATAGCCAGCCAGATGAGTGTGATGCGCAGTAGTCTGCTGGGCGGCTTGCTTGGTGCTTTGCGTACCAATCTTGCACGTAAGCAGCCGCGTGTTCGTATATTCGAAATTGGTGCTTGCTTCAAAGTGGAGGCGGGTAGTTATTCCCAAGAAGAACGTTTGGCTGGTTTGACGTATGGTGCGGCAGTATCAGAACAATGGGGTGCAGCTGCGCGCAATGTCGACTTCTATGATGTGAAGAGCGATCTTGAAGCTTTGTTCGCACCTCGCGCCTTGACCTTCCAAGCCGCAGAGTACCCTGCTTCACATCCGGGCCGGTCTGCTCGTATTCTGCTCGACGGAACTGCTATTGGTTGGTTGGGTGAGCTGCATCCTCAATGGCAGCAGAAATACGATATGCCACTGCCAGCAATCTGGTTTGAAGTGAAGCTGAATGCTTTGATGCAATCCTCAGTTCCAAGAGTCGAGGATGTCTCCAAGTTCCCAGCGGCACGACGAGATATTGCGGTGTTGGTAGATGAAGCGATTGATGTGCAGACGCTTTTAGACGCAATGAACAGCCCCAATGCACCCTATGTGGCGGAGACAGCATTATTCGATGTGTATCGCGGAAAGGGTGTCGAAGATGGGAAAAAAAGCCTTGCATTCCGTGTGTTATTAAAAGATACTCAGAAGACACTTACAGATTCAGAGATAGAGCCGAGCATCGCTATGTTGGTTGAAGCGTTGCATAAAATCGGTGCAAAGTTGAGGGGGAAATAATGACATCTACATTGACGAAGGCAGAGTTGGCAGACTTGCTGTTTGAGAAGGTTGGTCTGAACAAACGTGAAGCCAAGGATATGGTTGAAGTATTTTTTGAAGAGATCAGGGCGCAACTTGCTCAGGGCGATAGCGTAAAGCTGTCCGGATTCGGCAATTTTCAATTGCGCGATAAGCCGCAGCGTCCGGGACGCAATCCTAAGACTGGTGAAGAGATTCCCATTACAGCTCGCCGGGTGGTCACTTTCCATCCCAGCCAGAAACTGAAGAGCATGGTAGAGACCACCTATCATGGAACTACAGGTAACTAATTCCGACTTACCACCGATTCCGGCCAAGCGCTATTTCACGATAGGCGAGGTCAGTACCCTATGTGGTGTGAAGGCGCATGTCCTGCGTTATTGGGAGCAGGAATTCACGCAACTCAAGCCACTCAAGCGCGGCGGAAATAGACGTTATTACCAGCATCACGAAGTCCTGCTTATTCGACGTATCCGCCAGTTGCTATATGAAGAGGGATTCACCATAAGTGGTGCGCGTAGCCGGCTGGATCAAGCACATACGCAAGGCGCGTCAAATACGCCACACGACAATCATGAAAGTGCCGAAGTCGCTATGCTTGGAATCCCAGAGCTACGTAGAGAGTTAAGCGACATTCTTAAAACATTGCGTGCCTGAAAGTTAAATCCATTTCAAAACACGCTGCAAAATAAATGTGCTCTGCTATAATCCGCGCCCTCGGGGCGTAGCGCAGCCTGGTAGCGTACTTGGATGGGGTCCAAGTGGTCGGAGGTTCGAATCCTCTCGCCCCGACCAGGACAGAAGTAGATACACGATAATCCGGCTTTGCCGGATTTTTCATTTGCACAAGCCGACAGCTCGAGTAATTACCGAATTTCATTCTTGAAATTATGATAATTACTTTACAATCATGCGCAGTTCAATTTAACCGGCAAGGGGTAGGGAGAATTGATTTCATTTCAGCGAAATTCCATCAGGATTTTTATTGCATCGCTGGCGATGCTGCCGCTGATCAGCAAGGCTCAGGCTGCTGATGAGCTGGATTCCGAACAGGCTTTTTTTCTCGAACTTCCCGTCGTTCTGACGGCTTCACGGCTTACCCAGCCGGTTGACGAAGCGCCCAATGCCATTACCATCATTGATCGACAGATGATCAAGGCGTCGGGATTCAGAAGGATTCCAGAACTGCTGCGATTGGTGCCCGGTATGTATGTGGGGAGCCAGAACGGTCACAGCATGTTCGCCTCTTATCACGGTACAACGGACAACTTCTCACGACGCATGCAGGTGCTGGTGGATGGGCGCAGCGTTTACCTGCCGCCCTACAGCATGGTCATATGGGACGACCTGCCGGTGTTGCTGGAAGACATTGAACGGATCGAAGTTATCCGCGGCCCTGCTGCTGCATCGCACGGTGCCAACTCGACGCAGGGCGTCATCAACATCATCACCCGCGAGGCAGATAATTTTGTGCCGAACGAAGTCACAGTACGCCAAGGCGGAAACGGCATCAAGGATGCTTCGATGACCTTCGCCCGGCGCGGAGAATCCTTCAGCCAGCGGCTCAGTGCCGGATACCGGGCAGACGGTGGCTATGATCTGCCGCAGTTCACCGACGACAACCGTACCAGCATGTTCAACTGGCGTACGGCTTACCATCCGAATGGCGAGGACGCATTCGATTTTCAGACAGGCTACAGCCAGTCTGTGCGTGGGGACGGAATCGTCGGGCGCAATCAGGCACCGGATCGCAATTTGTTGACGGAACATGATTACGCACAACTGATCTGGACGCGTGCGCTGGCGGACGGTGCCGAATGGCAGCTTCGCTATCACTATACCCATTCCGCTTACGATGACGATCAGGTGTCCTATTACCGCGATGGCGTCAACCTGTATCCCAAAGTCAACGTCCAGACCCGGCGTCACGACATCGAAGCCCAGCATACTGCGTCCTGGTCAACGGGGCATCGCTTGGTCTGGGGCGGCGGCGCGAGGCTGGACGGTGTGAGCTCCACGTCTCTGTTCTATTACCATCCCGCACCGACCCTGCGTCAATGGCGTGTGTTTGCCCATGATGAATGGCGCATGCAGCATGATTGGTTGCTGAATGTGGGGGCGATGTGGGAGGACGACGGCATGGGCCATCACAATGTTTCGCCGCGCGTGGCGCTGAATTACCACTTCACGCCCAACCATACGCTGCGTATTGGTGCTTCGCTGGCCTACCGCAATCCGGCAGTAATTGAAGAGTATGGCAATACCGACCCGCTCACCCCGGGCGGCTTCCTCGCCTCTGGCGGTTTACAGCCAGAACGCATGCTGGCACGCGAAATTGCCTACCTTGGGCACTTCCCGGAGACTGGCTGGATGGTGGAAGCACGCCTTTTCAGTGATCACCTGCGGGGTCAGATTTATCTTGATCCGCTCCGTAACGCGAGTGGCGGGTTCAACAATGCGAGCTTCAAAAATCTTTATCTGGTTCGATATTCCGGATGGGAGGGAAGCCTGAAATACCAGCAGGAGGGCAACGCACTGACCGTGAACTTTTCGCGTCAACAGGCCGCCTGTGAAGCAGATGGCCTGCCCACATGGATCAGCGATACACGGGTAAAGGGCTGGTTTGATGAGTGGTTGCGGCAGTGTCCCAAAGCCGTGCCTACCAATGCGGGGAGTGTGCTTGCCGAACATCACTTAACGCAGACATTGGCAATCAGTGCCGGCTATTACTATCAGGATGAAGTGCAGGTATTGGATGCGCAAAGACCGCAAACATTTATGCACAGGATGGATATAAAAATAACCCGTTCCTTCGGGAAACGTGGCGTCGCAAGTGGAGGAGAAGTGGCATTGGTGATGCAGAATATGTTCCGGGACACCCATACGGAATACGCAAACTTGCCACAGCAGGGCTATCCCTCTCTTGACCGCCGTGCCTACCTTCTCGCCACTTTCCTATACTAATATCTTGCCTCGCAAGAGCGAGCACCGGATCGCCCTGATCCGGTGGCTGGTATTGGTTTGCAGCGTTCTCAGCTTCCAAACGCTGCAAGCCGCGCCGCTCAAGGTCTCCCTGGCTTTGAGTGAGGAGCGCGAGGTATATCGCGCATTTGAATCGGCACTGCGAGATTCACTCGACGCACACCAGGAGATTCAGATATTGCCGTCGGGCAACGTTGCGCAGGCAGAACTGATCGTGGCGATCGGTGCCCAGGCGGCAAACGACTTCAGAGGTTCATCTATTCCGGTATTGAACGTGATGGTCAGCCGAGCCGGACTTGAAAAGATCGGGCGAGACAGTAATTCAGGATCATCCGGCATCTACATGGATCAGCCTATGGCGCGCAGATTCTCGCTACTCCGCGCGGCCTTGCCTCAGACAAAGTCAGTAGGTGTGCTGATATCGAATGAGTCCCCCCAACTGGCAGCAGCCAAACAACTGTCATCAGCTTCGGGATACAGGCTGCACATTCAGACCGTGGCGACACCGGATCATCTTGCGAGCAGTCTTTCGGCGTTGCTAGCGGACAGTGATGTATTGTTGGTCTTGCCCGACGCTGAGATATACCGTTCGGATACCATTCGCAACATATTGCTGGAGAGTTACCGGCAGCAAGTGCCTATGATTGGATTGTCACAGAACTATGTTCGAGCCGGTGCCCTGTGCGCTGTGTACAGTACGCCGCTGCAGATCGCCGAGCAGACTGCCAGAGTGGTCGCCCAATTTGCCAAGACCGGAAAGCTGCCAGACTATCAGTATCCGCATGAATTTGAAGTGTCAGTAAACACACAAGTCGCTCGATCACTCGGGTTGACTATAAAAAGTGCAGAACAACTGCGCATCGAGATTGGGGGGAATCCATGAAAAAATACGGCATCGAGCGTCAAACAATGGCAGTCGCGCTGATTCCAATATTGATCTTGGCGGTATTGCTGGAAGGCTCTTTCATCTTTGCACGTTTCGCAGATCTTGATCAGGCGTTAAAAGACCGTGCCGGCCTGATTGCACGGCAACTCGCATCCTCTAGCGAGTACGCTGCATTTTCAGGAAATCGTATCCTGCTCCAGCAACAGGCGGACGTGGCACTTGCCCAGCAAGATGTAATCGCGGTCTATATTATCGATGCAAAGGGCACAGTATGGATAAATGCCAGCGACATGTCCGATAAACAGATCGCCCCCCCTGATTGGCGTATGGGGCAGACCATGCGCGAGGATCGGTATTCCCTTTCGATCTATCAACCCATCGCAGCAACCCAGTTGCTATTGGACGATACAGAAAATATCGCATCATCCAGCAGAGGAGGCGCCTTGGGAGGTGTCTTACTCGTACTGGGTAAGAATCGATTGAATAGCCAAAAGGTTCAGATGATTGTAATGAACCTGATCCTTACCGTTTTGGTGCTTTTGTTGGCAGTTCTGGTGGCGATGCGCGTCGCGCGCCGGATCACACTGCCCATTATGGGTATGCGCAATGCATTGCGCGACCTAGGGGAGGGCCGATTGTCCACGCGAATAGGCGAGATGCACGTCATCGAATTGAACGATCTGGCGCAGGGAGTCAATGAAATGGCCTCGCAATTGCAGCAAGAGCGAGATCATCTGCAGCAACGTATCGAGTATGCAACCACTGCTTTGCGTAGACAGAAAGAGGAGGCAGAAAAGGCCAATTTCGACAAGACACGCTTTTTGGCCGCGGCCAGCCATGATCTACGACAACCCATGCATGCGCTGGGCCTTTTCATGGGGGAATTGCAGAACCGCATCGATACGCCTCAGCAACGAAAGATCGTGGAAAAAGTGGAGGAGTCAGTGACAGCGATGTCTGGTTTGTTGGATTCGCTGCTGGATATTTCCAAACTGGATGCTGGTGTCATTGTGCCTCAGGTACAGGAGATCGAGATTGCTACGCTGCTTCGTCGTCTATACGAAGCATATGAACCCATGGCCAAAGGGAAATCGATACATCTGCACATCGATACGTCCGCGGCACGAGTCATGAGTGACCCGATCCTACTCGAACGTATCCTGATGAACCTGCTGAGTAATGCTATCCGCTACACACAAGAACACGGTTCAGTGATGCTGGCATGCCGCAAGCGTGGTGACTGCTTGCGTTTTGAAGTGCGGGACAATGGCCCAGGTATTCCGTCAGAAGAGCAGGAGAACATCTTCCGAGAATTCGTGCAACTTGAGAATGCTGCCCGCGACAGAAGCAAGGGATTGGGTTTGGGGCTGCCAATAGTCCAGCGTTCAGCCAGACTGTTGAAGCATCCTTTGGATGTCCGATCAGTCCAAGGAAAAGGCTCGGTATTTTCCATCGAAGTCCCTCGCGTACCCGAGTTGAAAGATCTGCTGGCGGACCGTGGTGCGGTCAGGCCGAGCCCCTCGGTAGAATCTCCGGCTTCATTTACTGATCGCTATGTGCTGGTGGTAGATGATGATGAACTCGTGTGTAATGGGACTGCGGGTCTGGTGGAAGCATGGGGATGCAGAGTGGAACAGGCAACGTGTCTGGCTGAGGTCGAACAGAAATTCGAGCAGGCTCAATTCGAACTGGTGATCTGTGATTACCGATTGCCTGATGGAACAGGGATTGAACTGGCAGATCGCATCTATATGCGCAGCAAACAAAAACCGGCTTTTATACTTGTCAGTGGCGATACTTCGCCGGAAGTGCTGAAGCTGGTGGCGGATAAGGGCATGCATTTGCTGCACAAACCGGTGCGCCCTGCCAAGCTGCGTTCGATGATAGCTTTTGTGCTGAAAGCTAAATGATCAGTTTGACGTCATGCACTGCAAGGCAGCACGGTCGATCACTTCGATCTGCTCACGTCCAAGCTTGACCCAGCCCTGATCGGCAAACCCTTTTAGTAGACGGCTGACCATCTCGCGTGCGCTGCCCAGTTCATCTGCCACGACCTGATGTGTCAAATGGATAGGGCTGGGGCGCGCAAGCAGCAAGGCAGCCAGTCTTTGATCCAGCTTCTGAAAAGCCACGGCAGAGACCAATTCCATCAAATCTGTCAGGCGTTCGGCGAACAAGCCGAAGATGTAATCCCTGAATGGCGCGCAATCCGCCATCAAAGTGCGGAACGAGGCGGGAGGCAAAACAATCATCTCCACATCTTGTTCTACGATCCCACGTGCCCGATAGTTGCTGTGTCCAAGCAGGCAACTACTGGTGAGGATGCAGCTCTCACCTTCACCGACACGGTACAGTTGCAACTCACGACCAGTTGCGGATGACTTTATGACTCGCACGCTGCCCGCAAGTAGCAGTGGGAATCCTTGGCACGGCTGATTCTCATCAAAGATCACCGTGTTTGCCGGCAAACGCATCACCGTAGCGTGATCGAATAGTTCCGAGAAGCGCGCTGGGGCTAGCTCGCGTAACAGCGGGTAGCGTTCCAATAGGCGGCTGTTCTCGTTGGCGGCCATCAGTGTTTGATTACTCTGGGCGCATGTGCGGGAACAGGATCACGTCACGGATGCTGGCAGCATCAGTTAGCAGCATCACCAGTCGGTCGATGCCAATGCCTTCGCCTGCGGTCGGTGGCAGGCCGTGTTCCAATGCGCGGATGAAGTCGGCATCTTTGAACATGGCCTCTTCATCGCCTGCATCCTTGGCAGCAACCTGAGCGTCGAAACGTGCTTCTTGATCTTCAGAATCGTTCAGCTCGGAGAAACCATTGGCGATCTCGCGGCCGACGATGAACAACTCGAAGCGTTCAGTAGTGTTGGGGTCCTTGTCCGAGGCACGCGCCAGTGGAGAAACTTCGACTGGGTAATCGACGATGAAGGTCGGCTCGAACAGCAGATGTTCGGATAGTTCTTCAAACAAGGACAGTTGCAGACCTCCGACGCCATCTTCCGGCTTATACTTTGCCTTAAGGTCTTGCAGTTCATTGACCAAGAAATCACGGTTTTTCAATTGCTCATCGGTGAACTGGGGATGGTACTTCTGGATCGCTTGCACCATGGTCAGACGGTGGAATGGTTTGCCTAGATCCAGCTCCTTGCCTTGATAGCTGATGACTGTTGTACCCAGAACCTTGAGTGACACCTCGGCGAATAGACGCTCGGTGAAATCCATTAGATATTTGTAATCACGATAGGCTTCATAGAACTCGATCATGGTGAACTCGGGATTGTGACGTGTCGACAAACCCTCGTTGCGGAAGTTACGGTTGATCTCGAACACCTTCTCGAAGCCGCCGACTACCAGACGCTTCAGATACAACTCCGGTGCGATACGCAGATACATCTCCATATCAAGCGCATTGTGGTGAGTGACGAAAGGTTTGGCCGATGCACCACCTGGTATCGGGTGCAACATAGGTGTTTCGACTTCCAAGTAATCGTGGCGAGTGAAGAACTCGCGGATGGCTTGCACGATCTTGGAGCGAATCATGAAAGTCTTGCGCGTCTGCTCGTTGGTGATCAGGTCGATATAGCGGTGGCGATACTTCTGCTCTTGGTCGGTGAGGCCGTGGAACTTCTCAGGCAATGGGCGCAATGCCTTGGTCAGCAGACGAACCTCGGTGACACGAACGGACAGTTCACCAGTCTTGGTTTTGAACAATACGCCAGTGGCGCCAAGGATATCGCCCAAGTCGTGATGCTTGAACACGGCATGCGCCTCTTCGCCGGTGATGTCGTTGCTGATGAATAATTGGATACGTCCGCTCACATCCTGAACGGTAGCGAAACTTGCTTTGCCCATCACGCGCTTCAACATCATCCGACCCGCGACGGATACTGAGATTTGTTCGGCCTCTAATTCATCGGGCGTCTTCTCGCCGAAAGCGGTATGCAGATCGGCAGCAAGGTTCTTGCGCTCGAAGTCATTGGGGAATGCGATCCCCTTTTCACGGATCGCCTTAAGCTTGCTGCGGCGCTCGGCGATGATCTGGTTCTCGTCTACTGGGGGAGTGTTCTGTTCGGTAGTCATGATGTGTTCCTAGTTAACGCCTTGCTTCAAACTGGCAGCGATGAAATCGTCGAGGTCGCCGTCAAGCACGCCCTGGGTGTTGCCCACTTCAAAGTTGGTGCGCAGGTCTTTGATGCGTGATTGGTCGAGCACGTAAGAGCGGATCTGGTGTCCCCAGCCGATGTCCGACTTGGTGTCTTCCAGCGCCTGTTTCTCCGCATTGCGTTTGCGCAGCTCTTCTTCATACATGCGTGATTTCAGCATGGACATGGCTTCAGCACGGTTCTTGTGTTGCGAGCGGTCGTTTTGGCACTGCACCACGATACCAGTCGGAATATGGGTGAGTCGCACCGCCGAGTCGGTCTTGTTGATGTGCTGTCCACCCGCACCGGATGCGCGATAGGTGTCGACGCGCAAATCGGCAGGATTGATGTCCACTTCGATGGAATCGTCCACCTCTGGATAGACGAACACGCTGGAGAAGGAGGTGTGGCGACGATTGCCGGAATCGAACGGTGATTTTCGAACCAGTCGATGCACACCGGTCTCGGTGCGCAGGTGTCCATATGCATATTCGCCGCTGATCTTGAGCGAAGCGCCCTTGATACCCGCGACTTCCCCGTCGGATTGCTCCAATACTTCGACCTGATAGCCCTTGCGCTCGGCATAGCGGATATACATGCGCAACAGCATGGATCCCCAATCCTGCGCTTCGGTACCACCGGATCCGGCTTGGATGTCGAGGAAGCAATTCGCGGAATCCAGCTCGCCGGAGAACATGCGGCGGAACTCTAAGTCGGCGACCAATTTTTCAATCTGCTCGACATCCGTGACGATGCTCATCAAGCTCTCGTCATCGTTCTCAGCCAATGCCATCTCCATCAGCTCGGTGTTGTCGTTGACCGACTGGCTGATCTTTTGCAGATTGAGCACGATGCCTTCCAGCATCTTGCGTTCTTTGCCTAAATCCTGGGCGCGTTTAGCATCCTGCCAGATGGCAGGGTCTTCGGCCAATTCGGCGACTTCGACTAGGCGTTCTTGCTTGCCATCGAAGTCAAAGATACCTCCGAAGTTCGAGGTTGCGGGCGCTCAAGTCTTGCAGTTTGGCGGTGAGGGCGTTGAGTTGTTCAGCTTCCATGATCTGTTTCTGTTTTTCGCTGCTTGAAAGGGCGGCAATTATAGCGCAAACAGTCCCAACAATACGCCGCAGGCGATGGCGCCGAACCCTATAGCGACCTGACGAGCCAGTGCAGAGCCTGCGATGAAAACGACCATACCGAATTTGAACGCGATGTTGGAAAGGAATGCGATAGCGATGGCGGTTACGGTCTGCTGCTCGCTGAGTTGTCCCAGATTGAAAAGTCGCAAACTGGAGAGGGCGATGGCATCGACGTCGGTCAATCCCGATACCAGTGCGACGATATACAGACCCTGACTACCCGCCAGATCAGACATCCATGCGGAACCCAGAAGAACCACTACATAGAGCAAGCCGAATCCGATGGCGGTATGCAGTTCAGCTGGGTTGGAGGTTTCAGGCACCAGCAGTTCCTGACCTTTGCTGGTTTGTTTCCATGCATAAACAGATGCAATGAGCCCTGCGATCAGGCCGCCTGCGTAGACTGGTGCGAGGCCGGGCAAGGCACCGAAGGCCACAATGGAACTCATGACAAACAAGCGTAGCAACACCACCATGCTGGCAATCACGATCACCATCGCAGCCAGGTTGGAGAGCGCTGGACTTGCTTTACCGTGCTTTGAGTAGATCAGGGTGGTGGCGGTGCTTGATACCAATCCGCCAAAGAAACCCAATAGCGGTGCGCCATAGCGGGTGCCGACGATATGCAGCGCGGTATAGCCGGCCAGACTCAGACCCGAGATGAGTACCACCATCAGCCATGCCTGATGGGGATTGAACGCATCGTAGGGGCCGTAGCTCTGATCGGGCAGGATGGGCAGCACGATGAAAGTGAGCACCGAGAACTGCAGCACAGCAACCAAGTCACGCCGCATGAGCCGCTGTGAGAAGCCTCGCAACTCGGGTTTGAAATAGAGCAGGGCGGTGATGCCGATTGCTAACATCACTGCCAGTTCTGTCATGCCCAGCCAGATCATCACGCCCAGCGTATAACTTAGAATCAGGGCGACCACGGTGGTGGTGCCGGGGTCATCATCAGGCTTGTCAGGCTCGTCACCGAGATAAGCAGCGATGATGGTCAGTGCGACGGCGACCAGTCCGACAATCACCAACCAGGAGTTATCTAGATGATCGGCTAGCATGCCCATCAAGGTGCCGAGCAGGGCGACCAGTGCGAATGTACGCAGACCGGCTTTGGCAGAGGGATTGCGTTCGCGTTCCAAGCCGATCAACAGGCCGATGGCGATGCTGGTGAGGAATTTCGGTAACAGTTCGATACCGTTGTTTTGCAGCAAAGTGAATTCCATCACTCCCTCTCTTTACCAGTGACGCACAATCAGTTGCAGCGTCTCGGAACCATTGTATTCATTGATGCTCAGGCTGTACACGGCATGCACAGTATCAGGCGCGGGATCCGCGTGGAAGAAGCGGATGGCATCGAAACTGCCGGCCGAAGAGGCGAGCTTCAGCTTCAGATGTTTCTCACCCACGATACGCTGTGTCTGGACGCGGAACTCTCCTTCGAACAGTGGCTCAGGAAACCCTTGTCCCCAAACTTGCGCTTGCAGTTCGCGCGCCATGCCCAAGGAAAATTCCTGTGTATCCAGTTCCCCGTCTGTGGCAATGCTACGCACCAATGCCTCGCTATCCAGCATCTCTTGTACGACCGACTCGAAGCTCTGACGGAAGGCGTCCAGCGCATCTTCCGGAATGCTCAGTCCTGCCGCCATGGCATGGCCGCCGAATTTCAGGATCAAGTGCGGCTGTCGCTTGGAAACAAGGTCGAGCGCATCGCGCAGGTGCAGACCCGGAATGCTGCGGCCGGAACCTTTTAACTCGCCAGTCTGTGCTCGGGCAAAGGCAATCACTGGACAATGGAACTTGTCTTTCAGGCGCGAGGCGAGAATGCCGATCACTCCCTGATGCCAATCTTCATTGAACAAAGCGAGCGAATAACTTTCCGCTGGGTCGAACGTATCCAGTATTGCCAGCGCCGTATCCTGCATGTCGGCTTCTATACTGCGGCGCTCCTGATTGAGCGCATCAAGTTTGGCTGCGATCTCGTTGGCTTCATTGGCGTCATCGGTCAACAGGCAGCGGATGCCGAGGCCCATGTCTTCTAGCCGTCCCGCTGCATTCAGACGCGGCCCTACGATAAAGCCCAATTCATAGGAGGAAGCTTGTGCCGCGGGTCGGCGAGCGATACGCAACAAAGCCATGATGCCGGGGCAGGCGCGTCCGGCGCGGATGCGCTGCAAACCCTGATGCACCAGAATACGGTTGTTGTCATCCAGCTTCACAACGTCCGCGACAGTGCCGAGCGCGACAAGATCGAGTAGATTGGCAATATTGGGTTCCGGCTTGTCAGCGAAAGCCCCTCGTGTACGCAGTTCTGACCGCAGCGCCATCAACACATAGAACATCACCCCCACGCCCGCCAGGTTCTTGCTGGGGAATGGACAGCCCGGCTGGCTGGGATTCACGATGCACTCGGCGTCCGGCAAGGTGTCGCCGGGCAGGTGGTGGTCGGTCACCAGTACCTGCATACCTAGCTTGTGCGCTTCAGCCACGCCATCCACGCTGGCGATACCGTTATCCACTGTGAGCAAGATGTCCGGCTTACTTTCAGCCGCAAGACGGACGATCTCCGGAGTCAGGCCATAGCCGTACTCGAAGCGGTTGGGCACGATGAAATCGACTTTTGCCCCCAGTGCCGCTAGTCCGCGCATGCCCACGGCGCAGGCGGTCGCGCCATCGGCATCATAGTCAGCCACGATCAATAACTTTTTGCCTGCAGCAATGGCATCAGCCAAGGCGCCTGCCATGGTCTCAGCTTGCTTCAGTAGCTTGAACGGCAGTAGCTTCTTAAGGTCGATCTCAAGTTGTTCCACTTGCTCTATGCCACGCGCAGCATAGATGCGTGCCAGCAAAGAAGAAATGCCGGATTCGGCAAGCCGCTGGGCAGTAGATTCGGGGTAGTTACGAGTGTCTATTCTTGTCATATTTTGGGCTTCTTTTGCCAGCAGTGTAGCAGAGCAGACATCGTAATTTCCCTGTAACTCGGGTAGAATGCGCGCCACTCAAAATTCCAATGCGAGCAAAATTGTGGCACTGATAGTTCAGAAATACGGCGGCACTTCGATGGGTAGTCCGGAGCGCATCAAGAGCGTCGCGCAGCGTGTAGCAAAGTTCAAGGCGCAAGGTCATCAAATCGTTGTCGTTGTATCGGCGATGAGTGGGGAGACCAACCGCTTGATCGGTCTGGCGCAAGAGATTCAGAAACATCCCGATCCGCGCGAGCTGGATGTGGTGATTTCTACAGGAGAACAGGTCACCATCGGCTTGCTCTCTATGGCGCTGATCGATGCCGGACTCAAGGCCAAGAGCTACACCGGTGCTCAAGTCAAGATCCTCACTAATAATGCCTTCACCAAAGCACGTATCGTCAGCATTGACGAAGAGAACATCCGTAATGATCTGGATGAAGGCAAGGTGGTCGTCGTGGCGGGTTTCCAGGGTATGGATGAGGATGGCAACATCACAACCTTGGGACGTGGTGGTTCGGATACCACCGGCGTCGCGATTGCGGCTGCCTTGGGTGCGGACGAATGCCAGATATATACCGACGTTGATGGTGTCTACACAACCGACCCACGTCTGGTGCCAGAGGCACGTCGTCTAAAGAGCATCACTTTCGAAGAGATGCTCGAGATGGCGAGCCTTGGGTCCAAGGTGTTGCAGATCCGATCGGTCGAATTCGCCGGCAAATACAAAGTCAAACTGCGTGTGCTTTCCAGCTTCCAAGAGGAAGGCGAGGGTACGCTGATCACATTCGAGGAAAATGACAAAATGGAACAGGCCATCATTTCAGGTATCGCTTTCAACCGTGACGAAGCCAAGATCACCGTGCTTGGAGTTCCCGACAAGCCCGGCATCGCCTATCAGGTGATTGGTCCGGTCAGTGATGCGAACATCGATGTTGACATGATCATTCAGAACGTCGGCGTAGACGGTTTAACGGACTTTTCTTTCACCGTGCATCGCAACGAATTCAACAAGGCGATGGACCTGCTGAAAAATCAGGTGCAGCCGCACATCGGCGCTCGCGATGTCGTAGGCGACAACAAGACTGCGAAGGTCTCCGTGGTCGGAGTGGGTATGCGTTCGCACGTCGGAATCGCAAGCAAGATGTTCCGCACATTGGCGGAAGAGGGCATCAATATCCAGATGATTTCCACCTCCGAAATCAAGATATCTGTCGTCATCGACGAGAAGTATCTTGAACTCGCGGTGCGTGTTCTACATAAGGCGTTCGATTTGGATCAAGAGAACGCATGATAGTTTGACGAAGTCGCGCGATTACATTAGTATTCGCGCCCTTCGGAGAAGTGGCCGAGTGGTCGAAGGCACACCCCTGCTAAGGGTGCATCCGGGCAAAACCTGGATCGAGGGTTCGAATCCCTCCTTCTCCGCCAAAGTAACTGTAGTCGTTTTGATGCGCCCGTAGCTCAGCTGGATAGAGTACTTGGCTACGAACCAAGGGGTCAGGAGTTCGAATCTCTTCGGGCGCACCAATTAGGTATAAAAGCGGGCACTTGAGCAATCAGGTGCCCTTTTTATTTGCTGTAGCATTTTCGCTAAAGAGTCATAACTTCCCCTGATGGCCGCGGTCTTGTCTTCATCCACCAATATTTTCAAATGGCTATTAGCCAGCGGTTGAATTATTTCTTCAAAAGATCGCGTATCTCCGCTAACAAGACTTCCTGTGTCGTTGGTGCTGAAGGGGCTGATTCGATGGCAGCCTCCTCTTTCTTCTTCATAGAGTTGATGCCCTTTATGACCAAGAAGATCACTCCAGCAACAATCATGAAGTCGACCACTGTTTGGATGAATTTACCATAGCTGATCACAACGGCCGGCGCGGTTGCAGTCGCATCTACCAAAACAACAGCCAGTTTTGAAAAATCCACCCCGCCGATCAGTACGCCGATAGGCGGCATTACGACATCTGTGACAACAGATGAAACGATCTTGCCGAATGCGGTACCGATGATGACACCAACGGCCATGTCAACCACATTTCCCTTGATTGCGAATTGCTTGAATTCCTGAATCATGCCCATGACGATTCTCCTAGATTACTATTACGTTACCCAAAACTATATTGATACCTGTGAAAAACAGAAGGAATGGATAAGACTGTCCCGCAATTGTCTCCCCAATTTGACATCTCTAAATACTTCATCAGCAGATATGCAGTTAGTCATATAAGTTATTTCTCCCACTTATAGCTGGTAAGCAGAGAAATCCCGACCAAGGAAATCTCAGCCGGCCAAGATCGCAGCATTAAGATCGATGGGGGGGGGAAGCTGCTCAGTCAACTCTGATTGGCCGAAATCCATCAGCTTCTCTGGCACCGATTCGAGTCGGTGCTAGGTACTTCTTTGTTAGCTTATCCGTTGATACCGTTCATGTAACTGGCTATAGATATCTTGTCGTACCGATGCCGATTCTAGGTCGGTTATCTCAAGGATTTCGACTAGATGGTCGTTGTCTTCTCGCCCGTCCCAGACCTTCAAGTAGGTTCCATTTTTATAGCCGTTGTCTTGACGGAAGAAGTTCAAGACGTTCTTGCCGACATACTGTTTGAAGAGATCATCCCAACCCATTTCGCAGTCTTCTAACAAAGAAGCAAAGAGCGCAAGGTTGACGCGTCGGGCTGAGGCCAGGCCTACCAGAATGTCCAGCTTCTCAAGTAATGATATCTGCGACAGGACATAGTATTGATTGTCGAACTGTACGGACTTCTGCTTGAGGTTGAATGCAGCCAACATCTCCATCTTGGCGAGGGAGATATTTCCGAACTTTTCCTGAATATACGCTGAGAGTACGAAGTGCCAGATATCGACCAGCTCCATCCGGAGTTGAGCCATATCGCAGGTCTGTTTCTTCCACCATTTCCAGCCATGATGCTCAATCGCTTCTACACCTTCTACCAGAATGGCACGATACCAGTTGTTATTGGCGGCGATCCATTCAGGATTGACCTTACTATTCATGCCATCTTGCAGTGTTAACATGGTTTCGAGTTGCGTGGCGTTCAGCGTCATCTGTGTTTCCTGTAGCGATAAAGTGCAGAGTGTAATGTCTCCCATCATCATCTGAAAATATTTCAGTTTTTCGATGGTTTTTGTCGGATATTAATGAACTTGTCACGCGCTTCGAGTAAATGGTGTTTATGTTTGCTTGAATGCTCGCTCTGGTTCATCATTAACACTCATTTATAACGATTGAATGTATCTATGAACGACTCACTCGAAACCGCCGCTTCTCCTGAAAAACTTCGTCGTGTCGCGATTGATCCAGTGTCACGTGTAGAAGGGCATGGCAAGGTCACTTTGTTGCTGGATGAGAATGACCGCGTGCATCAGGTGCGCCTGCATATTGTCGAATTCCGTGGTTTTGAGAAGTTCATCCAAGGTCGCCCATATTGGGAAGCGGCGGTGATGGTGCAACGGCTTTGCGGGATATGTCCGGTGAGTCACCATCTGGCTGCGAGCAAGGCTATGGATATGGTAGTGGGAGCAACGCTGACGCCGACGGCGGAGAAGGTGCGACGCCTGATGCATTACGGCCAGATTTTGCAGTCACACGCCTTACATTTCTTTCACCTGTGTTCCCCTGATCTGTTGTTCGGCTTTGGCTCGGATGTGGCCAAGCGCAACATCGTCGGTATCGCAGCTGCATATCCAGAGATAGCTAAACAAGGAGTGCTGCTGCGCAAGTTTGGGCAAGAGGTGATTCGCGTTACGGCTGGTAAGCGCATTCACGGCACTGGCTCTATCCCCGGTGGCGTGAACAAGAACGTCAGTATCGAGGAGCGAGACTATCTGTTAAAGGATGTCGATCAGATGGTAGCTTGGAGTGAGGCGGCCATCGGTATTGTGCGTAATCTGTTCGAGCAGGATCTGGCTATGTACAGCACCTTCGGCAGTTTCGATGCCCATACACTCAATATGGTGCGCCCGGATGGGGCGCTGGAGCTTTATCACGGTGGTTTACGTGCGCGTTCGATGGATGGTGAGGCGATATTCGATCATTTTGACTACAGCCATTACTGGGACGAGATTCTGGAGGATGTAAAACCTTGGTCGTATATGAAATTCCCTTTCCTGCGCCGTCTGGGGCCGGAGCAGGGCTGGTACCGAGTGGGGCCGCTGTCGCGGGTGACCCAGTGTGATTTCATCTCCACCCCGCTGGCCGAAGCGCAGCGCAAGAAATTCATGGACTTCGAGAATGGCAAGGCGGCTAAGGCGACGCTGGGCTTCCACTGGGCGCGCATGATCGAGATGTTGCATGCTGCAGAACTGATTCGCGACATCCTGCATGATCCAGATCTACAGGGGACGGACTTGGTCAATATCGGTGAGCGCCAGGAGCGTGGAGTTGGTGTGATTGAAGCGCCACGAGGTACTTTGATCCACCACTACCGTGTGGATGAGAAAGACCAGATAGTGCGTTGCAATTTGATTGTCTCCACAACACATAATAATCAGGCGATGAACGAGTCGATCCGTCAGGTAGCGCGCCAATATATTGATGGCAAGAAGCTAACCGAGGGCTTACTCAACCACATCGAGGTCGCCATCCGCGCTTTCGATCCTTGCCTCTCCTGCGCGACGCATGCCTTGGGCAAGATGCCACTGGAAGTAGAGTTGCTGGATGCCGATGGTAAGCAGGTCGATATGTTGTCACGCGGCTCTAATGGTGTTTGCGAACCTTTGGCGTGATGGTTGCGCCTGTTCTGATCTTCGCTGTCGGAAACGAGTCTCGCGGTGATGATGCTTTGGGTCCTTTGTTGCTGAGGCGCCTTCAGGAGCAGGTATCGGACTCGGTTGAATATCTCGAAGACTTCCAATTACAGGTCGAGCATGCGGCCGATCTACTTGGACGCCAGCAAGTGATATTCATTGATGCTGATGTCTCGTGTGAACCGCCTTTCCGCTTTGCTGAATTACATCCGGCGCATGATCATAGTTATTCCAGCCATGCCCAGTCACCTGCCGCGCTGTTGCATACCTTCCAGCAGGTCTACCAAGACGCGCTTCCGAAATGCTATGTGCTGGGTATCCGGGGATATGGTTTTGAACTGGGTGAGGATCTGAGTCCTGAAGCGGCAGATAATCTGGACCAGGCCACTACATTTCTGCAGTCTTGGCTGGCTCGAAGTGTCGAACCAGTGGAGGCGCGTTGATGCATGAAATGTCGTTGGCGCAGAATGTGCGTGAGATCATCGAACAGGCAGCGCTGGATCAAGGTTTCTCCCAGGTAAAGACAGTGTGGCTAGAGATCGGGCGGCTGTCTTGCGTGGAGCAAGAGGCGATGCGTTTTTGTTTCAGCTCCGCAATGCAAGGCAGTGTTGCCGAAAATGCGCAATTGGAGATCATCGATACACCAGGCAGAGGGCGTTGCCCTAAATGTGGCCATGAGGCTGAAATCGAGAATGTGTATGACGCGTGTTCGCAATGTGGCAGTTACGGTTTGCAACTGGTTGCCGGCGATGCAATGCGTGTAAAAGAGCTGGAGGTGGAGTGATGTGTCTGACTTGTGGATGTGGTTCGGATGAGGTGTTGATACGCGGCAGAAAGCCTTTGAACAAACCTAAAGCACCGGTCAGCTTCAAGTTGCATCGGGTCGAAGCCAAAGTTGCGGAAGATACCCAGCGCATCGTGAAGTTGGAGCAAGACATCCTGCATAAGAACGATAGCCACGCAAAGGCTAATCGCGAGCTGTTCGTACAACAGGGCATCCTCACCCTGAACTTGGTGTCTAGTCCCGGTTCAGGCAAGACGACATTGCTTGTACGCACACTGCAGGCGCTGCATGGAAGATATCCCTTGGCGGTGATCGAAGGCGACCAACAGACCGAGCAGGATGCGGACCGTATTCGGGCAACCGGTGTACCTGCCGTTCAAATCAATACTGGGAAAGGTTGTCATCTGGATGCCCAGATGGTGGAGCGTGCTTTGCCTGAGATGCCCAGTCCCGATGGCGGCATGTTGTTCATTGAGAACGTAGGTAATCTAGTATGTCCTGCGGGTTTTGATCTGGGGGAGTTCGCCAAGGTCGTCGTGCTGTCGGTGACCGAAGGTGAGGACAAGCCGCTCAAGTATCCGGACATGTTCCGTGCTGCGGATCTGATGCTGCTGAACAAGTGTGACTTGTTGCCTTATCTGAGTTTCGATGTGGAGCTTGCCGAATCCTATGCGCGCCGCGTCAATCCGAATATACGCATCATCCGCATCTCCGCTGTCAGCGGAGATGGGATGGATGAGTGGGTTTCCTGGCTAGAAGAGCAGCGACCTAACGGCAGCTGAATAGTCTTATAGGCGCTTGCTGACCTTCATGATGCCGGGATCTTCGCTGCTCGGCTTAGTCGTGAAGCCCAGTCGAGTCATCAGTTTGAGCATATTGTGGTTATGGCTCAGCACTTCACCTTCGATGGTCGCCAAGCCGATGGAGCGTGCAGCCTCCATCAGCGACACCATCAGTTTCTGCCCCAAACCTTTGCCTGTCACTTTGTCCGCAACGACCAGCGCAAACTCACACGTCTCGCCATCCGGATTAATGGAGTAGCGTGCTACGCCCAATTCAGTCTCTTCGCTATCGCCAGTGACTGCCACCAGTGCCATCTCGCGGCTGTAGTCGAGCTGAGTCAAACGCGCGAGCATATCTTCTGTCAGCTCTTGAACGCTGTTCATGAAGCGGAAATATTTCGATTCGTCTGAGAGATCGTGTACGAAACGTTTGACCAGCTCGGCATCTTCGGGACGTATCGGACGGATCACGATGTCTGTACCGTCAGCCAATTGCCACTGCTTCACCAGATGGGTGGGGTAGGGGTAGATCGCCATGTGGGCATAGCGGTCCGAGCTGGGTTGTCGATATTCGACAACTACACGAGCATCGGCGGCAAGCGCGCCGTTCTCGTCCAGGATCAGCGGATTGATGTCCATCTCTTTGAGTAGCGGCAGTTCGCACACCATCTCCGAGACGCGCAGCAGCAAATCCTCAAGAGCTTCGATGTTGGCTGGTTGCATGTTGCGGAAGGCGCCCAGCATCTTCGAGATGCGCGTCTCTTGGATCAATTCCTTAACTAGGAAACGGTTGAGCGGCGGTAGCGCGACAGCACGGTCACCCATGATCTCAACCGTAGTGCCGCCAGCACCAAAGGTGATGACAGGACCGAACACGGGATCACTCGTCACACCTATCATCAGCTCGCGACCGTTAGGTTTGACGATCATCGGCTCGATAGAGATGCCATCCACAGTTGCATTCGGACGGTTCAGTTTTACATTGTCAATGATGTGCTGGTAGGCCGCACGTACCTCATGCGCATTGCGCAGGTTGAGCATCACGCCACCGGCATCGCTCTTGTGCGAGATGTCAGGAGAGTTGATCTTCATCGCCACCGGATAGCCGAGTTGCTGGGCAATGAGCAGAGCTTCATTGCCGGTGTGGGCGACCATGGTACGTGCGACAGGGATATGGAAGGCGGACAGCAGAGCCTTGGACTCCATCTCGCTCAATACCTTGCGGCGTTCCTGCATCGCACCTTCTATGATCAGGCGAGCACTCTCCACATCAGGCTCGATATGATGAGAGAAAGGTCCGGGCATCTGCATCAGCAGTTTCTGGTTGCGATAGTAGGCTGACAAATGTGAGAACACTTCGACCGCCGGTTCCGGTGTGCGGAAGTGTGGGCTTTGTGCTTTTGTGAACGCTTCACGTGATTCGCGTACTTGTATCTCCCCCATCCAGCAGGTCAATAACGGTTTGCTGTGACTCTTGCCCAGTTCAATCAGAGCCTCAGCTGATTCCAGTGGTTTGGTCATCGCTTGCGGTGTGAGGATGGCCAATACACCATCCACGTTCTCGTCTTCTAGGCAGGCTTTTACCGCATGGTGATAGCGATCCGCCTGCGCATCACCGATGATGTCCACTGGGTTGCTGTGCGGCCAGTTGGAAGGTAGATGTTGATTCAGATATTCGATGGTGCTATCCGACAGTTCGGCGATATTGAGACCCAGATCGACTGCGCGATCAGTTGCCATCACACCCGGTCCACCACCATTGGTAACGATAGCCAAGCGGTTTCCTACCGGCTTGAAGCCGCATGAAAGCGCGCGTGCGGCCGTGAATAATTGGGTGACGGTCTGCACGCGCACCACGCCGACGCGACTGACTGCGGCGTCGAACACGTCGTCTGCCCCGACCAGTGAGGCAGTATGCGACATTGCGGCTTTTGAGCCGGCGGCATGGCGGCCGACCTTGACTAGGATCACCGGCTTGATGCGTGCGGCAGCACGTAGTGCGCTCATGAAGGTGCGCGCATCGCGGATACCTTCTATGTACATCAGGATGCTGTGGGTCTTGGCATCGGACACCAAGAAATCAAGGATCTCACCGAAGTCGACGTCGGTCGACGAGCCCATGGAGACGACGCTGGAAAAACCCACGTCGTTGCTTTGAGCCCAGTCCAGAATAGCGGTACACAGTGCGCCGGACTGGGAGACAAAAGCTATGTTTCCGGTGTTGGCTGCGCCCTTGTTGAAGGTGGCATTCAGTCCGAGAGAGGGACGCATGATGCCCAAGCAGTTCGGTCCGATCAGACGGATGTCATAGCGGCGCGCATTCTCCAGCAGTTGTTTTTCAAGGGCGACACCCTCATGACCAGTCTCGCCAAAGCCTGCTGTGATGATGACAGCAGCTTTAACCCCATGAATGCCGCATTCCTCAATGATGCCCGGTACGGTTTTGGGCGGAGTGGCGATCACCACCAAGTCCACCGGTTTGCCGATGCTGGCGATGGATGGGTAGGCGCGCTGGCCCTGTATCTGTTCGCTCTTAGCATTGATCGGGTATAGCTCCCCCTTGAACCCGCCCTCCAGCATATTCTGAAAAACAATCTGTCCGACCGAGTCGGTACGCTCGCTGGCACCGATGACGGCTACTGATTTGGGTGCGAATAAGGGATTAAGGTAATGCTGGCTCATGATAGAAAGTAGGGGAAGTTAGAGGTATATTGCACGAGAGCTATGATAGCACTCACGCTATCGTTAAACACGACCGGAGATTACTGTGCAAACCGCTTTCATCAGCCATCCTTTGTGCCTAAAGCATGATATGGGCGCTCATCATCCGGAATGCCCAACACGCCTGCATGCCATCGAAGATCAATTAATCGCTTCTGGGTTGTACAGCTATCTGCAACACCACGATGCCCCCGAAGTCACTCGGGAACAATTGCTGCGCGTGCATGATGGCGCATATCTAGATTCAGTAGCGGCTGCAGCGCCATCGGAAGGCATCATCTCACTTGATGGTGACACCTTTATGAACCCCTACACCTATCCTGCAGCCCTTCGTGCTGCCGGCGCTACAGTGATGGCGGTCGATTTGGTGATGGCAGGCAAGGTCGAGAATGCGTTCTGCAATGTACGTCCCCCTGGGCACCATGCCGAGCGGGGAGAGGCGATGGGATTTTGCATCTTCAATAATGTCGCGGTCGGGGCGGCTCATGCGCTGGCAGCACATGGTTTGTCACGGGTCGCCATCCTTGATTTCGATGTACACCATGGCAATGGAACTGAGGATATCTTTACAGATGAGCAACGTGTCATGTTGTGCTCGACTTTTCAGCATCCGTTCTATCCTTACAGTGGGGCAGATACCCATAAGCCACATATCATCAATGTACCCCTGGCAGCTGGTTCAGATGGCACTACCTTCCGCAAAGCAGTGACTGACAGATGGTTACCTGCCTTGGATGGCTTTGAGCCGGAGTTGGTGTTCATCTCGGCTGGCTTTGATGCCCACCGCGAGGACGATATGTCCTCGATAGGATTACTTGAGGCAGACTATATTTGGGTAACTGAACAGATCAAGCGCATTGCTGAGCATCATGCACACGCACGCATCGTGTCAGTGCTTGAAGGGGGGTATGAGTTGCATGCGCTGGGCCGTAGTGCTGCGGCGCACATCAAGGTGTTGAGCGGCCTGTAAACAAAAAAACCGGCTGATGAGGCCGGTCTTTAGGTGTTGCCAATATTACTTGGCTACTTGTTTTTCGCGAATCTCGTCCAAAGTTTTACAGTCGATGCACAGGGTCGCCGTCGGGCGGGCTTCCAAGCGGTTCAGGCCGATCTCTATGCCGCAATTATCGCAATAGCCATAGTCACCAGAATCGATACGAGCAAGCATCTTGTCGATATTCTTGATCAGCTTGCGTTCGCGGTCGCGGCTGCGCAGTTCCAGACTCATGTCCGATTCCTGCGTCGCACGGTCATTAGGGTCGGCAAACACAGTCGCTTCGTCCTGCATGGTGTGCACGGTACGGTCGATGTCCTGACTTAGTTCCAGTTTCAGTCCAGCCAACACTGAGCGGAAATGCTCAAGCTGTTTGGCACTCATGTAAGCCTCACCCTTTTTGGGCTTGTATGGGGCGTTGTTCTTATTCGCTTGCACTGGCATTGCGTCTGTCTCCAAGTTGGGCTGAATTTTTCAAGCGCGCTTTAATATCAGAAAGCGTATGGCCTCGCAATGAAAAAATTTAGTCGGATTGCCTTAAATTACCTTAATCCCTTGTTTTTCAAGCATGTCTATCAATGCAATCAAGGGCAAGCCAATCAAGGCATTGGGGTCATTCCCTTCGATGCGTTGAATCAGGGCGATACCCAAACCTTCCGACTTTGCGCTGCCGGCGCAATGATAGGGCTGTTCTTTAAGCAGGTAGTTTTCGATCTGCTGGTCATCGACATTTCGAAAAGTGACATGGGTTTCGACCACCTCGGTCTGCATCTCACCAGTACGGGCATTGAGCAGCGTAAGGGCAGTGAAGAAGCTGACCGTATTGCCGCGCATGGCGCGCAGCTGGCGTACGGCGTTATCGTGGGTCATGGGTTTGCCGAGTTGCTCACCGTTTAGTAGTGCAACCTGGTCGGATCCGATGATCAATGCATCTGGGTGACGCTCAGTGACTGCTTCGGCTTTCAGACGGGATAATCGCCACGACGTTTGCTTGGCATCCTCACCTGATAGAGGAGTTTCATCAACATTGGGGGCGTCGGTCAGGAAAGGGATTTGCAGAACTGACAGTAGCTGACTCCTATATATAGAAGTCGAGGCCAGAACGAGAAGCTGTGAATTCAAGATGTTCCTTGTACGGTGTCTTTGACAGGGGAGGGGGGAATATATATCATGCGCGCCTCATGTTTGCACGGCCTTTGATCGACAGTCTTGAATTTGCCCGTAAGGGTAGGACTTTGAACGGAGAAATCGCTGTTAGCGACCTTGCTAGGATGGTTGAATTACTGGCCAGTTCTGAAGGTTCTATTCGATATACCGTGAGCGGGATGCAGGTGGATGGGAAGTCTTTTCTGCTGTTAGATTTAAGCGGAATCTGCCATCTACGTTGCCAGCGCTGCCTGGATGATTTGACTTACCCGGTAGGCATCGCCTCGAGATTGCAGCTGCTTGAGGGTGAAGATTTGTTGCAGGATGATGAATCGGATGAGATCGACGGGATTGAGGCAAGTCGGGAGCTGGATGTTATCGGCTTGGTAGAGGAAGAAGTGATTCTCTCCTTACCTTTTGCCCCTAGGCATGACGAAGGTGTCTGCGAGCTTGCAACTAAAGGTTCTGGAAAGGCTGACGACCGATTCGGTATGTTGGCCCAGTTAAAGAATAAATTTTAAGTAGGTTTTTTCGAGGAGTAGTTATCATGGCAGTTCAACAAAACAAAAAGACCCCGTCTAAGCGCGGTATGCATCGTTCACACGATTTCCTGACAGCTCCGGCTCTGGCCATCGAGCCTTCTACCGGCGAACCGCATCTGCGTCACCATATCAGCCCAAGCGGCTACTATCGTGGCAAGAAGGTCGTCAACACCAAATCCGAATAAGTTTTTTTGTTCAAACTTACGAGCCATCCCTTGAATATAGGGATGGCTTGCGTTCGACTTTTTTTTGTGTTTGGGGATGATTAATGGGTGTCACGATCGCTATTGATGCCATGGGCGGCGACCATGGGGTTTCCGTTACAGTGCCGGCTTCGATGGCCTATCTCGAGAAACATGCGGAAGATGTCATCGTATTGGTCGGCCTGACTGATGCGATTCAAGCCGAGCTCGATAAGCTTGGCGTTCCTCAGGATCGCTCAAATCTGCGTATTCATCACAGCACCGAAGTGGTGGGTATGGATGAGCAGCCTCAATCTGCTTTGCGTGGAAAGAAGGACTCGTCCATGCGCGTTTCCATCAATCTAGTCAAAAGCAATGAGGCATCAGCCTGCGTCAGTGCGGGCAATACAGGTGCGCTGATGGCGACGGCCCGTTATGTCCTAAAGACCTTACCCGGCATTGATCGCCCAGCTATCGCTTCATACTTGCCTACACATACAGGGCAAGTCTGCATGCTCGATCTTGGTGCCAACGTCGATTGCACTGCGGAGCATCTGTTGCAGTTTGCCTTGATGGGTAGCACACTGGTTACTGCGCTTGAGCATAAAGCAAGCCCGACCGTCGGCCTGCTGAACATTGGCAGCGAAGACATTAAGGGCAACGAGACCGTCAAAAAAGCAGGCGAATTGCTGCAGGCCAGCGATCTGAACTTCTACGGCGTCGAAGGCGACGATATCTTCAAGGGCGTCACCGATGTGGTGGTGTGTGACGGATTCGTCGGTAATGTCGCGTTGAAGACCGCTGAAGGCGTTGCCAAGATGATGGGCGGCTTCCTGAAAGAAGGTTTCGGGCGCAATGCACTGACTAAGATCGCGGCTTTAGTCTCTCTGCCCGTATTAAAAGCATTCAAGCATCGCCTTGATCACCGCCGTTATAACGGTGCCAGCTTTTTGGGCTTGAAGGGTATCGTCGTCAAAAGCCATGGTTCAGCTGATACCTTCGCTTTTGAATGCGCGATCGAGCGTGCAGCAGAGGAAGCGCGAGGTGGTATGCTGGAGCACATAAGCGAACACGTAGAAAAATGGCACAACGCGCGCCAGGCCAACGGAGGGGAGGCTGCTTGAAGACTTATTCTAGAATCATCGGCACCGGTAGTTACCTACCAGCCAATACCGTGACCAACCACGACCTCGAGAAGACGGTCGATACGACGCATGACTGGATCTTTTCCCGTAGCGGCATCTCGGAGCGCCATGTGGCAGCTGAAGGGGAGTTGTGCAGTGATCTGGCCTGTCAGGCTAGTCTAAAAGCTATCGAAGCTGCCGGCATCTCTGCCGATGAGATCGACCTGATCATCGTTGCCACGACCTCGCCTGATATTCCTTTCCCTAGTACGGCCTGCATTCTTCAAGACAAGCTGGGTATTCGCAACGGTTCGCCTGCATTTGATGTGCAGGCAGTCTGCGGCGGGTTTGTGTACGCCTTGAATACTGCCGACCTGTATATACGTGGAGGGCAAGCGAAAACGGTACTGGTCGTTGGCGCCGAGGTCATGTCACGCATGCTGGACTGGAATGATCGAACCACCTGTGTGTTGTTTGGTGATGGAGCAGGGGCTGTTGTTTTGCGTGCTTCTGAGGAGCCGGGCATCATCGGTGCAAAGTTGCACGCTGATGGTCGCCATCGCGAGATGCTCAAGGCCAATCCCAATATTTCCATGGATGGGCAGGCTGTATTTAAGTTTGCAGTTAAGGTGTTAAGTGATGTTGTTGAAGAGCTTCTTGAGGAGCAAAAACTCACCGGTAGCGACATCGACTGGCTGGTGCCGCACCAAGCCAACATTCGCATCATCGAGGCAACTGCCAGAAAATTAGGTTTGCCCATGGATAAAGTGGTGCAGACCGTCGCCTTGCATGGCAACACTTCTGCAGCCTCTATTCCCTTGGCGCTGGATAGCGCAGTTCGTGCCGGTGATATCAAACCTGGTCAGAACATACTCATTGAAGCTGTAGGTGGTGGATTCACCTGGGGCGCAGTGCTCATCAAGTGGTAGGACTTATATAAATGACTCAATTCGCATTCGTATTTCCCGGTCAGGGCTCCCAATCCCGCGGCATGATGAACGGCTATGCCGATTTCGCAGCCGTACGCGATACATTCACTGAAGCATCAGATGTACTGAAACAAGATCTGTGGCAATTGGTGGCCGAAGGTTCAGATGCAGATTTGAACGCCACAGTGAACACACAACCCATCATGCTGACAGCTGGTATGGCGGTCTATCGTGCTTGGCAATCGCAGAATGGCGCTATGCCGGCAATGATGGCAGGCCATAGTTTGGGTGAATACACCGCGCTGGTCGCCTCGGGCGCTTTGAGTTTTGCTGATGCTTTGCCTCTGGTGCGCTACCGCGCGCAGTGCATGCAAGAAGCTGTGCCGGAAGGCGTCGGTGGCATCGCCGCTATTCTTGGTTTGGATGATGAGGCCGTGCGCGCCGTCTGTACCGAAGGTGCGCAGGGAGAAGTACTGGAAGCTGTGAACTACAACTCCCCCGGACAAGTGGTGATCGCGGGTAACCGTTCGGCAGTTGAGCGTGGCATGGAGTTAGCCAAGGCTAAGGGTGCCAAGCGCGCTTTGATGTTGCCGATGAGCGTACCGTCACACTGCAGCCTATTGATGGGCGCTGCCGACAAGCTGCGTGCCTACCTGGAGAATGTCACCGTCAATACGCCATCCGTGCAGGTTCTGCACAACGCGGACGTCGCTGCATACAGCGACGCAGCCAAGATCAAAGACGCACTGGTGCGCCAGTTGTATTCTCCAGTTCGCTGGGTTGAAACGGTGCAGGCTTTCGGCAAGCAAGGCATCACGCATAACGTCGAATGCGCACCCGGCAAAATATTGGCCGGTCTGAACAAACGCATCGACACTAATCAGCAGGCTATGACCATCAATGACGGTGAAGCCCTGAAAGCAGCTTTGGCTGCACTCGCATAAGGGTGAGAGAATGACACTGCAAGGACAAATCGCTCTGGTGACGGGCGCTTCACGCGGCATTGGCCAAGCCATCGCTCTGGAATTGGGTAAGCAAGGTGCAACCGTGATTGGAACAGCTACCAGCGACAAAGGTGCGCAGTCGATCAGCGAATATCTGGCGTCAGCAGGCGTAACAGGTACCGGATTGGCACTGAACGTGAATGACGCAGCTCAACTCGAGCAAGTGTTGGATTCACTCCGTAAGCAATTCGGCGAAATCTCCATTCTGGTTAACAACGCAGGCATCACCAAGGACAACCTGCTGGCTCGCATGAGCGAAGAGGAGTGGGACGACGTACTGACGACCAACCTCAAGTCTGTTTTTCGCCTGTCTCGCGCTGTGTTGCGCGCCATGATGAAGGCGCGTACCGGCCGCATCATCAACATCTCATCGGTGGTGGGTAGCAGTGGTAATCCAGGTCAAACCAACTATGCAGCTTCCAAAGCTGGCATGGTCGGATTCAGTAAGTCGCTGGCACAAGAGATCGGCAGCCGTAACATCACAGTGAACTGTGTGGCACCGGGCTTCATTGACACCGATATGACTCAGGCGCTGGGCGAAGAGCAACGCGCCAAGTTGGTCGAGCATGTGCCACTGAAACGCCTAGGAAAACCAGAGGATATCGCGGCCGCCGTGGCCTTTCTGGCTGGGCCTAGCGCAGCCTACATCACGGGAACAACCTTACACGTGAATGGCGGCATGTACATGGAATAAGCGGTAGTTTGGAATTCGGCGCGAGTTTGGTAGAATGCCCGCGCTTTTTATACTTTAACTAAATGGGAGCACTACAAATGTCCAACAACGAACAACGCGTTAGAAAAATCGTGGCAGAACAATTGGGCGTAAATGAGTCCGAGATCAAGAACGAATCGTCCTTCGTGAACGATCTGGGCGCTGACTCTCTGGACACCGTTGAGCTGGTGATGGCACTGGAAGAAGAATTCGGCGTTGAGATCCCTGACGAAGACGCAGAAAAAATCACGACCGTCCAGCAAGCGCTGGACTACGTCAACACGCATTCTAAGTAATTCTCAATCATCATCGGAGTCCAGTTTGACTAAGCGCAGAGTCGTAGTGACAGGTCTTGGTGCGGTGACACCCGTAGGTAACGGGGTCGCTGCAACATGGCAAAACATCGTGGCCGGCAAGTCTGGGATCGCTCGAATTACCCAATTCGATCCCTCAGCACTGGCCAGCCAGATAGCGGGCGAAGTCAAGGATTTCGATGTGACGCAATTTGTTCCGGCCAAAGATGCCCGACGGATGGATCGATTCATCCACTTGGGTATGGCGGCCGGCATAGAAGCGTTCAAGGATAGCGGGATCGAAGTGACTGAAGCGAATGCAGACCGTATCGGCGTCTGCGTAAGCTCTGGTATCGGCGGCCTGCCTAATATTGAACAGACGGAAAACGATTATCTTGCCGGTGGTCCACGCAAGATATCCCCATTCTTTATTGCCGGAACAATCATCAACATGATCTCCGGCAATCTATCCATCATGTTTGGTCTGCGCGGCCCGAACTTTGCCGTGGTTTCTGCCTGTACGACTGGCACCCACAGCATCGGCGAAGCCATGCGTATGATCCAATACGGCGACGCCGACGTGATGCTCGCTGGAGGCGCTGAGGCTACCGTCTGCCATTTGGCAGTCGGTGGTTTTGCCGCTTCCCGCGCACTTTCCACACGCAACGATGATCCTGCAACTGCCAGCCGTCCTTGGGACAAGGACCGTGATGGTTTTGTGATGGGTGAAGGTGCTGGTGTGCTGGTGCTAGAAGAGTATGAGCATGCCAAGGCACGCGGCGCCAAGATCTACGCCGAAGTGGCTGGTTATGGCATGAGTGCCGATGCATATCACATCACCGCGCCAAACATGGATGGTCCAAAACGCAGCATGCAGAATGCCTTGCGCGACGCAGGCCTCAATGCAAGCGACGTGCAGTACGTCAATGCTCATGGAACCTCGACCCCGCTGGGCGACAAGAACGAATCCGAAGCCATCAAGGCTGCATTCGGTGACCATGCTAAGAGCTTGGTTGTAAACTCAACCAAATCCATGACGGGGCACTTGTTGGGTGGCGCAGGCGGTATCGAATCGCTTTTCTGCGTATTGGCACTGCATAATCAAGTTTCCCCACCAACCATCAATATCTTCGAGCAGGATCCAGAGTGTGACCTGGATTACTGTGCCAACACAGCACGTGACATGAAGATCGACGTGGCGGTGAACAACAACTTCGGCTTTGGCGGAACCAACGGCACCTTGGTGTTCCGTAAGGTTTAACCGCTCAGACCGTGATGCTGGTCAACGGCAAACCGGCTGACACCATTTCAGTAGCAGATCGTGGGCTTTCCTATGGCGACGGCGTGTTTCGAACACTCCGTGTCCAACAGGGAAGCCCATTTTGTTGGCAACGCCAATACGATAAGCTACGTCATGACTGTCTTGCTTTACAGCTTTCTTGCCCGGACGAAGATAACCTCCTGCAGGAATTGAAGCAGTTGGCTGGGTCGGGAAGCGGAGTCGCCAAGATCACAGTGACGCGCGGTATCGGAGAGCGTGGTTATGCGCCCTCGTTGCAAGCAAAGCCCACTCGGATAGTCAGTTTCCATCTAGCACCAGTGTATGACGAAGCCATATATGTGGATGGCATCACGCCCCATCTCTGTGACTTGAAGCTATCTCGTCAGCCACGATTGGCAGGCATCAAGCATCTCAATCGCCTAGAGAACGTTTTGGCGGCAGGAGAGTGTGAGGCAGCTGGTGCAGTCGAAGGCATATTGGAAGACGAAGAGGGCTTTGTCATCTCAGGCACCAGATCAAACTTGTTTGTGGTGACCAACGGCAAATTATTCACCCCTGATTTGTCTGCAAGTGGTGTGGCGGGTGTGCAGCGGGATCGTGTAATGGCTTGGGCTAAACAAAATGGCGTGCCATGCACCGTCGCCAAAATTAAGGTGGATGTTCTGCTTCAGGCAGACGAAATATTCCTAGTGAACAGCGTATTCGGCCTGTGGCCTGTCGCCCGTTTGCAAGATAAAGACTTTAACCAGCGGCAAGTCTCGCTGCTTATCCAATCATGGTTGAATGATGCGCAGAACTAATAAACTGAATGTAATTCGCTCCGTACTTATTGCCTTGGCTTTGATCCTGGCGTTCATAAGCTACCACCTGTTTTCAAACTTGTCTTTTGACAAGCTACCCATAGAGTTCGAGGTCGACCAAGGAAGTAGCTTGAAGCACACGACTGCTAAATTGAAGCAAGCCGGGGTGCTGGAGAGCGATTGGGCGTTCATCTTGCTCGCCCGGGTGACGGGCAAGGCGAAGCGGATCAAATTCGGCAACTATCTACTGGAAAAGCCGGTTTCCAGATATGAGCTACTTGAAATGATCAGCGAAGGCAGAACTGATCAGAGCCAGATACAGATCCGTATCATTGAAGGAATCACCTTCAAAGAGTTACGAAAGCAAATGGATGCGCATCCGAAGCTGCGGCACGACAGCTCTGCCATGACGGAAGCCGAGCTGCTACAAAGTATCGGCGCTACGGAACAAGCTGCTGAAGGGCTCTTCTTTCCTGATACTTACTACTTCTCTACTGGCAGCAGCGATCTGTCTGTGTATAAGCGCGCTTATCAGACCCTGCATAGCCATCTTGAAGCTGCATGGCAGCAACGTGACCCAAAGAGCCTGCTTTCATCTCCCTACGATGCTTTGATCCTAGCGTCCATTGTGGAAAAAGAAACAGGGAGGGCTAGTGATCGACCTATGATTGCCACTGTATTTTTGAATCGCTTGCGCAGGGGAATGCGCTTGCAGACCGACCCTACTGTCATTTACGGCATGGGGGATGCTTTCGATGGCAACCTGCGCAGGCGCGATCTGACGGCGGATACGCCCTACAACACCTATACTCGCTATGGCTTGCCGCCAACGCCGATCGCTTTGCCGGGGCTGGAGTCGATACAAGCGGTTATGCACGTACCCGTGGGTAAGCAACTTTACTTTGTGGCAAAAGGAGATGGTACTTCCCATTTTTCCCACAGCCTGATTGAACACAATCAAGCGGTAATCCAGTATCAGTTGAAGAGAAAATGAGTAAAGCCAGATTCATCACATTCGAAGGCGTAGACGGGGCAGGGAAGAGTACCGGACTGGAATGGTTCGCGAATGCCCTGCGTGAGCGTGGCGTCGACCTGCTCGTGACTCGCGAACCTGGCGGTACGCCGCTGGGCGAGAAGCTGCGTGAATTGGTGCTACATGAATCCATGCATGCCGAGACTGAAGCCATGCTGATGTTCGCTTCGCGCCGTGAGCATGTGGAGCAGGTTATTCGTCCAGCACTGCAACGCGGCACTTGGGTCATCTCCGATCGCTTCAGCGATGCTAGTTTTGCCTATCAGGGTGGGGGGAGGGGAGTACCCGTCGCCAAACTGGAGCAATTGGAGCAATGGACGCACGGCGACCTGCAACCTGATCTCACCTTGTTGTTCGATATTCCTATCGAAGTGGCCAGAGAACGCTTATCCAACAATGCGAGCCTAGATAAGTTCGAGCGAGAAAAAGGTGAATTCTTCGACAAAGTACGTCAGGCATATCTGGCTAGAGTCGCGAGAACACCCCAGCGTTATGCAGTGATTCGTGCAGAAAAGTCACTAAATGAAGTTCAGCAACAACTCGCAGATATTCTTGCAGAACTTTGATATGAAACAACTCTATCCATGGCAGACTGAATCTTGGCAAGCTTTGCATAACTTGCGCGGCAGGTTGCCGCACGCCGTGTTGCTGAAGGGCGCGCAAGGGATAGGCAAGCTTGATCTGGCTTTGAATCTCGCTCAGTCTTTGTTGTGTGATTCGCCAACTGCCAATGGCATGCCATGCGGAAACTGCGACTCATGTCGGTGGTTCGATCAGGAAAGTCACCCAGACTTTCGTCTGGTGCAGCCTGATGCTTTGTCCACCTCAGATGAAGTAGAGGCGAAAGCGGGTAGCAAAAAGCCATCTCGCGAGATATCGGTCGATCAGATACGAGCCTTATCTGGCTTCGCCAACTTCTCGGCGCACCGCGGCGGTTATCGCGTCGTTGTCGTCTATCCGGCGGAGGCGATGAACAACAATGCAGCTAACTCCCTGCTCAAGACACTGGAGGAGCCGACAGATAAGTTGCTGTTTCTGTTGGTCACGCACAAGCCACAGCAACTCTTGCCTACCATCCTCAGTCGCTGCCTAGCTTTCCCTGTTGCTACACCCAGCAAGGAAGCTGGAGTGGCATGGCTGACACAGCAGGGTGTAAAAGATCCGGCACAGGCGCTGGCGCAAACTGGTTTTGCGCCGTTGCAGGCGCTGGATTGGGCCGAGTCAGGCGAGGGCGCTGATGAGCGCAATACCCTGCTTGAGGCTATTCGTCAGCCGTCCAGAATGGATGCTTTGGCATTGGCTGAGAAATTACAACGAGGGATTCCTGTACACATCATCCACTGTCTACAGCAATGGAGTCATGATCTGACCTCGGCCAAGCTCGCAGGCTCAGTTCGTTATTTCCCCGAGCAATCAAAGGTATTGGAGAAGCTGGCGCAAAGTACGACTACGCCTGCTTTGATGCGCTTCCAGAAAGAATTGCAGGAAGCTCGTCGTGCTGCCTACCATCCCCTTAATCCTAGGCTTTTCCTTGAATCCCTGCTGATGTCCTATCGTCAGCTATTTAATAGCTGAACATGTTTATTGATTCCCACTGTCATTTGAATTTCCCCGGTTTGGTCGAGCAGCTCGATCAATTGTTGGTCAATATGCAGGACAACCAGGTCAGCCATGCACTCTGTGTTTCGGTTGAATTGCCCAGCTTTCCCGCTGTTTTGGCACTGGCTGAGGCACATGACAATCTTTATGCCTCTGTAGGCGTCCACCCTGACTATGAATTGGACGTGGAGCCCACTGTGGCGGAACTCGTCAAGCTGGCGCAGCATTCCAAGGTAATCGCCATCGGTGAGACCGGCTTGGATTACTTTCGACTGACCGGCGAACTGGAATGGCAACGTGAGCGTTTTCGCACCCATATTCGGGCCTCCCGTGAAAGCGGCAAGCCGCTGATTATTCATACACGCTCAGCTGCGGATGACACTTTGCGCATCATGGCGGAGGAAAATGCGGGTGAAGTCGGAGGGGTGATGCATTGCTTCACGGAGAGTCTGGATGTGGCCAAGGCAGCCATCGATCTGGGCTTCCATATTTCATTCTCAGGCATTCTGACCTTCAAGAAAGCTACCAGCATCAAGGAAGTCGCCCAGAGTATTCCGCTGGATAAGATGCTCATCGAAACTGATTCACCATACCTTGCGCCGACACCGCATCGAGGCAAGACCAATCAACCGGCATTCGTAAAGCATGTGGCTGAAGAGATTGCCAAGCTGCGCAACATATCAGTGGAAGAAGTCGGGGCGGCCACCAGTCAGAATTTCAACCGATTGTTTAAATTAGCCTAAAGCCAGATTCTGGCATTTCTGCCATTTTCCATATTTATATTTTATGCGCATAATGTATATTATGTAAAATCAAAGAAACGCAAGCAGTAGGCAAAGAAAAAGCCAGCAAGGATCGCCTGCTGGCTTTTTAAATTGGTGGGCGATACTGGGTTCGAACCAGTGACCCCTGCCGTGTGAAGGCAGTGCTCTACCACTGAGCTAACCGCCCAATTTAGGGCGCGCATTTAATCACAGGGATACATGCCGGTCAATTTGTTTCTCTGGCGAATCCAACCCTGTAGAATGCGCGCCTCATTCAAAGCCAGACTCAGGAAAGCAACATGACCGTCCGCACCCGTTTCGCTCCCAGTCCAACAGGATATCTGCACATTGGCGGCGCGCGCACCGCGCTGTTCTCTTGGGCTTATGCACGCAAGCATGGCGGCACTTTCATCCTGCGTATCGAAGATACCGACGTCGAGCGTTCCACCCCCGAAGCGGTACAAGCCATTCTGGACGGTATGAACTGGTTGGGCTTGAATCACGACGAAGGCCCGTTCTATCAAATGCAGCGCATGCCGCGCTATAAAGAAGTCATCCAGCAGATGCTGGAATCCGGCCATGCCTATTATTGCTACACCTCGCCTGCCGAATTGGATGCAATCCGGGAAGCGCAGCGTGCCCGTGGCGAGAAGCCGCGCTACGACGGCACTTGGCGTCCTGAGTCCGGCAAGGCCTTGCCCGCCATTCCTGCTGATATCAAACCGGTGATCCGCTTCAAGAACCCTACCGATGGCGTCGTCGGTTGGAACGACATGGTCAAAGGCCATATCGAGTTCAGCAACAGTGAACTAGACGACCTGATCATCGCCCGCTCGGACGGCACGCCGACATATAACTTCTGCGTGGTGATAGACGACTGGGATATGGGCATCACCCAGGTCATCCGTGGCGACGACCACGTCAACAACACCCCGCGCCAGATCAACATCCTCAAAGCACTGGGCGCAAAAGTGCCCAGCTATGCACACCTGTCGATGATCCTGGGCGACGACGGCACCAAGCTGTCCAAGCGCCACGGTGCAGTCAGCGTCATGCAGTACGACGAAGATGGCTATCTGGTTGAAGCCGTCATCAACTATCTCGCCCGCCTTGGCTGGTCGCATGGTGATGAGGAAGTGTTCTCAGTCGAGCAATTCTGCCAATGGTTCGACCTAGACCACATCACGCCGTCTGCAGCCCAATTCAACACCGAGAAGCTGAATTGGTTGAACAACCACTATATGAAGC
>JAGXGC010000032.1 GCA_024636935.1 Sideroxydans sp. | reverse complement strand
GTCGGCAGCGTCAGATGTGTATAAGAGACAGGAGTGATAGAAGTCGCCCCCGCCGAGACAGTTGCAGTTCCGGGGTAATAGGTATTGATCACATTCGACAGCGTGGGCGTGCTCACGGTATAGACCTGCCCCGTGAAATTGCCGTTGCCAGCACCGGTGCCGCCCAATTTTCTCGCACTGCCGTCCACAATACTGTCGTTATCCACCAGATTGAGTCCCAGCGTACCCGTGCCGGTACCGGCATTTGCCAACACGGTCCAAGTGGTGCCACCGCCCGTTACGCTGGTAATCGAAGCGCCACTTAAGCCACCACCTTGCACCAACGCAAAATCTGCCACATCAACACCGGTCACGCTCGCACTGAACGTGATCGTCCAAGAAATCCCAGAGCCCGGCGCAGCCGGATTGGCGTTGGCGGTATTGATCGAAGTTACCGTAGGAAATGTCACACAAGGCGTGCTTCCTAGTACCGTGATGCCTGCTGGATGCGGACAGGCCACACTTGTACCGGCAATGTTGTAATAAGTAACAGGATTAAACGGTGTGGCAGTGCCGTTGAAGGTCACCGTATTGCCCGTTGCCGATGCGTTAAAAGTTCCGCTCCAATTCACCGCAGGCTTGGTCAGCGTCAAACTTGAATTGGCACCCTGCGTCCAGGTGGCGCTCCCCGCATTGTCACCATCGATATATTGTAGTGTTACTGTGCCATTGTTGGTTACGGTACCGCCGGATTGCACTTCGATATAGGAGTTCGGCGCATTGATCACGCCATTGATGATCACGCTCGAGGTGTTGTTGTTATCTGCACGGATCAGGCGTGTGCCATTGTTCATGCCAGTTCCGGTGATCGTGCCGTTAACAGTCAGTGTGGCAGCGCTGTTATCCCCCACCCGGATCTCGCTTCGTAGCGTCAGCTTAAGATTGGAGGTAGTCGGAATAGTGACATTGGCGTCAATCTGGATGCGGTCTATATCTTTGATGGTGCCGTTTCCGGAAAGCGTAGTTCCATTGCCGATCATGATCAGTTTGCCATTGTTGCCGGTGGCATCGTAGGTGCCATTAATAACGGCATTTCCGGACAAGGTTAGATCCTTATTATTGTTGTCCAGCGTCGCGTCGGCATTAACCGTCAAACTTTTGATGGTGTAGTTGGCGCTCAATGAGATATCGCGAGTTATCACTACATCATCTGTGGTTGTGGGAACGTGTCCACATGACCAAGTTCCTGTGGCATCCCAGACTCCCGCCCCCGCGTTGGTGGTACAAGTGGCCGCAGCCGCTCCCCCAGCGAACGACACAAAAGCCAACAATGCCAGCCAGCTAGACTTTTTCGCCAAATTCTTCATTCTCTAACTCCTTAGAATCTTTTTTCTTGCTCTTCTAAAAACACCGGCCCGCACACAAGCCAAAGACGCGCGATTGTATCGCATCACCATTTGTTTGACATTGACTCCAGCAAACTACGTGCCACCTATCCTCACCGATGCCCAGCATCTTTCCCTGCATACTTCACGCCAACCCTGACGACACATCAACGTCACTCGTCGAATAATCGTCAGCTTTATTAATTCCCCATGCGAACACTGATAACGCGCTCGACATAGCCCTGATCTGCCAGTTCCCCACCGGCGGCGGCCGACGCTGCAATGTCGTATATCCAGACCGTATCGGTGGAAGTGGCACCGACCTCGGAAGCAGCAAGTCTTGCACAGCGGACCTCAACCGTGAACGGAGACAACGTTCCGGGCAGTGTGCCTGCAGCAATAGTCCTTGCCGGATCAGTCGCAGTGCATCCAGCCCATTCCAAACCGGAAGCCGTGTTCGTCACTCCAAAAGCTGCCCGCTCCTCCCCCGCCCGCGCAGCCTGATAAGCACGTGTCCCCATCACATCCAAGGCTGAGCTCTGATGCTGCGTAGTGGAGAACGACACCATCGCGACGCCGAGAAACGACAGCACCACCAACAGGAAGATGGCGGTAATAATACTAAAACCGCGCTCAACCGCCTTGAACGGCCGGCCCGCCCGCCTCTGCCGTGCATTCCCTGCCGAATCTGTGGCGTAGCGCGTCAAGTCATCTTTCCGGCTCATAATTATTCTCGTCATGGGATGTTGTTGACGTGCATCTGGTGGTGCAGCGTCACGCTTTCGTTTGCTTCGGTCAAAGTCAGGTGAATGCTCAGCAAACTGAAGCGCTTTTCCGTCAGGTCATAACTGATCGTGCAGGCGCTGACCTTGTCCGCCAGCACCACCCCGCCCGCAGGGACAGCGAACGTCGTCCTATCGGTAGTAAAGTCCCAGTACCCAGAATAACGCCGCAATGTACCAACCCCATTTCCGCTCGCATCCTTCGCTGCGCCAACGCAGTCATACGTGACCGCCGAATCCACTACGTCGAAACGATGCGTCGGCATTTGCAGGGTGCTTGCCAAACCGGCGCCCAATGTCACCAAGGGGTCAGCATAGGCAGTGACTTTCCGCAACCCCGCCAGTCCGTAAACCACACTGCCATCGGACTGCGAACTGCCAGTCGCGATGAAATCACCCACTACAATGGGTGTGCCGTTCGGCCCGTGCAGGATGTCGAACTTTGTATCTGCACCATCGAAAAACAGGGGGTCGCCCGGCAGCAAAGGATCGCCCGTAAAATCGTTCCGGTAGCGCCCGCCAGCCTTAGTCAGCAAGAATTCAAAACAGGGGCCGGGACAGGCTTCTGAGCGAACAGAGTTCGGAACGGCGAGTCGCACATCACGCGCCATGCGGCGCAATGCGGTATCAGCAATATCCGTTAGTTCGGCCCGGCGCGAACTGTCGATGTAACCCTGTACCGGCGCCTGAATGAAGATCGCCACGATACCAGCGATGATGCCGGTGATCACGATCACCACGATCATCTCGATCAAAGTGAAACCGCGCTGCGCATTCATTAGAATGACCTCCAGGTGCGATAGCCATCAAGCGTCACATCCCCCACCGTCACGGTGATCCGCACCGCGCTGCCCGCCGCAACATCTCCCAACGGTGCCGCCGCGACAGTGACGCTCGCGTCATATCCCGCCAGACCCGCTATCGGTGCAGTGCCATCGTTCAGCGCATATATACCGGTCGTGGCGAACCCGTCGTAATCGGTCACCACGTGATAGTCGATACGATTATCCTTGGTCGCAGTCACAGTTGCGGGCGCACCGGAGGCGGCTGGAAAATCCTGTAGCTGTATCTCTTCCATCAACGATTCTGCTGCAGCCAACGCTTGTTTGCGCATCATAGGGTCTGCGCTATGCGCTGTGACTTGATTCATTACCAACAAGATACCCGTCAGCGCCACACTGATGATGACGATGAATATGATCAGCTCTATGAGGCTGATGCCTTTTTGGCGCAAGCGTACAGGGTCAATGTACATAGCCTGTCTCCGCTTCAATTCTGATTGTTGTGCCGCCTATGGTGAGCGTCGCAGGCGCGGCGGGCGTTGTGAGCTGCCCCAAGGCATTGAAGGTGTATGTGACCGCCCCAGAATCCAGCACTGCTACAGTACAAGTGAGCGTCAAACCGGCAAGTGTCGTCGCGCAATCCGTCGCGCCCTGCGTGACCGTCACACTGACCGACGCATGTTTAGCCACTGCAGCCTTCTGCGCAAAACGCAATGCCGACTTAACCTGATCAGCAGCGCCTCGCTGCTGAAAGGCATCCGTTCCCGCAAAGCGCGGCAAGACGGCTACTGACAATATGCCGACAATCACGATGACCGTGATCAATTCCGTCAGTGTGAAACCGCGCTGGTTGTTCATAACCTTCATATGGCTGTGTTCGGTATTCGTGCGTGATGCAATTCGTCGACGCGCATCCATTTTCTGCATGGCAGCGACAAGCTTCACGTCTTGGGTTCTTCATAAAACAAAGGAGGCCACGGCCTCCTTTGTCATTGCTGCTATCACTTCACAGGAATCACGTTAGTTCTTGCTCTCGAATTTAAGATTGCATCGAACCTGCCCCTGTAATGCTTCCCTTACAGAATCAACGGGACACTTGCAACTGCTGATGCAGCAGCATCAGTGTTGTCCTTCACAGTGCAAGAGAACATGCCATTTGCCTTCGCACCATCTGTGAAGGTGTAACCTGCAGGCTTACCACCTTGCAAAATACCGGTAGCAATGGTGTCGCATGTAATAGTAGCTCCAGATGTGGCAATTGTCGACGCATATGCCGTACTCGATGCCCCCATTGAACGGGCCCCATAATTTATCGAACCCGCTGAAGCCAAGCCGCCCGCCACACCCTTGACTGCCGCCAGTCTTGCATCAGAACTCAAATCCACAAATTTTGGCAACGCCGTGGCTGCCAAGATACCCAAAATCACGATCACCACGATCAGTTCGATCAGTGTAAAACCTTGTTGTTTCTTCATAATGTCTCTCCTTGAGATTGATGGAGCCGCAGCTCCGCTTCTTAAATCAAACCGCTTGCTTCGCAATGAGTCGCAACCCACCACCCCACAAACGAGCTTCAATATACCTTCACAAACATATGTTTAGCAAGTGCAATACGCCCGTATTCCATGAACGGCAAGCTAAATACGATGAACGGTAGCACCCACACTGTAACTAAAATGCTTTTCGCTCACCCTTGATTGCTCATCCAGACCAATAGCAACACAAGTGTGTACAGCCCTCCCAGCATAAAGAGAATACCGAATTGGCTTGCATGTCTCTCGACATATTGCTCGAATTCATCTCGCGGAATCTCCAAGGTCTTCATCGATTTACGTAGCGATAGCCATTGATTGGCTTGAGTTTCAACGCCGCGCAGCAGGCTGGGACGAAACAGAATAAATAAAGATACCAATATCGCACTTAGCGCGCCCAATATCGCGATAAATACTAGGGCATCAACCATTACTTCAGCCAAGGCAGCAGGATAGGTGAATCGACGCGCCAGTCCCGCCACGGTTTGGGCGCGCTCCAGCTCGAACGTAAAGAAATACAAGATGAACAATGCCCCCGCCAGAATCGCGATACCTGTCACTTGGCTATGCCGATAGAACCATGGGTCTAGCGATATTCTTTGTTCAAGCTGACGATCAAAATTACGCGTTGATATCCAGCGATCCATCAACGCACTGATGTTGCGGAGCTTTTCACGCCGGAACATCAGCATCACGCCTACCACGATAGCGGCGACGCTGCCGATGACCAGGAAGATGACGGCAGATTGCAGAAACCAAGCTTGGGCGAGGGGTGTCATGCAATCAATCCAACCAACGGTATGACACAGTCGGCACGAACAAGGTCGTGACCAACTCTTTGCCCGACTCGGACATACCCAGCTTCGGCTCGTATCCGAGCTTTACATGAAAGCGTATCCACTTGTTTCCATCGGCACCGGGTGTGAAATTGTCAGACTGGTTGAGCACATAGATCAGATCGCGCGACTTGAGATCGAACATCCAGTTGCCGGGCGCAACCGCCCTTGGCGTTGGATCGAAGAATTCGCCACTGTAGTTAGGCGGGATTTTCTGCAACCAAGTCATGGGATTGTCGGTAGCAAGAATGCTCAGTTCCTTTTCATTAGCAGCGCCACGCGTCATCAATGCGCCGTAACGCAGCACTAACGCACTCTGAATAGCACCTTCAACCTGCTGCATCGCGGCCTTTTCCGCCTGCTCCTGATAGAGGGGGATGCGCACCAAAAACAAGCCAGCCAACACCGCGATGATGATGATGACGATGATAAGTTCTATCAGCGTGAAGCCGCTCGAACGCCGAAGAGAGTGATTCGTCATTTGTGCAGTGCTGCCTTGCCCAGATCCCACATCGGCAGGAAGATGCCGAGCGCGAGTACCAGTACCAATCCACCCAGCATGACAATCATGATAGGTTCAATCTGCGCGGAGAGCGTCTTGACCTCATATTCGACTTCACGCTCATACATGCCAGCGACTTCAAACATCAGTCCATCCAGATCACCCGTCTCTTCGCCCACGGCGATCATCTGCATCACGACCGGATTGAACACGCCTGTCGCATGTGCAGTGCGCAGAATGCTTTCACCGCGTTCCACGCCGTCGCGCATCTGCTCGATCTTGCTGCGCATATATTCATTGTCCACCACCATGCCCACTGTGTTCAGGCCTTGTACGATGGGTATGCCACTTTTGAATGAGAGTGCCAAGCTGCGCGCAAAGCGTGCCAACGTGCCCTTGAGGATGATCTTGCCGGCGATAGGCAGCTTGAATTTATAGCGATCCCATTTGTAGCGGCCATCTACTGTGTTGACCCATGAACGGAAGCCCACCACCGCCCCGATCAGTGCCGCCAGCAGCACTCCCCAGTAGTTCACCATGAATTCGGAAAAACCCATCAGTATCTTGGTCATCAGCGGCAACTCGGCGTGAAACCCTTGGAACACCTTGGCAAACGCAGGTATCACGAAGATGTTCACGATGACAATGGCGATTGCCATCGCAATCACCACAAACATCGGATAACGCATCGCTCCTTTGATGCGTTCGCGCATGTCTTTCTCGAACTCAAGATGTTCATACAGTCGCATGAACGTCTGGTCCAACATGCCGGTCATTTCGCCAACTTGCACCATGCTGACATAGAACGGAGAAAATATCTTAGGATGGCGGCGCATGGCAGTTGATAGCTCGCGACCACTATCCAGACTCTCTCGCAAATCCTGCAACATGGCAATGAAAGTAGGGTTCTGCGAAGATTCCTGCAAACCGGCCAGTGCGCGCATGATGGGCACGCCGGACTTTAGCAATGTATACATCTGGCGCGAGAACAACATCAATTCAAGCGGATCGACTCTCGTATTCTGATTCAGACGCTGCCAAAGAGAAGGCCCGTCCGTTTTGGTCGTACGACCGCCGTGGGACATTTTGATCTCGGTCGGCGTGATACCGGTGTTCAACAGCTGGTCGGCGATTACGCCGCTGTCGGCACCTTCCAGCGTGCCTTGCACCAATTCTCCGCCGCGATTGCTTCTGCCTTTGTACGAAAAAACGGGCACGCTTAATCCTCGACCTGATTACTGATACGCATCACTTCAGCAACGCTGGTATGACCCAGCTTCATCTCGCGCAATGCAGCATCGAGCAGCGTGCGGTCTTTCAGATAGTTGCGGGCGGCCTGCATAAAGTGCGTGTTGTCTTCATGTGCAGCAGCCTCGACCAAGTCCTGCGTCATCTCCAGCATCTCATAGACGCCCATACGCCCGTGATAGCCGGTGCCGTTGCAGTGCGAGCATCCGCGACCATGCACCAGATTGCCCCATGACCCATTTTGCATACCTTCTGCTTGCAGCCACTCAACCTCTTGAGGTGTCGGGGTATGTGGTTCACTGCAGCTTTCGCAAACACGACGCAACAGACGCTGCGCCAACACACACTGCACCGATGAGGCAACCATATATTTCGGCACACCCATGTCGACCAGACGGAACAAGGTGCCGGCTGAATCGCGGGTGTGGAGGGTGGAGAACACTAGGTGACCGGTCATAGCTGCTCGCATACCGATCTGAGCCGTTTCTGCATCGCGCATTTCACCAACCAAGATCACGTCAGGGTCTTGACGCAAAGCGGCACGCAGCACCTTGGAAAAACTTAACTGGATTTTTTCATTCACCTGCACTTGGTTGATGCCGGGCAAACGGTACTCCACCGGGTCTTCTACGGTAATGATCTTTTGGTCGACGGTGTTGATCTCGGACAGACCGGCATAAAGCGTGGTGGTTTTACCAGAACCTGTCGGGCCGGTCACCAACACCATGCCGTTGCTACGCTGGATGATCTCACGGAAGCGCTTGAGCATATCTGGGGGCATCCCCAGCTTGTCCAATGTCAGGAAGCTGTTGCTCTGGTTGAGCAAACGCATGACCACTGACTCACCATACTGCGTAGGCATAGTGGAGATACGCACATCGATGGCCTGTTCGCGCACGCGCACGTTGAAGCGACCATCTTGCGGCATGCGCTTCTCGGAGATGTCCAAGCCAGACATCAACTTCAAACGCAAAGCGATCGCGCTCGATATCTTGCTGTCCGCCTCTGTCTGCAGGTGCAAGGCTCCGTCGATACGGAAGCGGATCTGCAAACGGGTCTCTTGCGGTTCGATGTGCACGTCGGATGCACCAACCTGGGATGCATCCTCAAACATGGTCTGCAACAGCTTCACCACTGGCGCCTCTTCAGTGCCCACTGAATCGCTCAGCGCGCCAAAGTCGATATAGCCTTCACCCAGCTCTTCAGATATCTCCTTTGCCAGACCGCTGATCTCATCGGTGCGACGATAGACACGGTCGATGGTCTCCAGCAATTGACCTTCAGTCACCACCGCCACATCGATATCGCGCTTGAGGAGGCGCGCAATCTCGTCGAATGCGAACAAATCGGTGGGGTCGGTCATGCCGACCAGAATGGCCCCGTTACGTTCTTCCAGTGCCAGCGCGCGGAAACGACGCGCCTGATTCTCCGGTAGCCGACGCACAATCTCTAGATTGGCGTTGTAATACTTGAGGTTGATGTAGGGGACATTGAGCTGCTTGGCCAGCGCTTCGGAAATCTGGTCTTCACTGATGAAACCATTATCCACCAGCACACGACCCAATTTACGGCCACTACGTTTTTGCTGTTCCAGCACGAATTGCAACTGATCGAGCGAGATGAGTTTTTGCTGTACCAGCAAGTCGCCTAAGCGAACTTTTTCCGGACGCGCCATAATTCCCCCTGAAAATTTCTACGATGCGTAAATGAATGCACCAACGATGGAAGCGGAAGTTAGCCGCTTTCCCTTTATCTGACAAGGCCTTTCACTACTTTTCACATGTTTAACATCATTCTTTTTCAGCCAGAGATACCACCCAATACCGGCAATGTCATTCGCCTTTGCGCCAACACGGGTGCGCAATTGCATCTGATTCGTCCCTTGGGCTTCGAACTAGATGACAAACAATTGCGTCGTGCAGGCTTGGATTATCACGAGTATGCCGCAGTGCAGGTACACGACGATCTGCAGCAATGCCTGCTAGCGCTCGACCATCCGCGCTTGTTCGCAATGACCACCAAGGGCTCACAACCGTTCTTTGAAATGAAATTCAGGGATGGCGATGCCTTCCTGTTCGGCCCAGAGAGCCGCGGCTTGCCCGCTGAAGTGCTGGCGTCTCTGCCAGCGGAGCATCGCTTGCGTCTACCAATGCGTCCGGATAACCGCAGTCTCAACTTATCCAACGCGGTGGCAGTGACTGTGTTCGAAGCTTGGCGACAGAACAGATTCGAAGGAAGTTAGTTCAATACCGGATGTTTTTCACTGGAAGAGAACTCCTCCCCCGGCTGGCGACTGAGCAACATCTCCACTGCCTTGTCTGCATCCATATCTTCGTACAACACACGATAGACCGCCTGACAGATTGGCATTTCGGCCTGATATTCTTTCGCCACACGTTGCACTTCGCGTGCTGTGTACACTCCTTCAGCGACATGCCCCAGCTCTTTGAGGATGTTGGGCAGTGATTGATGCCTCGCCAGCAACATTCCGACCTGACGGTTGCGAGAAAGATCACCGGTGCAGGTAAGAATGAGGTCTCCCACACCAGACAGCCCACCAAGCGTCTCCGCTTTGCCACCCATCAACAAGCCAAGTCGGGTCATCTCGGCCAAACCGCGCGTGAGCAAAGCGGCGCGCGCATTCAAGCCCATCTGCATACCATCGCAGATTCCTGCTGCGATAGCCAACACGTTCTTGATCGCGCCTCCAATCTCGACGCCGACCACATCGGTACTCGAATAGATGCGCAAGCGTGAATGGTGCAAGGCCTTCGCAGTTTGCTGCGCAAACTCGCTGTCTTTCGACGCCAGCGTCAAGGCGGTCGGCAAGCCGCGCGCCACTTCTTGCGCGAAGCTAGGACCCGTCAGCGCACCACACGGAAACTCAGGAGGTAATAACTCGTCCACGATCTGATGCGGCAATAAAGAAGTCTCAGATTCGAACCCCTTACACAACCAGATCACACCAACCGGAGCGGACAAGCTGGCAATCTGCTGCAACGTCCCCCTCAAACCAGATACGGGTACCGCAACGATGACGAGTTGTGCATCGTGCAATACCGCTTGAAGATCATGGCCCAACACCAGATTGTCGGGCAAGGCGACATCAGGTAGATAACGCCGATTGCGGCGCGTCTCGAGCATCGCCGCCACTTGGCCGGCATCTCGCGTCCACAGCGTCACATTGTGTCGTGCTGCAAAACTGATGGCTAGTGCGGTACCCCATGCACCTGCGCCCAATACGGCGATGTTCATGCTTTAGTCACCCCAAACTTCCGATGCCTTGATGTAGCCAGTGGAACCATCGCGATGACGCACCTTGACCCATCCACTTCCAGAATTTCCCAGCCATTCCAGCCCCAGTTGGCGTGGAGCAACGAAAGCTACAGATGCACTGTTACTCCAACTGCTGCGTACAGTAGCGGCCTGAGCAGTCACCACAACATAGCGCTTGTTGCTCAGATTGCGCTTCTCAATCCAGAACACTTTTCCAGTGGAATCACGCGCCTTGACCCAGGCTTCCAAAACCACCAATTGCTCCAGTGGTAAAAAACGTGTGGCGACGTAGATCTTCTTGGCTTTAAGGGAATTTGCGTCGTACAGGATGGCCGGTTCGTCCACTGAAGCAAACTCGTAGGCCTGCGCCGTATAGCACAGGCCGGACAGCAACAGCGTTGCCAGCAGTCTCACCATCAGTGCTTAACCGCAGCACCCTCAGCTTGCTCTTGCGCCTGCTGCTTTTGCTGCTGGTAGATAGCCTCAAAGTTGATTGGATTGAGCAACACCGGCGCGAATCCGCCGCGCACTGCCACATCAGAAACGACTTCGCGCAAATACGGATAGAGGATATTCGGGCACATCACGGCCAGAATGCCTTCCATTTCAGATGCGGGCATGTTGCGTACTTGGAAGATACCGGCCTGCTTGGCCTCTATCAGGAACATGGTTTGATCTTTTTCTGCGACCTTTGCCGTTACGGTAACGGTCACCTCCACCTCAAACACCCCCTCTTCCAACTGTGCTGCCTTGGTCTGCAGCTGCAGGTCGATCTGTGGATTCTCGCGCTGCAAAAATATCGCGGGCGCATTAGGAATCTCCAATGACATATCCTTCACATACAGTTTCTCGATGTTGAAGATAGGCGCGTCGCTCTGTGGAGTGGATGCTGCGTTCTCGGTCATTTCATTTCCTCGGTTAGTTAACTCTTTAGCAAGGGCAGCAGGCCGCCTTCGTGATCCAGCTCGGCCAAATCATCGAACCCGCCGATATGGCGATCATCGATGAATATCTGCGGCACGGTGCGTCGCTTGCTGCGTGATTCCATGATGGCACTTTGCTCTGGATCAAGGTCGATGCGTATCTTCTCGATCTCGGTGACTCCGCGAGTCTTCAGCAAGCGCTCCGCATTGATGCAGTAGGGGCAAACTGCGGTGCAATACATCACTACTTTAGCCATGGCGCCTCCTATTTCTTCTTTTCTAGTGGCAACTTGGCTTTTTGCCAAGCCGATACACCGCCGGTCAACAGGTACACCTGAGCAAACCCCTGCTTGCCCAGCCATGAAGTGATTGGGGTTGCGCGACTACCGCTGCGGCACACGATGATGATCGGACGCTCGCGATATTTCTCCAATTCGCCGACGCGCTCTTTCAGCTTTGCAGCAGGCATCAGCTTGCTATTGATGATGTGACCGCTGTCGTACTCGCTCTGTTCGCGCACATCGATCAGCAGCGCATCATTACGATTGATCAGGTTCATCGCTTGCAGAGTATCTGCTTCCTTAACGCCGAGGATACGGTTGCCGAAATAGCTCCAGAACAGCATATAGCCGCTGATCAGTGTGATCGACAGGGTGAACAGGTTATCTAGCAGGAACTGCTGCACGACGGTACTCCTCATAATTCTGGGCTGCGGATTCTAACAGAGGCTGGAACTGTGCGGGATGCTGCGCGACTAGCGACTCCATCTCCGAGCGTGCCGCTTCATAGCTGCCGGGATAACACCAGACTGCATTTTCCAGATGATTGAGCGCGGCCTGCGGTTGATCCGACAAAGCCAACAGATACGCTTGGCGATAACTAACCATGCCAGTTGGGATATAGCGTATAGCGCGTGTATTGAGCGCCAGCTTATCCTCCAAGTGATCTGCATCTGGCGCCATCATGTTCGCGATAAATAGCTCTGCATAACCATTGAACAGCGGATATTTGAGCGTCTCCAGCAGTTCATCGCGCGCGCGTTCTGCGTAACTCACATCCCTGTTTGCCAGTCCGCGCATACCTATCGCGGATTCCAGATGACGATAGGCCTGCAAGCCCTGATACAAGGACAGCGCGCCCAGTAACAGTATGGCCGCCACGGAAAGCCGCCCCACACCACGTAATTCCAGACGATGTGGCCCCGCATCGAGCGCACCCAGTAGAATCGCCGCCACGCCGATGAAATGCAGATACCAGAGCGGGTATTCAAGCAAGGAATGGATGCCCAGCACGGACAGCACCGCAACTGCCCACCATTGTTCTAGCGAGTAGCTCGCGTGCTTCCGAAGGGTATGCCAGCTCCAGACACCGAGGGTAGAGAACAGCACCAGCAGACCAGCCAAACCTGTCTCTGCAGCCAGCTGCATCACGATGTTGTGAGCATTGTTGTATAGGCCGACGATGTCTGGGTTTCTCAACTCCGATGCCAGTTGCAGATGCTGATAGGCAAACTGACCGAAGCCCGCGCCCAGCAATGGGAACTGCGCAAAGATCAGCAGCGACTCCTTCCACAGGTGCAGACGGATGCCACCGCTGCGTGCCTCACCGAACAAGCGCTCCGCCGCTGTCACGCTACCTGTACTCCCCTGCAACCAGGGTAGTTGCACCAGACCGTGCATCAGCGCATAAGCTACGCACAAGGCGGCGGTATAACTAAGAAGCGAGCGCAATGCAGGCGACTTGCGCTGCCACCACCATGCCAACATCAATGCAGCGATCAGGTATAGCCATCCGCTACGCGAACCGGACAACACCATGACGAACAACATGGGCGATGCCAGCGTCGTGGTCAGCCAAATCCGCCATCCGAAACGGTGCTGCAACAGTCCCAGCGAGAGCAAGCCCAACGCAACATAGTTCGCATAATGATTGGCTTGTGCGATGTTGCCGTACACCGCGCTGGAAGTTTTAACGGTTACCACCGAATTCAGAAAAGTGTGCCAGCGATAGTGCTGCAGCACCCCTGCCAAGGAATTCAGTTCCGAGCCAATCAACAGACACACCGCCAGCACCATTGCCAATCTCTGCATGCCGATCTGTTCGCGCAAATGCTGTCCCAGCATCATCAACAAAGCGGCGAACAACAGATACAAAGACAACATCAACACATGGTCGAAGTGAATGATGAGGCCCAGCATGAACTGCACCAGCAATATCAACATCAAGCCGATCGGCAGCAATACGATGCCGGGAACTTGTGGGGCCTGCCAGAAGCGTTGAGTCAGCAGCAGAGGTAACGCGAACACACCCAGCAATGCTGCCAGCCATTCTTGATAGAAGGTAGTGAGCGGATAGGCGTGGTGGTAGTACAGAAATGGCAAAACCCACATCAGGCCGACGAAGGCCAGACTGATGTGGGCAAATTTGGAAGGAAGGTTTACGAGTCGGTTCAGCAACTTCCCTTGACGCCGAATTTGGCGAGGATGTTATTCAAGGGACAGATTTGGGTGAAACCGCTCTGGAACAGGTTCAGGCCGACAAAGGCAGTGAAGAACAGGAAGTACTCGCTGACGAACAGCGGACTAGCCTGCACGCCCAATGCCAGCGACAACATTACAAAAAAACCAGCGACGATACGAACGATACGTTCTGCATTCATGATTTAAAGCTCCTTTTTAAAGTTTACGGGAATTTCTTGTACAAAGTGGCGTAATAAAGCACCGGAATGACGATCAGCGTTAATACGGTGGAGACGAGGATGCCGAAGATCAATGCCAGCGCCAGACCATTGAAGATCGGATCATCAAGGATGAATAGCGCGCCCAGCATCGCGGCTAGACCGGTCAGGATGATGGGCTTGGCACGTGCCGCTGCAGCATTGATTACTGCATGCTGCGGATCCACGCCGTCACGCAATTGCAGATTGACGAAGTCCACTAGCAGGATCGAGTTACGCACGATGATGCCGGCCAACGCAATCATGCCGATCATCGAAGTCGCGGTGAACTGCGCACCGAACAATGCATGCCCAGGCATCACGCCGATGATGGTTAGCGGAATAGGTGCCATGATAACCAGCGGCACGACATAGCTCTTGAACTGCGCCACCACCAGTAGATAGATCAAGATCAAGCCGACACCATAGGCGATACCCATGTCGCGGAAGGTCTCGAACGTCACCTGCCATTCACCATCCCACTTCAGCGCATAACCGGCATAAGGATCGGACGGTTGTTTGAAGAAATATGGCTGTAAAGTTCCGCCCTGCTCCAGCGCCATATCGCCGGTCTTTCCGTTGATATCGAACATGCCATACAGCGGACTATCCAGATCACCCGCCATATCGCCAGTCACATACACCACCGGCAGCAGATCCTTGTGATAGATAGAATAATCACGTTCAGCCTTCACCACTTGCACCACTTCAGACAACGGCACCAAAGCGCCATCGCGTGAACGCACTTTGAGCTTGAGCACATCGTCGATACGGCTACGTTTCTCTGCCGGCAAGCCGAGGCGCAAAGGGGGAGCATATTTAGCATCGAGCGCATGCAGCGCGGTCACATCTTGCCCTGACAATGCAATCTGCACTGCATCCACGATGTCACTTTGCGCCACACCGAGTAAAGCCGCCTTGCTCTGCATCACACGCAGGATCATCTTCGGTGCGGTTTCGCCCACTGTATCGTCGATACCGACGATATCGGCAGTCGCAGCGAACTGCTCGCGCACCTTGCCTGCCACCGCGCGCGCGCCTTCGTAGTCAGGGCCATAGATCTCCGCCACGATAGGCGACATCACCGGCGGGCCGGGCGGCACTTCCACTACCTTGACCTTGGCATGCCAACGCTCGGCGATCTTCTCGATCGGCTCACGCACTGAGCTGGCAATCTCGTGGCTGCTGCGGTCTCGCAGATGCTTGTCCTGTAGGTTGACCTGTATATCGCCCTGCTCCGGCATACTGCGCAAATAATACTGACGCACCAAACCGTTGAAGTTGATCGGTGATGCTGTCCCCGCATAGGCTTGATAGTCAGTCACTTCTGGCACCGCTGCCAAATATGCACCAATCTCACGCATCACACCGGCGGTCTGTTCAAGCGCCGTGCCGGAAGGCATATCCACCACCACCTGGAACTCGGACTTGTTATCGAACGGTAGCATCTTCAGCACCACCAACTTCACTACCGTCAGCGACACCGCGAACAACAAACCTCCCAATATGCCCAGCCAAAGTTTTCGGCGTGCGGATTTGCCGTGCTCCTTGTTCAGGAACGGCCCAAGACGCTGACGGAAAAAGCGGGCAATGGCCGTGTCTTCCTCATTTTGCACCACCACGTGGTTCGGCCCTGAGAACTTATGTGCCAACCAGGGCGTGACGATGAACGCAATCGCCAGCGAGATCAGCATGCCCATACTGGCATTGATCGGAATCGGGCTCATATACGGTCCCATCAGCCCGGAGACGAATGCCATCGGCAGCAGCGCTGCGATCACGGTGAAGGTGGCGAGGATGGTCGGGCTGCCGACCTCATCCACTGCTTCGGGAATGATCTCCGACAAGGGCTGGTGCTGCGACAATTCACGACGTCGATGGATGTTCTCCACCACCACGATGGCATCGTCCACCAAAATTCCGATGGAGAAGATCAATGCGAACAGGGATACCCGATTCAAGGTAAAGCCATACGCCCAGGAAGCGAACAAGGTCACTGCCAGCGTCAAGATCACTGCCACTCCGACGATGAATGCTTCGCGTCGTCCCAGCGCAAACCATACCAGCGCGACTACCGCAAAGGTCGCGAAGAACAGTTTCTTGATGAGCTTCATCGCCTTGTCATTGGCGGTCTCGCCGTAGTTGCGGGTGACGGTCACCTGCACGTCATCCGGGATGACGCTGCCTTTCAGTTCATCCACACGATGTAACAATTTGTTCGCGACATCCACCGCGTTCTCACCCGGTTTCTTGGTCACTGCCAAGGTCACTGCACTATATTCACCCTGTGCAGAGATCTGCTTGTCCCCTGCGGCGGCACCCGTTCCCATCCACACATAGCTTTGGGGCTGGTCAGCGCTGTCACGCACTTCTGCCACATCACGCAGAAACACCGGCTTGCCTGCCGTGACGCCCACCACCAACTGGCTGACTTCAACAGCATCGCTCAGGAAAGTACCGGTCTGCACCAGCACTTCACGATTGTTCTGAACCAACGTGCCGGCGCTATGCGAAACATTGGATGCCTGCAGCGCCGCACGCACCTCCTGCACTGACATTTGATGCGCATTCAGCGCTTCCGGATCGAGCAGTACGCGCACCACGCGCGGCGTCGCACCCAGCGTGCTCACCTCGCGCGTACCCGGCACACGCTTCAGTTCAGATTCAATGGAATGTGCCACCTGCGACAGGGCAACGGCATTACCTGCACCCTGCTCGCGCCACAATGTCAAAGCCAGCACCGGCACATCATCAATACCCTTGGCCTTGATGATGGGTTGCGCCACACCGAGCGTTGACGGTAGCCAATCGGCATGCGACCAGATGACGTCATATAGTTTCACCAAGGACGACACATGCTCTTCGCCGACCTTGAATTGCACGGTCAGGACAGCCATGCCGGGCTGCGAAACGGAGTAGACATGATCGACACCCGCGATCTGCGACAACACCTGCTCGGCCGGTGTAGCGACTGTGTTCGCCACATCCTGCGACGATGCGCCCGGATAGGAAATCAGCACATTGGCCATGGTCACGTTGATCTGCGGCTCTTCTTCGCGCGGAGTAACTACAACTGCGAAAATACCAAGCAGCATGGCAACCAGCGCCAGCAGCGGTGTCATCTGCGAATGTAGGAAGACGCGCGCAATACGCCCCGAGATGCCCATGCTCATCGCTTCATCTCCGAAGCGACCATGCCAGCTTTGACTGCTTCACGCGCCACGCGCTCACCGATATTCAATCCAGCCAGCACTTCGATTTCATTCTGCGCATTGGCCTCGCCCAAGCGCACTTGTCGTAAACGCGGCATGCCTTTGTCGTCCACCACGTAGACCGCAACCACTTCGCTACGTCGTACCACGGCACTGGTCGGAATCAATAGTTTGTTCTCTTTACCCACCACGAAATGGGTACGCACAAACATGCCGGGGTACAGATTGGCTTGATTCGAAGGTAGGTCGATGCGCACTTGAGTGCTATGTGTGCGCAGATCTGCGGAAGGTTGCACGGTGACCGATGCTGCTTTGACCCAGCGATGCAATAAAGGCACTTCCACTGTCACCGTTGGGCGCGTGCCGATGTCTTTCAGTCGATCCTGCGATACATTGGCGATCACACGCAACTGAGAGGGGTCGAAGCCGGTCATCAGCGGTTTGCCAACCGTGACCATTTCGCCCATCTCTACCATGCGCGCCGATACCACGCCGGCATAGGGAGCGACGACCGAGGTATAGCTCTGTGCCAATGCGGATTGCTGTGCACCGGCTGCGCTGGCTTCGGCCTGAGCTTTGGCCATTTCAAAATCGGACTTAGCCTTGTCCAGTGCCGCCTGGCTGATGAATTTCTGCTTAAACAGTTCCTGTGAGCGTTCATAGTTCAAACGGGCGTTCTGCAAAGCTGCCTGCGCCTGCGACAGTTGCGCGCGGCTTCCCGCTAAAGCTTGTTCAGCTTCACGTTCGTCGATCTTAAGTAGTATCTGGCCTTTGCTGACACGGTCACCCACATCGAAGAAGATCGCCTTCACTCGACCGGAGATCTGAGCGGATACGGTGGATTGGCGCGTTGCTTCGACCACGCCATCGATACTGTAGGTCTGCTCCACCTCACGATATTGCACCGGCGCCAGCGCCAAAGGCTCCACCGCCTGCACAGACATGCCGAATATCATGGCCAAAAGACCGAACAACACACGGGAATCAAGCTTCATGTCATCACCTCGGAAAAAAGAATTTACGCATATTAGCGAATTCTAATATGCGTGGCAAGTCCTACTTTGCCAGTAGGTTAATTGACGGTCAGATAGAACAGAAGACGTCGCGCATCATACCTACCAGCTTGACCGTGCGCGGATCGCCGATACGGTAGAACACACGATTGGCATCCTTGCGCGTGGCAAGCACCCCTTTGTCACGCAGGATGGCAAGATGTTGGGAGATATTGCTCTGGGATGTGCCGACACTGTCAACGATCTCCTGCACGCTCAATTCGCCGTCGCTCAACACGCATAACACCTTGAGCCGCAAAGGATGCGCGATTGCTTTCATTGCCAACGAGGCTTGCAGGATGTCTTCGTCTTTATCGATTAGTTTGTTCTTCATATTGTTCTGCCATCATTTGGAGTTGGCGGCTTATTGCTCGCCGAAATCGGCTAAAATCACATCTCGAAACGATTTTATCCCAACGCAGTAAATTAGCAACTGCTCATATTTGAAATTTTGGTGAGAAAAAAGCCAGCATGACCGATCCTTCTACTCAAGCAATCACGCCCGTTCTTCTACTCATCCTGGATGGTTTTGGCTATCGCGAAGATAGCGACTTCAATGCCATCTCCCATGCGCGCAAGCCGAACTGGGACAGACTGTGGCGTGAGTACCCGCACACACTGATCAATACATCGGAGTTGAGTGTCGGCCTGCCGCGCGGACAGATGGGCAATTCCGAGGTCGGACACCTCAACATCGGCGCCGGACGTGTGGTGTATCAGGAACTGACCAAGGTCGATCTGGCTATCGAGGACGGCAGCTTCTACACCAATCCCGTATTCGCTGAAGCCGTGGCTACCGCCAAGCGCAACAATAGTGCCTTCCACATCATGGGTCTGCTCTCGGCTGGCGGCGTGCACAGTCACGAGCTGCACATTCAAGCCATGGTAAAGATGGCCGCTCAAGCCGGCCTAGAAAAGATCTATGTCCATGCCTTCCTAGATGGTCGCGATACGCCTCCGCGCAGCGCTGCCCAATCCTTGCAGGCGCTGCAAGATCACTGCGAACAGCTAGGCGCCGGGCGAATCGCCAGCATCGTTGGCCGCTACTTCGCGATGGACCGAGACAATCGCTGGGAGCGCGTGCAGATCGCCTATGACTTGCTGACGTCGGGCACAGCCCCGTTCACTTCCGCTAATGCACAAGCCGGTCTGGATGCCGCGTATGCGCGCGGCGAGAACGATGAGTTCGTGCAGGCCACCGTGATCGGCGAGCCCTGCGCGATGCAGGACGGCGACGTTGCTGTATTCATGAACTTTCGCGCCGACCGCGCCCGTGAGATCACTCGCGCACTGACTGACGAGAAGTTCGACGGCTTCGCCCGCACCCGCTTCCCCAAACTAGCCAACTACACCACCTTGAGCAGTTATGGCGCGGACTTCCGTCTGCCCAGCGCCTATAGCGCTGACACTATCCACAACGGCATCGGCGAATATCTTTCCAATCTGGGATTGAAGCAGCTACGCATTGCCGAGACCGAAAAATATGCCCACGTTACCTACTTCATGAGTGGCGGTCGCGAACAGCCCTACCCCGGTGAAGATCGTGTACTGGTGCCTTCACCCAAGGTCGCCACTTACGATCTAAAGCCTGAGATGAGTGCTTTTGAGGTAACGGACAAACTGGAAGAAGCGATCCGCAGCAAGCAATATCAAGCCATCCTGTGCAACTACGCCAACGGCGACATGGTCGGTCATAGCGGCGTGATGGAAGCTGCTGTCAAAGCGGTAGAAACATTGGATGAATGCATTGGGCGTGTGGTGAATGCCATGCTGGAATGCGGCGGGGAAGTGCTGGTCACCGCCGACCACGGCAACGCTGAACAGATGATAGATCGCGGCACTAATCAGGCGCACACCGCCCACACGCTGAACCATGTGCCTTTCCTCTACATCGGACGCAAGGCCGAAATGGCGGCAGAGGGTGATGGCGCACTCCAAGATGTCGCACCAACGCTGCTGGCCATGATGGGCCTGTCACAACCGCCGGAAATGACCGGCCGCTCCCTGATCCGGTTCAAGTGATACGTGGACTGCATGCGTGCTTGCTGGCAGTCTTCCTGCTGTCCGCAAGCGCGCATGCGTCGCAAGAGTCAGACCTAGAAAAACTTCGCCACCGTCTGGCCTCAATTCAGCGCGACTTCGATCAAGCCAGCGAATCGCGCTCTGAAGTCACCGATGCCCTGCGCGATTCGGAACGTGCGATCAGTGACAGCAATCGCAATCTCTCCCAACTGACACACCAACAACGCGCTGCCGAACGCGACCTGGAGCGTCTCCAGCAACGACATGCGGTGCTGAACGCCGATTATAAAAAGCAGCAATCCCTGTTGGGGCGCTTACTCTATCAGCAATACATCGGTGGAATCGATCAGGATTACCTCAAACTGCTGCTCAACAGCAAAGAGCCGAACCAGCTCGCACGTGAACTCCGCTATTACGACTACATCGCCCGCGAGCGTGCCAATACGTTGCAGAAGTTGCGTGACGGGCTTGCCGAATTACAGGCTGCCACCCGGGATACCCAGGCCAAACAACATGAGATCGACGCGCTTCAAAGCGCCGAAAAAAAGGAATTGGCAAAACTCGAAAGCGAGCAGGACAAACGTCGCCAAGCCTTGCGTAAGATTGCACAACAACTTAAAAAACAGCAGCACGAAATAGCGCGCTTGCGCCGCAACGAAGCGCGCTTGAGCAAACTGGTAGATGAACTGGGTCAGTTGTCTACCAGTAGCGACGGCACATCATTCAAGACTCTCAAAGGTAGGCTGGTGTTGCCAGTGAGCGGCACAGTGAGCAACCGCTTCGGCAGCCGCCGTACCGAGAGCAACCTGCCCTGGACCGGTTGGTTCGTGCGTGCGGCTGCGCGCCAACCAGTCCTGGCTGTCGCCGCGGGGCGCGTGGTGTATGCAGACTGGCTACGCGGCTTTGGCAATCTGCTGATCATTGATCATGGACAGGGCTACATGAGCTTGTACGGCAACAACGAAACTTTGTACAAGAGGCTTGGCGACACCATACAGACCGGAGACATCGTGGCAAGCGTGGGCAACAGCGGCGGCAACGTGGAATCCGGTTTATACTTTGAACTGCGCTATAAAGGCAGTCCTTTCAACCCCGACACTTGGATCAAGCATCCACGAGGAAAATCAAGATGAGTCGTCGCTTCAAGGAATTTGGTCTGATCAGTATCGGCTTGCTTGCTGGCATCGCCGTCAGCCTGCATTTCTCAGCCCTCGCTGAGAAAGAGTTACCGCTGCCTTTGCCTGTGGAAGAACTGCGCGCCTTCTCCGACGTGTTCGGGCGCATCAAGAGCGACTACGTGGAGCCGGTGAGCGACAAGAAGCTGATCACCGAAGCAATCAACGGCATGCTGTCAGGACTTGACCCGCACTCTGCCTATCTGGACGCAGAAGGCTTCAAGGAGTTGCAAGTCGGGACACAGGGCGAATTCGGCGGCCTCGGCATCGAGGTGGGCATGGAAGACGGTCTGGTCAAAGTCATCTCGCCGATCGAAGACACGCCTGCTTTCAAGGCCGGCATACAGAGCGGCGACCTGATTATCAAGCTGGACGACACGCTAGTGAAAGGCCTCTCCCTGAACGACGCTGTCAAACGCATGCGCGGCAAACCCGGCAGCACCATCCGTCTGACTGTGGTGCGCAAGAGCGTGGCCAAACCGTTTCAGGTTGACATCGTACGTGCGGTGATCAAGGTGCAGAGCGTAAAATCCAAGCTACCTGAGCCGGGCTACGGATTCGTGCGCATCACTCAGTTCCAGGAACACACCGGCGAAAACCTTGCTGCTGCTCTCGAAAACCTAAGCAAACAAAACAAAGCTCCCCTGCAGGGCTTGGTGCTGGATCTGCGCAATGATCCGGGCGGCTTGCTGACTGCAGCAGTCGGCGTATCTGCAGCCTTCCTGCCCAAAGATTCTTTGGTGGTCTACACCGAAGGAAGGACCGACGATGCACGTATGCGCTTGCTGGCCAGTCCGGAATATTATCTGCGCGGCAACAAGCAGGACTATCTAAAAAGTCTGCCGGGTGAATTCAGCAACGTACCTATGGTGGTGCTGATCAACGGCGGCTCTGCCTCTGCCTCAGAGATTGTTGCAGGCGCCTTGCAAGACCATAAACGTGCGGTCATCATGGGCACACAGTCATTCGGCAAAGGGTCAGTACAAACCATCCTGCCACTTGGCAACAATACTGCCATCAAGCTGACTACTGCACGCTACTTCACGCCCAGTGGCCGCTCCATTCAAGCCAAGGGCATCGAGCCGGATATTATCGTGGAAGATCCTGCCACCGCAGTATTTGACAACACACTGCGTTTGCGTGAAGCCGACTTGGACAAGCACTTAACCAATGGTCAGCTGGATCAATCCGATAGCTCGGCCAAACCGGCTCGCAAATCCGCCCCAAAAAACAAAGAAGAGGGTAACGAAAAGATCGAAGTGGCTGAATTCGGTGCCAAGAATGACTACCAGCTGAATCAAGCCTTGAATCTATTGAAGGGAATGAGCATTCTGCGGGGTAAATAAAAATGAATCCGTTCGAACTGCACAAGCAACGCGTACTAGTCTTCACCGACGAACCAGCTGATCAAGCCGAGCAGGCTTTTCTGCTGCTAAGCGGTTTGAAGAATTTTGAAGTGGAGCGCGGCGCCACTCCCCAATCGCTACTTATACGCTACAGCGTGGCGCATTATTCGCTTGAAGGCTTGCAGAAGGCACTTCAGAAGGAAGGGTTTCGTTTTGATTTCAGCTTGTTTGAGCGCATCAAGCATACGCTCATCCACTATTGCGAAGATGTGCAATACCACAACCTGAAGACGCCTGAACCTCGCACGAAGAACAATTCACAGGAAGTATTCGTCAAAGCCTACGAGCAGCATCCCCACGGCGATCACGTCGACATCCCGCCCGAAGCCCGAGAAGCGAAGTGATACCGGATGGACGATAGCCAGCTGCTGCGCTATAGCCGCCACATCCTGCTGCCTGAGATCGGTATCGAAGGACAACAATCATTCATCGATGCCCATGTGTTGATTCTCGGTGCCGGCGGTCTGGGTTCGCCAGCCGCCATGTTCCTCACCGCCGCTGGCGTTGGCACACTTACCCTGTGCGACGATGATCAGGTCGACCTCACTAATCTCCAGCGCCAACTGGCACATCGCACTGCGAATATCGGCACAGCCAAAGTTAAATCTGCGCAACAGACGTTAAATGCAATCAACCCTGAAGTTCGCGTGCTTACGCTGCAAGAACGGGCAGATGAGGCTCGTCTGACCGCCTTGGTGGCAGAAGCGGACATCGTGCTGGATTGCAGCGACAACTTCCCCACGCGCTACGCGTTAAATCGCGTTTGTGCCGCAGCAAGAAAACCGCTGGTGTCAGGTGCGGCCACGCGCTTCGATGGCCAAGTGAGTGTGTTTGATTTTCGCCGCCCAAACAGTCCCTGCTACAACTGCCTATATCCCGAAGACAGCGAAGCCGAAGAGACGCGCTGTGCGGTGATGGGCGTGTTCGCGCCACTGGTCGGCATCGTGGGCAGTATGCAGGCTGCCGAAGCGCTGAAATTGCTAGCAGGGATTGAAACTACCCTGCATGGCAAGCTACTCACGCTAGACGCGCTGACCATGCAACCGCGCGTTATGAAACTGGCGCGCGATCCACAATGTTCAGTCTGTTCTAGATTGATTTAAGACTTATTCAGGAAGTGCGATCTTATTGCCGGTACTAAACTGGTAGTCCTTGAACACGTGCTCAGCGCTCAGCAATTGGTAACTCCCATCCGCCAACTTGTTCGTGGTGTCTTTCAGGCGGCTGGTGGTTTGTCCACAAGTCCAGCATTTGAAGTTGCGCATGTGGGTGCACAAACAGGTCTTGTCCATCACTGCGATCTTCTTCTCCCCCGGATGCGCAGCGACCTCACGGTTGTATGCATCAATGTAATCGCAACGCCCGCTGGCATCCAGTAGATAGCCGTATGACTCACAACCGGGGCGGATGCCTGAGCCAGTAGATGGGCTGTTCTTAAGCATTCGCATGGGATAGCCCGTGGGCGATGTACCATTCACTTCAATATCGTCTTCGCTGGCCTTGAAGTATTCCTGTTGCACTTCCGGCGGCAATCCGCACTCCTTTGCCACCGTGAAGCGCGTCGCCACCTGCACTGCCCCCGCTCCTTCATGCAGATAGCTGGCCGCATCGCTGCCAGTGAAGATGCCGCCCGCGGGAATCACGGGTATCTCAAGGTTTTCGGCTTTCAAGAATGCATGTATCTCGTTGACGATGGTGCGCAAATCATACTGCGCCCAGTCCATGCCGAAACCCAAATGACCACCGGCAAGCGGCCCTTCCACCACGACAAAGTCCGGCAGGCGTTTAGTCTTGACGTTCTTGCGCAGAAACAATTGCAGTGCGCGCACGGAAGAGACGATGATGCCCAGCTTTACATCGCGGAAGCGGGGGTGATCTTCCATTAAAGTGAACGAGCCGAGGTGCAAACCGGCGGCTAGGGTGATGCCATCGATGCCAGCGGACAAGGCTTCATGCAACCTCACCCGCAAAGTATCGCGAGGCGAATTCATGGTCAGCTTTTCCATGATATTGATAAATACCATGCCTTCACCGCGCTTGCGTTCCATGGTCTTGCTCACATGCAGACGAGTAGATTCGGCAATATGGCCAAGATCGAACTTGATATCCGCCTTGTCCGAATTGTCTATGTTGTACTTGTACTGCTTCAGCTTTTCTTTGACGAAGCCAGTGTCATATCGACGATCCGAAACAGTTGGCAGCATCGCATCCGAGATGTGGCCGACGCCACCCAAGCGGGCCGCTTCCAATGCTAGATCGGCCGTTGAAATATCAACACCCATTCCACCAATCACGATGGGCACCAGCTCATCCTTACCGAGCTTTAAGCGAAAATCATCTACTTTTATTGTCATGTTCTCCCCAGATAACGGGGTCTCCTCCATAGAGCCACCCTTGCTCGCTTAATTGCGAGGAACGGGCCGCAGTCCGGACTTATATTACCTTAGAGTAACGTGCATGTTCCTGACGTGTGCGCAGGTACTTGTCGAACACCATACAGATATTGCGGATCAACATGCGCCCCTTAGGTGTAACGGTGATCCACTGCGTGGATAGCTCAAGCAAGCCTTCACGTGCATATTCCTCCAGCTCTTTAATCTCGGCCGCGAAATATGTGTCGAATTCGATCAGATAAGAGATATTGAATGATTCTTTCGATATCTCGAAATGGCACATCAACGCCTGAATGATGGCACGCCGCACCAAATCATCTGAATTCAGCTCCAAACCACGCATGATCGGCAACTCGTTACGATCCAGCGCATCGTAATACGGCTCCAACTCCCGATAGTTCTGGCTGTAGGTCGGGCCGATCTTGCCAATCGCACTCACCCCGAGAGCAACGAGATCGCAATCCGAATGGGTCGAGTAACCTTGGAAATTACGGTGCAGGCGTCCTTCACGTTGTGCGACGGCAAGTTCGTCTTCCGGTTTGGCAAAGTGATCCATACCAATATACACGTAGCCTGCACCGGTCAACTTGTTGACCGCCATACTCAGAATGTCCAGCTTCACCTGCGGCTCCGGCAGATCCGCTTCATGAATGCGGCGCTGTGGCTTGAAGATGGTGGGCATGTGCGCGTAGTTGTAGATCGACAGACGATCTGGATTGGCTGCAATCACGCGATCCAAGGTGCGCTCAAAACCTTCCAGAGTCTGTTTCGGCAGACCATAAATCAGGTCGATACTGACCGATTTAAAGCCATTGGCACGTGCGGCATTGATAATGCGCAGCGTCTCTTCCTCGCTCTGAATACGATTGACAGCTTTTTGCACATCATCGTCGAAATCCTGCACGCCGATACTGATGCGATTGAAGCCGGTCGCGCCAAGCAGCGCGATGGTCTCGTCACTAACTTTGCGCGGGTCGATCTCGATAGAATATTCACCGTCATCGACCAACTTGAAGTACTTGCCTATCGCTGCCATCACTTCGCGAATCTCATCATCGCTCATGAAGGTCGGCGTACCACCGCCAAAATGCAGTTGCTCCACGACTTGGCCCGGCCCCAACAGCTCCGCCTGAATCGCCATTTCCTTGATCAGGTAGCGTACATATTCTGCCGACTTGCTACGATCCTTGGTAATAACCTTATTGCAAGCACAGTAGAAGCAAAGTGTGTTGCAGAACGGAATATGGATATATAGCGAGAGCGGACGTCCTACGCCGCCAATCTCGCGCTTGGCCAGCCAGTGGCTATAACTCTCAGCGTTGAATGCTTCTACGAACCGGTCTGCAGTTGGGTAGGAAGTGTAGCGCGGCCCGTTCTTGTCCAGCCTGCGTATCAGTTCCAAGTCTACAACCAGTTGATTTACTGCCTCGTTCATCCTCTCCTCCTCTAGCAAGGGCGTAACTATGCCAGTTTGCTGCCCGTTTGACTTGATATATGTCAAAATAGCGACGTATCAACCATTTGCTGATTGTGGCTTTGAACGACATAAATCTAACCGAAATTTCACGCCTGCGGGTTGCCTGCTCCAACTGCAACTTGCGTGAATTATGCCTTCCAGTTGATCTGACCCCTGACGAGATGGCTCGCTTAGAGGAGTTGAGCAACCAGAAGCGCAGCTTTGCTACGGGCGACTACCTGTATCGTTCGGGGGATCGTTTCAAATCACTGCATGCAATCCGTAGCGGCTCCTTCAAGACCCGTGTATTGCACGAAGATGGACGCGAGCAGGTCACCGGTTTCCTGATGGCAGGTGAAATCGTTGGGTTGGAAGCAATCAGCACCGATATCCATACCTGCGAAGCGCTGGCCATGGAAGACACTGAAGTATGTGAACTCCCTTACGCTAAGCTAGCCGAGCTCAGTCGTGAAATTCCCAGTTTGCAGCGCCATCTACATAAAATCATGAGTCGCGAGATCGTTCGCGACCAAGGCATCATGCTACTGCTTGGCTCAATGCGCGCCGAAGAGCGATTGGCGGCCTTTCTGCTGAACTTGTCACAGCGCAATGCGATACACGGCATGTCTGCAACACAACTGCGCTTACGCATGTCCCGTATGGAGATCGGTAGTTATCTCGGCCTCAAACTGGAGACTGTCAGCCGTGCCTTCTCTCATTTTCAGGATGAAGGCTTGATACAAGTCAAAGCGCGCGCAGTGGATATCCTTGCCTTACACAGACTGCGCGAGATGGTCGGCAAATGATAAATTCATTCCATTAACTTCGCAGAATCAGTATCCTGCATCCCCACTTCAATCTTGAGGCATCCCATGAGCGAAAAATACAATGCCACTCCCGACGAGATCGTACGTGCCAAGTGGCCACACGAGATCTTCCTGATCAATCTGGTGTTCAACCACATTCTGGTGTTTGCTTCCACTTTTGGCGTGTTCAGCACCTTCCCGCTGATGGTACTCATCGTGCCCGCGATATCATTCGCGATCACTGGCTACATCCTCATCAAGGCGCGCAAAGTTGAAGCCGGTGATGACACAGTGTTTGTCAAATCCCACTGGTGCCTCGCCCACAAGCGTAACTCGCACTTCATGTGGCTGCTAAGTATCACTTGCGTTGTGATTGCTGGCGGCCTGTGGATATCCTCCGCCATGGGATGGTCCAAAATTGCAACAATTGCCTTGCTGGGTGGCGTGGGCTTGCTGCCCTTCATGGTTTCGCTTCTAATCCTAGTCGTGCTCGGCAACGATGCTGTACATCAGGCCAAATGCAGCAAACTGCCCAAAGGAACTGTGATTCCAAACGCCGCGCCGACTGCATAAATTCATATTAAACAGAGCGAAATGACAACTGAGAAAAAAATCTACTGGGTCGTCGGCATCTTTTCCGTCGTCATCATTTTTGGCTCGTTCCTGATTCCAGGAGACCGTCCTGACAAGGAGGACTTACCCTGGCATATCGAACACCCCACCCCAAATTCGGTTAAGGTGTTCGGACTCACGCTGGGGCAATCAACGCCGGGTGAAGCTGAAATTCGATTCAAAGAACAGGCCGAACCCAGCCTGTTCAAATCACCTGAAGGTGACCTTTCCGCTGAACTGTTCTTTGAGCAGATTAATCTTGCGGGTTTACGTTCCCGCGTGGTGCTGACTGCCGATATCTCAGAGGCTGACCTGAAATCTATGTACGAGCGTGGTTTACGCATGGCAGGGACTGGCAGCGGCAAGAAAATTACCCTCACCCCAGAGGATATTGAGACACTGCGCAAAGCCCCCATCAGCAGCCTTACTTACATGCCTGGCGTACGTGTTGATGAAGCGCTGATTCTTAAGCGTTTCGGCGAGCCCTCACAAATCATCAAGGAAGAAAAGCACGGCACCTCCCATTGGCTTTATCCACAGCACGGGCTGGATATCACGATGAGCGAAGGACAAAAACCAATCTTGCAATACGTCTCACCTAATGAATTCGACATCTTGGTAACCCCGCTTCTCAAGCAGGCATCGCAAAATACTAAGTAGTCATTAATCCGCGTCCGCCTTTTTGTTCGGGTGCGGCATCATTTCTTCGTCATCGTCCATCAGAATGCGCTGACCGCCTCCCTCCATGTCCTCATACTGACCTTTTTTTACAGCAATGATCAGTACGATCACAAAGAGGACGCCGAAGAACATCATGCCCGGTATCAAACTGTAGATGACTTCCATTTTTCCCTCACTTCCTGAACATAGTGCTTATCCGCGCCGCATTTCCAATCACGATCAGCGAACTGATCGGCATTGTGATCGCCGCCACTAGCGGACTGACTCTGGCCATCATCGCCAAAGGCACCATGATAATGTTATACAAGAATGATAGACCGATATTCTGCTTGATAGTGCGCAAGGTACGACGAGAGAGCTGAGTCGCCTGCAATACCTTGCTCAATTCGTTATGCATCAATACGATGTCCGCACTATCGATGGATACATCGGTACCCGAACCCAATGCGATACCCACATTCGATCGAATCAGGGCTGGCGCATCGTTCACGCCATCCCCTACCATTGCCACGATCTCACCTTTTTGCTGTAGTTGCTGTATGACCCGATCCTTATCTTGCGGCATCACTTCAGCTATCACTTCCATGCCGCCTAATTGACGTGCGATCGCTTCTGCGACCGGGCGACGGTCACCACTCAGCAAAGTCATGCCCATTCCGGCCTCTCTCAGTGCATCTACCAACTGCTGTGCATCACCACGCAACTGGTCGGCCAGTCCAAATACCGCCACGTGCCGCCCGGCGCACGCCATATAGACACAACTTATTGCTTGCGACTCCCACTGATGGGCTCTCGCCTGTAGAGCTTCATCGAGCATCACGCCGGATTGCGCCATCCAACTGGCACTTCCCAGCCTGACCTCCTGCCCGCCTGCGGTTGCCGAAATACCCAAACCGGCGGTTGCGTGAAAATCGCCTACCTCGATAGTACGGAACACATACTGCTGGCTCTCTGCATATGCCACCACTGCGTGCGCAGTACTGTGTTCACTGTAGCGTTCTGCAGCCGCAGCTTTAGAGATCATCTCCTGTGCATTCACTCCTGTTGCAAAATCTGCTTGCGCAACGCTCATTCTTCCTTCGGTCAGCGTGCCGGTTTTGTCAAAGACGAAGTGGGTCACTTTTGACAAGGTTTCAAGCACCAGTCCGTTCTTGACCAGAATGCCATGCATAGCTCCTAGGCCCGAGGCGACGGCGATAGACATCGGTGTTGCCATGCCGAGTGCGCATGGACAAGTGATAATGAGCACCGAAGTCGCCGCCATCAGGGCTAGCTCGAAGTCTTGCGTATTCCAAATAAAGAAGGTCAGACATGCGCACAACAGCGTCACCAGCACGAACCACGGCACAATAGTATCGGCCAAACGCTGGATGGGTGCTTTCGAAGACTGCGCCTCTTCAACCAGACGGATAATTCTGGACAATACGGTATCTTGTTGCAGCGTTCGCATCTCAACCCGCAAAGCCCCCGAAGTATTAACTGTCCCTGCCGAGACGGTGTCTCCAGCCTGCTTGTGGACTGGCGCCGATTCTCCGCTTAGCATTGACTCATCCACTGAACTTTGACCATCCAGCACCACTCCATCAACTGGGACTGTGTAGCCAGGTTTCACCAGCACCTGATCACCTAGCATCACTGCACGTATCGGCGTCATCTTTTCTTCGCCATCTTTGATCACTAAAGCGACTCTAGGCTGTAGCTCCATAAGACGTTTGGTTGCCGATACTGCCTGATGTCTAAACATACCTTCAAGGTATCGCCCAATCAAAATGACGAATGTCAGATTAGTGACGGTATCGAAATAGACTTCACCATGCTGGTTATTTGTCAGCGTTACGTACAGGGAATAGCTGAATGTCACCGACAGTCCGATCACGATTGGCAGATCCATGGTCAGATGCCCCGCTCTTAATCCACCCGCCGCGCCTTTGAAGAAAGGGTAACCGGAGTAGAAGAGTGTTGGCGTCGCCAGCACTAGCCCCATCCAGTGAAAGAAACCACGAAACTCATCCTGATTTGCGCCGCTATATAGTGCAATGGCAATCCACATCATATTCATTGCCGCGAATCCGGCGAAGAACAGACGAAACAACATGGCACGGTTGGTTTTTTTTATTGCGCCTTCCGCACTCTCGGAATCATATGGGACCGCGGAGTAGCCGATTCGCACCAATGCCCTGATCAGGTCCGACAGCTTGCTCCGACTGTTATCCCACTTCAAATGCAATCGTTTTCCGGCCAGATTCACTTCGGCTGAAAGTACACCGGGGACTTTATTCAGCCCTCTTTCAATCAGCCACACGCAAGCAGCACAGTGGATGCCCTCAACCAATAGATGAATGTCTCGCTCGTCACCTGAGCATGATGTGAAATCCTGCTGCACCTCATCGAAGTCGTATATTTCTATGTCTTTGGGTGGTTCAGGTGGCGGGCCCAGAAGGGCTCCTTCCGGTGTGCGCTGGTAATAACCCTCCAAGCCCGCTTCGTAGATGGCCGCACACACAGACTGACAACCGAAGCAGCAGAAATTTCTTTGCTTACCTTCCAGCGTCGTTTTGAATTCATCCTCTGATGGGATCGGCAGGCCACAATGAAAGCAGCCTACCGCAATGCTATTACCGTGACTCATTGCTTTGCGATGTCAATGGACTGCCTCAGCCACCTTGAAGCGTTGCGTATCTACAGTAACCTCGTTCTCACCCTGCTTGAGGTGTATATGCAATTCCCAGTAGCCCTTCAAGGGGAAACTTATATATCCCTGATAGCTTCCGGCTGATACTTCTTTAAATACGGTGATGAAATCCTTGCTGGCGTCCGCAGCGCGATAGGCTTCCACCTCCATCTCGCCGCTCACAGGCTTGCCTTCCTTATCCTTCACGACAATCTCGTACATGGTTGGTTGACCTTGTATCAAGACTTTAGGCTTATTAATTGAAGTCTCCCACCCCAATGCTTGCTGCCGACCTAATTCACTCAGGAGTTGCGTATTGGATTTGCGATCCTTAGTTTTGTATTCGCGATCTATCAGCGAAGATTGGTTATGCGTGGCATACCAGATAAATGTAGCATTTACTGCGAGCACCACCACGATGAGCAACAGCATGCCCAACAACCAAGGATTACGCAGTCCAGACTTGTGATCTTGTGAAATCATCAATCCACTCCCTTATTTAACTGGGCCATAAAACTTGCTAGTGTATTCAGCAAATACATTGGGATCATCTACGTTCTCAACCCGGAACTGGATCGGCACAACATCTTTTAAGATATTTGCTGATGGCGCTTTGACAAAAATAGTAAAGGAAGTACCCCGTCCGTGATTAGTCATTGGGTTGTTTTCTGCACCAATGATTACTTGACCCTTTACCCCACCCTCAGCGGTTACCTTTACTCGGAAATTCTTATCAGTCTTGTTCAACACTTTAAAGTCGAATTTATTCTGAATGGAACCATCGCTCATCTGCACAAAAAGTGGCTGTCGCTCATGCACAATCTTAAGCGTCATGGAGCCCATGTGAGTCAAGCCCCAGACTATTCCCGACATTGCGAGCAGAATAATACTGAGATATACCAAGGTGCGAGGATGCTGGTACAACTTTTTGGCTGACTGTCCTTCTAGCTCATCCAGCGAAGCATAGCGAATCAATCCACGCGGCTTGTCGATTTTGTCCATCACAACATCGCAAGCATCAATGCAAAGGCCACAGGTTATACAACCCAATTGCTGGCCGTTTCGAATATCCACACCGGTCGGGCACACTTGTACGCACTGGAAGCAGTCGATGCAATCACCCTGCGGCGCAACGGCTTGCCCTCCGCGTCGGATCTTGCCGCGAGGCTCGCCGCGCGTGTGGTCATAGGTCGGCAGGATAGTCTGCTTGTCCGTCATGACACCTTGGATACGCGCATAGGGGCATAGCCAGAAACAAGTCTGCTCCCGCAAAAATCCAGCCAATATATAGGTGCCAAACAAGAACATAATCAATGTCACCCAACCCACCAGCGGCAATTGGAAATGCAGCAGTTTGTTCCAGTACTCGAAGGCATCCACGAACCATATCGAGAAACTAATACCCGTCAGTAACGCAATCAATATCCACAAAAAATGCTTGATGACCTTCTTCTTAATCTTATCGAGAGTCCAGGGTGCCGCATCAAGTTTGCGTCGCGCCGTTGGATTGCCCTCAATTTTGTCTTCCAGCCATGTGTACCAGTCAGTCCATGCAGTCTGGAAGCAAAAATAGCCGCACCAGACCCTCGATGCGACGGAGGTCACCGCAAACAGTGTCATCGCAGCAACCAATAAGACCAATGACAGCATCCAGATGTCTTGCGGCAGTACAGTCAGATTAAAGAAACGGAACTGGTTATGGTCGATATCGAACAGAATGGCTTGCTTGTCATTCCAGCGCAGATAGGGAAGCAAGAAGAAAGGCAACCACAGCGCCAACTGCGCTCTATCTTTGAAAGTCCTGAAAAATCCTGGCATGCGCTTGGCATGGATGGTCTGCCCGCCAGTGTTGACTGTCCAAGTTTCAAACTCGTTATAAAGCGTGGTGACTTCACCCGGCTCTTTTTTGCCGACTTCCTGATTCATACCGCCTCCTGAATGCGCATTATGTCGCCGGAACAACAACCGAGACATTTGTTTGCGTCGCGTTTGATTTTACTGCTTTAGCCCATGAGGTTCAGTGATTTTTCATACAAAAGAAAAAGGAGGAGAGCACGCTCTCCTCCTTTTTGCATGAAGCCACTACTTATTGCTTCTTTTTCTCATCTGCAGCTTTGACTGCGTTGCTATAGGCTTTATAGAACAGCCATAACGGAACAATAATGGAACCTACCAGTGCAATGATCACACCCCAAAAAACCATATCCTGATTCATTTCTTTCTCTCCTTTTGGTAAAGGTCTGCACGGAGAAACTCCGCGCAGATAGATACAGCCTTAGTTGGCCTGACCGCCGCCGAACTTATAGACGTAAACAGCCAACTTCTTAATCTCTGCATCTGACAGCTTGCCGCCTTGGAACGCTGGCATCACAGCCACACGTGTCTCAGGTGTTCCAGCATTCACACCATTTTTGATGGTGTACTTGATACCTTCAACAGAACTATCAAAGCGCCATACGCTGTCAGTCAGGTTTGCAGAGCCCATGGCCTGCATGCCCTTACCGTCTTCGCCGTGACAGGCTGTGCAGCCTTTTTCAGCGAACAGCGGAGTGGAGGTCGGCTTACCAGCAGCAACTGCATTCGCCAGTGTGTCGATCTCTGCTTCAGACAGCATGTCAGCGTGAGCCATCATCATGCCTTGACGTCCGCCCTGGATGGTTTCGTGAATGGCATCAATACTGCCGCCATACAGCCAGTCATCGTCAGTCAGGATCGGCGCGAACAGGCCTTGCTTGTCATGCGTACCAACTCCGTTGGTGCCGTGGCAAGCTGCGCAGTTGTCACCGAACAACACCTTGCCGGATGCGAGTGAATATTTAGCCAAATCCTCGTCCGCCAATATTGCTGCTGGCGTCAAATCTTTTAGCTTGGATTCCCACTTGCCGCGCACTTCGTCCACAACGCTCTTGTCTGCTTCCATCTCACCAATCGCAGTCCAACCACCCAGCCCTTTGGTGAAGTATCCAGCGTTAGAGATCGGGAATGCAGGGTAGTACAGCCAGTACACCACACACCAAATCGCGCTGACTGTCAGGCCAAGCATCCACCATTTTGGCGGCTGATTGATATAGTCGCCCAAATCATCATCCCAGACGTGCCCTGTTGTTGGCACGCTGCTTGCATCGTGTTTGTCACTCATCTTTTTTCTCCCAGTTTGATAGGGTCCTCGTCGTCCAGAGCCATCCGGCTCTGGGCTTCGAAATTTTGCTTGTTGGACGGTCGGAACACCATGAAGTATGTCACCACCATGCCGATCGCAGCGACCAAGGCAAAGAACACCCCCAGCCAGTCATTAGTCGTCATGGTCTGCACATCCATGCCAAGGTGCTCCAACAGTTTAATCACGATAGTTCACACCTTCTTCGAACTTAACGTGATTGCCCAGGCTCTGCAGGTAAGCGATCAACGCTTCCAGATCAGTCTTGCCTTCCAGCTCAGAAGCTGCACCAGCGATGTATTCATCGGTGTAGATGGTCTTCGGCACTGGGTTGAACGGCATGATGGTCAGAACCTTCATGGTTTCCACTGTCTCAGGAATGTCCACCTTCTTGTCATTCAACCAGAAGTAGTTAGGCATCACAGACTCTGGAACCACATCACGCGGATACATCAGATGGCGACGATGCCACTCATCAGAGTACTTACCTGCCAAACGAGCCAGATCAGGACCAGTACGCTTGGAGCCCCACTGATAAGTGTGATCGTACATGGATTCCTCAGCGATAGAGTAATGGCCGTAGCGGTCTTTTTCATCGCGGAAGGGACGAATCATCTGAGAGTGACACAGGAAGCAACCTTCACGGATGTAAACGTTACGACCAGCCAATTCCAGAGCCTTGTAAGGACGAACGCCATCACCAGGCTGCCAGTCATCCAGCGTCTTGTGCGCTGAAGTAGCTGGATTCCAGATGATCTTATCCATCGGGATTACATTACCGTTCAGATCCTTGTGCTGTGTGTTGTTACAGGTTGGATCGTTCTGGCACATCGCCGTGTTCGGCAGATAGAACAACGGCACGATTTCCACGATACCGCCGATAGCCACGGCGATTGCGGTCAACACGAACATCAGGAGCGTACTGCGCTCTGTTTTATCCTGAAGTTTTGTTGAATAGATTTTGTCGTGATCAGACATATTATTCACTCCCCTTATGCATTAGCCGGAACAGCGCTGGCACCGCGCGCGGCACTTGCAGTGCGCACAGTCATCACGATGTTGTACAGGGCGATCCAGGTACCGATATTGAAGATCAGGCCGCCGATCGCACGCATCGCGTAATACGGATGCATAGCGGAAACCGATTCAACGAAGGTATAGGTCAGAGTGCCGTACTCATCATAGTCACGCCACATCAGACCCTGCATGATGCCGGAGACCCACATCGCTACGACGTAGACAACGGTACCGATAGTAGCCAACCAGAAGTGAACGTTCACCAGACCTTCGGAGTACATCTTCTCAACGCCCCACAGCTTTTTGATCATGTGGTACATCGCGCCGTAGGCAACCATCGCCATCCAGCCCAGAGCACCAGAGTGAACGTGACCAACTGTCCAGTCTGTGTAGTGAGACAGAGCGTTAACGGTCTTGATGGACATCACAGGACCTTCGAAAGTGGACATCGCGTAGAACGCCAGAGCCACAACGAGGAAGCGCAGGATGTAGTCGTCACGCAGACGATCCCATGCGCCAGACAAAGTCATCATACCGTTCATCGCACCACCCCAAGACGGGATGATCATCGCCAGTGAAACAGCGGCGCCCAGGGAGCCGGTCCAGTCAGGCAATGCTGTGTATTGCAGGTGGTGAGCACCCAGCCAAACGTAGCCGAATGTCAGCGCCCAGAAGTGCAACACAGAGAGACGATAGGAGAACACTGGACGACCAGCCTGCTTCGGAACGAAGTAGTACATGATCGCCAAGAAACCACCAGTCAGGTAGAAACCAACCGCATTGTGACCCCACCACCATTGAATCATGGCATCTTGAACGCCAGAATAGATGGAGAAGGAGTTAGTCATACTGACAGGGATCGCCATGCTGTTAACCACGTGCAGATACGTGATCATCACGATCATGCCCATGGTGAACCAGTTCGACACATAGATGTGCGATGTCTTGCGGATGCCGATGGTCATGATGTAGTTGAAACCGTACATCAGCCAAACGATTGCGATCGCAATATCGATCGGCCACTCCAGCTCGGCGTATTCCTTACCGGAAGTCCAGCCCAGCGGCAGAGTGATCACTGCGGAAACGATGATCAGGTTCCAACCGACGAAGGTTGCCCATGCCAGACCGTTGCTCCACAACTTGGTAGCACCAGTGCGTTGCACGATATAAAAGCCCGTTGCCATCAGTGCACAGCCACCGAACGCGAAGATCACAGCGTTGGTATGCAGCGGACGAAGGCGGCCGAAGGTGATCCATTCCATGTCAAAGTTCAGGAACGGCCAAGCCAGCTCCGATGCGACGTACACACCGATGAGCGTACCTACACATGCATAAATGGCGGCAGCGATGGTGAACCAACGCACAACCTCCATATCGTACTTTACTGGTGTCGCTTGATTAGCTTCCACAGTAGTCTCCTCCCCAGAGCTAAATTAAAAAACCAATGCGCCGAGCACCCAAATGTTCTTGTGTGCCAGACGCACCCTTTGTTACAAACCTACAGCGCGGCAAATTGTCGCAGTGCGCGCGCGACAAGTAAAGCCTAAAGTAGTTCCATACACGCTATACCCCACTAAACTTGTCGGGATGAGGCGCCTCAAAAGAGGACCGGATACTATGGAATTCGGGCGCTTTGCGATTTGATATAAGTCAAAAAAGACCTTTTGATTCGCGCTGTCTTCGTTGAATGTTGAAGGCCACCGTTTGACTGGAGCGGGTGAAGGGAATCGAACCCTCATCGTAAGCTTGGGAAGCTTCTGCTCTACCATTGAGCTACACCCGCATGGTGTAGAATGCGGCGCGGATTCTAACACGGGCATCAATCAACAAAGTGATCACAGTCAGCATTAACGGCGCCTCTCGACAATTAGCAAAAGCCATCAACATCGCCTCATTGATCGAAGAAATGGGGCTGACCGGCAAGCGCATCGCGCTTGAGCGGAACGGCGAGATCGTGCCTCGCAGTCAGTTCGCCTCTCAACAACTCGAGGATGGCGACACTCTTGAGATCGTAGCCGCCGTTGGCGGCGGGTAAACATAATTCTGGAACGTATCTACACATATATATATGAATGACACTTTAACCATTGCAGGCAAGAGCTACTCTTCCCGACTACTGGTCGGCACAGGCAAATATAAGGATTTCACCGAAACTCGTGCCGCACTGGATGCCAGCGGCGCTGAGATCGTCACCGTTGCGATTCGACGCACCAACTTGGGACAGAATGCCAACGAGCCAAATTTGCTCGACGCAGTACCGCCCTCCAAATTCACCTATTTGCCCAACACTGCCGGCTGCTATAGCGCCGATGACGCAGTGCGCACGTTGCGTTTGGCGCGTGAATTATTGGACGGACATTCGCTGGTCAAGCTGGAAGTGCTGGGCGACCCGCAATCGCTCTACCCCAATGTGATCGAGACCATTGCCGCCGCCAAGACCCTGGTCGCCGAAGGCTTCCAAGTCATGGTCTACACCTCGGACGACCCTATCGTTGCCAAGCAACTGGAAGATATCGGCTGCGCAGCGATCATGCCACTGGCATCGCTGATCGGCTCAGGCATGGGCATCTTAAATCCCTGGAACCTGCAACTGATCATGGACCGCGTGCAAGTGCCGGTGATCGTCGACGCCGGCGTGGGCACAGCTTCCGATGCCGCAATCGCCATGGAGCTGGGCTGCGACGGTGTGTTGATGAACACGGCAATTGCTGCCGCCCAAGATCCGGTATTGATGGCTTCAGCGATGAAGAAGGGCGTGGAAGCTGGACGCGAGGCCTATCTCGCCGGACGCATGCCCAAGAAGCTCTATAGCGCCAGCCCCAGCTCGCCGACTGCAGGCATCATCGCTTCGGCTCGTAGCTGATGACTGCGCCTGAAGACTTTCGCCAACGTCACATCAGAAGCTTCGTCCTACGACAGGGCCACCTTTCAGTAGCTCAGCGGCGCGCTGTCGATACGCTGTTGCCACGCTACGGCATCCCGTATGTGGCACGGTCACTTGATCTTGAACATGCTTTTGGACGCAGTGCGCCAAAGATCCTTGAGATCGGATTCGGCATGGGCGACAGCACAGCAACCATTGCCGCCGCGCACCCCGATATCGATTATCTGACGCTGGAAGTGCACACCCCTGGCGTCGGCAACCTACTCAAGCTGATCGATGCGCAATCGATAAACAATATCCGCATCATCCAGCACGACGCGGTGGAAGTGCTGCGCGACATGATTCCCGACGCATCATTGGACGGCGTGCACATCTTCTTCCCCGACCCGTGGCATAAGGCACGCCACCACAAGCGCCGCCTGATCCAGTCGCCGTTCATCGAGAAACTGGCGCTTAAACTCAAGCCCGGTGGATATATCCATGCCGCGACAGATTGGCAGGAGTATGCGGAACAGATACTGGACGTTTTCAGTTCAGAACAGCAGTTAGAGAACACTGCCGCCGATTACGCCCCCCGCCCCGAATACCGTCCACTCACCAAGTTCGAGCAACGCGGCATACGACTTGGCCACGGCGTCTGGGATCTAGTGTTCCGCCGCAAGAAAGATCTGTAGCAGATCATTCAGGAAGCGCCGCCCCATCTCGGTCGGCGCGATGCGCCCCGCTTCACGCAGCAGCAATCCTTTTTGCTCCGCCGTCTGCAATTCATTGCGTATCAATAGCAGTGGCAGGCTGGTGCGTTCCTGAAACAGCAATTCTTCGAATCCGCCGTTCAGCCTCAAAGCGTTCATCATGAACTCAAAAGCAAGGTCGTCCTTGCCCAACACTTGTTCGCTCTGCACCTGCAAGCCCTGCGTCACGCCATCCATATATGCCTTCGGCTGCTTATGCCGCGCTTGGCGTATCACCTTGTCGTGAAAACTCAGCTTGCTGTGCGCACCCGCACCGATACCGAGATAATCGCCGAATTGCCAGTAATTCAAATTGTGGCGGGAATGTTTACCCGGCTTCGCAAATGCCGATGTCTCGTAGTGCTCGTAACCATGCGCCGCCATTGCCGTTTCGATTCCCAGCTGCATCTCGCTGCTCGCATCATCGTCCGGCAATGGAGGCGGCTGATGCGCAAATAGCGTGTTCGGCTCCAGCGTCAGGTGATAACAGGACAGGTGTTGCGGGGCGAATGACAGCGCAGTTTGCACATCAAGCATCGCCTCTTCCTGCGATTGGCTGGGCAAGGCATACATCAGATCGAGGTTGATATTGTCGAAGTGAGTCTGGGCTATCTCGATTGCACGCCTTGCTTCATCGCCGGAATGGATGCGACCTAATGCTTGCAGATGTATGTTGTTGAAGCTCTGGATACCAATTGAAAGTCGGTTCACTCCAGCATCGCGGAACGCTGCGAATTTATCTGCCTCGACTGTGCCTGGATTCGCTTCCAAGGTGACTTCCGCCTCATGCGCCAACGGCAAACGCATACGCACCTGCGTCAGCAGATACGAAAGTGAGTCGCCCGATAACAAACTGGGCGTGCCGCCGCCGATGAAGATGGAATAGACCTTGCGCCCCCAGATCAAGGGCAACGCTGAGTCCAGATCACGCAGCAAAGCATCTACATACTCCTGATCCGGTATCGCGCCATGCGATTCATGCGAGTTGAAGTCGCAGTACGGACATTTGCGCACACACCATGGCACATGGATGTAAAGCGAGAGGGGCGGTAACGCCTTAAAGTTTGCCGGCTGCGATTTGATGCCGAATGGCTGTAACGCTTGGCTGCTCATGCACGCGGAAAGCGCTGCATCAACACCTGCAGCGCCTTGGCGCGATGGCTGATCTGTGCCTTTTCATCATGGGAGAGTTCAGCGGCAGTCTTGCCGAACTGCGGCAACCAGAACATCGGATCGTAGCCGAAGCCGCCCTCGCCACGTTCTTCGTGGAATATCTCGCCCTGCCATTCGCCCTCTGCGATCAAAGGCTGCGGGTCGTCGGCGTGACGCACCAGAACCAACACGCAGTAGTAATGCGCGCGGCGATCAGTTATGCCCCGCATATCTCGCAACAGCTTCTCGTTGTTGCTTGCATCAGACTTCGGATCGTCACCTGCATAACGTGCCGAGATCACACCGGGCGCACCGCCCAACGCATCCACACAGATGCCTGAATCATCCGCCAATGCGGGCAGACCGCTGGCGCGACTGACATGCCGCGCCTTAGCCAGCGCATTCTCGACGAACGTGCAGTGCGGCTCCTCCGCCTCAGAGATACCAAGCTGTGATTGCGTCAACACTTCGATGCCAAGCGGCTCCAGCATGCGCTGGAATTCGCGCAACTTGCCAGCGTTATTCGAAGCGATGACCAGCTTGTTCATTGCGCCAAAGCCTTGCGCTGCATCTCGCTCAGTTGCTCGATGCCAAGCTTTGCCAATTCCAGCAAGGTATCCATCTCTTCACGTGAGAAAGGATGGCCTTCAGCCGTTCCCTGCACTTCGACAAAGTGGCCGCTACCTAGCATCACCACATTCATATCGGTGTCGCAATCGGAATCTTCCGGATAATCGAGATCGAGCACTGGCGTGCCTTGATAGATGCCGACCGAGATAGCCGCAACGGAATCCTTGAGGGGATTCTCTTTAACTAGCCCCTGCTTCATTAGACTGCTGAATGCATCATGCAAAGCGACATAGGCGCCCGTGATACTAGCTGTACGTGTGCCGCCATCTGCCTGGATCACATCACAATCCAGCGTGATGGTGCGCTCGCCAAGCTTAGCAAGGTCGACCACGGCACGCAGGCTACGCCCGATCAAACGTTGAATCTCTTGGGTACGTCCGGATTGCTTGCCTCTGGCCGCTTCGCGGCCCATGCGACTACCAGTCGAGCGTGGCAGCATGCCGTACTCAGCCGTCACCCAGCCTTCGCCACTGCCCTTCTTATGCGGAGGAACGCGTTCCTCCACGCTGGCGGTGCAAATGACTTTGGTATCGCCGCACTCGATGAGTACCGAGCCTTCGGCATGTTTGGTGTAGTGGCGAGTGATGCAGATGTTGCGAAGTTGATCCGGCTGTCTTTGGCTTGGGCGCATGGCGTAAATCCGTGAAAAAGTCGAAGGCGGATTATACCGCCTCGCACGGCTGTCTATACGGCCGCCCCTTCTTCAAGGATCACACACACTGGAGATTCTGTCGCATGCTCCGCTTCTGCCGTGCCCAACCTAGCCACGACTGCTGTGGTGTTATCGGCACGCGCACCCTCGCGATAGATAGCCACATCGATCAGCTCACCCAGTGTGGTTTGCAAATAACTGCTTGCGTGCAACTTGGTCAGTTCTGTCTCTTCCAACGGACTCCAGAAGCCGTCGCTGCATAGCAACAGCATATCTCCATCCAGCATTTCGACACTGGGGGCGACTTCGGCATAGAACATATCTTCCACTCCGCCCAAGCAGTTAGTGATCTTGTTGCGATCGGGATGGGTACGCATCTCTTCATGACTGATGATCCCCCAATCCGCCCATTGCTGAACTACCGAGTGATCATGCGTAACGCCGTGTACCGCCCCTTGGCGCAACAAATAGAAGCGCGAATCTCCGGCATGAGCAAACCAGACCTTGCCATCCTGCACCAGCGCTGCCACGCATGTAGTACCAGGATTCCCACCCAGACTCTGTTCACGCGCATAGTCGATAATCTCATCATGCCCAGCCCGCATTGTCGCGCGCAGGAACACCTCGGGCTCCTTCACCCTGCCTTGCTCCAGTCGACTAAAGGCGCGCATAAAGGTATAGACCGCTATTTGCGCCGCAATCTCGCCGTGCAGATGTCCGCCCATACCATCCGCTAGCACGAGCAGCAATGCATCATTGGTGTAGGCATAGCCCACACGATCCTGATTATATTTGCGCCCGCCGATATGGTTGGCTTGGTGAATAGCGAACTTCATTCATTTTCCCGCTGTTAGCCTACCCGCAACGATGCGCGGACGCGGCGACTGGACGCAATCGTAATATAATGCGCCAGATTCAGTCCGTCTTTTTTCCTTCCGCTTGGAGTTTTGATGATTTTCAGCATGACCGGCTATGCCGTCGCCACCGCAGAACTTGATGCGGGCTCCCTGTCGCTCGAGCTGCGTTCAGTCAATCATCGCTATCTTGATCTGCAATTACGGATGCCGGACGAATTGCGCGCACTGGAACCCATGTTGCGCGAAAAGATCTCTGCCAGGATCAGTCGTGGCAAGGTCGAATGCCGCATCAATCTGCTCTCCCGCACCTCTGCTCAACTCGGAAGTGGAATCAATCTTGATGTCGTTAAACAGCTTTCCGCCTGGAGCACTCAGGTTCGCGAGGTGCTGCCCGCAGCTGGGGAATTGACGATTTCCGAGATCCTGAAATGGCACGGCGTGACTGAGAATCCTTCCGCTTCCAGCGAAACTCTTCATGCGGCTGTTGCGACCGCCCTCCAGCTAGCTTTGCAGGATTTTGCCTCCGCCCGACAGCGCGAAGGGGAAAAGCTCGCCAGTTTCCTGCTTGAACGAGTAGAAAGTATTGAACAGTTGCGGCTGGCCGTCGCACCGCGCATCCCCGGCGCTATCGCCGCCTACGAAACCAAGCTGCGCGCACGCCTGCTCGAAGCGCTAGGCAGTGAAGACGACGAGCGTGTACGCCAAGAGATCACGCTATATGCCAGCAAGATCGACGTGGATGAAGAACTCTCGCGCTTGCACACCCACCTTGTCGAAGTTAAGCGTGTAATCAGCAAGGGCGGCATCGTTGGCAAACGCCTTGATTTCATGATGCAAGAACTACACAGAGAAGCCAACACATTAGGCTCAAAATCAGTGGATACAGAAGTTTCGCGCTGTGCGATGGATATCAAGTTATTGATTGAGCAGATGCGCGAGCAAGTCCAGAACATCGAATAGGAGATCAGCATGCCAGGAAGTCTTATTGTCATCAGCGCCCCTTCTGGCGCGGGAAAAACCAGTCTGGTGCACGCCTTGCTCAAGCATAACCCCCAGATCGGGCTATCCGTTTCCTATACGACCCGTGCGCCACGCGACGGCGAGATAGATGGCAAACACTACCATTTCATCAGCCGCGAGACCTTTCTTGAAATGGCTCAGCGGGGAGAGTTCCTTGAAAGCGCCGAAGTCTATGGGAATTTCTATGGCACTTCGCAAAAGTGGATCGCCGACGAAACGGCAAAAGGTAATGACATCTTGCTCGAGATCGACTGGCAGGGCGCGACGCAGGTACGTAAGATTTTCCCAGCGTGCCTCTCTATCTTTATCCTGCCACCCTCACTGGAAGCCTTGGCGCAAAGACTGAATGGACGAGGCACAGACGACATCAGCGTGATTTCCAAGCGCCTCGCTGCTGTGCGCGACGATGTGGCGCATGTCGCGGAATTTGATTATGTTATTATCAACGAAGACCTGAACAGGGCACTACACGAGCTTGAATCCGTCGTGTTGGCCGCCCGCCTGCGCGGATCGAGACAGATCGCTAGGCACCAGCAACTTATCAACCAATTACAGACACCGGAGAATTAAATCATGGCACGTATTACCGTCGAAGATTGCATGGCCTATATACCTAACCGCTTCGAGCTGACACTGGCTGCCGCGTACCGCGCCCGTCAACTGGCTAATGGCGCCAACCATCTTGTCGAGACCAGCAAGGATAAGCCGACTGTTGTCGCTCTGCGCGAAATCAGTGAAGGCAAGGTCGGCATCGAGATCCTGAATCGCGGTATGGCCTGATTCCGCACCGCCCTGCAGGATCACAGCGAAGCGCGCCATGTCACAAGCCGATGCTGCCGCCCTCCTGCAGGAAGTCTCCGTCTACCTTAGGGCAGAGGATGTAGCACTCATTCAATCGGCTCTGGATTTCAGCCATACTGCCCACGAAGGGCAATTGCGCCAGTCCGGCGCACCTTATGTCACACACCCCATTGCGGTTGCACGAATTCTCACGCCTTTACATCTGGACGTGCATGCCATCACCGCGGCCTTGTTGCACGATGTGGTTGAAGATACTTCAGTCACCATAGAAGATATCTCTGAGCGATTCGGCCCTGCTGTATCCAACTTGGTCGAAGGGCTCAGCAAGATCGATAAGCTGAAGTTCGACACGCTCGAAGATGCCCAAGCGGAGAATTTCCGCAAGATGCTGATGGCGATGGCGCGCGATGTGCGCGTGATTCTTATCAAACTTGCCGACCGTCTGCATAACATGCGGACATTGGATTCTGTTTCTGCCCATAAGAGCGCTCGCATCGCGCGTGAAACGATTGATATTTACGCGCCAATCGCCAATCGCCTAGGCTTGAACACCATCTATCAGGAGCTTGAAGATCTCAGCTTCAAATACCTCCACCCCAATCGCTATGCTGTACTCTCCAAAGCACTCAAAGTTGCACGCGGCAATCGACGCGAGGTCGTCAGCAAGATACTCGAATCCATCGGGCAGCGTCTGGATGCGAATAATATTCAGGCTGAAGTTAAGGGACGCGAGAAGCATCTTTTCGGTATCTACCAGAAGATGCAAAGCAAGTCATTGGCATTTGCTCAAGTGCTGGACATCTACGGATTCAGAATTTTGGTCAATGACATCCCGTCCTGTTATTTTGCGTTGGGTGTACTACACAGTCTGTACAAACCTTTCCCGGGTAAATTCAAAGACTACATCGCCATTCCCAAGGCGAATGGCTATCAGTCGTTGCACACGACTTTGTTCGGTCCTTTTGGCACACCGATCGAGGTGCAGATACGCACCCATGAGATGAACAAACTGGCGGAAAGCGGCGTCGCATCGCATTGGCTATATAAAGCATCCGACACACAGATCAACGAACTCCAGCAAAAGACACACCAGTGGCTGCAAAGCCTGCTGGAGAGTCTTGCCCAAAGCGGGGATTCAGTCGAGTTTCTAGAACATCTCAAAATCGATCTGTTTCCTGACGAGGTTTATGTGTTCTCACCCAAAGGCAAGATCTACGCTCTGCCTCGGGGCGCTACAACAGTCGACTTTGCCTACTCCGTCCATACCGATATCGGAAATCGCTGCGTTGCCTGCAAAGTCAATTCCGAATTGGTGCCTCTGCGCTCTGAACTGCGCAATGGCGATCGCGTTGAAATCATCACTGCCCCACAAGCGCACCCGAACCCAGCTTGGCTTGGCTACGTCGTCACCAGCAAGGCTCGCAGCGAAATTCGTCACTCCTTGAAGACCATGCATTTGAATGAATCTGCGCACTTAGGTGAGCGTTTGCTATCGCAAGCATTCAATGCACTCGGCCTGAAACTGGTTGATATGGATGATGTGCATTGGGATAAATTGCTGCGCGACACCGGCGTCAAATCTCGACAGGATATTTTTGCTGATATCGGACTGGGGCGCCGTTTGAACATGGTGGTCGCCAAACAACTCGCCAGTATCGGCGATACCATTTCCAGCGATGCACTGGGCAATGCAGTTGTCACCATTCAAGGTACGGAAGGCATGGCAGTACAATTTGCGAAATGCTGCCGTCCAATTCCTGGCGACCCCATCATCGGCATCATTAAAAGCGGCCAGGGCCTTATCGTACACACCCACGACTGTCCGACGCTGCGCAAGGGGCGCGGCAACGAACAGTGGCTGGACGTGATGTGGGACAAGCACATCACTCGGACATTTGACGTCAATATCAAACTTGTCCTTGCCAATCGGCGCGGCGTGCTTGCCAAAGTGGCTGCCGCCATTGCTGACGCAGACTCTAATATCGAGAACGTCAACTTCAGTAACGAAGGTGAATATACGGGGACCTACTTTACTTTGCAGGTCAACAACCGCCTCCATCTAGCAAATATCTTGCGCAACCTGCGCAAGATACCCGAAGTAGTGCGTATCGCCCGACTCAAGAACGCAGGTCAGTAGTCTGTTTGAACCGTGAAGCGCTGCAGTATTTCAAGCATCACGCTTGCTTTGTCGAAAGTCTCTTGATACTCCTCACTACAGCGAGAATCCGCCACAATCCCACCGCCGGCCCAACAACGTATCTTTCCATGTGAGTACACCATCGTTCTGATAGCAATATTGGTATCCATTTCTCCATCGAAGCCGATATAGCCGATGCTGCCACAATATATGCCCCGCCTATTCGGCTCTAGCTGCTCAATGATCTCCATCGCCCGTTGTTTGGGAGCGCCGGTGATAGAGCCTCCCGGGAAACAGTCTCGCAGTACATTCAATGCATCGCGGCTCTCTCGCAATTTTCCCTCGACTGTGCTCACCAAGTGATGCACATTTGAATAGCTTTCCAACTCAAACAACTTTGGCGTGCGCACTGAACCTGTCTCACAACTCTTGCTCAAGTCGTTACGCAGCAAATCAACAATCATCAAATTTTCCGCTCTATCTTTGGGATTTTGAATCAGGTCGATAGCTAAACGTGCATCCTCTTCTGGATTCAAGGCGCGCGCACGAGTCCCTTTTATCGGTTTAGTTTCCACTTTTCGCTGTTGGACTTGCAAGAAGCGCTCAGGGGAAGCGCAGAGTATCTGCAATTGCGGCCAATCAAGAAATGCGGAATAGGGCGCAGAGCTAGACCGACGCAATTCTTGATAGGCTTGGAAAGCATCACCCGAAGCGGGGGCCTCGAAGCGCTGTGCTAGATTGACCTGATAACAGTCCCCCTCCAGCAAGTAGGTCTGCACCTTGCTATATGCCAGTTCATATTCGACCGAAGACAGATTGGAAGTGACTTTTCCCTGCACGCAAAACTTCTCACGTCCCGAAGTCGGCAACAAGGAGCCTTTGATTTGTTTTTGTATCTGCTCTAGCGCCGCCTCTGTCCCAGGATGCCTCAGGCGCGACACCAAGCGAGCCTCCCGTTCTAGATGATCCACGACTATCGCCCAATCGTAGATGCCCACAGCCATCTGCGGCAGATGCTCTTCGTCGCTCGCGCATTCAGGTAACAAATGGAGGCCCCGCGCCAAGTCATATCCCCAGTAGCCTAATGCTCCTCCTGCAAAAGGGATGCCCATATCCGGCACTTCTGCGTCGCCCAATTCAGTTCGCAGCAATTCGAAAGGATCGTCCCTTGATACAACGCTGCTCGACACTTTGGTTATCGTAGTCTGCCCACCCTCTGTGACAAGCGTGGTAACAGGATCAGCAACAATCAGATCAAAACGGCCTATGTTGCCACTATCTAGCCACGCAGCCCATGGCCGATCACGCACAATAGCAAAGTACTGGCTGGCATCTGTCTGATAGGGGATAGGAGAGCTATATAGCATTCGAAATAATTCAGGTGAACCTTGCATTCAGGAAGAAAAAGGGCAATTGACTATACGCTACAGTCAATATCATGCCATTTCGCAATAGAAGCGGTCTCTCTGACCCCACTCTGCAATGTGCTCGCTTGTGTGACGCTCGAAGCTTTGCGGAATAGATTCCGCTGGTTAGTGATAACCGTGTGGGCGCACGCAAAAGAATGACCCGCCACCTGATCCATGAATAGTCAATTTGCAAATCCTTTGGTAGGCACCATCTCGCAGTAAAATTAAATTCGCCAAATCCTCAAGCGGATAGTGATGATTTACATGAATGTTGAACACTGTCTTAGGTGCGAAAGCAATAGCATTACGAGCGATTGCATCGCATGCATTCGCGTTCAAACGACAGCTAACTACGCAAAGCGCAAAACATCTGCAAGCCATGCTTGCAAACAAATGGTGAACCAGCCCCTACTTGTGCTACGAGTCGGGGCTGCTTTCACAGCCTCCCACCAGCCTTAGTTCGGTTTGCTGATACCTGGTGTCGGGAAGGGCCAGGTCGCAGCCGGACGAATTGGCGGCGGAGCGGAAGGCGCCGGGGCTGCCGCGACTGGCGCTGCAACTGGCTTAGCCGCTACTGCGGGCTTCTTAGCTGCGACTTTCTTCGCTACTGGCTTCTTAGCCGCGACCTTCTTCGCTACTGGCTTCTTAGCTGCGACTTTCTTCGCTGCCGGCTTCTTAGCTGCGACTTTCTTCGCTGCCGGCTTCTTAGCTGCGACTTTCTTCGCTACTGGCTTCTTAGCTGCGACTTTCTTCGCTACTGGCTTCTTAGCCGCGACTTTCTTCGCTACTGGCTTCTTAGCTGCGACTTTTTTC
>JAGXGC010000031.1 GCA_024636935.1 Sideroxydans sp. | reverse complement strand
GCGTGTTGAAGTAGTTGGTCTCGGGATCGTAATCGGTCGGCGTGGCGATGATGACGTAGTCGGCGCCGGTATAGGCATCGACCTTATCCATCGTGGCGCGGAAGTTCAACGTCTTGTGCTGCAAGTAGTCTTCGATCTCGATATCTTCGATAGGAGACTGCTTGCGGTTCAGCATCTCCACCTTCTCGGCGATGATGTCGAGCGCGACGACTTCGTTATGTTGGGCCAACAGGATGGCGTTAGAGAGTCCGACGTAGCCGGTGCCGGCGATTGCGATCTTCATTAGTTTAGCCTTATTTCTGAACTAAATTTTGCTCAACATATCTTGATAGGACAATTTGATACCGTCGCTCAGTAACTTCGTGCGCTTCCAGCCCAGCTTATTGATACGCGATACGTCCATCACTTTGCGCATCGTGCCATCAGGTTTGCTGCTATCGAAAACCAGCTTTCCCTTGAAGCCAACAATGTCAGCAATGAGCTCGGCCAATTCCCGAATGGTGAGATCTTCGCCGCAACCAATGTTGACCAACGGCGGCTGTTCATCGCTGAACAAGCTAGAAATTTTCGCCGTTTCCAGTTCCAGCAAAAAAAGACACGCATCGGCCATATCATCGCTGTAGAGGAATTCGCGTTTCGGTATACCGGATCCCCATACTACGACTTCATTGGCATTGTTCTGCTTTGCTTCATGCATCTTGCGGAGGAGCGCAGGCAGAACATGAGAATTATTCAAATCGTAGTTGTCGTTAGGGCCATAAAGATTAGTGGGCATAGCCGCAATGAACTTAGTGCCATATTGGCGGTTATATGCCCAGCACATGTCCACACCAGCAATTTTTGCCACTGCATATGCGCGGTTGGTGAGCTCAAGCGGGCCGGTTAACAAGCACTCTTCCTTTAGCGGCTGAGGTGCTTCCTTGGGATAAATGCAGGAGGAACCCAAAAAAAGTAGCCGATTTACATTGGTTTTCCAAGCATTGTGAATTACGTTGCTCTGTATAAGCAGATTGTCCTCGATAAACTCCGCTGGATAGGTATTGTTGGCGAGGATACCCCCCACTTTGGCCGCGGCAAGAATGACGTATTCCGGCTTTTCTTTCACAAAGAAATTTTGCACGGCAACTTGGTCGCGCAATTCAAGCTCTGCGTGGGTTCGTAGTACCAGATTGTGATAACCCTTCGCATTCAAACGGCGCACTAGGGCTGAACCTACCAAACCACGATGTCCGGCCACATAGATTTTTGAATCTTTATTCATCTCCGACATACACTATTCGTTGTAGTCATAGGCTGCAAAACCATGCTTCTTCACCAGCTCATCGCGCTGTGCACTTTTCAGATCTTCGTGCACCATTTCTGAGACCAACTCTTTGAATGTGATTCGGGGAATCCAACCAAGCTTTTCGCGTGCCTTAGTGGGGTCGCCAAGCAGGGTCTCCACCTCAGTCGGTCGGAAGTAGCGCGAATCGACTTTCACGATGCACTTGCCGGTTGCATCGTCGTAACCCTTCTCGTCCACGCCAGAACCTTCCCAGCGCACCTTGATGCCCAGCTCTTCAGCTGCAGCATTGACGAAATCGCGTACGCTGTATTGCACGCCTGTTGCGATGACGAAATCTTCAGGCTGTTCTTGTTGCAACATCAGCCATTGCATCTCGACATAGTCCTTGGCATGCCCCCAGTCACGCAGTGAATCCATATTGCCCAAATACAGACACTCTTGCAGGTTTAGCTTGATACGCGCTAGAGCGCGAGTGATCTTGCGGGTGACGAAGGTTTCGCCTCGAATCGGTGATTCGTGGTTAAACAGAATGCCGTTGCAGGCGTAGATGCCATAGGCCTCTCGGTAGTTGACGGTGATCCAGTAGGCGTACATCTTGGCGACGGCATATGGACTGCGTGGGTAGAACGGGGTGGTCTCCTTCTGCGGAATCTCTTGCACCATACCGTATAGCTCGGAGGTTGAGGCCTGATAGAACTTGGTCTTCTTTTCCAGTCCGAGAATGCGGATGGCTTCGAGGATACGCAGCGTGCCGATACCGTCGGCATTAGCAGTGTATTCAGGCGTTTCAAATGAGACGGCCACATGGCTCATGGCGGCCAGATTGTATATCTCGTCCGGCTGCGTCTGCTGAATGATACGAATCAGGTTGGTGGAGTCGGTCAGGTCGCCGTAATGCAACTTGAACTTGGCATTGTCCACATGTGGGTCTTGATACAGGTGATCAATGCGGTCTGTATTGAACAAGGAGGAGCGGCGCTTCATGCCGTGCACGATGTAGCCCTTTTTCAGCAATAGCTCGGCCAAGTAAGCGCCATCCTGGCCTGTGATACCGGTGATCAGTGCGACTTTAGAATTACTCATGTTCTTTCCTTATGGATTTTCTATCAATTTAAATTCTTTAGGCGGCCGACTGGCTAGTGATCAGGCCCGCAATCTCTTGCGTTCGCGCCGCCATCAGGGCAGCATCGCCTCTGGCCTCCACGTTCAACCTCAATAACGGTTCTGTGTTCGAACCTCGCAGGTTGAAGCGCCACGTTGGAAATTCCACACTCACCCCATCGGTACGGTCCACTACGGGATTCTGAGGCAGGTAATGTTGCAGGATGCGTTCAAGGGTCTCCTTCACATCCTTCACACGGTAGTTGATCTCGCCACTGCACGGATAGGCGGCGATGCGTTCGCCTACCAGCTCAGACAGTTTCTTGCCGCTGCGACTAAGTAGCTCAGTCACCAGCAGCCACGGGATCATGCCGCTGTCGCAATAGGAAAAGTCGCGGAAATAGTGATGCGCGCTCATCTCGCCGCCATAAATGGCGTTCTCGGCGCGCATGCGTTCCTTGATAAAAGCGTGACCTGTCTTGGACTGAATGGGATTGCCACCCGATTGTTTGACGACATCGACGGTATTCCACGTCAGGCGGGGATCATGGATGATCTTTTCGCCGGGATGCTTGACCAGAAAGGCAGCTGCTAGCAGGCCGACGATGTAATAACCTTCGATGAATTCGCCTCGCTCGTCGAACAGGAAACAGCGGTCGAAATCTCCGTCCCAAGCGATACCCATATCGGCTCCGTGCGCCATTACTGCTTCGCTGGTCGCGGCCCTATTCTCCGGCAACAACGGGTTGGGTATGCCGTTGGGGAAGTTACCGTCAGCTTCGTGGTGCACCTTGATGAAGGTAACCGGTATAGCCAGTTGCTTGAAGCGACTCTCCAAGTCATCGATGACATGACCCGCAGCACCGTTTCCTGAGTTGACCACCAGTTTCAATGGCTTGATGGCAGATGGTTCGATGTAGGTAAGCAGATGATCTACAAAAGGCTTAAGAATGGACTGCTGGGTGATTCCGCCACGCTTGATGACCGGTTCAAACCGATTTGCTTCTGCCAGTGCTTGAATGGCCCTGAGTCCAGTGTCTCCGCTGATGGGCACTGCGCCGCGAGCAACCAGCTTCATGCCGTTGTAATCCATGGGGTTATGGCTTGCGGTGACTTCGATCCCGCCGTCGACATCCAGATGAAAGGCTGCAAAATAGATTTCTTCGGTACCGGTCATACCGATGTCAATCACATCCACACCACCATCCATCAGGCCATTGGCCAAGGCTTGTTTGAGTGTGGCGCTGGTCGGGCGCACATCGCCCCCAACGACCACGCGCTTGGCATTGAGGTGCTGTGCATAGGCACGACCGATGCGGTAGGCGATGTCTTCATTGAGCTCTTCACCCAACTTGCCACGAATATCGTATGCCTTGAAACAGGTTAAGCTCATCGGATTCATCTGCCGTAATTGTCCTCATAACGCTGGATATCATCTTCGCCCAAGTATTCACCCACTTGGATCTCCACGATATGCAACGGCTCATTCCCCAAATTTTCCAAACGATGCTTGGCACCGATAGGAATATAGGTACTTTGATTCTTATGCACGGTAAGAACCTGATCACCATTGGTCACGGTAGCTGTGCCAGAGACGACGACCCAATGTTCAGATCGACGAGTATGGCTTTGCAAACTCAAACGTGCACCGGGCGCGACTTCGATGCGCTTTAGCTTAAAGCCTTCCGGATCTTCTTCCAGAACTGTATAGCTACCCCAAGGACGATTCACCTTGGTATGAAAGATGTGCTCGGTCGCCCCTTTATCTTGCAATTGGTCAACCACTTCCCGAACACGCTGGGTTTGATCACTCCTGGCAATAAGTACTGCATCAGCGGTTTCGATGACGCATATATCTTCGATTCCAATGGCTGCAACCAGCCGTTTTTCTGAACGGATCAAGCTGCGCTTGCAGTCCACCGCAATCACATTGCCTTGCACTGCATTGCCATCTTGATCCTGGGGCGATATCTCATGCACAGCTTGCCAGCTTCCTACGTCATTCCAGCCTATCTCACATGGAATGAGCGAGACGCGATCCGATTTCTCCAAGACTCCGTAGTCTATGGAGATGGATGGCATGGCAGGAAAGAACTTCTCTACCGCCTGCTGGAAGGACTGGCCTGCTCTCGCTTCTTCCAAGATTTGCTGAACGATTCGATGTACTTCAGGCAGATGTTGCTTAATCTCTTCCAGAATTACCGAGGCACGCCATACGAACATGCCGGAATTCCAATAGTAATTCCCATCTTGCAGGAATCTTTCAGCAGTCGCGGGGTCAGGTTTTTCTGTAAAGCGCTCGACTTCATACACTCGTCCCGCCTCGTTGGGCTTGGCTTTGATGTAGCCAAATCCTGTATCAGGGCGCGTAGGCTGTATACCAAAAGTAACCAGCTTACCTTCCCGTGCCTCCACGCAGGCATCATCCAGATGCGAACGGAACTGATCCTCATCCTTGATGATGTGATCTGCGGGCAGCACGACCATAACCGGGTCTTCGCCTTCTGCCATGAGATAAGCGGCGGCCAACGCAATTGCCGGTGCCGTATTGCGCCCTATGGGCTCATACAGTGCACGGTAGGGCAGTAATGCGTGATAGGCCTCGCCCTTGGCATGCGTCTCTTGCGTGACCACCAGCACCTGCCCGGCTTCGATTGTTGGCGAAAGGCGATTGATAGTGGTTTGGAGTAACGTTGTGTCGCCTTCCAGCACCAGAAACTGCTTGGGTAAATGTTGACGCGACATCGGCCAAAGCCTGCTACCACTTCCTCCGGCCAAAATTACTGCACATACACTACTCATACGATCCCCTTGTAGCCCGTGACACACTTAATTACACATTCCAAATGTTTTTTGCTCGCTCGGAAGTTTTCCGGTGCAAATCTAGTCGACCCAATGAACAAAACACGAAGGCGCGGCATTTTATCAAGACAGCAGCCCCTAGGCTTGTTATTTATGTCTTTTTTACATCATGTTGTTTACAGGGCTTGCAAGGCACTTCGGTACTGGTTTCATCTTGGATGAACGCTTTGTTAAAGTTATTACAACTCATTTTTATGCAGTACCGTCCCATGTTGCGGATTACCCTATACGGCTCGGGCCGCGCTCAAATCTTTCCCATGCTGTATCGAGAAGGTACATCAGTGCACCATAGATGCAGACCCATCCAAGCAATGCCTGCCATGCCCATGTTTGCCCCAAAGCCATTAATGCCGTTACTCCGCAACACAGCATCAAGGCATATTCGGCCAAGGCTACCAAGCGGTGGCTCCTACCCATTTGAATCGTTCGCTGATAATAGTGCTCGCGATGTGCCTCAGTGATCTTGGCTCCACTCAAGGTGCGCCTGATCAACGTAACGCTCGCATCTACGATGAAAGGTGAGAACACCAACAATGGAAACCAGACATCCCAACACCCCTGCTGCCATCCCAGCAAGCCCATGGCAGCGGCCATGAACCCCAGCGGGATGGAGCCCGCATCGCCCATGAATACTCTGGCCGGCGGAAAGTTGTAACCAAGAAATACCAACGCCGCTGCGCTGACAGAGAAGTTGAGCATGGCCAGTTCAACATTTGCCTGCAGGCAGGCAATACCATAGAACCCGAAACCAAACAGGGCCATGCCGCCTGCCAGACCGTCGGAGCCATCCATGAAATTGTACAAATTGGTCATCCACACAATGAGCAGCAACAGCGGAAAGGCTAGTAGGAGGTTATGAGAATCCAGCACCCCTGAACCACCTAGGAACGCAATGGCAGCAACGAGATGTACAGACAGCCGCCGATACACCGGTAGACTTTTCCTGTCATCCAGCAGCGAGACGATGAACAACCCCATGCATGGCAGCAGCAGCCACCATTCTAGAATCGATGGCAACAACAACCATCCGCATAATAGTCCCGCCACGATGCCGATGCCGCCGATGCGCGGGACGGGTGCATCGTGAAGTGATCGGGCATTGGGAATATCCTGCAATGCTCGACCCAAGCGGCTGGATATGAACAGCGCTGTAAGCAAGCAGGTGACCGCGGCGGAAACAATGGGGGCGTAAAGAATCATGGACGAACTTTCCGGTAGCGCTCGCCGGTTGCCTGCAAGCCCTGCTGCAAAGTGAACGGCGGCTTCCAGTCGAGTTCGCGGCGGATTTTACCACTATCGATTTGCAGCGACTCTATCAGCCGATCCACCTGCCCTGCCCTTCCGGCTAGGTGGCCAGCCAATTTCAAAAGCGACACTGGGCAGGCCCAAATGCGTTCATGGATTCCCATCGCGCTGGACAAGTAATGCAGCAGTCCGGGAGTGGACACATCCTCGCCATCGCTGACCAGATAAACCTGACCTGCTGCAGCCGGATGGCTGGCGCAGACGATGAGCGCATCAACCAAATTGTGAACGTAGATCAGGCTTCGCAAGTTGCGCACTGACCCAAATGGAAGCGGGATCCTCTTGAGCAATGCACGCATCATATGGTCGAAGTTACCAGGCGCGCCCGCCCCATACACCAATGGCGGCCGTACGATGACGACCTCCATCCCGCTTTCGCGCGATTCGAGCATCAAAGCCTGTTCCGCCTCCAGTTTGGAACGGGCATAGGCATTATGCGGGTGGGGCGGATCGATTTCCGAGCACGGTTTTCCCAGCTGGGTCTGCAACCCTTGCACCCCTACCGAGCTAACGTATACCAGTCGCTTCACCCCACTCAGGGCGGCCTCGTGCGCCAACTTCCTAGCTCCCGCAACATTTACATTGCGAAACGCAGCTATCGGGTCTTCTGCTGTGTCGTGCAATACATGGGCGCGCGCCGCAAGATGGATGACTGTATCGGCTCCGCGTAACGCATCCTCCCACTGCGTTTGTCCATCGACTTCGCCTATGACGACTTGCTCAACCCCGTCCGGGAGAATGCTCTGCTTCCGAACCGCCCCACGTGTATGCCAGCCTCTCTTCGTCATCTCCAACAAGAGGTTTCTGCCAATAAATCCACCGGCCCCAGTTACCAGAACACTGCGTGCTGTACTGTTCACAGAACCCGCTCCAGCAATCTGAGCGGCACTTTGAATGCCAGCAAGAGCAGATTAGTGTACAACCCGTTTTCGGCACAGGCGCGGATGATCTCCCGATTCCCAAGCCAGTTGGCTTTGAGACCATTGCTGCTGGTGCCCCCAGCTCGCATCTTGACAGTAGTCTCGTCAATGAACGACCAGGTAATACTGTGTTTGAGCAACAGTCGCATCATCATCTCCGCATCGGCCGCGATATGGTAATCCGTGCGATATAGCCCCGCGTTCTCATAGCATGTCCTTTTGCAGTAGAACGTCGGGTGAGGCGGCATTGCTCCGATGCGCATCCAGAATCTGCTGTAACCCGGGATGCGGTATTTTCGCAGCACTCTGTCCGTATTGACCGGATCGACGATATCCAGACAGGAAAAGACCGCATCCGCTCCGCTTTCCTCCAGCCGCCCGACAATCTTACCCATCGACGATGCATCGAAGAAGAAATCATCCGCGTTGAGCATGCCTATGTATTTTCCAGAGGCCATGGCGATACCTTTGTTCATCGCATCATAGATACCCGCATCCTTCTCGCTTATCCAGTGATCTATTCGGTCATCATATTTCTGCAGGATCTCGATCGTTCCGTCGGTCGATCCGCCGTCGATAATGATATGTTCGATATTTTCATAATCCTGAGAGAGAACGCTTTGAATGTTGCACTCTATCGTGGCCGCGCCGTTGAACACAACGGTGATCACAGAGACCAATGGACGGCCGACAATATCCTGCTTCATCACCTTGCCTGCGCGCGGCCCCCTTGCATCAATCCTGTCGGCATCGACAGGCAGGCCGCCGCTTCCTTTTTTTTCCTGGCTTAACGCTTGAGTCATAGGCGGCTACCAAGGATGTACAGGTTCTTCATCAATCGCCACCGCCATATGATCATTTGCACTACCGTTCCGCGCTTATTAGAGCTGGTGCCGCTCGCGTTGCCGCCATGCATCCGATAATCTACCAAGGTGCGGTCTAAGAACTCTGCCTGTCCATAGCGCGCGTTGACCAATCCCAGCCACATGTCATGCTGCGGAATGTCGGCCGGGAATGGTAGCGCCTTATCCAGCAGACCTCGCCGAAAGGCCATCACGCAGCCGAGATATTTGTTCTTGAGCAGGTTATGGACAATGCCGGCGCAGAATCCACCTCTTCTCCGGAAGAACGATTCGACCATCACGCGCCCCGTTTGATCGACGATTCTCGCATCACTCAACACCAGAGTCACTTCGGGCCGCCGCGCAAACACCTCAACCATCTTGGACACCTTTTGCGGATGCCAGATATCATCCTGATCGGCCAGCCATATCAGCTCTCCTCTTGCCAGCCCCAAGGCTTTCTCAAATGTGCGGGCTACCCCTAGGTTCTTCTCGTTGCGATACACCTTGATCCTGCTGTCTCCGAAGGCGGCGACGATCTCCATCGTGGCATCCGATGAATGATCGTCAACCAGTACGATCTCGTCATCCTCACCCAACTGGCTCAGGATGCTCTCTAACTGCTGTTCGACGTACGCAGCACCATTAAAGGTCGCCATGCACACCGAATTCAGAATATCTTGTTCTCGCATTTACACCACCATTAGCTCGCATACACAGCAGGACGGCATGTAAGCAGCAATCAACTCCGCCGCCTCATGAACACCTTCAGCCATCGATAAGCCGGATGTAACAGCAACACAAGCAGCAATCTCGATCTGGAAGACCGACCGCAGATAAAATCTATCGCGGTCTTTTGACTCAGCGTTTGTGGGCCGGCCGATATTCCGTTCACATTTATGATCGCAATGACCGTATCTGTCACCTTGCAAGCCACAGCCGATGAATCAAACAGGGTTGCAAAGAATAGGTAGTCGGCCGCCGTCAATCCAGAGACGTCAGCATACCCCCCATGCCATGCATGGATGTTGCGACTGTATATCACCGCCTGGTGATTGAATATCCCCTGCGCGAGACGCGGATTGCAATCCAGCAATGCTCCTCCAGCCAGGCGCCGCTTCCAGCAGCCGAACAAGACCTGATCACCCGTCGGCGCGAGACATGCCATCGCGGACGAAAGGGCATCGTCATCGGCGAACACATCGCCGCAATTCATAAAAACAATGAACTCCCCTGTGGCCAAGCCCACCGCTTTGTTCATCGCCGCATAAACGCCACCGTCCTGCTCGCTGAGCCATACGTCGATGCGGTCGGCGTAGGGACTGACAATCTCCTGCGTCCCATCGGTGGAAGCGCCATCGATGACGAGATACTCGATGTTGGAGTAGCTTTGCGAGAACACCGACTCCATCGTTGCGAGGATGGCGTCGCGGCCATTCCGCACGACGGTAATGACCGAAACAGTTGGCGGCGACAAGTTAGTATCCAAGTAGACTAAGCTCCAGCGTAATGATTATGTAAAACCTCATGCTACCTAGCCTAACGACCTGAAAGCCATGGTCCCCAGCAATCTGCGCTTGAGTATCCTAAGATGCTGCCACTTCTCCTCTCTGAGTGGGATGCACTTGACTACTGCTTTTACCCCCCTGATGCGTTCAATAACCTTGCTCAGTTCCTTCATATAAACATCGTAAAGCGCCATCCCACAGCCGCCTATTCTGTAACCGGTATAAAGCATCACCCGATCGGGAGCGATGATGCGCAACTCCTGAAAGTGATAGAACACGGGCGACACACTCCCTCCGCCAGCCACCTCGAACATCCTCACATTCCAAGGTGCCAGCGTCTTCCTAGTCTGCTCTAGGATATGCACCTCGGATTCGAACAATTCCGGCCAAACATCTAGGTACTTTTGATCGCCGAACCGTTTCTCTTCATAGCGGTTAAAGCACCATTCAATGCATTTTTCCTGCCACCAGCGCATCACCTTCACCCCCGCATCGTTGTTCTTGAAAGTCATGAACTGAACACAGAACCGTCCCGCTAGCCTTGTTTGGTCATACTCTGGCGCATACGCATGCTCGGTGATCAATACGGACTTGCCGCTGCCCTCCAGTTCCCGAAGTAGCAACTGCGGAGAGTCGAAGAAGAACAGGTCCGCATCCAGATAAGTGACTCGATTTACGCTAGGCATGCTATCCATGACGAATCGGGGAGCGAATGGCGTCAACGTCCAGCAATATTCCCCTCTGCTACGGTAAGGTTTAACACTCAGCAATTCCGGCGTCTCCAATTTCCCCAGTTGCATCAGTTGCACATTGGGCAGCTGGAGCCTGACCAGCACCTCAAAAACTTCCTCATCGACGCAGAGTATCCAGAGCGTATGGCTTCCTGCATACCGCTGCATTGAGCGATGCAGTGCCAGCCCTTGCGGCAGGAAGAAACTGTCGAATAGCGTTACGTAATGTTCCATCTGTATCAGGAGAATGGGTTGCCGCCATATTGCGGGATCAGACTATCCACCAACGTGACCACCGCCCCCTGAGCCACCAGTTCGCGCGCCAGATTGGAGCCTATGAAACCGAGGCCGCCGGTGATCAGGACCTGCTTGTTCGCGTATTCATTCAAGGCATTTTCTCCGCAAGGACGACATGATCCAGATAGAGGTCGGGATTGCCCGGCAATATCTTGCCGGCGACGATCCCCATGATATTGATGAACGCCATGACGGTTGCCGTCAGCAGAAGTCTGTACGGGCGACTCCATCCTTGGCTGACCTTGAAAAGGTATGCATTCGCAAGCTGGAACAAGGTCGATGCGTCCGCCCCCAGCTTATGGTGCTGAAGTATATGGAACCCCTGCTTCTCCAACAGCGAGCGCAAACCGAAACTTGAGTACCGGGCGTAATCGAACGGCTGTTCGTGTTCATCCCAGACAAAGGGCACGCTGAGCAACAGCAACCCGCCCGGACGAAGCACCCGCGATACCTCTCTCAGGAAATCATCCGGATTGAAAACATGCTCCAGCACTTGGTTGCAAAGTACAACATCAAAATGCGCGTCTGAGAACGGAAACCCAGACCCGTCATAGTAGTGATCAGCCACCCTCCGCTTGCGCGATGCTTCATTATCGATATCCAATCCAACGTACTCATCGACATCGAACAGTGAACGATAGGGCTTGGAGCCGCACCCCACGTCCAGCAGGCGACCGGACATATGCGGAGCGAGTTCGGTGAGTACATCGCGCAGATTCGATCGCGCCAGATAAAACGGATTCACAAAGATACCCGGCCATCCGGGGAGGAACGTCTGGCGATCATAGATCACTCTCAGCCGCCGCATCATGATCGAGCCTCCAGGAGCATCCCCTCAAAACCGAAAGCCAGACCACACTCGGCGCGGACAACTCCTTCCGGGCCCGTATAGTTGATGACAGGACGCCAGTAGGGCTCCAGTATGCGCATGAACTCGGTGCGCGAGAATACCCACATCGGATAGCTCGCCGAATAGACCGTCGCGGGCACCTTCTGTATCACCAACGTATCCCTGCTACCCCCCTGAAAAGGGGTGCGATCTATGATCAGGCACTTCGCTCCCACCCGGTTCAATTTTTCAATCACCTCAGTCGGTGATTGCAAATACTGAAGGACGCTGGACAAAACGATCACGTTGGGAGAATTCTCCTTCAGACACTCTTCGATCGTTTGGTAGAAGCGTAACCTCTCGTCCTGGATATGGCGCTTTCCAGACGCCACGAAATGTGCCTGCTCCACCACGTTCCAGCGGACATCGGTCAGCGCTTGCAGGAATCTGCGGTTCTGGAAATAACCGTTCCCCAGCGCACCACCCATATCCAGCACATTGAGCACCCCGCCACTCCTCGCCGCAGACCACAACAATCCGGAAAGGACTGGCCACGCATACTCGATCTCGTTAAAAAGCACTGAGTCCCGTTCAAATGCGGCCCGCCCACCCTTGACCTCAAGGGCGGCTGCCAAGACGCGCGCGAGGATCCCCTCCGCATCGTAACCGTCAGAATGCGCCCGCGCATCTTCCCAAGTGGCGAAATCTCCCTCGAATCTGATCTCCCGCCCAAGCAGTCGATTCATTTTCCGTTTTACTACAGACGGTAGACAGTCACGCACCATCTTCCTTAGTTTCGATCTCATCGGATAGCCCGCGACCATTTATTAATGTTTTGAAAAATCCCTCTTAATCTTCCAGGATGGTTCCGCCTGAAATACGCCTCGAATTTCTCTCGCTCCGCCGGCGAAGCGGCCACCTCGATATCATCCAGCCGGATCGGCGTCATACTGAGCGCTGACTCATACTTCCGCGACTCGCCGCAATGTGTCCCGCTATTGTCGTTCCCTATGTTCTGCACCAGACTACGACCGGGATACAAGGTCAGTTTGCCTGCCAGAAAGGCAGAGGCATACCAGCGAATCGCCCATGAATCGTTCCTGCCCGCCGACTGTTCAGCCAGCATCCTAGAATAGGCAAAGCTACCATTGAAATCGAAGGCGCGCACCAACTTGCGCCGATCGATCTCACCGAGCAGATACTTGCCATCCGGGTTGAATAATGCCCAGCCGCGCGACCAAGTGGCCCATCCCCAGCAATCCGCACCGGGCAGGAAGAACGCTTCCGGAAGTTCGCTCCCGACCGGATACACATAACCATGAATGCTGACCACGCGCTCATCATCGGCATATCTCACAAGAGCGTCGTTCATATACTCAAGAAAGTACGGCGATGTCTCCATATCGTCTTCCAGCACGATGATCCGCCCCCAGCTATCAAGTATGGATGTGACCCCGTCAATCACAGAGGCCGCCAAGCCAAGATTCCCTTGCCGCTCGACAATAGAGACAGACCTGAAGCCGTTGATCTGTTGAATGTAGTGCCTGACCTCACTCACCTTATCGCCATCCTCCCCATCCTTGGCACCATCTGAAAAGATGAAGAGGTCGCTCTCCTTGGACAACCTGTTTCCCTGCAACGACTCGACCGTTTTCCTGACATGCCATGGACGGTTGTAGACGAATAAGCAGATCGGCGCTGGTCTATGTTCGCTCATGCCGTTTGCCATCATCAGTATCGACGCCAAGCTTGAGCTCCTCGTCGGCCACAAAGAAACAGGTGTTCAGCGTCTTCGCAAAGAGCCGATAACTATGTGAAAAGAGCAATCGTGAAGTCGGATGCATTTCGATATCTTCGATGCGGGTATTCAGCAGCTCGATCAGAATCACGCGAGGACGATATCGACTCCAATCGTTTGAAGATATGACCTCATGATCGAATCCCTCCACATCTACCGTCATGAAATCGATGTGCGTTCCTTCCGGCAAGTACTCATCCAAGAGTGGCCCCAAGGGCATCACAGGAATCCGCAACCTTTCGACCAGCCTGAATGGTGCCACCTCCTTCTTCCTCGCTTCAGTTGCCGAAAAAGTATTGAGCGCCGGATCATTGAATGAAAAATATTCAAGGACTCCCTCTTTCGCCCCTACGCCGCACTCGACCGTGATATCTCTTGGCCGCAAACGTTCGAACATCCGCTTGCTTCCCGGCAAAGGGTCGACATTGATCCCGCGCCATCCGCGGCGATAGAAGTAATAAGTGTTGGAGAATCGCTTGGGGTGATGGGCACCTATATCGACAAAGAAACCTGTTCCAATCTGCAACTCTTCGAATATTCTGGCCAGCAGCAGATCCTCCCCTTCTTGAGAGTAGGTGCTCGTCGCATATTCCTTCCATCGCTCGCGGTAAAGCCTGCCCAGCCTAGCCCTGAGTGTTGCGGGTATGACCCGCTTGAATTGTTGGAGCATAGTCAACCGGGTCATTCTGGCACCCGCCCGAGCTCATACAAACTCTTCTTGCCGGTTTTTAGCAATTCGTTGAAGCGCGCCGATTCATGCGCGCTCATATGCCGGACAGCTTCCAGCTTCCTGAGCAGCCTTGGAAAGAGCTTGTTGACGCCGCGATAAACTAGGTTCACAAGCCAGTTGGCTCGCACGAAGTACAGGTCGCTCAAGGTGGCAGGGTGGCGCACCACTCCCAGTGACATGGAAAACGCCATCCACCTGCGTCCATTCTCTGATACGGCCCCGCTTTTCACCTGCGAGACAGCCTTGAGCAGGTTCTCGAAATATTCCGATCTGCTATCCCCCGTATAGTGGATCGATGCCGGATACGAAGGCAAATGCCGGTCATAGGTGACGACGGGCACATCAAAGACCATCGCCTCGACACCGGTGGCCGACCATCCTGTCGCCAAGGCATCTATCTGGGGATACAGGTCATAGATCGAGATCCTCTCTGCCGGATAGTTCGCACGCACGTTATCCGGCAAGACCTCCAATATGCGCGCCAGCTCGATTTGTTCCCGCGCCATAACGCTATTGCGCCGGGAAGGAAAAGTCCTGGGGTGGATGCGGATGAGCAGGAACAGTTCGGGGTGCGCTGCGAAGAAATCGATCGTGCTGCCGATCCACTCCAACTGATCTCTGAATACACTGCTGTAGTATTTCTCATCGGGGAAGCGGCCAATGAAGTGGGCCGAATAAACTTCGTCGTAGCTGCTCATCGCGGCCACGACCACTTTGGCCTGACGAGGTATGCCGAAATGGGCGCGTAGATCGAAGCGACCGGAGACCGGCTCGGAATAGACAGAGAACGAACTGGCCTCCAGCAGCCGCTTGAAATGTCGATCGACTCGACTGAGATCTTCTGCCGGGAGCGGGTATCGGCCTGCATCTTCCCAATACCTGATTGCCGGGTTGGTCAACCCAAACCCGGTCCAATCCCAAACACGGAGCGCTTCGTATCGCTCATCGATATTCGAGCTGCCTTCGATGAAGTAAACCTGCTTTCCCTGCAACTCGCAATAGCGCGCGCACACACCCAGTACTGCATACTGGGGGCTGTAGGCCACCAGTATGTCCGGTTGCATCTGCTGGTAGATATGACTGAATGCAAGCAAGGACAACAGCGCATTCCGGACATATGTCTCCAGATAGGCGCGTTCCTCCGCGCTGAAATCCGCAGAAGTCTTTTTGAACTTGATCAGCACCTCATAGGCCGCGATCCTGCCAACCTCGACCCCCAAACATGTCAATTCTCGAATATCCGTTTCCGCCAGCCGCGCGACGATCTCTTCCACACGGGTGACATCCTCTGTGCCGAGATAATTTGAGATCTGATGATCTTCCCCCGCATAGGCGCCGCGCAGGATCGAGGCATTTCTGCGGCACTGCTCGCATATCGCTTCTTTTCTGGCCAGAGGCTTCTCTATTCCAACCGACGCGGCCTCCATCACCGTGCAATGGCGATTGAATACACCATCGCACGCGATGCGGCTCACCTCGAATGACTGCACATCAAGGCATTTTGCAAGAAAACTCTCTGGCAATGCATGCTGCCAGATGCCGGCATGGGGAGAAAAGAAGGCCACCTTCTTGCGTTCTGCAGTCAATTAGCCTCCCAAAGACCATTAACCTGCAACCAAGCGGCAAGATGGGGTTCAAACGATTTGCGTGCCTGCGCCACCTCGTCCATTACGCGCTCGATCCCTGCGAAGGCATGCGCATCTGTCAAAGCCGCCCCTATCTGCTTGCCTAGAGGTATCGAAAATCCCGGCTCGCTGACACTGACACACGCATCCCTGCAGCCTAGCTCCCGGTAAAGGTGGCTGATCTGGGGATAATTGCACAAACCTATGACTGGGACTCCCATAGCCAAGGCGCATACGTTGGCATGAAAACGCATGCCGAGTATCAAATTGCATTCCCGGTACAAGCCGAATATATGTTGCGCCCCCACCAAGCCGGTCAAGTAGGGCGCGCAACTCACGCGCGTGCGCCGCAGACGATCACCGAGTCGGGAAACGACATCGGACACGACAGCAAGATCGCGATAGATATGTGGGAAGAAGATGTATTGAATCTCCGGATCATCCTCGGCCAAACGCTGCAGCATGTGTGCGAACTCGTCGCAGAATCGCTCATAGCCGTCCTCTTTGCCGAAATTCCGGAAACGTATCTCGCCCATATCGCTTGCAAGGTTGATCCCTATACGCTTGTTCGAAACTCTCAGATACTGAGCCTCACTTTCCTCATATTGCAGAAAGAACCCGCCATCTGGTATCACATGAATTTTCTCGGTCAATGAATCAGGTAGGTGTTTGCGCAAGGTTGCCATGGCTCCATCATTCCTAACTGTCACCAGATATTTTGAGCCGGCGGTCAGTGTATCTAGGAAAATCTTGAACTTGTCGAGCGCGATAGAAGAAGTGCCTTGCCCTTCGTCACAGCCCAAAGCGTTAAAAAAGATTGGCGTCCGTATCTGCGCCAATATGGCTGAGGGGATATCAATAGAAGTTCCGGTTGCGGAGTGCTCTACCCATAACTCGAAATAGTTCCCTCCCCCGATCACCAGCAAATCGAAATCCGACACGAGCCGGACGAACGATTCATCGAACTGGCGCTCCTTCCAGTAGAACTCTCGAATCTCGAGTTCAGTCCACTCTGCCTTGCGATGCGCAACCGCTTCCAGCCACGGCCTGAATCCAGAGTGGTTGGCATTGTCCCCGATGTTGCCGCTAAAACTGGCCAGGTGCAGTACCTTCAGGGGCGCGCTCATGGCAGTTTGTCGAGCTTGATGAAATTGTCGATGATCTTCAGCCCTACGGGGCCGCTCTTTTCCGGGTGGAACTGCACTCCGTATACATTGCCGTCGCTGATGGCGGCCGTCACATCCCTGCCGCCGTAATCGCAACAGGCCAGCAGATGATTCGCCCTGTCCGGCTTAACCTCGAACGAATGTGTGAGGTATACCGCATCGCCAGCCTGTATCCCCGCCAGTATCGTGTCACGCCACACAGCCTCGCTTGTCGGTGCATGCAAATCTGCCCAGCCCACATGCGGGACCTTGAGAGGTTCACCGTGAATATTGAGGGCGGGAACAGGAACGACACGCCCGGGAAGGATATCCAATCCCCGGTGCTCGCCGAACTCTTCGCTGAAGCTGGCCAGCATCTGCATACCCAAACAGATCCCCAGCAGGGGCCTGCCGGAATCCGCATACGCCTGGATGACCCGATCCAAGCACCGGTCAGTGAGCCCGCGCATACCGTCGGCGAACGCGCCGACACCCGGCAGAACGAGTCGTCGGGCAGCCGATATTTCCCGGGCATCACTGCTCACCAGAACTGTCGCACCGCAGTACTCAAAGGCGCGACGAACGCTGAACAAGTTGCCTATCCCGTAGTCGATGACGACGACATCCGCACTCACGACACTCTCCTCACCTCGATGCCGGCCGCGATTGCAGCCGCGCGAATATCCGGCAAGCTGGAGCGCTTGTAATGCAGGATACCCGCAACTGCAACCGCATCCGCCTGCCCCCGGGTGACGACTTCGATGAGATGCTCGGTTTTTCCCATGCCGCCACTGGCTATCACGGGAACCGAAGACGCGGCACTAACGGCACGAACCAGCTCGACATCGAATCCCTTGCCGGTTCCTTCCTGGTCCACCGAGGTCACCATGATCTCTCCCGCCCCCAGTGCCACACCTTTGCGCGCCCATTCGATGACATCCAGCCCCGTCTTCTCTCGACCATTGTCTATATAGGCCTCCCACGAACCATCCGCCTGTCGTTTCGCCTCGATAGACAGAACCATGCACTGCGAGCCGAATACACGCGCAACATCCCGGATCAGCTGCGGGTTCTTGATCGCAGCGGTATTGATGGCGACCTTGTCCGCACCCGAGCGCAGTAGCTCGCGCACATCATCGACTGAACGCACACCTCCGCCGACAGTCAGCGGAACGAATACATCATGTGACGTGTGGCGCACGATCTCATGCAGACTGTTGCGGCCATAGAGGCTCGCGACAGCATCCATATAGACGATCTCATCCACGCCCTGCCGATAATATGCCTGAGCGAATTCACGGGGGTCGCCTATGACCCGCAGGCCCTCGAGATGTATCCCCTTGATGAGATTGACACCCTTGATGTCAAGACGGGCGATCAGACGGACACCGCTCATACGCTTTCGGCGTTCGTTTGCCGATGCCAGACAGCATGCTTCAGCCGCCAGTCGCTGCCGACCTGCTCCCAAAGATGGGGGGAGCGAAATCTGTCCACGGTCTCGGTGAACTGTTGTTCCGTGATATCGATATACTCAAGGAATTCCTTGAAATACTTCATAGGGAATTCCTGCTCATAACGTTTCACCAGCGCCACACCTTCCTCACGCGTGATCTTTCCATTGCGTATCTCTTGGGCGGCATCATAGGTGGCCCTCCCGATCCCGAACTTGATCAGCGTTGTGTAGTAATGGAACATATCGATGCGGTCATCGATGCTGCTGTACTTGGAGTAGGTCCCCTCGGTACGCTCTGAATTCGCTTGGAAGCCCGTGTTTTCAACCGCGTAGTAATAGCATTCCTGCGGATCCCAGCGGAGGTAGTAGCCAAGGTAATGCACCTCGACACCCTTGCTTTCCAAAAAATCTGCGTCCGGAGGAATGTAAGGCGCGAAATCATTCATCGTGAAACGCTTCTCCCCAAGGATCTCACCGATACTTTTTCCCCCAAGGATGATCTCGTTTGGGTCGCGCACCGAGAAGAACTTTCTGTCCATCGTTGGGATGTAGTTCTCATCCGGATCGTTGCCGTATTCAGCCTGATTCTCGCCATACATGACCAGCTTGACCCCAAACTTCGCCGCCATGGCCGGGCCTATGATGCGCTGCCCCACGATGAATGGCTGGAAAGGATGTAACAAGTTCAGAAAAGCCTGCCGAGTCAGGTAACGATGCAATATCCCGTTGGGCGTGAACAGGATGTTGTCGTGACCGCCAACATGGAGCCAGCTCTCGAAATTCTTCCAGCCGATCTCCGTATAGCGGTGGGGCGCCCAAGTGACCGTAAGCGGATTCATCCCATACTTGTATTTCAAGATGTGCGATGTATAGGCACTATCCTTTCCCCCGCTGCCGGGGACGATGACATCATATCCACCGTCCTTGCGTTTGTGCTTTGCCGCCAGCTCCCGCAACGCTTCTTCTCTGTGTTGCCAGTCTATCTGCCGTTCCTTGACCTCCTGAAATCTACAGGCATCGCAGACACCATCGGTACCGAACCCTATGGTCGCCTTTTTCTCGTCGGACTTGTGCTTGAACTCGACCGTTGAACTCGGACGCTGATTTGAGATCACGCATCGTTTGCAGAAGACCACTTCTTCAGGCAAGCCGAAAAATGCCTTGCTCATTTCACTCCTCCCGTCTGGCGAACACCCGTTCTGGAACTTTCCGGGGTCCGGTCGATGAACGACTTCTGGATATCGGCGTTCCAGATCGCCGGCTCCAGCAGGATCTGGTGGAAAGCCGTCGCGCTATTGCCATTACCGAACAGTTCTCGGGCGATCCGGGGCGTCTTTTCCGCCAGCGCAATGGCTTGCCGAATACCTTCACGAGTAAGCGGTGCGTTTATCACGGTTTCCGTGCTGACACGATTGTTCTGCCTAGAACCAAGATTGATGGCCGGCACCCCGAAGTGTGGTGCTTCCCTGATGCCAGAGCTTGAGTTTCCCAAGATATAGTGCGCGTTCCTCAGCAACGTGAGGAAGTACTCAAAACGCATGGAAGGGTACAGCGCTATTCGTGGATGGTTGCGCAGTCGCTCATATGCTTCGAGGATAATCTCCGTGCCGTGATCGTTATTGGGATAGAGCACCACGAAGTTCTGCCCGGATTCCAGCACCTCGTCGATCAGCACATCCACCTGTTGCCGAATATGTTTGAGCTCCGTTGTCACCGGATGAAACAGCAATACTGCGTAGCTAGAGAATCCTATGTCGTAGTAGTGCTTCACTTCCCCCAAGGTGGGCAGGTCGCTAGAATTCATCACATCCACATCTGGCGAGCCGATGATATGGATTGATTCCTCCGATTCTCCCAACTGCAGCAAACGCTGCATCGCCACTTCATTGGCAACAAAGTGTAGGTGCGACGTCTTCGACACTGCATGACGTATAAGCTCGTCTATCGTTCCTGACACCTCGCCTCCTTCGATATGCGCCACGCGGATATTGTTGAGCGAACCCACTAGAGATCCAGCAAGTGCTTCCACCCTGTCGCCGTGAACGACGATCATGTCCGGCGTCATCTCCTTAACGTAGTCAGAAAGCCCCGCAATAGTCTTCGCGAGGACCTGGTCCATCGAGTCGCTCTCATTCTGGTTGATGAAACGGTACAAGTTCGGCAGACCTGCCTTGCGCACCTCGTCCCAGGTTGAACCAAACTTGGCGAGCATGTGCATACCCGTGACGAACACATGCACCTGAAAGCGCTCATCTGCCTGCAGCCGCAACATCAGCGTCTTCAGCTTTCCAAAATCCGCCCGCGTTCCGGTCAGGAACATCACTTTGTAGGGTATTTGCGCGTCCATTTCCTAACCCTGCTTGATATCGGAGAGTTTGATCTGAAAACCGCTCGCAATCTTGGTGCGTGCGATCCTGCCCAGTAGCGACTCGTAATCCAGCGCACTGAAATCCCCCCCCCCGGGGCGCTTGACCCATATATTCTCTTCCGTTAACGCTTGACCCGGCTCGATATCATTGATGGCCACAACAGAAGCGAAGGCGAAGGCGATTGTCGGAGCCTCTGCCGCCACCGCCTCTTTTCGACCGCCTCTGGCGGCCCAGATCATTCTCGAGCCGGCAATAAGATCCGACAGGGCTGCGGGGTCCATTGAGCAGACGATATCCGGTCCCGGACGATCCATGCAATCAGTGAAGTGGCGCTCTAGGATGCTTGCCCCAAGTGCGACTGCCCCCAAACAGGTGTAATTGGATGTAGTGTGATCGGACAAGCCGATGACCGCGTCCGGAAAGACCGATTGCAGTTCGCTCATCGCACCTAGGCGCACCAATTCCGGAGGCGTAGGATAGACATTGGTGCAATGCAAAAGTGCATAAGGTATACCTGCTTTGCGAAGGATCTCCACCGATGGACGAATCGAATCTATCGTGTTCATACCCGTACTGATGATTACCGGCTTGCCGGCTCGGGCGATGAACCTGATCAATGGATAATTGTTACACTCTCCGGAGCCTATCTTGAAGGCAGGCACATCGAAGTCGATCAACCGTTGCGCAGCAGCACGCGAAAAGGGCGTACTGATGAAGATCGCTCCCCTACGATGCACATGATCCATCAAGCTTTTCTCATCTTCGCAGGAAAGCGCGCACCGCTCCATGATCTCGTAGATCGAAACGTCCGCATTACCCGGAATGACAAGCCTCGCTTCCTCCGACATCTCGTCCTGCACGATGTGCGTCTGGTGCTTGATGACCTCGGCACCCGCATCGATTGCGGCATCTGCCATGGCAATGGCCGTCTTGAGGCACCCCTCGTGGTTAATGCCTATCTCGGCGAGGATAAGCGGAGGATGGTCAGGACCAATGCGCCGTCCCTTGATAATTAGTTCTGTAGCCATATAGATTCCAGTAGTGCGATATCGTCTTCGCTGTCGATATCGATGCTTTCTTTCTCAGACATGATGTATGGCACACTCCCGTTTGAAGGGAAGCCGCCCTTCTCCATGAAATCTGCTAACGAAAAGATATAGAGGGCACCATTCGGATAATAGGTCTCGAGCAAAGCCTGTCGATTAGCATTGGATAGCGATTCATCAAACAGTGATTGCAGAAAGCCCGCCTCAGTCAGCAAGAAAGATTTATAGGGTGACCGCCTGAGCAGAACCACACTTAAGCTGGTCGAGCCATTTCTAGCGGCCATACTGCTGAATGCACCGTCGATATGAGCGCCAGTTCTGAGCGGTGACGTAGGCTGCAGGTACACGATGAAAGGATCCTTTTCCAGCAACTCTGGCGACAACTGGCTGATGAAATCAAACACGACCGAAGTCGCCGTAGCCATATCAGACGCGGCGGCGGCCGAACGCCTCAACGCCACCGCTCCGGCTGCATGAGCAAGTCCAAGGATTTCCTCATCATCCGAGGATACATAAACCGCGTCGACGACTTCCGATTCGAACGCAGCCTGCACAGTGTGTGACAGCAAAGGCTTGCCCATGATCACCCGCATATTCTTCCTTGGAACGCCTTTTGACCCGCCTCGTGCCGGCACTAGTGCCAATACTGGCCTGTTATCAAAAGTCATCTGTAATCCCATTTTGGACTTTAACCATATCATCTGCTCGATTCTTGATATTCACCACGCCACCTGGCGTATAGAGACTCCCACAGCCTTCGATCCTCCAGTAGCCTCGCTGAATAATGGGAGATACACAATATAGTCAGCGTCAATACAAATGCTGCGGCAAAATATTGCGTAGGTGATCGATCATATACGTCTCGGATTACCGCATAGAAAAACAGCATAAGCGGGAAGTGGAAGAGGTAGAGCGTGTATGTTGAACCAGCCATCTTTGCCAAGTGACCATTCATCGCCAGTCGTGTGCAAGAAAGAACGTACATAGCCACAACGATCGACAGTGCCGCCAGAAAATCATGGATAAACATGCCGCCCCCTATAGCCATTTCCAGCAGTGCATTCGGTAAGAACAGAAATACAAAGATCAGAATGCCCGCCCATGTTGGCGAGGCAACACGCCAAAAATGCAGGCTCGCTGACGCACCCGTCGCACCAACTTTGAGACTGGCTCGCTGCTTTAGCAGAAAGAACATAAATACTCCCAGCATCCAGATCGACCCGTAATGCAAGAACAAATGCTTCTCCATTCTGACCGCGACTACGGCCACAAGCAGGAGAAGCACTGCCGAAAATACCCTGTCCGTCCCCGTCCCTCGCGCCATCGTCATCAATAGACCTGCAACCAAATAAAATCCGACTTCATAGCTTAGGGTCCAGAGGGGCCCATTGACCGAAAGGTATCCGCCCGGAGCGAACGCATATGTCTGTATCAAAGTAAACAACACCTCGTCCAAGCTCAAGGAGAACTCCGTTCGTGATGCCGGGTAGGCATCAGAAGCGCGCGTCAATGCGCCAACTCCGTCTAGCCCCAGCAGAAACGATATGCCGTAAAGTGCGAGGCAAAGCAGAACTGAAGCGATCAAAGCCGGATATATCCTAGCCACACGTGACAGCAGATATTCACGCCATATAAAACGACCGTGCCGACAGATGTTTCGCTCTACGCTCAGCGATATAAGGAATCCACTAAGCACAAAGAATGCAATGACTGCATATTCGGCCAAAGAGATTGCAAGATCGACAAAAGCTGTCCGCCCTGCCACCGGCATGATGTACAACTGAAAAAAGTGCGAAAAGACCACCACCATACCGGATAGCGCACGGACGGTATTCAGGTTGGAAAAAGCCGCATACGAAAGGCCCAAACTTGAATATTGCGGATTCACAATACCCCCCCCTCTTCACTGCCCTTTTCCGTTGTCTGCTGTTTATGCATTTGCTGAAAAAGTGCATTGCACTGCAACAATTCCTGATAGGTGCCCGCCCCTGCATTCCTGCCACGGTTCAAGACATAAATCCGGTCACAGTTCCGGATAGTCGACAACCGATGGGCAACGATTATCAGCGTTTTTATGCCCGAAAGCCTGCCGACTTCTTCCGTCAATTCACGCTCAGTTATGTTATCCACCGCACTGGTGGCTTCATCAAAGATCAGTATCTCCGGATCCTTGTACAACGCCCTAGCAATTCCAATCCTTTGCCGCTGCCCGCCGGAAAGGCGTATGCCATTTTCACCGACACGCGTCCGTTCCCGTTCCGGTAGCTGATCCACGAATTCAATCAGATTGGCTACCTTCAATGCCTTTCCCAACCTGCTCTCATCCCAGTCGTGACTAAACGCTATGTTAAAAGCGATAGAATCATCCACCAGAGCGATAGCCTGCGGGACATAGCCCAGCATGCGCCGTATCGCGTTCGTCCAGAATGGGTCGACCTGCTCTCCATCAAGCAAAAACTCTCCACCTTTTTTCTCTTGAATGCCCGATATCAGATCAAGCAAGGTACTCTTGCCTGCTCCCGACATCCCCACTATGCCGACAGACTGGCCCTTGGATATCGATATTGAGACATCCTCTAGGACGCGTTTATCGCCGTACGAAAATGACAGATTCCTTATCTCCAGACACCGTTCGAATTTAAGGTGACTCTCGGTCACATTTACTTCAAAGGCCGCGGTCTTGTCATAGAAATCGATGATTTTGGCAATGAACGGCCTATAAAATTTAAAAGTTCCGAATGCGGTGATCAATCGGTTAAAAGAGGGTAAGGTTCTCATTGCAGCGGCAATTGCCGCGCCGATAAGTGGTAGTTGCATTACAGCATCTTCCCTTGTCGCCACCAGCACCATAATCCCTATGGTCATCGCAAGCAGGATTAAGTATTCGATGGCAACTTTGGGCAGCGAGCCCAGCAGATTAAATTGCCAAGTGGTGGAATAGTATTGCTTGGAGATAACGGCATTCTCCATCAAGAGGCGCCCCTCTATTCCCATCACTTTAATATCCTTTATTGCCGAGATGGTGGCAAATGCCAGCTTATGCTTTTCGTCTTCTACCAACGCTTGTTGCCTGCCGCATTCCTGTGTCCGGCGCACCACTGTCGTATGGAGTGCTGCCCCTATAAGTACTATAACCACAAACCCTGCAAGAGCGAATTGAGGACTCAGCCAGACCGCAATGAGCAGGAGCATTAAAAGAAACAGGGCATCATTGACTATCGTCGCAATAGAAGTGATACAGATGCCCGCATGAATGGGGTTGTTATAGACCACACCGACCAATTGCGATGCAGGGAACTGCTGAAATGCGTTGTAGCGACATCGAAGCATGCGTTCGTACATGGCTTCAGACAGGCGGTAAGTCATATCTGCAACCGCCCTGAACTGATATCTATTGAGTAGGTATACGACACAGACCTTGATTGTATAAAACAGTATCAAAGCCGCACCGGCCAGCAACAGCAGCTGAAAGTGATTTTGTATCTCCAAAGCCTCCAGATAACCCTGTGAGTCGAACTTTTCGATGAATCTTTCCGGACTGGCTGCAAGCTCGATATATGGGAACAAAAGGGCAATTCCGGCCAGATCCAGAATCGCTCCCACAAAGATAGCGCCCGCCAAACCTGCCAGCCGCCAATAGCCAAAAAATTTAAAGAGAAATTCCATCTGGCGATATTTATATTACTTGCATAAGCATGTGCCGCATAGCGCGCCACAGATGAGATACGACATGACTAGCAAATCCTGCTCAGCATGTCCCGATACGACAATTCGATGCCGTCCTTCAACTGCATCTTCCGTGTCCAGCCCAATTCAGCCATACGCGACACATCCATCAGTTTGCGCATGGCTCCGCCGGCTTGCATGTATTGAAGGTCAGCGACCTCAGAAGCCCACGACGTCCTTCACCAGCTCGGCCAGTTCGCGGAGGCCAGGTCTTCTCCGCAACTTACGTTCACTAGGGGGGCTTCTCGTCATTGAACAGTCTCTTGAGTTTGTCTTCTGACTGCTCCAGCAAATACAGACAGGCATCTGCCATGTCATCGTTGTAATGGAGCTCACGCTTAGGCGTACCTGTGCCCCGCACCAGCACTTCCTTTGCACATCCCTGCTTCGCTTCATGCATCTTGCGCATCAGTGCCGGTAGGACATGGGAGTTATTCATGTCGTAGTTGTCGTTGGGGCCATACAGATTTGTCGGTATGGCAGCCATGTACTTATTGCCGTATTGCGGTTATAGGCATGACACATCTCAACCCCTGCGATCTTCGCCTAATCATAAGAACGATTCGTTGGCTACACTGGACTGGTCAGAAGATAGTCTTCCTTGATTGGCTGCGGTCACTTTTTAAACGGCTTCCACTGCCGCCTGCGAGTATCACTGCATGCACTTTATCCAAGATTTTTTTCCAACAACCCCTTCTGTTCTACTTCGCGGCGCAACTCTTCAATCTCACCTTTCAGTCGCTCGTATTCGTTCATCTTGACCTGTAGGAATTCAACTGTCATGCGCGCTTTCTGTTCGATGCCACGCGGGGTGAGCAAGTAGGCGTAAGCCAACTTGTTATCACTTTTACGAAAGTTATCCATCTTAAGGCTACCCTTCTCGACAAGGGCTCCAAGGCAATAATTCACTTTGCCTAGACTTACACCAAGCCGTTTAGCAAGCTCACGTTGAGAAAGCCCAGGATTTTCTTCTAAGGCCTTAAGCAGGGTGTAATGTGTACTTTCATCTCGCATGGTTTGTGCGTTCAATAGTTGAACGCACATTACAGCAGGCGTCGACCTGTCATGTCAAGCCACTCGACAGTTGATTTGGCTACAATGCACTTCTGCACACTTCACAAAGTTCCATGACCGATTCTTCTGCATCTTCTCCCCATATCGCCATCGTTCGCTTCTCGGCGCTAGGCGATATCGTCATGGTTTCAGCTGCTGTGCAAGCGCTACACCGCGAACTACCTGGGGCAAGCATCACTTGGATCACCAGTCCGCCAGCCTTTGCATTGCTGGATGGGATGGCAGGCGTGAACTTCATCGTAATGGATAAACCCCGCACAATTTCAGACTACCGCGCCTTCTACCGGAAGTTCCGCGGATTCCGTTTTGATGCTGTATTAGCGATGCAAGCCAACCTTCGCATTAATTTACTTTACCCCGCACTGCGCTCCCCGCTCAAAATCGGCTTTGACCGCACCCGTGCACGTGAACTGCAATGGCTGTTCTGCAATCGGGCCATTCCCTTTAAAGATAACCATCTTGTTGACAGCTTCCTTGCATTCATCAGCAGTCTGACAGGAAAACTTGCCACTGCAGAATGGAATCTACCCATCAGCGACGTTGACCAAGCGTGGGCAAAACAACGGTTGGAAAACCTCCCGCGCCCGCTACTAGCATTGCACCCAGCTTCCAGCAAATCAGAGCGGAACTGGTTGCCTCAACGCTATACCAAAGTGATCGATTTGGCAGTCAAATTTTTTGATTGCGGCATCGTTCTTACAGGCGGAAATACACCTGCCGAGCATGCACTATGTGAACAATTGGCACAGGTTTCCCCTTCTCACGCACTGAACCTGTGTGGCCAAACCTCCCCCAAACAACTTGCAGCTGTGATTGAACAGGCGAGCGTCCTGATTGCACCAGATACCGCCGCAGTACATTTGGCACGCGCTGTCGATACGCCTGTAGTTGGTCTCTATGCCGTCGCACCCATCAGCCTCACCGGCCCATATCAACGTACGGAATATTGCGTGGATCATTATGCGGAAGCAGTTCGCAATTTCCTTAGCCAGAGACCCGAAGAGCTGCCATGGAACACTCGCGTCCATCACTCTGGCGCGATGGCCCTAATTGAGGTCGATGAAGTAATGCAGCAGCTTGCGCGCGCACTTGGAGACATCTCGTGAGGCTGATGGACAACCGACTCACCTACACCTTGCTGCTTTGGCTACTGTTGCCATATATCCTGATTCACCTTTTAATCCGATCTCGCAAACAGCCAGAGTATCTACATCATATTGGTGAGCGTTTCGGGCACTACAATTTCAAAAGCAGCAAACCCCTAATCTGGCTACACACTGTTTCAGTCGGCGAAACGCGAGCGACCGCCACACTGGTCAAATCTCTGCTTGATCGCCACCCCGGGCACCAGATTCTACTTACGCACACGACGCCCACTGGCCGTGCCGCCAGTGAACAACTGTATGGAGATGACGTGCTTCGCGTGTATCTGCCGTACGACTACCCTTTCGCAGTGCGCCGCTTCCTGACACATTTCCAGCCTCAAGTAGGCGTATTGCTGGAGACCGAGGTGTGGTTCAACCTGATCTTTGAGAGTCGCCGTTTGAAAGTCCCTCTCTTGCTACTCAACGCTCGCTTATCAGAAAATTCGGCACGTAAATATGCGCGCTTCCCGCGTCTGGTCCACGACGGACTACACGGCCTTAGCCTCATTGCTGCCCAGACGAATTCCGACGCTGAGCGTCTTTCTTCGCTATCTGGGCATGCCGTACCTGTGATGGGTAATCTAAAGTTCGATATCCCCCCCCCTGACAGTCAATTGGAAATCGGCAAATCATTACGCGATAGCTTCGGCAAAGCGCGGCAGATCTTTCTTGCGGCCAGTACGCGAGAAGGCGAAGAAACATTATTACTGGATGCACTGCATCAAGCCAATGCCAGTGATCTACTCACCGTAATCGTCCCCCGCCATCCCCAGCGTTTCAATGAGGTGGCCGATATGATTGAGCAGCGAGGTTTCCGCATGCAGCGCCGCAGTGCGGATGTTGCGATCTTGCCTGAGACGCAGATTGTTCTGGGAGACAGCATGGGCGAATTGTTCGCCTACTATGCCGCGTGCGATATCGCCTTTATCGGCGGCAGCCTGTTACCTTTGGGCGGGCAAAATCTGATTGAAGCCTGTGCGGCTGGCAAGCCAGTGCTTATCGGCCCACATACTTTCAACTTTTCACAAGCGACCGAACTTGCCATAGAGGATGGTGCGGCCTTGCGGGTGCAGGATGCCCATGAATTGATGCGACAATTGAATATGCTGCTACAAGACCCAAAGCGCATGCTTGATATGGGACGCTGTGGTGAGCATTTTGTCCGTAGCAATCAAGGTGCAACTGAACGTGCAGCCCAGTTTGTTGATGGCGTCCTTCCGCGTCTTTCTTAGGAGATCATTTGGTTTCCGGTAAAATTAATAATATGAAAAAGATACTCGTCACCGGCGGCGCCGGATTTATCGGTTCAGCGGTCATTCGTCAATTCATCAACGACACAGACTGCCACGTTATTAACGTCGACAAACTGACCTATGCTGGCAACCTGCAATCACTGACTTCCATATCCAACGATGCACGCTACTGTTTCGAGCAAGTCGATATCTGTGATGCCGCCGAAGTCGCTCGTGTTTTCAAACAGCATCAGCCCGATGCGGTGATGCATCTGGCCGCTGAATCTCACGTTGATCGTTCTATCAGCGGCCCGGCAGATTTCATTCAAACCAACATCGTTGGCACCTATACCTTGCTTGAAGCGGCGCGGAATTACTGGAATGGTCTGGGTGAGGATGCCAAGTCAGCCTTCCGCTTCCACCACATTTCTACAGACGAGGTGTATGGCAGCCTGGGCGATGAGGGTTTCTTTACTGAAGCGACCGCATACGAGCCCAATTCGCCCTACTCGGCCAGTAAGGCATCCAGCGATCATCTTGTACGTGCATGGCATCACACCTACGGCCTGCCTGTGGTGACCACCAATTGTTCCAACAACTACGGTCCTTACCATTTCCCCGAGAAGCTGATTCCGCTGGTGATCCTGAACGCGGTCGCTGGCAAACCGCTTCCCATCTACGGCAAGGGCGACAACATTCGCGACTGGTTGTATGTGGATGATCATGCGCGTGCGCTGAGACTGGTGTTGGCGCGGGGCACGCCGGGAGAGACATACAACATCGGCGGCTGGAACGAGAAAACCAATCTGGAGGTGGTGCAAGCCATCTGCACCATCTTGGATGAATTGCATCCACAAGGTACCCCACACAGCCAATTCATCACGTACGTCGCAGACCGCCCCGGTCACGATAAGCGCTATGCCATCGACGCTAACAAGATCGCTACAAAGCTGGACTGGAAACCACAAGAGACCTTCGAGACCGGCCTGCGCAAGACTGTTGAGTGGTATCTCTCCAATACTGATTGGGTGCAGGGCGTCACCAGCGGTGACTACCAAAACTGGGTGCAGCAGAACTATACGAACAGGAGCGCAACATGAAAGGCATCGTCCTCGCCGGCGGATCCGGCACCCGCCTCTATCCGGTGACACTACCTGTTTCAAAACAGTTACTACCCATCTACGACAAGCCGATGATCTACTACCCGCTGACCACGCTGATGTTGGCTGGGATACGAGACATTCTGATCATCTCTACCCCACAAGACACGCCACGCTTCGAACAACTGCTAGGAGACGGCAAACAGTGGGGCATCAACCTTTCCTATGCAGTGCAGCCTTCACCCGATGGGTTGGCCCAGGCTTTCATCATTGGAGAATCTTTCATCGGCAACGACAGTTGCGCCCTTATTCTCGGGGACAATATTTTCTATGCAGATAGGCTTGGTGAATTGTTATCTGCCGCAGCCTCTAAAAGTGATGGAGGAACTGTCTTCGCCTATCGCGTGACCGATCCAGAGCGCTATGGTGTGATCGATTTCGACCATGATGGTCGAGCTCTGAGCATCGAAGAGAAGCCGCTTGTGCCTAAATCCCATTTCGCAGTCACGGGTTTGTATTTCTACGACAATGAAGTAATCAGTATTGCCAAGTCAATCAAGCCCTCAGCACGTGGCGAACTAGAGATCACCACCATTAACCAGATATATCTGGAACGCAACCGGCTGGATGTACAAGTATTCGGTCGCGGTAGCGCTTGGCTTGATACCGGTACGCATGACTCTCTAATGGATGCGTCGCTATTTATTCAGACGCTGCAAAAGCGCCAAGGACTAATGATTGCCTGCCCTGAAGAGATCGCATATCGTCGCGGCTATATTTCTCGCCAACAGCTTGAGGCGCTGGCACTCTCCTTGGCTAAGAATGGATATGGCCAGTACCTGCTTTCCATACTGAAAGAGAAGTTCTGACATGCAGGTCATCCCGACATCCCTCCCGGAAGTGCTGATCATCGAGCCTGATGTGTATGGTGATATGCGCGGTTTCTTTTACGAAAGCTATAACGAGCGCAAATTCGAGCAGCTTGTTGGTCGTCCAGTGCATTTCGTGCAAGATAATCACTCACGTTCGGCCAAAAATGTACTTCGCGGTTTGCACTATCAAGTGCAGCAGCCACAAGGAAAGCTGATGCGCGTGACCGCGGGCGAGGTTTTCGATGTGGTAGTAGATATTCGCAGCAGTTCTCCCACCTTCGGCCAATCTGCCTGCACCTATCTAAGTGCTGAGAACAAGCGCATGTTATGGATACCAGAAGGCTTTGCACACGGCTTTCTGGTCCTATCTGACTCCGCTGATGTGCAGTACAAAGCTACCGACTATTGGGCGCCAGAGCATGAACGGTGCATCCTATGGAATGATGCCGATTTGAATATCGAATGGCCACTTACTGCCGACCCGCTCTTGTCCACCAAGGATGCGTTTGGCAAAACATTGCGTGTCGCGGAAGTGTTCGCTTGAAGACAATTCTGCTCACCGGTTCCAACGGCCAAGTTGGCTGGGAATTGCAGCGCGTGTTGCCCGCTGCCGGTCGCCTTGTCGCATTGACGCGAGAACAGCTCGACTTGGCAAATCCAGATGCCATCCGTAGCGTGATTCAGCAGTACCAGCCCGACATCATCCTCAATCCTGCGGCTTACACTGCGGTAGACAAAGCAGAGGGTGAGCCAGAGTTGGCGTTGGCTGTGAATGGTATTGCGCCTGGTGTTATGGCCGAGGAGGCGCGTAAGCTCAACGCCCTGCTGATACATTTTTCTACCGATTACGTTTTCAACGGCCGCAATAGTGAGCCCTACTCTGAGTCTGACAGCTCTGATCCGCAGAGCGTCTATGGCAAGACCAAGCTGGCAGGCGAAGAAGCGATTCGTGCCGTTGGTTGCAATCACTTCATCCTGCGTACCAGTTGGGTCTATGGCGTACATGGCGGAAATTTCGTAAAGACTGTCCTGCGCTTGGCGAAAGAGCGCGACACCTTACGTATCGTCGCCGATCAATTTGGCGCGCCCACCAGCGCAAGTTTGCTGGCTAATTCAACTGCGCAGATCTTGCAGCAATGTCACGCTGTGGATTTTGAGGAAAGTCGTTATGGTTTGTACCACCTGACCGCTGGCGGGCGAACAAGCTGGCATCGCTACGCTGAAGAGATCGTTCAATTCGCCAAACTTTACGATGAGGTGTTGCGCGATAAGACGCTGACCATTGAGGGCATTCCGACCAGCGGCTACCCCCTGCCGGCGCCGCGGCCCGCCAATTCCGTGCTGAATACTAATAAGATCAAAGAGGGGTTCGGATTGGATCTGCCGCTATGGCAGGACGATCTGGCTCAATGCGTACGGCTGCTTTATACAAAGCCGCATTGAATCGATACATGCATGAGGCCGAGTGTTTTCGGCCTGATGCATAAAGCTTAGTGCAGCGCCTGATTGACCCGCTCCAAGTCCGCTTCTTGCAAACTGCCTGTCGCCGCTTTCAAACGCAGATTGCTGACCAAGTAGTTGTATTGCGCCTGATACAAGTCACGACGTGTGGCATACATCTGCTGTTGCGCGTTGAGCACATCGAGACTGGTACGCACGCCGACTTCCTGACCTAGCTTACTGGCTGACAACAGACTCTCGCTCGACTTCAACGCCTGTTGCAGCGCCTGTACCTGCGCGATACCCGTTGCTACGCCCAGATAGGCTTGGCGAGTCTGCACCGCCACATTGCGACGTGCGTTTTCCAGATCTTGCTTGGCTTTCTCGCGATTGGCATCTGCCTCACGCCATTTCGACTGTGTTGCACCACCTTGGAACAGAGGCATGTTCAATTGCAGGCCAACCGATGTACTGCGCGTGTCACCGCAGCTAGTAAAAGCACAACCGGTGTTCTTGGAATAGCTGCCTACCAAGTCCAATGTTGGCAGATGTCCACCACGATTGCGTGCAACTTCTTCATCTGCCAACTCATAGGCTGCCTCGGCAATTTTGACTTGCAGGTTGTTGAGTTTGGCGTCCTCTACCCATTTCTGCGCATCGGCAGGCTCGGGGGCAACTGGGTTGAACCCTGCACCCAATACGTTCAACACCGGCACATCTGCATTGATGAGTTGCTGCAGATCACGACGTTTCACTTCCAGATCACTGGCAGCGGCCAATTCCTGAGCAAGGATCAGGTCATAACGTGCCTGTGCTTCATAGGTATCGGTAATGGTTGCCGTACCCACTTCGAAATTGCGCTTGGCTTGTTCCAGTTGTTGCGAGATAGCGGACTTCTGCGCCACGATCAATTGCACCGTGTCCTGTGCGATCAGTACATCGAAATAGGCTTGCGCACTGCGCAGGATGACGTCCTGCTGTGCTGCTTTGAACTGCGCCTCGGTGATGGCGACCTGCAACTCGGACTGGTTGTACATGGCCCAGTTTTGCTCGCGGAACAGAGGTTGCGTCACGGTCACGCCGTAACCGTGGCTGTTATATTTGTTCGCCCCATACGGTGCGTTCACGTCGTTGTACGCCGTATTGGCATTCAAGTTGACGCTCGGCATCAGCAAGGCGCGTCCCTGACTTAACTTTTCCTGGCCTGCTTGCTGCGCAGCACGCGCTGATGCAAACACCGCATCCTGAGTTTGGGCGGCACGATAGATATCGATCAGGTCTGCCGCCGAGGCCGGCGCGGCAAACGCTACTGCCAGCATCGCACTCAAAATGGTTCTGGACGGATTCATGTGGCACTCCATTAGAATATTAGAATTGGCTAATATTATATGTTTGCCTCAATCGAGGCAAGCGTATGTGATCAATCGAACTTCAGAATACGAAGCGTTCTGGCTGTGCTGCGTTGCGTAGTGGCGCGACCACGGTTTCGAACAATACTTTGGTTTCAAAAGTATCGGCTCCGGTACGGGTGATCAGTTGCGCATGCATCGCCGGTGCATCACCCACGATAGCGAACAAGCGGCCGCCGGCCTTAAGTTGCTGCTTGTACGCCTCCGGCACCATCGGCACTGAGGCCGTAAGTACGATGGCGTCGTATTCAGCTTCGCCCCAGCTATTTGCGGCATCGCCCACTTGCAGCGTGACGTTGTCGATATTGTGCGTAGCCAGATTGCGCGAAGCAGAAGTGCTTAGCTCAGGCTCGATCTCAACACTGGTCACTTGCGCGGCCAAACGTGCCAGCAAGGCGGTCACGTGACCGCTACCCGTACCGATCTCCAGCACACTGTCCATGGGTTGCAAAGCCAGCGCCTGCACCGCGCGTGCCTCGACCTTTGGCTGCCACATGCTCACACCATGACCCAGAGATATCTCGGTATCGACAAAGGTCAGGCCTTTGCTGTCCGCCGGTACGAACTGTTCGCGGCGAACCACCTTCAGCAATTCCAGAACGCGGGGATCGAGAACATCCCATGGGCGGATCTGTTGCTCGATCATGTTGAAGCGTGCTTGTTCCAGATTCATTACTCTCTCCTTGTACAGTGTATTGCCGTCCGATGGGCGATATCGCGCGGGAGTATAACAACACCCCCTATCACCCTCAACCTGCCTTTACTTCGCTTGCAGGTGCCGTTATGCCCCGTGCCTTGTTGAACATCCTGCGCAGCCATTCGATTCCGTCGTCGACATAAGTGAACACCACCGGGATCACCAGCAAACTCAGGAAGGTGGAGGTGATCAGCCCGCCAATCACTACAATTGCCATCGGGCTGCGGAAACTGCCGTCACCCATACCCATATCCAGTGCCACCGGCATCATACCGGCAGCCATAGCCAACGTAGTCATCACGATCGGACGCACCCGCTTGCTGCAAGCATCCATCAATGCCTCCGCGCGACTCATACCGCGATCGCGTCTGGACACGATCGCATATTCCACCAACAGGATGGAGTTCTTGGTCGCGATTCCCATCAGCATGATGAGGCCGATCATGGAAGGCATGGAGATCGCCGTATGTGTCAGGAACAGCGCGAGGAAGGCTCCCGGAATGGAGAGGATCAGCGCCCACAAGATCGTTGCCGGCTGCATGAAGTCCTTGAACAGCAACACCAGCACAATGTAGATACACATCACTCCTGTGAACATGGCCAGACCGAAGCTGGCGAACAGCTCGTTCATCGCTTCGGCATCTCCGATGGCTGCCATTTCCACGCCCTTGGGCATATTTTTGATGGATGGCAACGCTGCTACGGCCTGCTGAACCTTACCCAAGGGTTGGCCTGCCAGCTCGATCTCGAATGTGATGTTGCGCTGGCGATCGTAGCGGTCGATCTGTGCCGGACCGCTCTCCATACTTAGTGTCGCCACATTGCCCAAGAGCACCGGGCCATTCGCTCCGTTCACCACCAACCGCTCCAGCAAGGCCAGATCCTGACGTGCGTCATCGCGCAACTTCACGATGATAGGCAGTTGACGGTCCGGCAGATTCAGTTTGGCTAGCGCCTGATCGTAATCGCCGTTGGTCGCCACGCGCAGCGTCTCAGCGATCGCCACCGTGGTCACACCAAGATCCGCCGCCCGCGCGAAATCGGGACGCGCCACGATCTCCGGACGCAGGATGCTGGAGTTCGACACCACGTTGCCGATGCCATGGATGGTGCGCAAGTCCTGCCCGACCTTCAATGCATGCGCAGCCAGCAGTTCGCTGTTCTCACTGGTCAGCACCAGCTGATGCTTGTCGGCTGACGATCCTAGGCCGACCTTCACGCGCACACCCGGCAGAACTCTCAAAGCCTCCCGCAGCTCGTCCTCGATCAATTGCTTGCGAGGGCGCTCATCGCGCGCCTTGAGCTGAATGGACAGCGATGCTTTGCGGGCTTCCGCGGCACCCGAAGGCTCAAATGCATTGCCGCCGGCCGCCCCGCCGCCGATGGCGGTATAGACCAAGGTCACATTCGGGTTCTTCATCACGATCTCACGTGCTTGCTCGGCCATTGCGTAGGTCTGCTCGAACTTGCTACCCGGCGGCAGTGTGATCGAGACCTGCGATTGGGACTGATTGTCCTTGGGCTGGAATGCTGTTGGCAGCGTCCCCGCCAGCGCGAACGAGCCGACAAAGAATATGGCGGCGGCGGCCATGGTCGTCTTGCGATGCGCCAAACACCATTGCGCCCATTTCAAGTAGATATTGATCCAGCCCGGCGTCTCATGCGCGATACGTGGTTGCAGGAAATAAGCCGACATCATCGGTGTCAGCAAGCGCGCGACGACCAGCGAGAACAACACGGCCACAGCGGCAGTCCAACCAAACTGCACGAAGAATCGCCCCGGCACCCCGCTCATGAACGCAGTCGGCAAGAACACCGCCACCAGCGTAAAGGTGGTTGCGATGACCGCCATGCCGATCTCGTCCGCCGCTTCCATCGCCGCGTCGTAAGGCGACTTGCCCATCTCCAGATGGCGCATGATGTTCTCGATCTCCACGATGGCATCATCCACAAGCACACCGACCACCAGCGACAACGCAAGCAAAGTCACCATATTGATGGTGAAACCGAACAGGTACATGCAGGCGAAGGTTGGGATAATGGCAAGCGGCAATGCGGTCGCCGCCACGATGGTGGCGCGTGTGTTGCGCAGGAAGAACATGACCACCAGCACCGCCAATGCAGCGCCCTCGAAGATCATCTCCATCGAACCCTGATAAGCCTCGCGTACTGTTTCTACCGTGGTGAACACCAGCTCGGTCTGCACATCGGGATGCGTCTCATTCAGCTTCGCCAACGCACTATCCACACCCTCTGCGACTGAGACATCGCTCGCACCGAGCGAGCGGATGACCTCGAAGCCCACCACCGGCTTGCCATCATGCAAGGCAGCCGAACGGCGTTCTGCGATGGTGTCGCTCACATCCGCGACCTGCTCAAGTTTGATGCTGCGCCCGTCTTTTAGACCGATCTCGATCTGCGCCAACTCGGCAGCCGTCTTGACCGTTGCCAGCGTCCTGACGGATTGCTCCAGTCCACCCAGATCGGTTCTGCCACCAGGTGCCTCCTGCTGTATCTCTTTCAATCGTTTTGAAACATCGGCAGCGGTCAAATTCAGCGCCAGCAATCTGATCGGATCGAGCTCCACACGTACCTGACGCGTCACTCCGCCAACACGGTTGACCGCACCCACGCCCTTCACACCCAGTAGCAACTTGGCGATGTTGTTGTCCACGAACCAGGACAACTCCTCTTCACTCATGCTTGGTGTGGTGATGGTATAGGTCAGCAACGGCTTGCCACTCATCTCCACTTTATTGATAGCCGGATCAAGCATCTCACGCGGCAGATCACTGCGAATACGGGACACTGTTGAACGCACATCTTCCAGCGCCTCGCGCGAGTCGCGCTCCAGCCTGAACTCGGCTGAGATGACAGCGCTGCCATCTTTCACCTGCGTATAGATATGCTTAAGACCCTGCGCGCTGGCCAGTGCATTCTCGATCTTGCGTGCGACTTCAGCCTCCATCTGATCCGGTGAAGCGCCCGGCAAAGAGGCAGTCACCGTGATCATCGGCAGATCGATATCGGGGAACAACTGGATCTTCATCGCCTTGAATGCGGCGATACCCATGAAGCTCAGCAGCAAAAAGCCGAGTATTGCCGGAATTGGATTACGTATAGACCATGCGGAAACGTTCATGCTTATTCCTTGATCACTTGAACCAGATCGCCTTCGGTCAGGAACGGCCCACCGCTCTCCACCACTTGCTGACCAGGCTTCAAACCTTGCACGATCTCTATCCGTGCGCCTTTGCGCTGCCCGGTCTTGATAGCTTGTTCATGCACCCGACTCGCACCGTCGACCACCAGCACATAGGTGACGTCGCCCCGTTGCATAACTGCTGTGGTGGGCAAGGTACGAATATTACGTGCGCCACTGATATCGAAAGTCCCGCGCGCGAAGGCGCCTGCGATGACGCCCGTGTTGTCGTTCAGCGACACCAATACATAACCATAACGCGTGCGCGGATCGACCGATGGCGAAATAGCGCGCACCACACCATGCAGATTCCGACCGCCAGACAGTGTCACATTTGCCTTCATGCCGCGACGCATACGCATCAACTCATCCGCCGTCAGTTCCGCACGCCATTCCAATCGTCCTTTGCGAATGATGCGGAATAGTTCCACCCCAAGCTGCGGCATGGAGCCGACATTCGCACTGGCGGCCGAGATCACGCCGTCATCCGGTGCGAGTATCTTGCCCTGTGGTGAATCGCTGCTATCACGCAGGATGGCATTATCCAAAGTCGCCAGCACCTCACCGCGCTTCACATGGTCGCCGATGCTCACCTTCACTTCGGCGATACGCACACCTTGCAATTGCGACCCGATGATGGCTTCCTGCCAGGGCAGGATGCTGCCGTTGGCCGACAATGTCTCCGACCATTTATCTTCACGCAGCACAGTGGTGCGCACGGTCAATGCCGGGCGGCCTGTTGCAGCAGGCGCGGTTGCCGCCTCTTCCGCAACGCTGCTGCTTGCCAACCATAGCGCACCGCCACCGAACACCAACGATGCCAGCATCAGCTTGATTACCAGCGGTTTGTTGTCGAGAAGTCGTGTCTTCATCATGTGCTTTCCTTTTGCATTCTCATGCGTCGTTTCTTTTCGCCGGCTATCAGCACCAGCGCATGCTCCAACAATCTTTCCACCATCGTCTCGCGTGCCGGCACGCCTTTGAGCAGTTGCGGCGCAAATGCCTCGACTGCGCTACGCCCGCCATGTAGATATACCGTCGCCAATCCGACCAGATTGAATGCAAGCCGCTGCATATCATCATCCACGTCCGACACTTCCATCTCGCGGCTCAGCAACGCGAGCAATTTCTCATGGTTCGGCCGAAACGCTTGCACCAGCGCATCACCCAACACACCACTGGGATCGCCCTCTTCGCGCGCGTGCAGACGCAAGAACTGACGCAGCATGGGGTCGGCTTCCGCTTCGGGCGGAAACAGCCAGATGTACAGGGCACGCAAAGCTTCTGACAGCGACACTTCTTCCAGATCCAGCGTGGCGAAGGTGTTGCATTCGTTCAGAAAGGGCAGGCGGAACACTTCGCGGTAGAGCTCCGCCTTGTCTCCGAAGTGGTAATGGATGGCTGCCAGATTGACCTCGGCCCGGCGCGATATCTCGCGGGTGGTCGCTGCGCGATAGCCGACTTCGGCGAACACCTCGGTAGCGGCCTGCAGCAGGCGCCAGCGCGTCTCCTCCTGAGAACTAGGTGCATGGCCCAGCAAGCGCTGCGCCATGTTCATCAGGGGACAATTCGTTTTTTTCGAGGGACTCAACTTCGCTCCGGCTGCGTGGACAGGGAGCGCACGATATTTCAGTCAAACGATTAAGTCAAGTGACTGAATCTATCTTTCAGGTGATGGTGTAGTGCCGTATACCTCATGCAGCAACTCGACAAAGCGCCGTGCCTGCGGCGACAAGAACTTGCCTTTGCGCAGCACTAGGCCATATCCGCGCTGCGGAAAATATTGTTTCAGCGGAATACATTTCAACTTCTCGGTGCCCGTCAGACAGATCGCCGTGACGATAGAGATACCCATGCCGAGTTCGACATATTTCTTGATCACTTCCCAGCCGCCCGCTTCCAGCGTCACCTTGAAAGTCAGGTTGTGCTGCTGGAACACGTATTTGACTATATTCCAAGTAGAAAGGTGGCGCGGCGGCAGGATCAGTCCGTACTGGCTTATCGCTTCCAGCGAGACCTCATCGAAGGCTGCCAGCGGATGGTCGAGCGGCACGATGAGTACCGGGTCGAACAAGGCCACTGGCTCATAGATAATGTCATCAGGCACTTCCAGCATGGAGCCGACCGCAAAGTCTATATCGTCCGCACGCAACATCTTGAGCCCATCACGGCCTGTGACATTGTGCAATTTGGTATGAATGCCAGGATAGGTCGCCACGAAACGGCGCACCGCTTCCGGCAACACATACAGGATGGTGGATTCACCGGCACCGATATTGAGCATCCCCGACTCCAATCGGCCATGCAATGCAGCGAAGCTCTCCTGCAAACCATCAATACCTTTTACCAAGGGTTCAGCCAACTCATATAAAGACTCACCATCGGGCGTGAGCTTGAGTACCGGACCACGTCTTTCGAACAATGTGACGCTCAATTCGCGTTCCAGAGCCTGAATCTGCAAAGTGACTGAGGGCTGGCTAATGAACAGTTTCTGCGCCGCCTGGGTCACGCTGCCGCTGCGCACTACCTCACAGAATGCGCGCATCTGCTTGATTCTACTGTCTTTATAGTAAGCCTTCCCATCCTTTGCCATACCAAACTCCTCAACTAATACTTATTCATCTAATAATTAAAATTGAAATTATTGATTCGGTGAATGATTGTAACTTTATTACCCTTATTGCCACAACGAATAAGCGCAGACTGCACGGCGAGGCAGGCGCATACCGGGGGTCATCATGCAAACACTGCAATCGATCTTATTTGCTTCAACCTTCATGGCTGCTTTGGGCGGCGTGCTCGCGCTGTTTCTGGCGCTGGCCAGCAAGCGTCTGTATGTATTCGAAGACCCTCGCATCGAACAGGTCGAAGAGATGCTGCCTCACTCCAACTGCGGCGCATGCGGCACAGCCGGTTGCCGCAATTTTGCAGAACAAGTCGTGGCGGGTTCTATCGAACCGGCGCGCTGCACCGTCAATCCTCCGCAACAGAACATCAGCATCGCCTCCCTGCTGGGTATCGATCTCGGCAATGTAGAGAAACGCATCGCGCGTCTGGCCTGCTCAGGCGGCAACAACGTCGCCAAGAGCAGCGCCAACTACGTGGGCCATTCCACCTGCCGCTCGGCTTCGGTAATCAGCGGCGGCGGACGTTCCTGCGTATGGGGCTGTCTCGGACTGGGTGATTGTTCCCATGTCTGTGATTTTGGCGCCATCTTCATGAACCGCCAAGGTCTGCCCGAAGTCGACCCGATCAAATGCACCGCCTGCGGCGACTGCGTGGATATCTGCCCCAAACAACTGTTCTCGTTGGAGCCGATCTCGCGTCAATTATGGTTGGCCTGCAAGAACCAAGCTGACCCGAGCGCTTCCGAGAACGCCTGCGAAGTGTCCTGCACCGCCTGCGGTCGCTGCGTGATGGATGCCGCCCCCGGACTGATCAAACTGGAGCGCAATCTGGCCGTCATTGATTACAGCAAGAACGAAACGGCTGACCGCCGTGCCATTGAACGTTGTCCCACCGGTGCCATCGTCTGGCTGGATGGCAAACGTGCCGACAAGGGCCGTGCCGCCCGCAAGATCATCCGTATCCAACCCCTGCCCGCAACGGCAGAAGCTTGAGGAGTCCGACCATGTTGAACAAGATCAAACAATTCAAATTGCTGGACGCCATCACCGGTGCCGAGCAGAAAACTGACTTCAAGTATCCCGGCGTACGCGATGCAATCGACGGCAATACCGCCGTCATCATGGTCGAGCGCGAAGCCTCGGATGGTGCGGGAGCATATCCAATCACGCCTTCTACACAGATGGGTGAATACTGGGCAGAAGCAGTCGCCGCCGGCCACCTCAATACCGCCGGCCGGCCGCTGGTATTCATCGAACCGGAATCCGAGCACGCCGCCGCAGGCGTCACCGCCGGTCTATCCATGACCGGTCAGCGCGCGGTCAACTTCACCTCCTCGCAGGGCATGGCCTTCATGCACGAGTCGCTGTATGCCGCCGTCGGCAAACGCTTGCCTTATGTGCTGAATGTGGGTTGCCGCGCCATCACCAAGAGCGCACTGAATGTGCACTGCGGTCATGACGATTACCACTGTGCAGACGACACCGGCTTCATCCAAGTGATGGCAAAGAACGCGCAAGAAGCGGCCGACCTCAACATGATCGCGCGCAAGACCGCCGAACTGGCACTCACGCCAGCCATGGTGGCGCAGGACGGTTTCCTCACCACCCACTTGATCGAACCGGTGCTGGTGCCGGAACGCGCACTGGTGGATGAATATCTCGGCCACTCAGACGACATCATCGACACCCCCACCCCCGGCCAGCGTCTGATCTATGGCGACAAGCGCCGCCGCGTGCCCCTGCTGTGGGATGTGGACAATCCGGTCGCTTCCGGCGGCGTGACCAATCAAGACGCCTACATGCAGGCAGTTGCCGCGCAACGACCCTATTTCTTCGATCACATCCCGGAGCTATTCGACAACAGCGCTGAAGCGTTCTACCAACTCACCGGTCGCCGCTATAAGCGCGTGGACGAATACCGCTGCGAAGATGCCGATTACCTCATCCTCGGTCAGTGCAGCATGACAGTGCAGGCCGCCGCCGTCGCTGACTGGCTGCGCGAGAATCGCAAGATCAAAGTGGGCGTGGTCAATCTCACCATGTTCCGCCCCTTCCCCGGCGACATTTTGGGCAAAGTATTGAAAGGCAAGAAAGGCGTGGCCGTGCTGGAACGCACCGACCAGCCACTGGCAGAAGACCTGCCGCTGATGCGTGAAGTGCGCGCCACCGTTTCCAAGTGCCTGGAGAACGGCCGCGAGAACAATCACGAAGGCTATGTCGCCTACGACAGCCTGAAAGACATGCCTTCCCTGTATTCCGGCTGCTACGGTCTGGGTTCGCGCGACCTGCAACCCGAAGGCCTGATCGCCGCCGTCGAGAACATGCTGCCCGGCGCGGCGCACCGCAAGTTCTACTATCTATCAGTAGACTTCGTGCGTGACGAATCCGCCACCCCTAAACAAGAAGTACGCCAACAAGAACTGCTGGAAGCCTATCCCAACATCAAGCAGATGGCGCTGCGCGGTTCCGAGAATCCGAACCTGCTGCCCAAAGGTGCCATCGCTGTGCGTATGCACTCCATCGGTGGCTGGGGTGCAGTGACCACCGGCAAAAACTTGGCCATGACCTTGTTCGAACTGCTGGGCTGGGACATCAAAGCCAATCCGAAATACGGTTCCGAGAAGAAGGGCCAACCGACGACTTATTATCTGTCTGCCGCACCGGAGCCGATCCGCATCAACTGCGAATACACCGCCATCGACGTGGCGCTGTCACCCGACCCGCAAGTGTTCCTGCACACCAACGCCGTCGCCGGCCTGAAAAAAGGCGGTGCTTTCATCATCCAGAGCAACCTCGCCAGTGCTGAAGAAGTGTGGGCCACCTTCCCTGCACACACGCAGAAGTTCATCGTGGACAACGACATCCGCGTGTTCTATCTGGATGCTTTCAAGATCGCCCGTGAAGAATCTTCCAACGTCGACCTGCAACTGCGTATGCAGGGCAATGCCTTCCAAGGTGCGTTCTTCCACGCGTCCGATGTAAAAGAGCGCGCAGGTCTGACTGAACAGAATCTGTTCCAAGCTATCGAGAACCAACTGGAATCCAAGTTCGGCAAGAAGGGCAAACGCGTCGTCGAAGACAACCTGCGCGTGGTACGTCGCGGTTACGAAGAGATCTATGAGATCCCAGCCTCCGCCAAGCAGGTCGGCGCACGCCAACAAGTGGCCGCCAAGCTCGCACCTGCCATGCCGATGATGCTCAAACATATGCCGGAAGGCGACGGCGGCGCGACCGACATCCACCGCTTCTGGGAGCAGACCGGCAACTTCTACATGAAGGGACAAGGCTCGGACAATCTGGTCGATCCGTTCATGGGCATGGCACTGATCCCTGCCGCCACCGGTGTGTATCGCGACATGACGCAGATCCGCTTCGAACATCCGGAATGGATCGCCGAGAACTGCACCGCCTGCGGCGAGTGCTACACACAGTGCCCGGATAACGCCATACCCGGATTGGTCTCGACCAGCAGCGACATCCTCAACACCGCCATCCAGATGATCGAAGTCGGCGGACGTCCGACCCGCTTCCTGCGCAAGTTCAGCCGCGCCATCGACAAAAAATTGCGCGGCATGTTGGAGACGGACGGCCTCGACGTGCGCGCCCTGATCGGCAATGCCATCACCGAAGCATTCACGGAAGACCCTACGCAAGGCGACGAGCGGGGACGCTTGGAAGTGGAGCTGAATCTGCTGCGCGAAAAGTTGGGCAACTTCAAGTTCGCCACCACCAAGCCCTATTGGACTCAAAAAGAGAAGAAGGAAAAAGGCGCGGGCGGCCTGTTCTCCATCACCGTCAACCCTTACACCTGCAAAGGCTGTGCAGTGTGTGTGAAAGTGTGCGAGGACAACGCACTGAAGATGGTGACGCAGACTGGCGATAGCATCGAGACACTGCGCAAGGATTGGGACTTCTGGCTTGAGCTGCCCACCACACCGGCGCAATTCAGTCGCATCGACGATCTGGACGAGAAGGTCGGCGCGCTGGAGACCTTGTTGTTGGACAAGCACAACTACAACTCCATGGTCAGCGGCGATGGTGCCTGCCTCGGCTGTGGCGAGAAGACAGCCATCCACCTGTTCACCAGCACCGTCACCGCGCTTATACAGCCGCGCGTGAAGAAGTTCGTGGCCAAGCTGGATACATTGATCGCCCAGCTGGAAGATCACATCCGCATGAAGTTATCGTCCACGGTGAACCTGACCGACACCCATGCTTTGTTGCAGGCGGTGCAAGCCAATCAGGGTCGTGACCTGACACTGTCCGCACTGGCCCAAGGTGGCGAGCCGATCGACCAAGAATGGCTGCGCTGGGTGAGCCAATTGCTGGAGAAACTGGTCGCTCTGCGCAGCGCATACACCGGCCCGCGCAGCCGTGCCGATATGGGCATCATCAACTCCACCGGTTGTACCTCGGTGTGGGCCTCGACCTTCCCGTTCAACCCTTATCCCTTCCCGTTCACTTCGCACTTGTTCCAAGATTCTCCATCCGTGGCGATGGGTGTGTTCGAGGGTCACATGGCGAAGATGGTGGACGGCTTCAAGGCGGTGCGCATGGCCGAGATCGAACTGGATCGCGGCTACGCAGCGCATGACGATGGCGCATTCTTCTCCCACTTCAACTGGGCGCAACTATCCGAGGAAGAATGGCATCTGTGTCCACCGGTGGTCGCCATGGGTGGCGACGGCGCGATGTACGACATCGGCTTCCAGAATCTGTCGCGCATGCTGATGTCCGGCATGCCGGTGAAGGTGATGGTGGTGGATACGCAGGTGTATTCCAACACCGGCGGTCAGGCATGCACCTCGGGCTTCATCAGCCAGGTGGCCGACATGTCGCCGTATGGCAAGAAAGGTCACGGCAAGACCGAGATCCGTAAGGAGATCAGCCTGATCGGCATGACCCATCGCACTTCTTATGTATTGCAGGGCAGTGTGTCCAACCCGACCCACTTGATCGAAAGCTACATCGACGGCCTCAACAGCCGCCGCCCGGCGCTGTTCAACGTGTATGCCGTCTGTCCGCCAGAGCACGGTGTGGGTGACGACACCCTGACCCAGCAAAGCAAGCTGGCAGTGGAATCTCGTGCCTATCCACTGTTCCGTTACAACCCGGATGCAGGCATCACCTTCTCCGAGTGCGTCAGTCTTGAAGGCAACCCGTCCATCGACAACGACTGGATCGAATACAGCCTGGATTATCTGGACGAGAACGGCCAACAACAGAAGTTGACCCTGCCGCTCACTTTCGCTGACTTCGCGCTGAGTGAAGGCCGCTTCGCCAAACAGTTCAAGAAGGCACCGCCCGACACCTGGAACGACGACATGGTGTTGCTGGCCGACTTCCTCAAACTGGATGCGGACGAACGCGAAGGCAAGTTCCCCTTCATCTGGGCCGTGGATAAGAAACAACGCCTGATGCGCGCTCTGGTATCACAGGAGCTTGTGAACTCATGCGAAGAGCGCCAACAGTTCTGGCATCAGCTGAAGGATGTGGCTGCCATCGGACGCGCCGTCGGTGACGAAACCGTCATCGCCGACCGCGTGCGCATGGAGCTGATTCAACAACTTTCTTCTGGCATGAGCGGCAGCGCATCCGCACCGCAAGTGATGAGCTCGGCAGCAGGCGCCGCACCCACTACAGCCGCCAATGCAGCTGACTATGAAGCCGTCTGGATCGAAACACCGGAGTGCACGGCGTGTGACGAATGCATGAATATCAATCCCAAGGTGTTTGCCTACAATGAAAGCAAGAAAGCCATCATCCTCAACCCGAAGGCGGGTACTTATCTGGAGATCGTCAAAGCGGCGGAAAAGTGCACCGCAGGCGTGATCCATCCGGGTACCCCTTGGAATAGCAACGAAGCGAATTTGGACAAGCTCGTTGCCCGGGCAGCCAAGTTCAACTGATCCATCACAAAAAATGGATCAACCGGTTTACAGTGAAGCAGGTTCGGCAAAGGGGTTCTCTCTCCTCCCTGCGCCCCCCGCGCATCTCCCCTTGGTGGAAGGTTCCAAATCTTCCCACGGGCTTGCTTCACTTTTTTCTTTCTGGCGTCGCGGCAGTTTCAAGCGCGGCGTCCACCCCGCGCCGCACAAGGGCACGCTCGATCAGCCGATCAAGCGCATGCCCTTCCCGCGCAAGCTGATCCTGCCGCTGGCGCAGCACATCGGCAAACCGTCCGTGCCGCTGGTCGCAGTCGGCGAAGAAGTGGCGCGCGGGCAACTCATCGCACGTTGTGACGGAACGCTCTCCGCTCCCATACATGCTCCTGCAGACGGCGTGATCGAAGCCATCACACCGCGTCCCAACACACGCGGTGCGTGGACCGATGCCATCGTGTTGCGCGTGTATGAAGCCTCCACACAAGAGGTGCGCTGCAATATCCCGCAAGACATAGACGAGATGGATCAGGCACAGCTCATCACTGCCATCCAACAGATCGGCATGGTCGGTCTGGGCGGCGCAGCCTTCCCCAGCCACGCCAAATTGAACGTACCTGCCGACAAGCAAGTGCATACGCTGATCGTGAACGGCTGCGAGTGCGAGCCTTACCTCACTTGCGACTACAAACTGATGCGCGAATGGCCAAAAGAACTGATGGCTGGCATCCGCATCGCACTGCGTGCCAGCGGAGCAAGCCGCGCCATCATCGGCGTGGAAGACAACAAGCTGGACGCGATGGAAGCCATCCGCCCACATCTGCCTCAAGACGGCAGCATCACACTGCAATCCGTGGCGACCAAGTATCCGCAAGGCGCTGAGAAGATGCTGATCAAATCGCTACTCGGCTTGAATGTGCCAAGCGGCGGCCTGCCCAGCCAGCTCGGCTTGGTGGTGCACAACGTCGGCACGCTGGCCCTGCTCGGTCGTCTGCTACCACTAGGTCAAGGTCTGATCGAACGCGTGGTGACACTGGCTGGCCCCGGCATCAAAAGACCCGGCGATTACTGGATACCTTTCGGCACCACACTGCGCAGCATCCTTGAGTGGGCCGGTGATCCGGATTGCAAAGAACGCGAAGTCATCCTCGGCGGACCGATGATGGGGCAAGCCGCCAGCACACTGGACATCCCGGTGAGCAAAGGCACCTCCGGCATTCTCGTGTTCGACAAGCGCATGCTGGAACCCATCACCAAACAAAGTTGGGCCTGCATCCATTGTTCCGAATGTGTGAACGCCTGCCCGATGGGATTGAATCCCTCACAACTGGGCATGCTGTCGGCTAAACTGGAATTCGACGAGATGGCCGAGCACTATCATCTCGGCGATTGTTTCGAATGTGGCTGTTGCAGCTATGTGTGCCCGTCACACATTCCGCTGGTGCAACAGTTCCGTGCAGCCAAGGCATTCCTGCGAGAGAGGAAACCGTTGTGAGCATGCAACTGCGCGCTTCGCCGCACCTGCACAGCGGGCGCGACGTCCCCACCATCATGCGTCATGTGGTGTATGCGCTGCTGCCGATCTGCGCTTTCTCGGTATGGCAATACGGTCTGTCTTCGCTGGCACTGATCGTCACTGTCACCCTTTCCTGTCTGGCTGCCGAACGCATCTCTAACAAACTGTCCGGCACGGTGAACACCCTGTCCGACTGGAGCGCCACCATCACCGGCGTACTACTGGCGCTGACCTTGCCGCCCGCTTTCCCGCTGTGGATGGGCGCAGTGGCTGGGTTCGCTGCCGTGTGGCTGGGCAAGTCGCTGTTCGGCGGACTGGGACACAATCCGTTCAACCCGGCACTGGTCGGCCGTGCCTTTGTGCAAGCCGCCTTCCCCACCGCCATCACCACTTGGGCGCCTGCCTTCACCGCGCACCGCTTCACAGAATTCATCCCCTCCTCGCTGACGCTGCCACTGATGCAGCCGAATGACATCAGCAGCTGGGTCGCATCCAACATGGTGGACGGATTCACCGGTGCCACACCGCTGGCACGCTGGAAGTTCGAGCACTTCGTCTATCCGGTACAAGACATGATCACCGGTGCAGCATCCGCCTCGACCGGCGAGACCTCGGCACTGTTGTTGATGGTGTGCGGCCTGTATCTGATCGCACGTAAATTCATGGACTGGCGTATCCCGGTGGCCGTGGTCGGTAGCGCGTTGATACTGGCGCTGGCCTTCCGCGTGTTCGGCGGCGACGAATATCCGCCCGCACACTTGGTGCTGTTGTCCGGTGGCTTGATGTTGGGCGCACTGTTCATGGCGACCGATATGGCGACCTCGCCAGTCAGTCCGCGCGCAGTGTGGGCCTACGGCGCGATCATCGGCACAGTGACCATCATGATCCGCTATTTCGGTGGCCTCACCGAGGGCGTGATGTACGCCATCCTGTTCGGCAACGCACTGGCGCCGCTGCTGGACAAATACTTGCAACCCAATGTGTTCGGAGCGCGCAAAAAATGAGCGGCGAACAGCCTATCCACGTCGTGCCGCCGGTGAACAGCCTGCGCATGGTGCGCACGCTGATGCTGGTGACTTCGCTGTGCGGCGGCCTGATCGTGGCGGTGTGGCAGATCACCCTGCCTGCCATCGCCACCAACAAAAAAGTGGTGCTGGAACGCAGCGTGCGTGCGCTGATCCCGAACGCGTCGCAGATCGTGGAGTACGATGCCAGTGCGCAAGGCGTGACCGCTGCCAAAGGCGATCCGGCTGACGGTGCAGTGCGTTTCTACGCTGCCTATGACAAGAACGGCACGCTGGATGCCATCGCCGCTGAAGGCGGGGCACGCGGTTATACCGACACAGTGCGCGTACTGTATGGCTACCGCCACGACTGCGAATGCATCTTCGGAATACAAGTCACGCAGATGCGCGAAACACCCGGCATCGGCGACAAGATCATCACCGATCCGGCTTTCTTGAAGAACTTCGAACGTCTGGACGTGAGCCTGACTCCCGATCTGAAGTCGTTGTTCAATGTGGTGAAAACAGTGAAGCACAGTACCAAGCAATTCGGCTGGGAGATCGATGCCATCGCGGGCGCGACCATCACTTCCAAAGCAGTAGGCCGCGGCATCAACGATAGTGCGCAGCGACTGTTACCCATGCTGGTGCCGCATCTGGAAGTTGTGAAACAGAAAGGAGGCGCGCAATGAGCAGCCAACCCTTGCAAGCGAGCAACATGGAAGAGTTGCTAGAAGGCATCTGGAAACAGAATCCGGTGTTCGTGATGGCGCTCGGTATGTGTCCCGCGCTGGCGGTGACGGTGTCGGCGTTCAACGCTTTGGGCATGGGCCTCGCCACCACCTTCGTGCTGATCTGCTCCTGCACGCTGATCTCCATGCTGCGCCGCTTCATCCCCAGAGAAGTGCGCATCGCCACCTACATCGTGATCATCGCCACCTTCGTCACGCTGGTCGATTACATCATCCAAGCCGTGAGCCTCGCACTGTATGAAGCACTGGGTGCTTTCATCCAACTCATCGTGGTGAACTGCATCATCCTCGGCCGCGTCGAATCCCATGCCGCGAAGAACCCGCCGCTGTCAGCCATGGTGAATGCGCTAGGCATGGGCATCGGCTTCACCATCGGCTTGCTGGCACTGGGCGGCGTGCGCGAGATCTTCGGTGCGGGCCAACTGTTCGGCATCTCACTGTTCGGCCAAAACTTCCAGCCTTGGGTGGTGATGGTGTTGCCGCCCGGCGGGTTCTTCGTGCTCGGCCTGTGGTTGCTGTTCTTCGCCTGGTTGGCAAAACGCAAGGAGGCACGCCATGGAGCATGAGACCTTAGGTCAGATCTTCATCATCACCGTGCTCTCCAGCAATCTGGTGCTGGCGATGTTCCTCGGGCTGTGCCCTTTCCTCGGCGTGTCCGGCAAGCTGGAGACCGCCGTGCCGATGGGTATCGCCACCAGCTTCGTGATGCTGGTCGCCTCACTGTGTAGCTATGCGCTGAATGAACTGCTGACTCACTTCGATCTGGAGTTCCTACGCCTGATCGCCTACATCGCCGTGATCGCTTCCGCCGTGCAACTGGTGGAGATGTTCATGAAGAAATTCTCACCCGCACTGTTCCGTGCGCTGGGTATCTTTCTGCCGCTGATCACCACCAACTGCGCGGTGCTAGGCATCGCGCTGTTCCAAACCGCGCGTGGTTATGACTTGGCCCAATCAGTCGCTTTCAGTTTGGGCGGCGGTGTGGGCTTCTCGCTGGCGCTGATATTGATGGCCGGTGTGCGTGAGCGTCTGAACCTGTCCAATCTGCCCAGCGTGATGCACGGCACGGCATTGTCACTGATGCTGGCCGGCCTGTTGTCGCTGGCCTTCATGGGCTTTGGCGGAATCGGGGTGGCGCGATGAAATATCTCATCACCATCCTGCTCATGCCTGCACTGGTATTGCTTTGGGTTGCGGTGCAAACTGCAGCCAGACGGTTCGCGGCGCGTCATCCGGAATTCGGCCCGGCGCGTGAAGAAGGAGAAGAAAGTTGTGGCGGATGTAGCAGCAGTTGCTCCGGCCATTGTGTGAGCAGCGCCAATCATCATTGATAGGTTTATTACGAGGGAGAGAACGTTATGCAACCGTATGTCATTCCATTCGAATCGCTGGGTATCGCAGATATCCCCGAGGTAGGCGGCAAGAACGCTTCACTCGGCGAGATGATCTCCAATCTCAGTTCTTCTGGCGTTCAAGTTCCGGGCGGCTTTGCCACCACGGCGGATGCTTATCGTGACTTCCTCGCCAATGATGGTCTGGATAAACGCATCGAAGAAAAACTTTCGACGCTGGACATCGAAGACGTCTCTGCGCTGGCCGACGCGGGCCGCACCATCCGCAACTGGATTGTCGAAGCGCCGCTGCCCAAGCGTCTGGAAGATGACATCCGCAGCCACTACGACAAACTGGTGGCAGGTGGTGAAGGCAGCTTTGCCGTGCGTTCTTCCGCCACTGCGGAAGACTTGCCCGATGCTTCTTTCGCCGGACAACAGGAGAGCTTCCTCAACATCCACGGCATCGAGAACATCCTGCATGCGATCCGCGAAGTGTTCGCCTCGCTGTACAACGACCGCGCCATCTCCTATCGCGTGCACAAAGGCTTCACCCACGCCGAAGTGGCATTGTCCGCCGGTGTGCAGCGCATGGTGCGTTCCGATGTGGGCGCATCCGGCGTGATGTTCACACTGGATACCGAGTCCGGTTTCAAGGACGCAGTGTTCATCACCTCTTCCTACGGCTTAGGCGAGATGGTGGTGCAAGGTGCGGTGAACCCGGACGAGTTTTACGTACACAAGCAACAACTGGCTGCCGGTTTCCCCGCCGTGGTCCGCCGCACCTTGGGTTCCAAACTCGAACGTATGGTATTCGACGAGCAACGTTCCGCAGGGCGCTCTTGCCGCGTCGAGCCGGTGGATGTGGCTGACCGCAACAGCTTCTCGATCACCGACGAAGATGTGCTGCAACTGGCACGCTACGCGGTATCCATCGAACAGCACTACGGTCGTCCGATGGACATCGAGTGGGGCAAGGACGGTAACGACGGCAAGCTGTACATCCTGCAAGCCCGTCCCGAGACAGTGAAGTCGAACGCGAACCACGGCGGCGGCACCGAGAAATATCGCCTGAAGCAGCGCGGCGATGTGCTGGCTGAAGGCCGCGCCATCGGCCAAAAGATCGGCGTAGGCAAAGTGCGTCTCGTGTCCGGTCCGGAAGAGATGGACAAGGTGCAGGCTGGCGACATCCTAGTCACCGACATGACCGACCCGAACTGGGAACCGGTGATGAAGAAAGCAGCTGCCATCGTCACCAACCGCGGCGGACGGACCTGCCACGCAGCCATCATCGCGCGTGAACTGGGCATCCCCGCCATCGTCGGTTGCGGTCATGCCACGACCGAACTGCAAGACGGCGAGCAAGTCACCGTGTCCTGCGCGGAAGGCGACACCGGCTTCGTCTATCACGGCTCTTTACCGTTCGAAGTGATCGTGCACAGCGAACAGGCGTTGCCACAGATCCCTGTGAAACTGATGCTGAACGTGGGCAACCCCACCCTGGCCTTCGAGTTCGCGCAATTACCCTCTGCCGGTGTCGGTCTGGCCCGTCTGGAATTCATCATCAACAACCTGATCGGCATCCACCCCAAGGCCGTGTTGGAACACAACCGCCTACCGGGCAAGCTGCACGAGCAAGTGATGAAACGTTCCGCCGGTTATGCCGATCCGATCGAGTTCTACGTGGAGAAGATCGTCGAAGGTGTGGCCACGCTGGCCGCCGCGTTCTGGCCCAAGAAAGTCATCGTGCGCATGTCCGACTTCAAGTCGAACGAATACCGCAAGCTGCTGGGCGGCGAGATCTATGAGCCGATGGAAGAGAACCCGATGATCGGCTTCCGCGGTGCGGGTCGTTATGTGGCCGCCAACTTCAGCGATTGTTTCGAGCTGGAATGCCGCGCCATGAAACGTGTACGCGAAAAACTGGGCTACACCAACGTCGAACTGATGATCCCCTTCGTGCGCACCGTGCAAGAAGCAAAAGAAGTGGTCGAGATGCTGGAGAAGAACGGCCTCAAGCGTGGCGAGAACGGTCTGCGTCTGATCATGATGTGCGAGATCCCGTCCAACGCACTGCTGGCCGAAGAGTTCCTGCAATACTTCGACGGCTTCTCCATCGGCTCCAACGACCTGACGCAGCTCACGCTGGGTCTGGATCGCGACTCCAGTCTGGTGGCCGACCGTTTTGACGAACGCGACGGCGCGGTGAAGGCCTTACTCTCAATGGCGATCAGCACCTGCAACCGTTTGGATAAATACGTCGGCATCTGCGGCCAAGGCCCGTCAGACCACTTCGACTTCGCGCAATGGCTGATGGCAGAAGGCATCCAAACCATGTCACTCAACCCGGACACCCTGCTGGAAACCTGGCGCAAGCTGGGCCAAGCGAAGTAGGCCGTCCACCCAGTTAGCCCGTCCCTCCGCTTCTCTCTCCCTCTCTCCTCGGCGGAGGTGTCGGGCCTTTATTCCACAGGGTCGCCAAGGCTGGCGACCCTTTTTCATGCGTCTTGACGTACGCATAATCATGCGTATGATTGTGCACACCCCATTCGAATCGGCGTAGCCATCATGCAAACCCAATCCCCCACAGCGGTCAAAAAAGGCCGGCTTTCTTTATCCATAGACCAAGGGCTATTGGATCGTCTTGAGCCGTACAAGCAGCAAGTCAATTTTTCAGCCCAAGCAGAACAATTGCTCGCCCGAATGCTGGATCAACTTGAGAATCGTACTTGGGCGGAACGTAATGCCGATGCCCTTGAAGCGCACGGGAAGAGCATCGCGAAAACAGGTTTGGCTGGCACTGAATTCGACCGGATCTGAGTCGTGGCGCAATTCGATATCTACCCTAATCCCGGCACAAAGAAGGTTGAGATTCCGTATCTAGTTTCTGTACAGAATGATCACATCACCAATCGAACGGGCACGACGGTTGTTATTCCATTGCGCGCCAATACGCCACCCGTTGAGATCATGGCACCGTTGGTCGGGGCAGGAGAGTACGGAAACTTCGTGCTGTCCACCAACGAGATCTTCGCCATCGACACTTCCAGACTCAAAGCGCCTATCGCCAAACTAAGTATTGCTGATCGCTCCAAGATCAAACCGGCGCTAGACAAAGTTGTGGGCGAATACTGATCACTTATCGGGCCGAATAGGCCATAGCACCTCTTCCAATGGGGTCAAAGCTTGTATTTCACCCCTGTTTCCAGTACCTTCCGCCCCTCGCTAGGGGTCTGCCGCATGGCAGTGAGACACACCCTTTGAACCTGTACGGGTCATGCCGTCGTAGGGAAGCATCCTTCCGGTGCTTCTTGCAATTTCAGGAGTACCACAATGAACGCACCCGAATTCCTTTCCGCTACCGCCCACGTCGACGAAGCCGCTATCAAGCCGCTGCCGAACTCGCGCAAGATCTACGTCGAAGGCAGCCGTCCCGATATCCGCGTACCGATGCGCGAGATCACACTGAGCGACACACACCTGAACAATGGCGTTGAAAAGAATCCGCCGATCTTCGTGTACGACTGCTCCGGCCCCTACACCGACCCAGCTGTGAAGATCGACATCCGCTCCGGCCTGGAAGAAATGCGCGCAGGCTGGATCGCCGAACGTGACGACACCGAAGAGTTGCCGCGTCTGAGTTCCGACTACGGCCAGCAGCGTCTTGGCGACCCGGCACTGGCCGACATGCGCTTCGACCTGAAGCACACCCCGCGCAAAGCCAAGCCCGGCAAGAACGTGACGCAGATGCACTACGCGCGTCAGGGCATCATCACACCGGAGATGGAATACATCGCCATCCGCGAGAACCAGAAACGCGACGGCCTGACCGGGATGATGTTGCAACAACACCCCGGCGAGAACTTCGGCAAAGCGATGCCGAAAGAGATCACACCCGAGTTCGTGCGCAGCGAAGTCGCCGCCGGACGCGCCGTGATCACCACCAACATCAACCACCCCGAGTGCGAGCCGATGATCATCGGCCGCAACTTCCTGGTGAAGATCAACGCCAACATCGGCAACTCCGCACTCGGTTCCAGCATCCAGGAAGAAGTCGAGAAGATGACTTGGGCCATCCGCTGGGGCGGTGACACCGTTATGGACTTGTCCACCGGCAAGAACATCCACGAGACACGCGAATGGATCATCCGCAACTCCCCAGTGCCGATCGGCACCGTGCCGATCTATCAGGCACTGGAGAAGGTGAACGGCAAGGCCGAAGACCTGACTTGGGAGATCTTCAAAGACACATTGATCGAGCAGGCCGAACAAGGCGTGGACTACTTCACCATCCACGCCGGCGTGCTGCTGCGCTACATCCCCATGACCGCAAAGCGCATGACCGGCATCGTCTCGCGCGGCGGCTCCATCATGGCGAAGTGGTGCCTCGCGCACCACGAAGAAAGCTTCCTGTACACGCACTTCGAAGAGATCTGCGAGATCATGAAAGCCTACGACGTGACCTTCTCGCTCGGCGACGGTCTGCGCCCCGGCTCCATCTATGACGCCAACGACGAAGCACAACTCGCCGAGTTGAAGACGCTGGGCGAACTCACCCAGATCGCGTGGAAGCACGACGTGCAAGTGATGATCGAAGGCCCCGGCCACGTGCCGATGCACATGATCAAAGAGAACATGGACCTGCAACTGAAGTGGTGCCACGAAGCGCCCTTCTACACGCTAGGCCCGCTGACGCAAGACATCGCCCCCGGCTATGACCACATCACCAGCGCCATCGGCGCGGCGTTGATTGGCTGGTTCGGCACCGCCATGCTGTGCTACGTCACCCCCAAGGAACACCTCGGCCTGCCCAACAAAGCCGACGTGAAGGAAGGCATCATCACCTACAAGATCGCCGCCCACGCCGCCGACCTCGCCAAGGGGCACCCCGGCGCGCAGATCCGCGACAACGCCATGAGCAAAGCGCGCTTCGAATTCCGCTGGGAAGACCAGTTCAACATCGGCCTCGACCCGGACCGCGCCCGCGAATTCCACGACGAGACCCTGCCCAAGGATTCCGCCAAAGTCGCCCACTTCTGCTCCATGTGCGGCCCGCAGTTCTGCTCGATGAAGATCAGCCAGGACGTGCGTGACTTCGCTGCTGCGCAAGGCATCGCCGAAGCAGAGGCACTATCGAAGGGAATGGAAGTTAAGTCGGTGGAGTTTGTGAAGCAGGGTGCTGAGGTTTATCACAAGGCTTAAGCTGCTCGCAGCTCTGAATGACGAAAGGGCCGCATTGCGGCCCTTTCTATTTATCGTTTGAAGTGCCCATCAAAAATCTTCCGGTCCAAACTTATGGTAAAGATGTGCTAAATTCTTTACTGACATTCGAAATTGGCTTCGAGCTTTGACTGTAGACTTCGGGCCGCTCGCATTCATTACCTTCGACCCCGGATCAAAAATTACCAATCCCTCGCTCAGCGCTGACAGATAGCGATTGAAGTCCGTCCCTTCCCCCAACAACGTAGGACTCAGGTATCGATAGGCCGCTTCTCCAACTTTCTCGCTTTCGTAGGGCACATATGCTGCTTGTGCATGTTTCTTGTTCCAGCCAACCATCAAGTCGCCGAATGACCATGCTGCCGCGCAATGACCGCCATCAGTCAACAACTCCACCGCCCCACTCACGTCCTCAATTATCTTTCGGGTTGGGTTAAATCCACGCACTGATAGCGTCAACCCTGTCTTTGCATTCCGATTATTGGCGCGATGTGTCCCTGTGAAATACAACGTATCGTTTCCACTGGGCGCTCCATATTTCCGGACAAAAGCCTTCACTCCTTCATCACCATACAGGCCACCATCTGGTTCAGGAGTCATCAATGTGATCCGGCTACCACTGTAAGCCTTCAACTCCCAACCCATGAAATCGGGTTCGGAGCGGCCATTTGGAATAATTCCAAGCAATGCTTCCAAAGTATATCCACCGCCATTTCTGGCTTTGTACTGCATCACCTTTCCGGCCTTATTCAGTCTTATAGATGCTTGCCAGCCGCCATTCTTGATCTCCGCCAACTTCTCGAGCAGAACGGTTTTGGAATCCCTCCCAAGCAATGGCATATTGAAAAATATGCTTTCCTGAAGGTACTGGCCTTTCGCATGCTTGCTTCGAAACTCATTTGCCACTGCGCTACCAGAATTTGCAAGAAATGCCAGAGTTTCACCATTTCTCGTTATCCCGAAAAACAGTATTCGGCCATCCGGCCCGTTGTTGAATTGACGCGCCTCTTTAGGAATTGGACGTAATTGTTCGTTGGGTGCATGTGAACAACCCCTCAGGAATCCTGACAAGCGGACTTCTGGATATTGCGGATACAAAATCAACTGCGCACCAGTTGCGCGTTCGGAGAAATCTTTGCCAATCCAATGAAAATCTAGCTTGGCTTTATAGGTGCTGTCTTTCCCATTCTCAGTTGCTTCTATCTCTTGGAAAGGAAACATCTGAACCACTTCAAGGCTTGAACCTAGGTAGATTTGTTGTTTGCTATTGTCATTTTCAGCAAGCGGTTTGCAGAATACTCGCACAGCACCGAGCGCAGCAAAGCGATTGAGTAGATCTGCAATATCAGAAAACATAGTTCCCCTTAGTTACCAAGACAGATTGCACTGCCCATCTTCACCAATGATATCTGTGCGCTCTGGCACAGAGCCATTTACCTACAGAGCAGCAACGTATTCATTCAACGTATTGGCTAATGGCCAATATGCGCCTGCTCGCAAATTTCTAATTCAAGTTTGTTATATCGGTAAGTTGGGTTGAGGTTCATTCCAGCAAGCGCCTCTACTAGAACTCGTCCGCCATCCTCATCTTCTAGGACGACCATACGCAGCTCTTTATCACCTGCATCAACGAACTCTTTGAATCTGACTATCTGTCCTTTTCTCATCGCAGCCTCCTTATGCATATGCATATCCAAGTGGTAGCTCTGGCTCCATTGTTTCAGCTTCCAGAACCGGTTTCATCAATGCGGCCACATGGGCCATAACATCAACAACAACTGAATTTCCAAATTGCTTATATGCACGAGTATCTGACACAGGAATTCTGAACGTGTCGGGATAGCCCATCAGTCGCGCGCACTCCCTTGGCGTCAATCGACGTGGATTCTTTCGCTCGCCCTGATACACAAGAATTTCCGAACCGTCCTTGTAATAGCGTGCTGATAAGGTGCGTGTTACATCGTCTGGTTTAACCAAGCCAAATCCGAACCCATTCCCTTTAGCGCGATGCTTCTCTGCGTAATTCTGCAAGTAGCGCCAGAGGTTGTCGGTTAGGGTGTATTTATCTTGTATCTTCTTTTTCTTATGGTCAAAGAACCTATCTTCGTCCCATGGCAGTTTAGGTTCGTTGCCATCAGTTTTATGCAAGATGTCCTTGAGTCTTCGCTGACCTTTAGGCGGCAATGGCAACGCATCAAAATCAAATGCTACTGGTTCGCGGAAGCCCACGATTAGAATGCGCTCGCGATGCTGCGGAACAAAATGTGCACCATCTATGACTCGATAATAAATGTGATATCCCAGGTCCTTAGTTAAGGTACGCCGGATGACATCAAAGGTTCGGCCCTTGTCATGCGAAACAAGGTTCTTAACATTCTCGAGTAGGAATGCGCGCGGGCGCTTTTCGTCGATGATGCGAGCTACGTCAAAGAACAATGTGCCTTGTGTTTCACAAGCAAAACCATGTGCTTTGCCCAGTGCATTTTTCTTTGATACTCCGGCAATAGAAAATGGCTGACAAGGAAAACCAGCCAGCAATACATCATGGTCGGGGATATCTGCAGCTTCAACTTCTGTGATGTCTCCTGCAATAGGATGACGATCACGGAAGTTCTCTGCGTAGGTCTTTTGCGCATAGCTGTCCCATTCGCTGGTGTATACGCATCTGCCGCCGATTCTTTCGAATGCCTTGCGCAGGCCACCGATGCCTGCAAACAAGTCGATGAAATCAAACGCTCCAGCAGGACTTTCTTCGCCAAATGGCAGTAATTGCTGCAGGGCGTGCGCAAGGTATGCCGGCGGATTGGATTGTCGCGCTTCCCATCGTCCGATGGTGCGCACACCAACTCCCAAATGTTTGGCTATGGCTGCTTGTGTATGGTGTTTACGTGCTTCGGTTAAATAGGTCAGCGCCAAATCTTGATCGCTTACCAATGTGATTGGGGGGGTCATATTCTGCCTCTGGGAATTTTTGTGGACATTATGGCATTTTAATTGCCCAGTCAAGATTGACTGTAAACTACGTCCAACTAATTGAAATCTACCGCCATATGAACTGCCGCCCCTCCTGCGCCGCCTGCTGCATCGCACCCTCCATCACTTCCCCGCTGCCCGGCATGCCGAATGGCAAACCCGCTGGTGTGCCGTGTGTGCAGCTGGATGAGCATCTTGGCTGCAAGGTGTTCGGCAAGCCCGAGCGCCCTGCTTTCTGTGGCGGCTTGCAGCCTTCGGCAGAGATGTGTGGTGAGTCGCGCGAGGATGCGTTGGCTTGGCTGACACGTTTGGAGCAGGCGACCTGCCCGCGGGTATAATCCCGCGCCATGAATTCTTCCCTCCCTCACCTTCCTCAAGACATCACTGCTGAATCCCCTTGCATCGGTCATTGCTCGACAGTAATGGGCGACGAGGTGTGTCGTGGCTGTTCGCGTACGTTTGACGAGGTCATTCGCTGGGTGGGGATGAGCGAAGAGGAACGGCGTGATGTGAATCGACGCATTGCGATGGAACAGTGGGAGCAGTCGGCCCAGAAATCTACTTAGGACCCAAATGGATATTGTGCTTCTGTTGAAAGCGGCTTTTCTCGGCATCATCGAGGGCCTGACTGAATTTTTGCCTATCTCTTCTACCGGACACTTGATCATCATCGGTGATCTGATCGGTTATAACGATGAGACGAGCAAGGTGTTCAAGATCGTGATCCAGTTGGCTGCAATTCTGGCGGTTTGCTGGGACTATCGCGAACGTTTGATGCGCACGGTGCGTGGCATCAAGACTGATCCAGTCGAGCAGCGTTTCGTTTCCTTGCTGTTCATTGCCTTCCTACCGGCGGCGGTGCTGGGTCTGATGTTCCATTCGACTATCAAGGCTTTGTTGTTCAACCCGATCACGGTCGCGACGGCGCTGATCGTGGGTGGTTTCATCATTCTGTATGTGGAGAAGCGTGCCTACCATCCCCGTATCGAGTCTGTAGATGACATGCGCTGGCCGGATGCATTGAAAGTGGGTTTTGCACAGGCACTTGCGATGATTCCCGGCACTTCACGTTCTGGCTCGACCATCATGGGCGGTTTGATCTTTGGCTTGTCGCGCAAGACGGCGGCGGAGTTCTCGTTCTTTCTTGCGATCCCGACGATGTTCGCGGCGACGGCTTATGACCTGTACAAGAATTGGACGCTGCTACATGCGTCTGATATTCCGGTGTTTGCAGTGGGTTTTGTGTTCTCGTTCATTTCGGCGATGTGGGCGGTGCGCGGCTTCATTCGCTTCATCTCTAACCATACCTTCGTGGTGTTCGCCTGGTATCGCATCGTATTCGGCTTGGTGGTGCTGCTCAGTGCCTATACCGGCGCGGTGAACTGGTCACATCCGTAAAAAAGCCCGCTTTTGAACTGCACCCCAGAAGTTGGACAAGAGTCCAACAACTGGGGTGTATTTTTTTATGGCCAAGTATTCAACGGAGTTCAAGTTAGAAGTTGTTAAGCACCATCTTTCAAAGGGGCATGGAAGTCGCAAGACTGGTCATTTCTTTGACATAGACGAATCGATTGTCCGCAAATGGGTGG
>JAGXGC010000030.1 GCA_024636935.1 Sideroxydans sp. | reverse complement strand
GGTGTGGGGGGGGGGGGGGGGGGGGGGGTATGTCAAGCTCAGAGCGCGCTGCGCTTATGGAAATAATGTGTACAAACATCCCGATAACGCCATGCTGGCTGGCATCGGTTGCGGGTCCCAATAAAAGCCGCTATATTGCGGGCCATGCATTTCTCCCGCCACATATCGCTTTTGCATTCCACCTTCAGCCTGCTGGCAGCGCTGAAGCTGCGCTCGCGCGCATACTGAACCTTACCCCACACGTATCAAAGCAGGCGGCTCGGTTGGCGTGAGCCGTGGATGAACAATTGCGATGGAGCACCAGATCATGACTGACAAATTAATCATATTCGACACTACCTTGCGCGACGGCGAGCAGAGCCCGGGCGCATCCATGACCAAAGAAGAGAAGTTGCGCATCGCGCGCCAGCTGGAGAAACTGGGTGTGGATGTGATCGAGGCCGGCTTCGCTGCCGCCAGCCCAGGCGATGCCGATGCGATCAACAGCATCGCCAAGACTATCGAACGTTCAACTGTATGTTCTCTGGCACGCGCCAGCGAGAAAGACGTACGTGCTGCAGGCGAGGCGATCAAGCCGGCCAAGCATGGGCGTATCCATACTTTTATCGCCACTTCGCCTATCCACATGAAGCACAAGTTGCGCATGAGTGAAGACCAAGTGATGGAGCGTGCGGTGCAGGCGGTGAAATGGGCATTGGAATACACCGACGATGTCGAGTTCTCCGCCGAAGACGCATTGCGCTCGGAAATGGATTTTCTGGTGCGTATTTTTACCGAAGTCATCAAAGCCGGTGCTACCACTTTGAATGTGCCGGACACGGTTGGTTACAGCATGCCGGTGTTGCTGGGTGAGCATTTCAAACAGTTGATCGCGCGCGTACCTGGCAGCGACAAGGTGGTGTGGTCAGCACACTGCCACAACGACTTGGGCATGGCTTCCGCCAATTCGTTGGCAGCAGTGATGAACGGTGCGCGTCAGGTGGAGTGCACCATCAACGGCTTGGGCGAGCGTGCGGGCAATGCCGCGTTGGAAGAAATCGTGATGGCGATCAAGACACGTCGCGACATCTTCACCTGCGATACCGGCATCGATACCACGCAGATCGTACCGACCTCCAAGCTGGTATCCAGCATCACCGGTTACCCGATTCAACCCAACAAGGCCATCGTTGGCGCCAATGCGTTCGCGCACGAATCCGGAATCCATCAGGACGGCGTGCTCAAGCATCGCGAGACGTATGAAATCATGCGCGCAGAAGATGTGGGCTGGGGCGCCAACAAGATGGTGATGGGCAAACACTCGGGCCGCGCTGCGTTCCGTGCACGTTTGCAGGAATTGGGTATCGTACTGGACAGTGAAGATGCGGTGAATGCCGCTTTTGCGCGGTTCAAGGAGTTGGCCGACAAAAAACACGAGATATTCGACGAAGACTTGCAAGCGCTGGTGAGCGACGAAGAGGCCGCTCAAGTGAGTGAGCATTACCGTCTGGTCTCGATGGGGGCGCATTCGGAAACCGGTACTTTGCCAGTGGCCCGTGTGATATTGAGTGTCGGCGGAAAAGAGCAACAGGCCGATGCACAAGGCGGCGGTCCGGTGGATGCGATCTTCAAGGCCATCGAACAGATCGTGCACAGTGATACGGAGCTGCAGCTGTATTCGGTGAACAACATCACCAGCGGCACTGATGCTCAGGGCGAAGTGACTGTGCGTTTATCCAAGGGTGGACGCGTTGTGAACGGGCAGGGAGCGGATACAGACATCGTGACTGCCTCGGCCAAGGCTTATCTGAATGCACTGAACAAACTGGAAACCAGTATCGAGCGGGCACACCCGCAGGTGTGAATGTGAAAAGTGCTGCGAGCAAGCAGAGTCAGCCCTATATCCTGATGGCAGGAGCGGCGCTGACTTTGCTCGTTGCTGCTGTTCAGGCTGTGCCGCTCGCCGAATCTGTCTCCCATCCCCAGTCTGCGAAAGTGGCTAAGGGCAAGGCCGTGCACTATATCGAGAATATCCCTGGGCATGCCAAGGTGCAGGAAGAAGCCAAAGAAACGGATATACCCTTGCTGCCCCCTATTGAAGTTCCTTCTGCCAGCGAGTCGCCCCCGCTGGAGCTCAAGGGTGTGTGCGGTTAATCTTTGCCGAGTGCGATAGCGGAGCGTGCTTCCGCCGCAGAAAGCACACTTTGCTTGAACCCATGGCGTTGTGTCTTGTTGTCCACCTTCAAATCGTAACCATCGCAATCCACCCCTAGCCATTGCGTTGTCGAATCTTGTGCTTGGGCAGTCAGCTCGGCAAGCAGCATCTCTTCCTCTTCCGGCAAGGCATGGCGCGGGACCAGATAGTTTTCCGTCTTTACCCAGTGGATATCTCCGAAGCCGCCGATGAAACGGATGGCCAGCGGAGTGATGCGATAGAAGTTGAAATCCGCCATGTCGTAGTAGGTCTGTGCTTCGGGGAAATAGCGCAAATAGCGTCTGCCACAGCGTTCGCGGTCTTGTTGGAGCGCAGCATGGCCGACCACGGTGACGCGTCCCTGGGTTTGGATATGGGGGTCATCTTGATTGTGAGTAATCAGACTGATGCGAGAGTCGGCCAGAATGTTCTTGGTATGTTCGGCCAAACCGCTGATTAGGATTAGCAAGGAACCATCGTGATCGACCATGTAGGGAGTGATGGAGGTGAAGGGGTGGCCATCGAATTTCTTGGATAGTGTGCCCAGTGCGCCATAGCGGTGTGCGCGCAGTAACTGACGCGCTGTTCGCCCATGGCCTTGTGGAGGGGTTTTGTCGGTTATCATGCGCGCATTGTATTGAGTCGGGCTGGAATATGGAACGTTTAAAACTGGATGTGCTGGATGCGTTGCGCTTCTTGCGCTTTGTCGCTCTGCGCTTGCGTGATGATCGTTGCGCAGAGATGGCGGCCAGTCTGACTTTCACGACGCTGTTGTCGCTGGTGCCTTTGATCACCATCATGCTGACAGTATTTGCCGCTTTCCCAGTCTTTTCGGACATGTCGAGTGAGATCAAGTCTTATGTGTTGTCCAATATGCTGCCGGAGACCGGAGGCAAGATGATCTCGCGCTATGTAGAACAATTCGCGCAAAGTGCTTCTAGATTGACGGCGATAGGCATCACTTTTCTCGGTGTTGCGGCGATGTTGCTGATGATGACCATAGACAATGCGTTCCATCAGATCTATCGCGTATCCAGACAGCGCAATTTGTTACAACGTATCTTGGTGTACTGGGCAGTCATCACCCTTGCGCCCCTGCTGGTCGGCGCCAGCCTGTCGATGACCTCATGGTTGACCAGCCTGTCTGCAGGTTATGCGCAGCATGTGCCCTTTGGCGGTATCGCAGTATTGAAGCTTTTTCCGGTTATGCTGACGGCGGCAGCCTTCACTTTATTGTTCAGTGTCGTGCCCAATCGCTATGTTCCGATTCGGCATGCGCTGATCGGTGGAGTGGTCGCCGCCATCGCCTTTGAGTCCATGAATCTGGCGTTCGCTTACTACATCAAGAATTTCCCCACCTACAAGCTGGTGTACGGCGCTTTTGCCAGCCTCCCGATCTTTCTGTTGTGGATATATCTGTCCTGGCTGATGCTGTTGTTCGGCGCCATCATTTCCGCAGCCCTGCCGCATTGGCGTAGCGAACATACTTTGAAGAAAGATCAAGCCACGCAACTGTATTTCGCCCTGCATATGCTCAAGTTCATGCATGAAGGTCGGAAGACCGGGGAGGTGCAAGTGCTACATGGTCTTTCACGTCAGCTTCGTATCGGCTATGAAGAGGTTGAGCTTATCTTGCAAAAATTGAGCGATGCCAAAATGGTTAGCAAACTGTCCGATCAGGGGTGGGGCATGGTGCGTGCGCCTGAATATGTAACGGTCTCCGAATTGATACGTTTGTTCCTGCTGGATTCAACGGTATTGCCCAAGCAATCGACTGACCCGCATATCGCGGCATGGTTCTTGGCACTGGAACAGCGCATGCATCAGCCGTCGCAGCAGACCTTGCTTGATCTCTGGGCAACGCCTGCCTGAGCGGTTGCCGCTGTCGCGCATTTCGGTTCTAATGCGCGCCATCTGAAATTCCCATCTGAATGACTTTGGAGAAAAATAATGAAAATGCTGGAAAAACTGTTTGAAGGCGCGCTGTGGAACAGCCGTTTTGTCGTGCTGACTGCTGTTATCGGTAGCCTGCTGGCAGGCATCGCAATATTCTTCATGGCGACTGTCGATGTGATCTATCTGTTCCAACATGCTTTGCACTATGCAGATTCTTCATTGACTGCGGATGCCCGCAAGATTTTGCATGACAGCACGATCACGCATGTTGTTGAAGTAGTGGATGGTTACTTGCTGGCGACGGTCATGCTGATCTTCTCGCTTGGCCTTTACGAATTGTTCATCAGTGACATCGATCAGGCGCAGGGAAGTCGCTCGGCCAGCAAGATACTGGTAATCAATACACTGGACGATCTGAAATCCAAACTCGCTAAAGTGATTCTGATGATTCTGATCGTGACCTTGTTCAAGGAAGCAATGACCATGGATATCGCCACGCCGATTGACTTGCTCTATCTCGGCGGCAGCATCGCGCTAGTGGCATTGGCTTTGTACTGGACGCATGCCTCGGAAGGTACTCATTCATCCGGAGACACCACGGAAAAGGCCGGCCACTGATGAGATTGCGCTTGCTCGTGTCTGCCTTGGCGCTGTGTCTGGCGTTGCCGGCACTTGCAGCTCCATTTGCATTCACTGACCTGAAGGGCAAGGTTCAGCGTCTATCCGATTACAAGGGTAAGTGGGTGCTGGTGAATTTTTGGGCGACATGGTGTCCACCTTGTCTGGAAGAGATCCCTGATCTGGTCGAGTTGCATGAAGCTCACAAGCGCAAGGATCTGGTGGTGATAGGGGTGGCGCTGGACTCCACCGAGAAGTCGGTGCGACAATTCGTGACGCGCTTTTCCATCAGTTATCCGGTAGTGGTTGGTGATTATGATCAGGCGGCGCAGGTGGGAGAGGTGAATGTCTTGCCCACTTCCTATCTTTTCAATCCGGATGGGGAGTTGGTGAGTTATCAGGAAGGGCTATTGACTCGCAGCAGCGTCGAGACTTACATCAAAAGCAGGTAGCACGTCAGCCGTTATGGCGCGGAGTGTTGAACGGCGCCTTCCAGTGTTTCTGCCAAGCTGATTTGACCAGATTCGGATATTTAGATTTACCCAAGCTGCCGTTGTAGCGCCCCAAAGCACGATACAAATTTCCCTTTTCGATATCTAGATAGTGACGCAGGATGGTGCATCCGTATCGCAGGTTGGTGCGCAGGTGGAAAAGATTCTGGTCGGGGGTGCCGATTGCTTTTGTCCAGAACGGCATCACTTGCATATAACCTCGCGCTCCCGCCTTTGATACTGCATATTTCTTGAAGCCACTCTCAACCTGGATCAATCCCAGCACCATATGGGGATCGAGCCCAGCGCGTGTTGCTTCGTAATGCACGGTACTCAGGAAATCAAAACGGAAGTTCGCATCGGGTATACGTTTTGCCAGACGTCGCGACATCTCATCAAGCCAAACTTGCGCCTCTTGTTGCGATGCAAATGCCAGTTTTTGGGGCGCCTGATCAGACACAGAGCGTTGCAGTAAGGTGCGCACGCTAGCAGAAAGTTGTTCTTCCTTCTGCGCACCAGCCTGAGCTGTGAGCGACAGACACAAACCCGCCGTCGCAAGCGACAGTAATAAGGTGGATTTGCTGAGGACTTTCAATCTCATAGTTTGGATTGTACGAGCTTGAGCACATCTTGCAAGCCGACGACCTGCGCGGCTTCGTCCTTGCGGCCTTGATATTCCACGTTGTTCTCTTTCAGGCTGCGATCGCCGATCACGATACGATGCGGGATACCGATCAGTTCCATGTCGGCGAACATCACACCGGGGCGCTCGTCGCGGTCGTCCAGCAATACCTCGATGCCGACTGCTTGCAACTCGGCGTAGAGCTTTTCTGCAGCCGCTTTCACCGCTTCACTTTTCTTGTAGCCGATAGGTGCGATAGCGACCTGGAACGGCGCCATACCTGTTGGCAGCGCGATGCCGCGTGCATCAAAGTTCTGTTCGATGGCGGAGGCGACGATGCGCGACACACCGATGCCATAGCAGCCCATCTCCATCACTTGTGCTTTTCCGTTCTCATCCAGATAGGTGGCTTGCAGCGCTTCGGAATATTTGGTGCGCAGTTGGAAGATGTGGCCGACTTCGATGCCGCGACACAGTTCCAGTGTGCCTTTGCCGTCCGGCGATGGATCGCCCGCGACCACGTTGCGGATGTCGGCGACCAGATCCGGCTCGGGAAGATCGCGTCCCCAGTTGATGCCTGCGGTGTGGAACTTGGGCTTGTTGCTGCCGGCCACAAAGTCGCTCATCGCAGCGACGGCGCTATCCGCGATCAAACGAGTTTGGCTACGGTCGATGCCGACTGGGCCGAGGAAGCCGGGCGGGCAATTGAAGAAGGCGCGAATCTCGTCTTCGCGAGCGAAACGGAATTCGGACAGACCGGGCAATTTGTTGACTTTGATCTCGTTCAGGCTGTGGTCGCCACGAATCAGCAGGATGACCAGCTTCTCTTCGGCGATGACAGCCAGCAGTTTCACCGTACGCTGTAAAGGGATGTCGAGCAGGGCAGCGACATCCTCGCAGGTGATCTGGCGTGGTGTGGAAACTTCGCGCATCTCTTCGCTGGCCGCCGCGCGGGGGGCGGTCGGCGCGAGCGCTTCGGCTAGTTCGATGTTAGCAGCGTAATCCGAGCTCGGGCAGAAGGCGAGGCCATCTTCACCGGAATCGGCCAGCACGTGGAATTCGTGCGAACCGCTACCGCCGATGGCGCCGGTGTCCGCCGCAACTGCACGGAACTGCAAGCCTAGACGCGTGAAGATGCGCGAATAGGTGTCGTACATCACTTGATAGGTCTGTTCCAGACTCTCGAAATTCGCATGGAAGGAATAAGCGTCCTTCATCATGAATTCGCGCGCGCGCATCACGCCGAAACGCGGGCGCACCTCGTCGCGGAACTTGGTTTGGATCTGGTAGAAGTTCAACGGCAACTGGCGATAGCTCTTCACCTCACGGCGCGCGATGTCGGTGATGACTTCCTCATGGGTAGGGCCGAAGCAGAATTGATTGTCGTGTCTATCCTTGATCTTCAGCATCTGAGGGCCGAACACGTCCCAGCGGCCAGTCTCCTGCCACAGATCGGCGGGTTGTACGGCAGGCATCAGTAGTTCGATGCCGCCGCTCTTGTCCATCTCTTCGCGTACCACGTTCTCGACTTTGCGCAGCACGCGCAGCCCCAATGGCATCCAGGTGTATAGACCGCTAGCGAGCTTGCGGATGTAACCCGCGCGAAGCATCAGGCGGTGGCTGGGTAGTTCGGCCTCGGCCGGTGCTTCTTTGAGGGTGGAGATGAAGAATTTTGAAACACGCATGTTATTGACTCGTGAGGCGGAATTTATGAAGGCGAGATTCTACTGCAACCGGCTCGCGCCGTCTTTCCTGAGAGGCTGAAATGTGGAACAATCCGGCCATCGAAAAATGTATGGGGCGAATCATGATAGACCGTGAAGGTTATCGCCCGAACGTCGGCATCATTCTGACCAACGTAAAGAATCAAGTATTCTGGGGCAAGCGCATCAAGCAGGACGCATGGCAATTTCCGCAGGGCGGTATCCAGCACGGCGAGACGCCTGAGCAGGCGATGTACCGCGAACTGCACGAAGAAGTGGGCTTGCATGCCTGTCATGTGAAGATATTGGGCCGTACCCGGGACTGGATGCGTTACGATGTGCCGAAAAGTTGGGGCAAAAAAGAATCACGTTCGCATTACAAGGGGCAGAAACAGATATGGTTCTTGTTACGTCTAGTCGGGCGGGACTGCGATGTGTCGTTGCGCGCGTCGGGCCATCCCGAGTTCGACGCTTGGCGTTGGAACGAATACTGGATTGAGATGGATAGCGTGATCGAATTCAAACGCGACGTGTATCGCTTGGCACTCAATGAACTGGTGCGTTACCTGCCGGCGTTGCGCGGTCAGGAAAACTTAATAGCTGAAAAGTAATATCCGGTACATTTTAAATCAGGAGGAATCATGACCACCCAGTACAACGCATTGGCATCCACACCATTAAAGACCGGTTCTTCCTTCGTGCGCCCGACTCAGGCTCTACCCGAGCGCGTCAAACTCAGCGATCCAGCGAGCAACGTGATGACCGACCTGACCAAGGTGTCAGTGGTCAGCGTGCGTGCCAAGACTTCGATGGATAAAGCCAACGCCAAGATGATCAAATACGGCGTGCGTATGCTGTTGGTGCTGGACGACAACGAGCAACTGGCTGGCCTGATCACTGCCTCGGACGTGCTTGGCGAGAAGCCGATGCGTTACTTGCAGAACATGGGGGGTACCCATGCCGATATCATGGTGCGCGATATCATGACGCCGCAGCGCGAACTGGAAGCCTTGAACCTCACAGACGTCAGCAATGCCAAGGTGGGTGATATCGTGCTGACATTGAAGAAAGCCAATCGTCAGCACTCGCTGGTATTTTCGACGTCTTCTGACGGTATGCAATCCGTATGTGGTCTGTTCTCCATCACCCAGATCGCCCGGCAACTGGGTGCGCAGGTACAGAACTTCGAACTGGCGCGCACCTTCTCTGAGATCGAAGCTGTCATCGCTCAGGGTTGAACGTGATAGCCCATTTGGCGGGTTGCATAAACTACAGTCTATAAGGAACGATCGATGTCTAAATTGCAGTGGGTGTTTTCAAATGTTTTGTTGTTACTAATACTTGGGGGGTGTGCCAGCACTCAAGAACCGGGCAACGCGATATACATGCATGAAGACACCAAGCCTGCGCCGGGTTCTCGCGAGCAGAAGTATCCAGTCACAGTGCGACTGGCTGTGTACGAAGATGCGCGAGATGTGTCCGATTCGCATCGTGTCGGCACAGCTACCACTCGTGTGCTGGGTATGAACAGCAAGGAGATTATGCTGGATCGTGAGGTAGCTGAATTGGTTGGCAGCACCATGAAGAAGAAGCTGAGTGATGATGGATTGCAATTCGTCGAGGATAGTAAAGCGCAATTCCAGTTGAGCGGTGTGGTCAAGTCGCTGAATATAGTAATCAAGGAGCGCGATTACCTGAATATCGCCATTGAGTCGACCCTGACCGAAACGTCCAGTGGTCGAGTCATCTGGTCTGGCGTGGTCGCTGAGAAGAAGGAGCGTTATGCGGGTGTAATGGGTAACAGCAAAGGTGATGTAGCGGATTTCCTGAAATCAGGATTGAAGATGATCAGTCATAAGACAAGTGAATCTATCTTGTCGGTATTGAAGGCGACGCGTCCTGAGCTTTTTGGTGTCGCGGGTATCGCTAAAGCCTCGTCTGGGGTGACGGTCTATGCTGATACGCCGCTGCCAGTGGCTGCTCCTGTGGTGGTGCTCAAGGCTGCCGCTGCGACCGGCATGCTGGTGCTGACCTCTGTTCCCGATAGCGTCAAGGTGTATGTGGACGATGTTTATTATGGTCTGACGCCTCTGGAAGCCGAGATGCCTGCCGGAATCTACCAGTTGCGATTCGAACTGGATGGATATGCCAAGAGCGGCGAAAAGGTTTCAGTGCGCCGCGGTGATCGCACCGAACTGAAGGTGAAGCTGCACCACTGATTAAGTCGAGTCGTCCAAACAAAAAGCCCGCATGCGGGCTTTTTGTTTGCTGGTATCTGAATGTCAGTGCTTACCGGTACTGCCGAAGCCACCTGCGCCACGATGGCTGTGCGGGAATTCTTCCACGATGTTGAATTGCACCTGCGCCACCGGCACGATGACCATCTGCGCGATACGTTCCATCGGCATCAGTTCGAAGGGGTGTGAGCCACGGTTCCATACCGAGATGAAGATCTGGCCCTGATAGTCCGAGTCGATCAGGCCGACCAGATTGCCGAGCACGATGCCATGCTTGTGACCGAGGCCGGAGCGGGGCAGGATCATCGCCGCATAGTGTGGGTCGTTCAGATGTAGTGCGATGCCGGCTGGCACCAGTTCGCATTGTCCGGGACGGATGGTGATCGCTTCGTCTATGCAGGCGCGCAGGTCGATTCCGGCAGAGCCCGGTGTGGCATACAGCGGCGGATGATCGTGCAGGCGCGGGTCGAGAATCTTGACATCCACTTTCTTCATGAATTGCTCCCTTTTTTGTAAAGCATGGTGGCATGGCGCAATAGAGCCCTTGCCAGCGTGAGTTTGTCGGTACGAGGCAATACGTGCTCACCAGTATCGTCGAATAACACGAGTTCGTTGTCATCTGCGCCGATGGCGTCCTGCGCCAGATTGGCGGCTAGCAGCGGGATGTTCTTCTTCTTGCGTTTGGCCGTGGCGTGCTCGTGCAGTTTTTCACTCTCTGCAGCAAAGCCCACGCAAAATGGCGCGTCGGGCAGACTGGCGACCCAGCCCAAGATGTCCGGATTCGGCAACAGTTGTAGACTCAGGCTGGCATCGCTTTTTTTGATTTTTTGTTCACTCGGCTGTGCGACACGGTAATCCGCAACCGCAGCGACGCCGATGAACATATCGCTCTGTGCCACTGACTGTTGCACGGCCGCAAACATCTCCGCTGCGGAAGTGACATTCACCACTTGTGCGCCGGCTGGCGGGGGTAGTGAGACTGGCCCTGAAATCAGTGTGACTTGCGCACCCATGTCTAAAGCGGCCTGTGCAATGGAGTAGCCCATCTTGCCACTGCTGCGATTGGTGATGCCCCGCACTGCATCGATGGCTTCGTAGGTCGGCCCGGCGGTGATGAGTAGGTGCACGCCAGCTAATTCAGTGGAGCGTTCAAGGGACAAAGCGGCCAGAATGTCCTGTGCCAGCGCCTCAGCTTCCAGCATGCGCCCCATGCCTTCCTCGCCGCAAGCTTGAACACCGCTGACCGGACCGAGCAGTGTCACGCCGTCTGCGGCGAGTCGCTGCACATTGCGTTGAGTTGCGGCATTCGACCACATCTGCTTGTTCATGGCCGGTGCGACCAGCAACGGGCAATCGCGAGCCAGGCAAAGCGTGGAGAGCAGATCATCGGCCAGACCATGCGCCAGCTTGGCGATGAAGTCAGCCGTGGCTGGGGCGATCACGATGGCATCGGCCACGCGGCTGCTGTGGATGTGGGACATGCCCTTGTCATCCTGCCATTGATCGAGCAACACAGGCTGGCCGGTGAGTGCCTGCATGGTGGCGGGGGTGATGAAGTGCGTGGCAGCCTCGGTCATCGCCACTTGTACCGCGATACCTTGTTTGATCAGTAGGCGAGCAAGCTCGGCAGCTTTGTAAGCCGCGATGCCGCCAGTGATGCCCAGTATGATGCGAGGTTGTGAGGTTGAGGATTGCATGGGGCGCATCTTAACAATAAAGGACGATCAGATTAAGCCGCATTAGTTTTGACACTGTGGACAGTAGAAACTGGAACGCTGTCCCTGCTTGATAAGTCGGATAGGTGTCCCGCACCGGAGACAAGCCGCGTTGCCGCGTCCGTAGACGAAGTAATGCTGCTGAAAGTAGCCGCTGGAACCGTCGCTGTGAATAAAGTCGCGCAGTGTGCTGCCACCTTTCTCGATAGCAGCGCGTAATACCTCCTGCACGGTCTGTACCAGTAATGCGCATCGTGCACGCGACAATCGCTTCGCCGCCAATTGCGGACGGATACCCGCACGGAACAATGCCTCGTTAGCGTAGATGTTGCCCACACCGACCACCAGATGATTGTCCATCAACGCCAGCTTGATCGCGATGCTGCGTGAGCGAGTGGCGCGATAAAGATAGTCCCCATCGAATGCATCGCTCAACGGTTCTGGCCCGAGTGTCATCAGTAAAGGATGTTCAGTGATATCACCTTCGTGCCACAACACAGCCCCGAAGCGGCGAGGATCGCGCAGGCGCATCAGCTTGCTGTTATTCAAAACCAGTTCGAAGTGGTCGTGTTTTTCCGGCGGCGTGCCGTGGGGCAGGATGCGCAGACTGCCGCTCATGCCCAGATGCAGGATGAGCGTGCCGTGCTCGAAAGCGATCAGCAGATATTTTGCGCGGCGTTGCAAGTTGAGAATCTCTCGTCCTTGCAACCGTGTAGCTAATTCAGCGGGTATCGGCCAGCGCAGTTGAGCGTTGCGTACGACTATCCCCTCGACTTGCGCGTTCTGCAGATGCGGAGCTATGCCGCGCAGCGTGGTCTCGACTTCGGGTAGTTCTGGCATCAGGCAGCGTGATGTCGGCGCCACCACAGCCAACCGCCGATGGCGATCATCAGCAGCGGCAACACCAGCAGTAGGCCATAGGTGAAGGCTGTCAATTGTTGCTTGCTGAAGCTGATGGCGCCATCCTTGGCAGTGTGCGGGGCGAGTGTGATGAACTGCTCGTCGCCTGCCAGCCAATTGATCATGTTCATACCGAGGTCCAGATTGCCACCGTTCCCAGAATACGCATTGGACAGAAAGGCGCCGCTACCGACCACCACCACGCGCTGCTCAAATTCGGGGCCACTGCGTTGCAGAGCCAAGGCAAGACTGAACGGGCCGGGTACATCCTGTGTCGCATCGAAACGCATATCGCGTCGCAGGCTCACCCAACCGTTGGTCGCACCGTCGACTATTGAGTGGCGTATCCAATCTTCACTGTCATCTACGGTCAGCGCCGTGGCGTAAGGGAATGCGGTGATCAGGTCGAAATTGTGTGTGATCGGGTGGGGTGGATAGCCACCACCCAGTGTCCAGTCTTTGGGGGCGTTCAATTGCTGAGCCGCCGGATCGATGATCATCCCAGGCAAGGGGTCGATATGCAGTTGTTCGGCGAGTCCCTCCAAGCCGCGTAATGGTTCGGCGTCCAACAGCCATAACAGATTGCCGCCGCGTTTCACGAAGCGCATCAGTTTTGCACTTTCACCCTTGAAGAGCTTGTGTTGCGGCTGAGTGATGACTAGCAGGCTTATGTTGTCAGGCACTTCCTGAGCAACGGTCAGATTGAGCGGAGCGACGCGATATCCGTTCTGCGTCAGCCTGCGCCCGAACTCGCCCAAATCATGGTTGGCGTTGCCGTCGAGTTTGCGTTCTCCATGTCCGGTCACATACATCACCCATTGTTCACGGTTGCGCGCCAGACGCATCAAGGCGCTAGTTATCGTCTGCTCGTTGAGCATTGTCAGATGCTCGCGGCGTCCTGCATAACTCAACACCATCTCACCGTTGCCCCGAATGCCGGATTTGCGTACAGCCTCAGGTTCTTTTAAAGGATCAACGAAAGATAGTTGGATGTCGGGCTTGTAGCGCTGATACAGGGCAATGAAATCGCTCACCAGTTTGCGCACGTCGCCCTGTTTTGCATCCTGCTCGGTGGCGTAGAGGGTTATCTCCAGTGGTTGATCGAGCTGGGCCAAGATGTGTACGCTGCCTTCTTCCAGGCTGTTCAATTCATTCTGTGTGAAGTCTTGTTGCAACGGGAAGCGCGACGCCAGCTGGTACAAAGCTACACAGGCCACGATCAGACCGAAGTAGACCAGGCTGCGATAGATCAAGGGGCGTGACATCAATGGCCTCCCCGTTCGCGCCGCAGATGATGGATAGTCAGCATAAGGAAAAAGGTGCAGAACAGTACGAAGTAAACGATGTCCGCACTGCTGAGTAATCCTGAGTTTAGATTCTGGAAATGCATATTGGGAGACAGTTCGCGCAACAGACCGTCTGCCATGTCGAGCAGCCACAGAGTGACCGAAACGGCAAGTGCGGTGAAGGCGGCAACTACTGGTTGGCGACTCATGGCGGAAAAATACAGACCGAGCGCGGCATAGGCGGCGGCCAGTAGCCACAGACCGAGCAGATTGCACAGGATCAGTCCGATATCGGCCTGCGTACCCAGTGCCAACAGCGACATCATCACTACGCTGGCAAGAATGACGAGAGAGAGTAGGGCCAGCAATCCAGCGAATTTACCGAGCACGATCTGTGTTGATGATAGCGGGGACGTCGAAAGCAGCAGCCAGGTCTGGTTGCGCCGTTCTTCCGCTATCAAACGCATGCTGAACAAAGGCGTCAGCATTAGCAGTAACAACGCGAGCAGGTTGGCCAGAGGTGAGGCGATGGAAATGGTTGCACCTGGCGCATTGTCCATCTGTGCCAGTTGCGTTTGAATTTGCAGGTAATCATCCAGACGTGCCATAAAGAACCAGCCAAGGATGAACTGTAGCAATGCCAGCATCATCCATGTCGATGGTGCCGTGAACAGTGTGTGTAGGTCTTTGCGGGCCAGTGTGAGAATCATGCTTGCGCGCCTTCCGTTTTGGCATTCAGGCGCATGAAGCCAGATTCGATATCGCTTTGCTCCCGCAATTCATCGAGACTGCCATAAAAGATGCAGCGTCCCTCGCGCAGGATCACGGCACGGTCGCACAGTTGTTCGACTTCGTGCAGCAAGTGGGTGGACAGGATCACACTGCTGTTGTCCCCCAGTTCTCGTATCAGTTCACGGATGTCACGAATCTGTGACGGGTCGAGACCGACCGTGGGTTCGTCCAGAATGACCACGGCGGGCTGGTGGATGATCGCCTGTGCGATACCCACTCGCTGCTGGAACCCCTTTGAAAGCTCCCCTATCAAGCGGTGTCCATGATCCAATAGGCCGCAACGTCGTTTCGACAGCTCCAGATAATCGAGGAGTTGTGCCTTGGCCACCTTGTGCAGCCGCGCGGCAAACCGTAACTGGTCGTCCACGCGCATGTCACGATACAGCGGCGGATGCTCGGGCAAGAAGCCGAGGCAGGCCTTACCCAAGTCGGGACGTTTGCCAAGGTCGAAATCACACACTTCAACGCTGCCGCTGTTTGGTTGCAGCGCACCGGAAAGCATCATAAGCGTTGTACTTTTACCGGCGCCGTTATGCCCCAGCAGTCCTAATACCTCGCCTCGGTGCAGTTCGAACGATACCGCGTCCACCACTCGGTGATTGCCGTGAAAGCGCACCAGATTCTTGGCGGAAAGCGTAGTTGGAGCAGACATGTGGGTTGAGTGCTGCGCGGTTTTGAATTGCGACGAATATAACCTAATATGTCGGTTCGCATCAAAACACTCGGGCTCTAGATGAACTTTCCAACACGAATCCTTGCCCTGCCGCTGATATTCATACTGGCAGCCTGCGCAAATACGCCGCAGAAGTCACTTGGTGATGAGCAGGCTGGTGATGCTTCACATCATGATCGTCTGGAGCAGATCGCCCCTGAGGCCAAGTTGGACCTGCCCGATGTCGCGCTGACCGATCGCCTACTGTATGAATTCCTGCTGGGTGACATCGCAGCGCAGCGTGGTCGGCCTGAACTGGCGGCGCAAGCCTATCTGGATCTGGCACTCACTACCCGCGATCCGCGCGTGGCGCGCCGTGCGGCGCAGCTGACTTTTGAAGCCCATCAGTACGATCAGTCGCTAGAAGCGTTCAAACTTTGGCAACAGCTGGAACCTTCTTCGCCACTGGCGAGGCAGATGTTGGTCTCTTTGCTGCTCTCAGGTGGAAAGCTGGAAGAGGCACGTCCTCATGTGGTCGAGGTGCTTGCAGCGGAGCCCCAGACGGGAAAGTCTTTCATGAGTCTGTACGGCTTGCTGGCGCGTGTGCCGGATAAGGCCGCGGCATTGGATTGGCTGATTGAGATTGCGCATCCCTATCCCGACGTAGCCGAGGCACACTGGGCCTTGGCGCAAACAGCCATCACCGCCGGAAAGCTGGAGCTGGCATTGGTGGAAGCGAACAAAGCGTACAAACTTAAGCCCGACTGGGATTTGGCCGTGATGCTCGCCGCTCAGCAGACACAGCGCAATGATCCTAAACACGCAACTAGTATGTTGTCTGATTTTCTGCGGGCGCATCCAGGGAGTCATGACGTAAGATTGTTTTACGCGCGCATGTTGCTGGATCAAAAGCAATACCAGCCTGCGCGTGAGCAATTCGGCGAATTACTAAAACAGCGTCCGGGTAATGCCGAACTGGCATTCGCCATCGCCATGATCTCACTGCAAATGGGAGAGCTGGATCGCGCCGAACTGGAGTTGCGTCAAGCCTTGTCCAGCAAGGGCAGCGATGCGGACACGTTGCGCTTTTACCTCGGTCAATTGTACGAAGCCAGGAAAGAGTGGCCCGCCGCTCTACAGCACTACAGTCAGATCAAAGGCGGCGACAGGTTGTATGCATCACGTTTACGCATCGCCTATCTACAGAACAAACAGGGTGAATTGAAGGCCGCACGCAAGACACTGGAGCAGACCGAAGCGAAGGATGACGTGCAGCGTGTGCAATTGGTGATGGTTGAAGCGCAATTTCTCCGTGAGTCCGACTTGCATGCTGAAGGTTTTAATGTGCTGATGAACGGATTGAAAAGATTTCCAGAACAACCGGAATTGCTTTATCAGGCCGCTTTACAAGCTGATAAGTTAGACAATCACATTGCCTTCGAAAAATTGATACGCAAACTGATCAAGATCGAGCCGAGTAATGCGCATGCCTACAACGCACTGGGTTACGGTTGGTTGGTGCGCAATATACGCATTCCAGAAGCCATGGCCTTGGTGGAAAAAGCATACCAACTGGCGCCGGACGATGCAGCCATCATCGACAGCATGGGATGGGGCTACTACCGTATGGGGCAGTTGGACAAGAGTCTGGAATTTCTGCGCCGCTCATATGCTGCCAACCCCGATCCCGAGATTGCCGCCCATCTGGGCGAAGTGCTATGGGTGAAGGGGGAGCGCGAAGCCGCACAGAATGTATGGCATGACAGTGCGCGGGCGCACCCTGACAACTCAGTGCTACGCGATGTGATTCACAAGTTCCTGCCCTAGATCGATGCGCCTGATAATCCTGTTGTCTTTGCTGCTGTCAGCATGTGCGACGACGCCAACGGTCGTGCAGCGCCCCGCTGCAGCCGATGCCCCCTTCGTTATTAATGGCCGGATCGCGATCATTCAGCCAGCCCGGCGCGATAGTGCAGGGCTGCGTTGGACACATGACGCAGCTTCAGATGAAGTGTTGTTGATGACCCCGCTGGGGCAGGTGGTGGCACGCATCACTTCCGATATGCAGGGTGTGACACTGGAAGCGGATGGCAAGACCCATGTCGCACAGGATGCCGAGACGCTCACGCAGGAATTGTTGGGTTGGCAGTTGCCGCTTTCCGGCTTGCGTTATTGGGTGGCGGCATTGCCCGCGCCGGGCGGTGAGTTTCTTAGCGAACAAGATGTATCAGGCCGCCTATCCGTGTTGTATCAGCAAGGCTGGGCCATTCATTACACGCGCTACGCAGACGAAGGTCGTGATGCTTTGCCATTGCGACTGAGCTTGCAACGCGAAGGCATGGAAGTGCGCGTGCTGATCGACGAATGGGAGGCGCGATGAACCAGTTAGTCTGCTCTGCTCCTGCCAAGTTGAATCTTTTCCTGCACGTGGTCGGACGTCGTGATGATGGCTATCACCTGCTACAGACACTATTCCGTTTCATAGACCTGAACGATACCCTGCGCTTCACGTTGCGTGATGATGGTGAAGTGAGACGTATCAATGCACTGGAAGGTGTGCCGCCGGAGCAGGACTTGTGCGTGCGTGCGGCCCGTCTACTGCAGCAGGAGAGCGGTTGCGTGCAAGGCGTGGATATAGAGGTTGAAAAACGCATCCCCATGGGCGGCGGGCTGGGCGGCGGCAGTTCAGATGCGGCGACCACCTTATTAGCATTGAACAGGCTGTGGCAACTGGGGCTTAGCCGCGAACGTCTGATGGAGATGGGGCTGACACTGGGGGCGGATGTCCCTGTTTTTGTGTTTGGCGATAACGCATTCGCCGAAGGGGTAGGGGAGCGTCTACAGGCCTATCCATTGCCGGAATCATGGTATGTCGTGCTGTGTCCGCCAGTGCACGTACCGACCGCACAGATTTTTACACATCCGGAATTGACACGAAATACGTTTTCGATGACAATGCGCGCCCTTCCGAAGGGGCTAGAATTTAGGTCAGGCCGGCAAGCTGGTTTGAATAACGATCTGCAGGCGCTAGCTTGTAAGTTGTATCCTGAAGTGGCCGAATATCTTGCTTGGTTGGCGCAGTTCGCCCCGGCAATGATGACAGGCTCCGGCGCATGTGTGTTCGCCGAGTTCACAACGGAAGTGGAAGCAAAAGCGGTATTGCAGCAGTTGCCACCGAATATGCGCGGATATGTCGCGCACGGCCTGCAACAGCACCCTCTCAGGGAATTCGCTGCATAAAGTTTTTGGGGAGTCGCCAAGTGGTAAGGCACCGGATTTTGATTCCGGCATTCGTAGGTTCGATCCCTACCTCCCCAGCCAGTTTATTCAAGTATCGACGGGCGTTCGCGCCCTTTTTCATTTTTCTAAAAAGGTGCACTCGATGTCCGGCGACATGATGGTTTTCACCGGCAATGCCAATCCCAAGCTGGCCGAAAGTGTGGCTCGGCATCTGGGTATCCATCTTGGTCGCGCAAACGTCAGTCGTTTCTCTGACGGCGAAGTGATGGTGGAGATTCTCGAACATGTACGCGGTAAAGATGTGTTCATCCTGCAATCCACCTGTGCCCCCACCAACGACAATCTGATGGAAATCATGGTGATGGTCGATGCCTTGCGCCGTGCTTCGGCTGCCCGCATCACTGCAGCCATCCCATATTTCGGTTATGCGCGTCAAGATCGCCGTCCGCGATCCGCACGTGTGGCGATCACCGCCAAAGTGGTGGCGAACATGTTGAGCAGCGCCGGTGTAGACCGCGTGCTGACCATGGACCTGCACTCTGACCAGATTCAGGGCTTCTTTGATATTCCCGTGGATAACATCTACGCCAGCCCCATCCTGTTGTCCGATGTTTGGCGCTGTGATTATCCCAACCTGATCGTGGTTTCGCCTGACGTCGGTGGCGTGGTGCGCGCGCGTGCACTGGCCAAGCAACTGGATGCCGATCTGGCCATCATCGACAAACGTCGTCCTAAGCCTAACGTGGCCAAGGTGATGAACATCATCGGTGAAGTGACCGGCCGCACCTGCCTGATCATGGACGACATGGTCGATACCGCCAATACATTGTGTGAAGCCGCCAATGCGCTGAAAGAGAAGGGCGCCACTCGCGTGCTGGCCTACTGTACCCATGGCGTACTGTCTGGCCCGGCTATCGAGCGCATCGAAAAATCTGCCATCGACGAGCTGGTTGTCACAGACACCATCCCCTTGCAAGAGAATGCGCGTAACTGCAAGCGTATACGTCAGTTGAGTATCGCCGAACTGATGGCCGAGACGCTGCGTCGCATCAATGCGGAAGAATCGGTCAGTTCACTTTTCGTGGACTGACATTTGCAATGACCATTTTGGTCATTGCGCAACCTGAAACATGCTGGTCGCGGCGTGTTTCAACAGAAGTGGAGAAGTAAAATGACTATCGAAATCACAGCAACAAAACGCCAAGTGCAAGGAACGGGTGCGAGCCGCCGTCTGCGCAAAGCGAATCGCGTTCCCGGCGTCGTTTACGGCTCCGGCGACGCAGTCATGATCGAATTCGATCACAACGTTATCTTTTTTGCACTGAAGAAAGAAGCGTTTCACGCTTCCGTGCTGTCTCTGGATCTGGATGGCAAGAAGGAATCCGTGCTGCTGCGCGACTTCCAAATGCACCCTTTCCGCCAGCAAGTGCAACACGTTGACTTCCAGCGCGTTGACGCGAAGAAAAAAGTGCACATGAAAGTGCCTTTGCACTTCATTAACCAAGACGTAGCTCCTGGCGTGAAGACCGGCGGCGGCAAGATCACTCACGTGCTGAACGAGCTGGATGTCGTATGTTTGGCCAAAGACCTGCCGACTTCGATCGAGATCGATCTGGTTGCTCTGGAGCTAGGACATTCTGTTCACATCTCCGACGTCAAGCTGCCGAAGGGCGTTGAAGTGGCGACGCATCATCACGCCTCTGATGCTGTGGCGACTGTACAAGTGCCGCGCGGCGCAGTTGAAGCTGCAGCAACTGTTGCAGTCGAGGGCGAAGCTGCTCCTGCTGCTGAAGCAAAGAAGTAAGCGATTCTTGAAAAACCCGCCATGTCCTAACGGTGCATGGCGGGTTTTTTCATTATAGATAGCAAAAATTCCATATGAGCGAGCCGATAAAACTCATCGTCGGCCTGGGAAATCCCGGTCGAGAATATGAAGCCACGCGCCACAATGTAGGTTTCTGGTGGGTGGATGAGCTCGCGCGTATGCATAACGCAAACTTCAAGGCTGACAGCAAGTTCCACGGTCTTGTTGCCAAGAGCAATCTGCATGGGCATGAAGTGCATCTGCTCAAGCCGCAAACATTTATGAATGTGAGTGGCCGCGCCGTGGGTGCGCTGGCCAACTTCTACAAGTTCGTCCCGTCGCAGATATTGGTGGTGCATGATGAACTCGATCTACCTCCGGGCAGTGCCAAGCTTAAGCTGGGTGGTGGTCACGGTGGGCACAATGGTCTGAAGGACATCATCGCTCATCTAGGCAGCAAGGATTTCTGGCGCTTGCGCATCGGTGTCGGTCATCCGGGCGATCGCGCTGAAGTAGTGAATTTCGTGCTGAATGCACCACGCAAGGAAGAACAAGTATTGATCGATGAGGCGTCGCGCCGCGCCCAAGATGTTGCAGCACAGATCATCGAAGGCAAACTCGAAGCAGCAATGTTGAAGCTGCACAGCAACTAACTAAGGAAACAGCCATGAGTCTCAAGTGCGGTATCGTCGGTCTCCCCAATGTGGGTAAATCCACCATGTTCAATGCGCTGACCAAAGCGGGCATCGCTGCAGAAAATTACCCTTTCTGCACCATTGAACCCAACGTTGGCATCGTCGAAGTGCCTGATCCGCGCATGGATGGACTGGCCAAGATCGTCAATCCGCAGCGCATGCAATACGCCATTGTCGAATTCGTCGATATCGCGGGTCTGGTGGCTGGAGCATCCAAAGGCGAAGGCTTGGGCAACCAATTCCTAGCTAACATCCGCGAGACAGATGCCATCGTCAACGTCGTGCGCTGTTTCGACGACGAGAACGTGGTGCACGTGGCGGGCAAGGTCGATCCCATCTCCGACATCGAAGTCATACTCACCGAACTGGCGCTGGCCGATATGGCCGTTGTGGAGCGCACCATTCATCGAGACGGCAAGAAAGCCAAGTCTGGCGACAAGGATGCACAGAAGTTGGTCGCATTGTTGGAGAAGCTGCTGCCACACCTGAACGAAGGTAAACCGGCACGCACTTTCGGTCTGAGTGATGACGATATCGAAATCGTCAAACCGCTATGTCTGCTCACCATCAAGCCAGCGATGTATGTTGGCAACGTGTTGGAAGACGGTTTCGAGAACAATCCATATCTGGATCGTCTTCGCGAACACGCTGCGAAAGAAGGCGCACCGGTGGTGGCACTGTGTGCCAAGATCGAACAAGAGTTGGCCGATCTGGAGGATGCAGACAAGAAAGAGTTCTTGGCCGACCTTGGTTTGGAAGAGCCGGGCCTGAACCGCCTGATCCGAGTCGGTTATGACTTGCTCGGCCTGCAAACCTACTTTACCGCTGGTGTGAAGGAAGTGCGCGCTTGGACAATCCATAAAGGTGACACTGCACCGCAAGCAGCTGGTGTCATCCACACCGACTTTGAAAAAGGCTTCATCCGTGCGCAGACCATCTCCTACGAAGACTTCATCGCCTGCGGCGGCGAAGCCGGTGCCAAGGAGAAGGGTAAGATGCGAGTTGAAGGCAAAGAATATGTCGTACAGGATGGAGACGTGATGAACTTCCTGTTCAACGTCTAAGGTCTAATTTCGCTTGATACAAAAAGGCCAAGCCGGATTCCGGCTTGGCCTTTTTTATTTATGAGCTAGGGCGCTCTTACTCGCCGCTCAGGAAAGCCAGCATATCCCATTTCAATTCTGTGAACTCCTGCTCGGACATTTCAAAGTGAGCGAGTACATTCTCACTATGCTCATCCCATTCCATGTCGCGCACATGTAGATGCTCATCCGTCACACATTCAGCCATATGTATCAATCCGATCAAGTCACGCACATCCTCGCCAGCATGGTCGCCCGGCGAGGTAAAGATCGTTTCATCGTGGTGGAAGCGGATGGCCGTACAGACTCGAGTGGGCAAAGCCCATGAGCGTGTAAGCATGTTACCGACTACGGCATGGTTGGTGGAGAAATGGGTGTCTTCAATCTCGCACAGCGGGATTCCTTTTGAACCCTCCGCCATGAGTGTTTTTCGATAGTCAGGAAACTTCTGCATCAGCACTGGGATGCCGCAGTCGTGGAATAGAGCCGCGAGATAGGCTTCTTCACGTGATAGCGTGGGGAATCTGCTGGCCATTCTTTCTGCGATGCTGGCAGCGATGCTGGAACGCTCCCAGAATTTGTCGAAACTTTGGCCATTGCCACCGAGGCTTTGGCGCAGTGAGATGTTCTGCACCAGATTCATGGTTTTATTAAGGCCAAGTATGTTTGTCGCTTGAAACACAGAGCTTACTTTGGTACGCAGGCCGAAAAAGGGAGAATTAGCCAGTTTCAGAAGCGGTGCGAGCAAACCCGCATCTCGACTGATCAACTGAGCGATCTTTTCTAGGCTAGCGTTTGGATGCTTGATCTCGCGCATGAGTTCCGTCAGCGTGGCCGGGCAAGGCGGGATGAAGATGCCGCTCAGTATTTGGTCGGTGGCGGTGAGAGATAGTTCTGAGTCCATATTCAGTTCCTGAAAGGCGGGATAAAATTCTGCCGTGCAGAATGCATGAAATTGGTGTGCTTGGCTATAGACCGAAATATATATGCATAGGTATAGAAGTCAGCGTGTAGTGAATTGACCCTATGCAGGAATCTCGTTCTGTTACACTCCGCGCCGCAATATCGTTTCAGTCTAGTTATTGCCGCCGATTCCGGTACGCAACACCCACCTCATTCAGCCTCAGACTGGCGCCCCATTAGGGCGACAGGCCGTTTGTACCAATAAGAAAGATATACATGACATTCGCATCCCTTGGCTTGTCCGAAGAACTCGTTCGCGCCGTTACTGAGCGCGGTTACACCGAACCCACCCCCATTCAGGCGCAAGCTATTCCCGTCATACTCAAAGGCGGCGACCTTATGGGCGGCGCACAGACCGGTACCGGCAAGACCGCTGGCTTCACTCTGCCGTTGCTGCAACGTCTGATGGAAAAGCCCGTCACCGGCAAAGCACCTATCCGTGCGCTGGTGCTGACACCGACCCGCGAACTCGCTGCGCAAGTAGAAGAGAGCGTGCGTTTGTACGGCAAATATCTGCCGCTCAAATCCATGATGATGTTCGGCGGCGTCAACATCAATCCGCAGATCAAGCAATTGCACGGCCGCGTGGATATTCTGGTGGCGACACCGGGCCGTCTGCTCGATCACCTGCAACAGAAGACAGTGAACCTGTCTCAAGTCGAGATATTGGTGCTGGACGAAGCGGACCGTATGCTGGACATGGGCTTCATCCGCGACATCAAGAAAGTGCTCGCTGTGTTGCCCAAGCAGCGCCAGAACCTGCTGTTCTCCGCCACCTTCTCCGACGAGATCAAGCTGCTGGCCGACGGCTTGCTGACCAACCCCGCACTGATCGAAGTTGCACGCCGCAACCAGGCCAATGAACTGATCGAACAGCGCGTCTACCCGGTCGACCGCGAGCGCAAGCGTGAGCTGTTGACGCAACTCATCAAAGAACATAACTGGTTCCAAGTGCTGGTGTTCACTCGCACCAAACATGGCGCGAACCGTCTGGCCGAGCAACTCGACAAAGACGGCATCCCCGCGATGGCGATCCACGGCAACAAGAGCCAAGCCGCCCGCACACGCGCACTAGCCGAGTTCAAGACGGCTAAGCTGCAAGTGCTGGTCGCAACCGACATCGCCGCGCGCGGTATCGATATCAGCGAACTACCGCACGTGGTCAACTTCGAATTGCCCAACGTGGCGGAAGACTATGTGCACCGCATCGGCCGAACCGGCCGCGCGGGTAGCGAAGGCGAAGCCAGCTCGCTGGTATGTGTCGATGAACATAAACTGCTGCGCGATATCGAGCGCCTCATCAAGCGCGATATTCCCGTGGTGAATGTTCCTGGTTTCGATGTCGATCCACGCATCAAAGCAGAACCTATCCTGAACGGCTCGAATCGCGGCCAAGGTGGGCGTGGTCAGGGTCAAGGACGTAGTCAATCCGCACCGCGTAGTGGCGGCGGACAAGCTCGCACAGGCGGTGCTCCGCGCACAGGTGGAGCCAAGCCAGCTGGTGGTGCAGGGCGTGGTAGCGTGCCGGGCGCCGCTCAGCATCGTTCCGGTGGGCGAGGTCGTTAATGACGATGGTCAGCAACGAACAAGCTATCGCCGATACCACGCTGTGGCTGGAGAAGGCCGTCATCGGTCTCAATCTGTGCCCATTCGCCAAAGCTGTGCATGTCAAGAAGCAGATACGTTACTTCGTGAGCGCCGCACAAACACCGGATGAACTGCTGGTCGATGTGTTGCGCGAACTGGAACTGCTGGCCGAGACGCCGCGGGACAAGATCGACACAACGCTGCTGATCCATCCGCAGGTGCTGACCGACTTCCTCGACTACAACGACTTCCTCGCCGTGGTGGATGCTGCGCTGGAAGAAGTCGATCTAGCGGGCGAGCTGCAAGTCGCCAGCATGCACCCCGACTATCAGTTCGCCGATACCGAGCCGGACGACATCACCAACTTCACCAATCGCTCACCATATCCCACGCTGCACCTGATACGTGAAGACAGTATCGACGAAGCCGTAGCCGCCTTTCCTGAAGCCGAAGCCATCTTTGAGAAGAACATGGAAACCATGCGCAAGTTGGGCCATGAAGGATGGGATGCGCTTGGCTTGGCGGAAGTGCAAATAACCAAGAAATGAAGTAGGGTGATGGCATGACCACACCCGATTATTCGCAACTCACCCCCGACTGCGTACTCAACGCGCTGGAAAGTATCGGCCTGCGTTGCGACGGGCGGCTGCTTGCACTCAACAGCTACGAGAATCGCGTGTATCAGGTCGGTATGGACGAGGGCGCACCACTGGTCGCCAAGTTCTATCGTCCGGCACGCTGGACTGATGCTGCCATCCTCGAAGAACATGCATTCGTCCAAGAACTGGTCGAACGCGAGATACCCGTGGTGCCTGCCTCGGTCATAGACGGCAGCACGCTGCATCTCTTCGATGGATTCCGTTTCTCGGTATTCCCCAAGCATGGCGGACGCGCACCGGAACTGGAAGATCGCGACACCCTAGAATGGCTGGGGCGCTTCCTAGGTCGCATCCACGCTGTAGGTAGCCTCAAAGATTTCCAACACAGACCCGCACTCAACATCGATAGCTTCGGCATCGAGCCGCGTGACTTCCTGTTAGAGAACGGCTTCATCCCGCCAGACATCGACGCCGCTTATCGCAGCGTGGCGCAACAAGCGCTGGACGGTGTGCGCCATTGTTTCGACAGGGCAGGTGATGTGAAGCAACTGCGCCTGCACGGCGATTGCCACGCAGGTAATGTGCTGTGGACAGACGACGGCCCGCACTTCGTCGACTTCGACGACAGCCGCATGGGCCCGGCGGTGCAAGACCTCTGGATGTTGCTCTCCGGCGAACGCGAAGACCGTGTGCGACAGATGGGTGACGTGCTGGCCGGTTACGAAGACTTCTGTGAATTCGATGCGCGCGAACTGCATCTCATCGAAGCACTGCGCACGCTACGCCTCATCCATTACTCCGCATGGCTCGCACGACGTTGGGAAGACATCGCCTTCAAGCAAGCCTTCCCCTGGTTCAATACGCAGATCTACTGGCAGAACCGCATCCTAGAACTGCGCGAGCAGATTGCCCTGATGGAAGAGCCACCGCTGTGGCAAAACTGACTGAGTCTTGCCCTTGTGGCAGCACCAAACCCTACACCGCCTGCTGCGCTCGCTATATCGAAGATGGTGAAGTAGCACCCACCGCCGAAGCTCTCATGCGCTCGCGTTACACTGCCTACACCTTGCTCAAAGAAGCTTACCTGTTGGCAAGCTGGCACCCCTCTACCCGTCCCGCAGAATTAGGCTTGGCAGATGAAGCGCTGACCAAGTGGATAGGCCTGGATGTGAAGCGTCATGAACAACAAGATGCCGAACATGCCATCGTCGAATTCGTCGCACGCTACAAAGTGAACGGACGAGCACATCGACTACAAGAGCTCAGTCGTTTCGTGAAGGAGGCGGGGCGCTGGTTCTATGTGGATGGGGATGTTGGCTAGATTTTCGAAGCACTGCCTGCCCGCAAATGGGAACGCTGGAAGCGCGCCTAACTGTCGTACCATATCGGCCTTTCGTTACACCTGATCCGCATGTCCGCCATCGTTCTCACCACCCTCAACGCGCGCTATATCCATTCTTCGCTGGGCTTACGCTATCTCGCCGCCAACATGGGCGAACTGGAAAAAGACACGGAGATCATGGAGTTCATCCTGCAGAACCGTTCAGAGGAGATCGTCGAGGCTTTGCTTGCAGCCCAGCCGCGCATCATCGGTTTCGGCGTATACATCTGGAATGTGACCGAGATCACCCGGGTTGTCGCTTTGCTCAAATGCGTCGCCCCGCACATCACTGTGGTGCTGGGCGGGCCGGAGGTCAGCTACGAATGTAATGAGCAGGAAATCGTGCGCATGGCCGATTACGTGATCACCGGCTGGGGAGACATCAGCTTCCCCAAACTTTGCCGTGAACTTATGCAACAGCGCCCGCAGGCGCAGAAGATCATTGCCGGCATCCAGCCGAAGCTGGATGAGATCAAGCTGCCCTATGCGCTCTACTCTGACGACGACATCGCGCACCGCACGCTGTATGTAGAAGCCTCGCGTGGTTGCCCGTTCAAATGCGAATTCTGCATTTCGTCATTGGACAAAACATCCTGGGCCTTTGATCTCGACCTCATTCTGGCTGAGATGGACAAGCTCTATCAGCGCGGAGCACGGGAGTTCAAATTCGTCGACCGCACCTTCAACCTCGACATCAAGGCCAGTGCACGTATTCTGGAATTCTTCCTCGAACGTCTGGACGATAAGCTGTTCGTGCACTTCGAAGTCATCCCTGATCACCTGCCTGAGAAACTGAAAGCGCTGATCGTCAGATTCCCAGCTGGATCGTTGCAATTCGAAGTGGGCATCCAGACCTTGAACCCAGAAGTGCAGGCACTGATCTCGCGCAAACAAGACACGGCCAAGGCCGAAGAGAACCTGCGCTGGCTACGTGAGGAAAGCAACGCGCACGTCCACGTCGACCTCATCATCGGCCTGCCCGGTGAAGATGTGACGAGCATCGCTTATGGCTTCGATCGTTTGATTGCGTTAAAACAGCAAGAGATACAAGTCGGCGTGCTCAAGCGTCTGCGCGGCACGCCCATCATCCGCCATACCGAGGCGTACGGCATGCGCTACACCCCGTACCCTCCCTACACCATCCTCGCCACCGACCGCATCGACTTTCACACCATGCAAAGACTGGTGCGCTTTGCCCGCTACTGGGATCTTGTAGGTAACTCACAACGTTTTCCAAAGGCACTGGCACTATTGCTCGGAGAAAGTCCGTTCGCACGCTTCCTGACTTTCTCCGACTGGGTCTATGCCTCCACGCACAAGACGCATCAGATTCCGCTGCCGAAGTTGTTCGATCTGCTTTTCACAGGACTGACATCAGTGCTCGCAGTATCGACAGAAACAACGCGCACAGCGCTAGAGCAAGATTTCATTCAGTCGGGCTGCAAGGAGGTGCCGCAGTTTATGAAGATTGAGAAGGATTCGTCCCGCAAGAGCAAGGCAGAAGATCAAAAAAAACCGCAGACACGTCATCAGGCGAAATAGATTTCTATTCTTTTCGCATGCAGGCATGCGGTGGAAAAGGGTGAGATTAATCTCGTTGAGATGGCCTGGGTTTTGAAGCAGGAAGCCTGCTTAGTCTTCGAAGACGAGGGTCAGGAAGTCGGCTTGGATTCAACCGGTGGATTGCTGAAAAGGCACTCTATTATGTCTGCTGGGATATCCACTTAACGCCCAACTGCGATCGTTCAAAATTACAATTTCAATGATGCCAGACCGTTTCTTCCTAGTCATGTGCGTTTATAAGCGCCATGTATCTGCCGCAGATTCCTTTATCCATTTATTATCCTCAGCAGGACAACCACGATAGCAATCACCAATAAAATATGAATAAATCCGCCCATGGTGTTAGACGTGATGAGACCTAGCAACCACAATACGACCATAACTACAGCAATGGTATACAGCATGATATTGCCCTTCCAATTTATGACACTATTCGTAATCAACCACCCAAAATAATTGGGTTGAAGCAGTTATTGCAACTATTTCTTACTTACTGACTTCGTAACCGACAACTCCACCTATCACTGCCCCGCCAGCCATTCCTACTGACGTGCCGGCTCCTGCTAAAGCACCAACACCTACACCGATGACAGTACAACCCATAAGGCTAAACAGCATGATTACGGCTGCCGCACTCACAACTAGTTTCTTTATGGCACTCATATAGGACACCTCTGTTGTTATTCCGTAAATGTGAAATGCTACTGAAGCCTACGCATGAATTAGTCTTAATTTCGAATAACTTTCTGTGAAATGCCCGCATCACTTATTTTTGTCACCAGTGACATGGCACGATAAATCTCGTTTTTGTGAACCGCTCAATTCTTTTTTCCTTTAGCTGCGTCTTGTATGTCGTCACCTGCTTTTTCAATCTGCTGTCCGGCTTTCTCTGTTGCATTGTCGACAGCCTTGCCCGCCTTCTCTGCCGGGCCCGTCTCTTTCTGGCAACTAGCCAGCACTACAACGAACGCGCTCATGACGAGGGTTGTGGTGATTGTGTTTTTGAGTTTCATCGTTTATCTCTCCTAATGATGGAATGCAAATGACCCCACGCAGGAGTCATTTGGTATCGCGTTCAAACTTCAAGCATGTTTTGTTGCACCCTTGATTACCTCTTTTGCATCACCGTAGGCTTTTTCGGCTTTTCCTGAGATTTGTTTGTTGAGTCCTTTGGCTTGCTGTTCTTTGCTGCCGGTCAGTTTTCCCGCTTCTTCCTGCACCTTGCCCGCGATGTCTTTTACAGCTCCTTTAACTTGATTCTTGTTCATGTTCATACTCCTTCATCCACGTTGACAGGCTATTCCTGTTGGGACTGAAGATTGAACTTCGTGTTGCCGCAGGTCTGTGAGGTAACGAACATATAAACAAATAATCAAATCGTCCGGCCTGAATTACCGGTGCGCCGATGAGCGTGTCCGCCAAATGTGGATAGGATGCGTTCGATCGATAAGAGACGGTAAATCGAAATATCAAAATACGCAGTCATATGTACGCCAGCGGACAGAATGACTATGGAATATTTTTTATTCTGAAATTAGTGGGGGGCGCGGAACAAAATGATTTCGGAAATATGATTCTTTGCGTCGAAAAGCTCATATCCATAAATTCCATCATGGTTGGTGATGTCAAAGATTATGAAGATATCTACTAAAGCGGGGCCGCCACTGCGGGATTTTCCGATAGTTTGCGTCGGCGGTTCGGCCGGTGGCCTCGATGCATATATTCGCCTATTGCAAAATCTTCCGGCGGATATGGGCGTGGCCATCGTCATCGTAAATCACATCACGTCGATGCCTACCCACCTGCATGAGGTCCTTCCCCGATTCACAACTATGCCGGTTGATCTGATCACGGAAAGTTTGCTAATCGTACCTAACCATGTATTTATCATCCCCGAAAATCGGGATTTGCACGTCCTCAATGGAGAGTTCCTTCTCAAGCCGATATCCAAGCCTCGAGGCTGGCCTGATGTAATCACGGTATTCCTGCGTTCGCTGACCCAATACTGGGATGGCAAGCTTATTGCAATTATTGTCTCAGGCTACGATGGCGACGGGGCGGCAGCGTTGTGCGGCATCCAGGAAATAGGCGGCATTACAATCGCGCAGAAACTGAGTACGGCGAAACAACCGGACATGCCAGAGAGCGCAATCGAAAGCGGGTGTATTGATTTTGTCCTGTCCCCGGAAGATATCGCTAAAGTAATTGTGCAGACTGCGCGTGTTGAAGCCTAAGTGATACGTACGACTTGGTCGTACACCAGCTGCGACAAATGTGGCGACTTTGCATATCTTTGTTAGGAATAATGGGCGGCTTTGGCCGATATGTCGCCATTAATTTGTGCCTCACAACCACTCAAACCCCACCTGTTCGAAATCTTCTCCCTCCGCTATCAACGTCGTGAGTTTGATGTCGCGGCTCTTCTCTCCCATCATCATCTGGTGGTGGGTGTCGATGACGAACTTGCCTGATTCCATCAGCAGGGTGGCGTGCTGATAGCTGTTGTGTTCGTCGGGTAGGAGGATGACGGGTAGGTAGTCATATGCGAACGAGCCTGAGCTGCTTTCCCAGTTGGAGGCCCTTTCAGCACCTTTGCCGAGTACGCGTATCCACACCGAGGCGGGTTTCTTGGTGAGTAGTTCGATGCCGACATGGACTTTTCCAGCGCTGTCAGTGTGCAGGCGGCGGACCATGCCTACCCACCATTGTTGTGCATTGGCAGGCTTGAGTGCGCATAGATCACCGATTTTGATCCATTCGCCTTGCGAGCCGCTGAGTACCGCGCCCAGTCCGGCGGCGCTCATGTCGGTGACGTTCCATGTCTCGGTGGTGTAGGCGATCTCTTCCTGTGCGACGAGATCGATCTTTGCACGCTTGCGTGAATCGTCTGCATCCTGCTCTGCATCATGTCCGGCATCGATATGCGTGACCAGTTGGCTGATGATGCGGAAGCTGTGTGCGACTTCGATAGTGGCGTGGATCTCTCTTCGTTCCATGTGGCGGTGTGGTGGTTCTGCGGCCCAATAGGTCATCAGGTGCTTTAGTACGGTGAGCTTGCCGGATGGGGTGAATTCACTGCCGAAGCGGCGCTCGCGCCAGATGGGGTCATTTTCGTTTTGGACGACGATCTTTTGCAATGCGCCAACGGCTTTGGCTGCGCTGAAGAAGCGTTCATTCTCTGTGGCTGGTTTGTTGTGCTCGGCACGATGCGGTGGTGCAGAGGATGAGAGGTCTAACTGGTAGGTGAAGTGATCTTCGGGCGAGTTGCTGATCTCGAAGAAACTATTCATGCGACCAGCGATGCGATAGCTGACTTCGAGCTGATCGGCTGCCAGTGTGTCGGGTGAGGAGATAAACATCACCAGTGCGTGCAGCAATTCGTGTTGCGGGCTGGTGTGGATGACGTGGCCGGGATAGGCCAGCACCATGGTCTCGGTGCATTGCGTCTCTTCAGCGAAACGGTAGCCTGAATATAGTTGTGTCCAAGTCGTAGCGTCGATGTCGATGTAGCGCATCAGCTCCAGCTTCATCTGGGTGGCGACTGCTTGCAACTGCCGCACGCAGATCAACGGCATGCGCTCGATGAGTTCGTGGGGGTGCTTTTGATTCTGGCGATATTCAACGAGGCAAGCGCTGTAGGCAGTCGCTAGTGCTTGCGCATATGCATGGATGGCTTTCCACAGATGTAGCCCTTGAAAGTCACGCAGGTGGGGTGCTTCGAGATAGCGGTGCAAGAGTTCGGCTTGCAAGGCTTGTCCTGCTTCGTCAGTACGCATGATGATGGCAGAACGCAACTCTGGCGAGAACCCTTTCGCATCCTTGATCGATTCAAGCCAGAAGCTGATCTCTTCCAGAGCCTTGCGCGGATCGTCTTGGGGAAGTTCGCTGATGAGGCGCTTCGCCTCATCATGATCGAATAGGGGGTGATCGGGTCTTTCACCAAACAGTTTGAACATGATGTGCTACGCCTCTAGTGTGACGATGGGCAGATGATAAAGCAGGGTGGAGAAAAGCCGAAGTTGATCTGATGGAGTCAGACGTTCAGTGACCTGAAATAGCCGTTGGCTTCGGGTGACCAGGTATAGCCCCAGCCCTGTAGTACCGAGCCGATCTCTTTGATATAACGCTGCCGGTCATTAGGGTGAATCAACGCTTTGCCAGAAGATTCGCTGTAGACGGCAGTATGGCGTTCGCAGAAGTGTTGCCTTGCGGTGTCTGATCTGCCCAGTTCTTGCGCGAAGCGTCCTTCCCAGCTCAGATGCTTCTCGTCGCTATGCTGCATGGGGCGCGCGGGCTGTGACTGTGTGTTGCCTTTTAATGCATTGCCTACACTCAATGCGCCGACGTTCACCCAGCCTTTGCTCAGATAGAACTCGGGGGTGCCTTTGGCGGTGTCGTAAAAATATGCGACGTTGATCTGCTGGCTGAATTCGACGATATGGAATTTCTCGAATTGTAGGATGACGGCGTGCAGGTTGTGTTTGCTGTCGTTCAGCTTAACGACCAGTCCTTTGGCGTCAGTACGAAACTTTAGGAAATCACGGTTTTTGAAATCGAAAGCATCACTGCCCAGTGCGAAATACATGCCTCGTAAGTCTTCACTGTACAAGTTCCAAAATGCGGCGCGGCGCGAGTTGTCAGAACCTTCTGGAGCAAAAAGATGGAAAAATTCATAGACCAAGTATTTCTTGCCCCAGTTGGAGATCATTTCGCGCGCAGACGCACTGCATAACCAGTTGGATTCGTTCTGGGATATCCAAGGCGCGCCCCATTTCTCGATGGCGAAATCACGCAAGGTGTCGCTGGATTTCTTGGTCTTGCATTCGCTATAGCGGTCGAGCAGTTTGCCCAGCATGCGCGAGGTGTAGAGCGGATATTGGGCTAGTAGCAACAGCGCACCGTTCACTTCGTCCTGAAACTTTGCATCAGGCAACGCCATGATGCGTTCTAGGTGTGACTGAACGAAGCTGCGGATGAACCAAGAGTCGACACCGATATTGAGCTCGAAGCGGAAGGCTTCGATGCAGTCGATATCCGCTGCACCACGGTGATAGTCGTCGCAGGGCACAGTGCTGAGCAAGCCTTTTTTATTTGATAGGACGCGTACCCATTCTGGTGTGTGTCCATCGCTGGTGAGCCGATCTTGAGTGTTCTGCAGGAAGGTGTGCAAGGACGCCCAGTTGCTGCGGCCGCTGCCGATCACAGTCTCCGCTTCGGGGTCGTAAGCGAAATAGGCATTGAGCAGTCCGCGATAACTTTTGCGGAAGGCGCGTGTGCGTTCCTGATGTTGTGTGAGGTAGGCCAGCAGGGTGGTGAACAGTTTTAGGTTCTCGATCAGGCGTTCGCCTTGCTCGGAATAGACTTGTGTGCAGCCATAACACAACAATCTGGCTTGGCGCAGATCGCGCACGAAACCTGCCTCGGCGAAATGCTGCAGTGCAGTGAGGATACGGTCGCCGCCGATCGCATCCATGTCCACTTCACTACCCAGCCATGAGATCAACTGCTGGCGTTCGTGTTGAATGGGCAGCATGTCGCTGGCGTGCATGGTCGCGAGTGCGACTCGGCTCAAGCGATCCATCGTGTCGGCAAGTTTGCCTAGCGTGTCCATCAGATACGGCACTGCCCGAAGTCGTTGCGCGGGATGTCGTCGGTCTTGGCATGCATCTCATCGATGCCGTAGAACTCCAGACGCAGTTCGATGCGTCGACTTTCTTCCAGCGATTTCTTGGCAGAGTTGAAGGAGTAGCCGCCGACTAGGAACAGGTCGCGAACTTGCTCCATCTCGTCCGCGGAAAGCGTCTTCTGTTGATTGCGTGCGGGAGAGAGTAGAACGCATAACACGCGTTCACTACGTTGCAGGCTGAGATTCAGATTGAGTAGATAGTCACCGCGCTGGTCGGCAAAGCCTTCCACCACCACGCGTTTCAACCATTTTTGAGCGAGTTGCTCACGCGCCAGTCCAAGCATGTCGCCAACGAAGGCACTCAAATATTCCACCTGTTCAGTGGTTAGTCTTGAGCTGCCGGTGTCGAAGCGGGCACGGTCACCGAAGTCGATCACATTGCGGTTACGGTCGACAGTGATGCCGGGATGTCCCTGTGCGGTCTGTTCGATACGCTCCCACAGGTCGTTGATCTCGTGCACGCGCTCGGCCTGCTTCTGCTCGGCTTCGCTCACGTTTTTGGTGATGGCGAGCAGGGCTACGCTCATCACCAGCAGGAACATCACCATGAGTGCCGACATCAGGTCGGCGAATGAGATCCAAAACGGCTTCTCGCCTTCATCTCTGTTGCGTCGTCCGACGGGAATGAACTTACCCAGCATGTCTTGATTCCCGCCTTAGTTGGAAACGGAGCCGAGCGTGTCTTCCAGCTCCTGGATACCTTCACGCAACAGTTTCACCGAATCGGCAAGCGCCTGATGGAACTCGCGGTTGGCTTCGCCCACTGCTTTTGTCATGCCGGTGCTGAAGGATTCGTGCGCCTGTCCGATAACATCCGAGACTTTTTCCAGATAGCCGTCGGCCTGCTGTTGTGCAGAGACCAGTTTCTCGGTGGCCGCTTCGATGCGCGACACCACATCGTGCGACATAGCCGCATCGCGTCTGGCCTGCTCGACGATGAGTTGCATGGAGCCGACCAACTCCGTCATCGCATCGCGTGCCTTTTGGTAGTCGGCGAACACGCTGCTCAGACTGTTAGTGGCCGAGCCGATCGCGCCGGCAGCCTGTGTCAGCTGTCCAGCAAGGTTTGCGGTCTTGTCTAGGGTAGAAGTCACGCCTTCGCCTGCTTTGGCGAAATCTTTGGAGGCGAGGTAGAGCGTGTCCGCGCCGTTGTTCATCTTGGTGAGTGCTTCGCCGGTGGTGCTGCGCATGGCTTGCACCGCCGCCTTCATCTCCACGATAGCGAGGTTGACGCCTTCCACCAGTGCGCTGACCTGTCCACCGAACTGGCCCACCATCGCCTGACTGCTGGCGGCAAGCGACTCTTGCTGTTGCTTGCTGGCGGAACCAGCGGAACGAACCTGTGTACCCAGCTCTTCGATGATGACGCCCATGCGGTCGGACAGATTGTCCAGTGCCTGTTGCAGTCCTTGTTGCGTATCCCCCTGCGATTGCTCCATCAGTGAACGCACTTGCTCGACGAACTCGCCTAACTTGTCGTTCATGGTGCGCTGGCGAGCTTCGGCACCGGCCATGGTCTCGGCCAGCAGGTTGGCCAGTGTCTCGTTACCACTCTTGCTGGCGTTCTGCATCTCGGCAGCCATCTGTTGCAGGGTGTGGGTAGCAGTTTGTAGCGACTCGATGGTCTGCTGTTGCAAACTATTGATGCCGCCGACCTGACTGCCGAACATGTCCTTGAGCTGGTCGCTGAACTGGCTCAATACGCCGGCCAGCATCTTGTGCACTGCATCTTGCTGGTCGTTGCGTGTTTCCTTGAGGGCCGTGGCGATATCGCTGAGCGGTTGCTTCAGGCTGGCTTCAAGTGTGTTGGACAGGCTCTTGCTGAGCGCTTCGGACTGGGCTTGGGTTGCTGCGATCTGCTTCTCGAACAGTTCGCCCATCATCTGCTGCATTTCGTTGCGAATCATCGAGGCAGTCTGGCCGGAAGAGGCTTCGGTGGCTTTCACCAATCGCGCCAGATATTCCTCGCTGGCACCGCCTTCGAACAGGTTGTCGAGCAGTTGTGTGAGCTGCTCCACTTGGCCGTTCAAGCGTGTGACGGCGACCTTTTCGATGAAGGTGATGATCATCGCCAGTGTGATTGCGACGGCGGAGACGAGGAAGGCTTCCCACACGCCGTGCAACAGATGATTCAGACTCTCTCGCACGATGGCCGGATTCTCAGACACCTCGAACGCCTGTAAGCCCATGATCAGGCCGTAGAAGGTGCCGATGATGCCGACGCCGGTGAATAAGCCGGGCAGGTGCTTGAAGAAGTCGGTGCGTAGCGGTGTGTCGATGATGGTCTCATGTGGGAACATGAGATTGGCCGGCACGGTGGAGCGCCAGCGCGCGTCGGACTGGCGATGCAGAGAATCGGCATATTCCTGCCACAGATGTTCAAGTATGCCGGTCTTGGCAAAGATCGAAGGCATGTCGTTTGACGGTTTTCCATCCAGTGCGCGCAATTGCCTAACGACGCGCGAGATGCGCCACGAGACGATGAGCGATGGCAGGAAGAAGAACAGCAGGAACGAGATCGCGAGCACACCGAGGATAGCTGCGAAAACATAGATGTGTGGTGGGAGCTGGGCTATCGTAAACATGTTTTATTTTGTCGGACTGAGGGCAAAAAAACGGCTTGTATAATACACCGCATGTTTCACACGAACGGGTTGAATATGGATAAGCAGGTGCAACAGACAATGCATGACAAAGTGGTGCTGTTCGCCGATGTAAGCGGTAGTACGCGCTTGTATGAAGTGTTGGGCGATGCGCGTGCATTTGCCGCGATCGATCAGTGCATATCCTTGTTGCGCCGGGTGACAGAGACCTTTCAAGGGCGGGTGGTCAAAACCATAGGCGATGAGATTATGGCAGTTTTCCCCACTGTATTGAGCGGCGTGCAGGCAGCGTGCGCTATGCAGGCTGAAGTGGAGGCCATGGTGCCACTGGACGATGCTGTGCGGTTAGCTATCCGCATTGGCCTATACCACGGGCCGGTGCTGATGCAGGGCGGAGATTCGGATGTGTTTGGCGACACGGTCAATGTGGCAGCACGATTGACTGAGCTGGCCAATGCCGGACAGATCCTATCTGCCGGTTCGACGGTGCAGGCGCTGCCGCCCTTGTTGCGTACCTCTACGCGGAGTCTGGATTTGTTGCCGATCAAGGGCAAGGCAGCCGACATCAGGGTGGTCGAAGTGCTGTGGCAAGAAGGTGAGGATGCCACGCTAATGGTGGGGCGCACGCTGTCACCAGCCGCCGCCTCCGGAAGATTGCGTTTGCTACATCATGGCCGTGAGGCGGTGGTGGATGTTTCGTGCAGTAAGCTGGTGTTGGGGCGCGATGCGCAGGCGGGTTTTGTGGTGGAAGACAAGCGTGCTTCTCGCTTGCATGCCACTATCGAATTGCGGCGCGACAAATTCGTGTTCATCGACCAAAGTTCGAACGGCAGCTACATCACCTTCACAGGGGAGAGCGAGTTGCAATTGCGCCGGGAAGAGATCGTGCTACGCGGTAGCGGCAGCATCTGTCTGGGGCATCCTTTTAGTAAGGACGCGGCAGGTGCGATCACTTTCTCCTGCGAAGGCTGTTGATCTTTAGTTGTCGTCGGAACTTGTGCTGCGCCGGCGCAGTTTGCGGCGCGATACCTTGCCCAGATCTTCTTTTGCCTGCGCTTCGGCAGTTCGCCTAGCCATCACATCCGCAAACCCTTTGGCACGCTCTGCCGTGAGGTCGGCGAGTTGCTTCTTCCTGATTTCCTGAGCGGCAGCAAGTTGGGCCTGATTCTCGGCGGCAGCCATGCGTTCGGTCTTGCCTGCGTCCTTGATCTTTGAAAGATGCTGCGCGAGCTTGGCTTTGCGAGCCAAGTCCTCTTTAAGTCTGGCTTCGGCGGCTGCTTTGGCGCGCGCGGCGGCTTCCATTTTTGCCAACTGTGCAGCCTCTGCTTTTTGTTGCGCGAGCTGCATCTGTTTTTTTTGTTCGGCTGCAGCTAACAATGCCAGGCGTTTTTTTTCCTTCTCTTGCGCGGCTTCTTTTTCGAGCTTTTCGATATTGGCCAGACGCCGTTTGGCTAGGTCGGCGAATTCGCCCTTGGGGAATTCTTTCAGGTATTGGTCGAAGCTGGTGCGCTGAGTGCTGTCGCTGATCTCGCGCCACAGTTTGATATCGCGCTGACGTGAGGCGAAATCGCCCCCCCCCGTTTCTTCGGTGACCAGATTTTCGCTCGAAGTGACCAGCGTCGTATCAGAGATGGCGGGCGAAACGGAAGTTTTGTTGATGGTGCGTTTGAGCGCACGCATGAATTCGGCTGCACTCTGAAAGCGCTCTTCAGGTGTCTTGGCTAGACTTTGCATTACCACCAGATCGAGATCAGGAGATACTTTGGAATTAAAGTGAGAAGGGGGCGTCGGCAGTTGATGCATCACTTTGTTCATGATGGTGATCGGGCTGCCGGTGAACGGACGCTCTCCTGTCAACATCTGGTACAGCATGACGCCTGATGAATATAAGTCGCTGCGCCCATCCACATCTTTGCCCATGAACTGTTCTGGCGACATATAAGTCGGTGTGCCCAGCACCATGCCCGCTTGTGTGAGATGGCTCGAGTCCATCTTGGCGATGCCGAAATCGGCGATCTTTATATTGCCGTCTGCCGTGACCATGATGTTGGCGGGCTTGATGTCGCGGTGAACGACGCCTCGCTGGTGCGAATATTCCAGCGCATCCAGCACCTGCAACATGATGCGCATGCTGTCGGCGATGGGCAGGGTCTCGCCTGCCTCCAGAAGGTCTTTGAGCTCGCTGCCATCAACAAACTCCATCGCGATATAGGCCAGATCGCCTTCTTCGCCGTAGTCGTAGATGGAGATGATCTTGGGGTGGGAAAGTCTGCCGGCAGCCTGTGCCTCGCGCCGGAAACGGGCGAAGGCTTCTTCCATCTCGGAAGGTTCCACCAGGGATTTCTGGATGGTCTTGACCGCCACAGTGCGCTGGATGAAGGGATCGAAACCTTCATAGACGATACCCATAGCACCCTTGCCGAGTTCGCGGCGTAATTCGTATTTACCTAGTTTATCCGTGGTGGTCATGCGCTTGAATGTGTGGGGAGCGGGTGAGACTTTCAATATTCAGGAGCGATTCTACTACGTCAGGCAATGAGGGAAACCTGACATGGCGAAGTTAATGCATAAGGAAGGGTGCAGTCTGGTTAGACATGGAGGCGCTAAGCCTTTAGACTTGCGGCCTTTTTTACAGGCCAGCATCATGTCCGCAGAACTCGAACAGACCGCGAAAGAACCCGCCGCCGCACCACGCGACAAGATCGCACGCGAAGTGTCGCGCCGCCGCACCTTCGGCATCATCTCCCACCCCGACGCGGGCAAGACCACACTCACCGAAAAACTGCTGATGTTCTCCGGTGCGATCCAGATGGCGGGTGCAGTGAAAGCGCGCAAGAGCGGACGTCATGCGACCTCAGACTTCCTTGAGATCGAAAAGCAACGCGGTATCTCGGTTGCGTCGTCGGTGATGCAGTTTGAATATCGCGACCATGTGGTGAACCTGCTGGATACACCGGGCCACCAGGACTTCTCCGAAGATACCTACCGTGTGCTCACCGCCGTTGACTCGGCATTGATGGTGATCGATGCGGCAAAGGGTGTGGAAGCGCAGACCATCAAGCTGTTGGATGTATGCCGCATGCGCGATACGCCCATCGTCACATTCATGAACAAGATGGACCGCGAAGTACGCGATCCATTGGAGCTGCTGGATGAAGTCGAATCGGTGCTCAAGATCCAATGTGCGCCGGTGACCTGGCCATTGGGCATGGGTAAAACTTTCCGAGGTGTGTATCACCTGTTGCGTGACGAGATCTTGCTGTTCACGCCGGGGGAGGAACGCGCCGACGGTGCGGTCGAAGTGATAAAGGGTATCGACAATCCGATATTGGCAGAACGTTTCCCAATGGAGATTGAGCAATTGAAGATGGAGGTGGAGCTGGTACACGGTGCTTCGCATCCCTTCGATCTACAAGCTTTTCTTGCGGGTAAACAAACACCAGTGTTCTTCGGTTCCGCTATCAACAACTTCGGGGTGCGCGAGATTCTGAACGCGTTGCTGGAATGGGCGCCCGCGCCTCGCGAGCGCGATGCATCGGTGCGCAAGGTCGATCCCAAGGAGCAGCCGTTCTCTGGCTTCGTGTTTAAGATACAGGCCAATATGGATGCCAATCACCGTGACCGCATCGCTTTCCTGCGTGTGTGTTCGGGGCATTTTGAGCGCGGTATGAAGATCAAGCACCTGCGCATCAATCGTGAGATCAAAGTTTCCAGCGTGGTCACCTTCATGGCGTCCAGCCGTGAACAGGTGGAAGAGGCTTATGCGGGCGACATCATCGGCCTGCCGAACCACGGCAATATGCAGATCGGCGATAGTTTCTCTGAAGGCGAGCTATTGCAGTTCACCGGTATCCCATATTTCGCGCCGGACTTTTTCCGCTCGGTACGTATCCGCAACCCGATTAAGGTGAAGCAACTGCACAAGGGTTTGCAGCAACTCGGAGAAGAGGGCGCGGTGCAAGTGTTCAAGCCTTTGGATGGCGGTGATCTGATTCTCGGTGCGGTCGGTATTTTGCAGTTCGATGTGGTGGCTAGTCGTTTGCAAGGGGAATACGGTGTGGATGCCCTTTTCGAAGGTGCCAGTGTCAGCACCGCTCGCTGGGTGACTTGTGATGATGCCAAGGTATTCGCCGATTTCCAGAAATCCCTGTCCCACAACCTCGCAATCGATGCGGCTGGCAACCTTTCCTACTTGGCACCCAACAACGTCAATTTAAAACTGACACAGGAGCGCTGGCCCAAGGTGGTTTTCCATACCACGCGCGAACACGCGGTCAAACTCTGATGCAACAAGTTGAATTCCAACTGCGCGGCGAATTCATCGCGCTGAACGATCTGCTCAAGCTGACGGGTGTGAGCGACAGTGGCGGTGCAGCCAAAGCGCTGATAGCGGATGGGGTGGTTTCCGTCGATGGTCAGGTGGAGTTGCGCAAGACCGCCAAGATACGTGCGGGGCAGGTGGTGGCATTGACTGGCGTGCGGATACGGGTAATTGCCTGAGTCATGTTGTACATCTCGCACAACGTCGTCATCCCTGAGCGCGAGATCGAGTTGACTGCGGTGCGCGCGCAAGGTGCTGGCGGGCAGAACGTGAACAAGGTGTCGAGCGCGATGCATCTGCGTTTCGATATCAATGCTTCTTCCTTGCCGACTGAGATGAAAGAGCGTTTGCTACAAGTAAATGACCAGCGCATCACCAAGGATGGTGTCGTCGTCATCAAGGCGCAGGAATTCCGCAATCAGGAACAGAATCGCAACGAGGCATTGCGTCGCCTTAAAGCAATGCTGCAATCCGCTGCAGAAAGACCTAGGCTGCGTATCGCGACCAAGCCATCGCGGTCGGCAAAGAAAAAGCGTGTGGAAGGCAAAGTGATGCGCGGCAGGGTTAAGGCCTTGCGCGGCAAGGTCAACGACTGACTCAGTCTTTCAGTTCAAGCTCCACCAGTAGCAGGTGATGGTCCGAACTCGGTGTGGGAATGACCCGCTGGTTCAAACAAAGAAGTTGATCATTGAAAAAGACATGATCCAGCACTAGTGGCATGCGCCGCCACGTGATCTCTGACCATTGGGCTGTGGAGAATCCCGCTTCTTCGAATTGCGCGACCAGCGTCTCGTGGCCGCTCACATTGAAGTCGCCTCCCAGCAGCGTCGGCAAGGATGACTGGCGCAAATGTGAAACCACCATCTCGCGCTGTTTTGGATATTCGGTACTAGACGATTTCAACATGAAGAACGCAAGCAGGTGCGTGTTGAATAATTGCACGGTCTTGCCGCCGATTTCTGTTTTAGCACCGATCAGCAGGCGGTCGGTCGGGGTCTTCGTTTCACCGTTGAAATCAAATTCGATAGGTGGTGAAGGTAGGTCGAGTTTGCTGGTGTCGAACAGTTTTGTACGCGAGAAGATTGCTAAGCCGATGCCGAAAGGCAACTCGCGTTCATCTTCTTTAGGGTAGCTGAAGTAGCTGTCGTATTCAGGCAGCGCGGCTTTCAGGAGTGTGTAGTTCGGGGGCGGATTGAGCTGTTTGCCGCCGGGTTCGGCGTGTTCTACTTCCTGCAGCAGCACGATGTCAGCGTTCTGGCGCTTGATCTCAGCGATGGTCTGCGCGAGGTCGACAGGTGCATGATCTGGGTATGCGTCATCCCAGACCTGACCGAATTGCATGTTGAACTGAAGGATGCTGAACCTAGGCATGCTTGCTGTCGGACGTAATTAGATTGGCGAACTGTATAGAAACAGTGCTTTTGAATCAAGCCTCAAAGTAGGTTCTTTTTAGATACTGCTCGCGCAGGCTTGGTTCGAAGCGTTCGATTGCATAACGTAATGCTGTGCGGGGCAGACGTTGGTAATGTTTTTTAAGGAACTCTTCTTCAATGTTTTGCTCTCGCTTGCCGATTTCGCGCAACATCCATCCCATCGCCTTATGAATCAGGTCGTGATCGTCATCAAGTAGCATTTCGGCGATGCGCAGCGTGTCTGCAAAATCATTCTGGCGTATGAAATGAAAGGTGGAGATGATGGCGATGCGCCGTTCCCATAGCGATTGGGATGCGGCTAGTTGTAACAGTACTGCATGCGGTTTTTGCTCCAAATGGCGACCAACGATGTGCGGCGCGCTGACATCCACCAGATCCCAGTTGTTGATGTGTTGTGTGTTGCTCAGATAGAGGTCGAATGCAGATTGTTTTCCCTCCTCATTGGCATGTTGATAGAACTGCATCAACAGCAGCAGCGCCAACATCCTTTCTTCGTGATATTTCGAGGCCAGCAATGTCGTTATGCTGGCGAGGTCGGCCTCGCGATGCCGTTTAGCCAATGCGCGTAGCGGTGGTACCTTGATGCCCAGGAATATATCCCCCTCCCCGTATTGCCCCGGGCCGGTCTTGAAGAAGCGTTGCAGAATTATTGCTGTCTCCGGTGAGGAGAGGGCGCGCAGCTGTGCGCTGATCTCATCGGCTTTGTTCATTATGGCTTGCGGGCAACGATGAGAAAGATGGGGAACTCACGCGGCTTGCCGTCGACTTCCTTGCTCACCGATGTCGCAGTGCTGTCGTGTACCTCGATGAAGCCAGCTTGCAGCAATAATTCGCGCAGATGCATGCGGTCAAAACCTAGGTGGAACACGCCGGTGTTGTCGCCGTGGAATGCACCATCCTCGCTATCGAGGTCGGCAAATGCGATCTTTCCGCCGGGGTTCAATAGCCTGAACCATTCCGCGAACAGGGCGGCTGTATCCGGTACATGGTGTGTCACCATGCTGCTGATGATCAGGTCATAACTGCCGCTCGCATGCGCGCCGTTCTCAAAGTCGACGAATTGGGTGTGTGCATTGTTCAGACTTTGAGTAGTGATCTTGTCGGCCATTGCTGCCAGCATGGCCGGTGAACTATCTGCACCACATACTGATCCGACCTGTGGCAGCAGTTGCAATGAAAGCAGCCCGGTACCGCTTCCGTAATCCAGCACATCCATCTGCATGGTCAATGTCACTTCCCGTTGGATGGCCGCCGCGACATCGTTAGCGATCCTGACTCGGCCTGGATTGCTGTCCCAACGTGCGGCGACCGATTCAAAATCCCTGCGTTCTTTTTTCATGGCTGTCAGTTCCGTTTATGCACCGCAAAATGATTAAGTATTTATATTGAGCCCATTTACCGCAATTTTGGCACACCCTGTACTTCCACCATTGATGCTAGTGGTGGAATATCCTGACGGATGCGTCTAGCCGAGCTACGCCAGATTTAATACAGGTACCTTGCCAGTGTTTCACGAGCTAGATATGTGTTTTTTGAACTGCAGATCCGGTTCGGAGCGCAGGGGGGTGTTTTAAAAAGATGAAAAAAGGCCTAAAGTATCAGTCAGTCGTGCCGATAAGTTGTCCATAGATGAACAGAATTGTATCTGTGGAATATTTTAGAGGAGGTCTATCATGGCAATTAACCCAGTAGATTCAAGCAGTAACTACGTTTCTCAGGTTCAGCCTCAGCCGCAATCACGTGATGAGCGTGAAACTGTCAAAGATCAGGACAATGCTGCTAAGGCTGCAGCTGCAGCGCAGGCTGCTCAGTCACCGAAGCCGACAGTGAACACCCAAGGCCAAACCGTAGGTTCGGTCATTAACGTTCAGGCTTGAGTAGGTAAGGTAAGTTTGATAGAAGCGGGGGGCAGAGATGCGCCCCCGCTTCTATATTGAGATCCCAGCTTCCTCAGCTTGGATATCTGCGAAATAACTGCTTCTGACCATGGGTGCACAAGCGGCGTGTGAGAAGCCCATCTTCTTCGCTTCTTCTTCGAACATCTTGAATGCTTCCGGCGTGACGTAGCGCAATACGGGCAGATGACCGTCCGAGGGTTGCAGGTACTGTCCCAAGGTCAACATCTCCACATCGTGCGCGCGCAGGTCGCGCATCACTTGCAGCACTTCTTCGTCGGTCTCGCCCAATCCCAGCATCAGACCTGATTTGGTCATCACCTGCGGAAAGCGTGCCTTGAATTCCTTCAGCAGTTTGAGCGAATGCGCGTAATCGGCACCTGGGCGCGCCATGGGATACAGGCGCGGCACAGTCTCCAGATTATGGTTCAGTACGTCCGGTAGCTCGCTGGCCATGGCATCCAGTGCCACATCGAGGCGACCGCGAAAATCGGGTACCAGCGTCTCCAACTTGGTGGTCGGTGAGGCGGCGCGTATCTCACGTAGACAATCCGAGAAATGTTGCGCACCGCCGTCGCGCAGGTCGTCGCGATCCACACTGGTGATCACCACGTAACGCAATTTGAGCAGGCCGATGGAGTGGGCGAGGTTTTTCGGCTCATCCGCATCGGGGGGCAGCGGCTTGCCGTGCGCCACGTCGCAGAACGGGCAGCGGCGGGTGCAGATGTCACCGAGAATCATGAAACTGGCTGTGCCTTTGCCGAAGCATTCGCCGATATTGGGGCAGGAGGCTTCTTCACATACGGTGTGCAGGCTGTGCTCGCGCAACATGCGCTTCACCTCGTTGTAACCCGCGCCGCTGCCAGCTTTGACGCGAATCCATTGCGGTTTGCGCAGGCGTTCCTGCAGTGGGATGATCTTGATCGGGTTGCGCGCGGTCTTGGCTGCGCCGGTCTGTTTGGTGGTTTCGTTCATATGTGCGGATTGTAAAGCATCCGGAATACCCAAGTATAAAAGTATGGTATATTTCTGGCCCGTGGCGATGCCATCACCGCTCATCGAATTCATTACAAGGAGACTTTCATGGAACACCAACTGCCAGCTCTTCCCTATGCCAAAGACGCACTCGCGCCGCATATGTCCGCCGAGACTTTCGACTATCACTACAGCAAGCACCATCAGGCTTATGTGACCAATCTGAACAACCTGATCAAGGGCACCGAATACGAGAACCTCGATCTGGAAGCCATCGTCAAGAAGGCACCGGCTGGTGGCATCTACAACAATGCAGCACAGGTTTCCAACCACACGTTCTTCTGGAGCTGCATGAAGCCGAACGGCGGCGCAGCACCGACTGGCGCACTGGCTGCCGCTATCGATGCCAAGTGGGGTTCCTTGGATGAGTTCAAGAAAGCCTTCCAAGCTTCCGCAGTGGGTAACTTCGGTTCAGGCTGGACATGGCTGGTGAAGAAGGCCGACGGTTCCGTCGACATCGTCAACATGGGCGCAGCAGGTACACCGCTGACCACCGCTGACAAGCCGCTGCTGTGTGTGGACGTGTGGGAACACGCTTACTACATTGACTACCGCAACATGCGTCCCAAGTTTGTCGAGACTTTCTTGGGCAATCTGGTGAACTGGGAATTCGCGGAAAAGAACTTCGCGTAATTCAGCAGTCAATCAACTCCACATCAAGGCCGGGGCATCGCTCCGGCCTTTTTGCTATCCAGCTTTTGTAGATTGGTGAGCGCTTCCGGCTGTTGCGGATCAATGTGCAGTGCAGTGAAGAATTCGTGTTGCGCTTCCTGATCACGTCCAGCCAGCAGGTAAGCATGCCCGAGGTTGTTGTGTACCCGCGCTTTGCCGGGTGATTTTAGTACAGTGTCTTCCCATAGTGCGATCTCACTCCGGTAGTCTTGGTTACGCTGGATGGTGAGCAAGGCGCAGACGAGTAGTAAGGTGATGATGAAGTATCTGGCACGCGCAATTTTTAGGAACAGGGCAAGCTCGATGATTGCGGCCATGCAAAGCGGCCATGCTGCTAGGTAAATCTGGCGTTCGTTCGCAACATCGAGACGCGGCAGCAGTAGATAGATGGGTATCCATTGCAGCAGAGCCCAAGCCAAAGCAAATGTGATCCATGGCCGACTGGAACGAAAAAACCAACTCGCCGCCAGCATCAATGACGCGGTGAGCACAGCAAGTGGTGCATCCATCACTTGATGGTACACGGGCAGTTCGGGATCGATGTTGAGCCACAGCGGCATGGCCCATTGTTTGAGTAACCAGACTGCCCCGGCTAGTTGCGTGGCAACGTTGCCGCCAATGTTGTTGAAGTTCACGCTGTTTAGCATATGCGACTGATAGCTGTCGCTGAACAGAAAGAACATCGCGGCTGCGAGCATCAGCAGCCAACTACTCCATTGTCTTGTGAAAGCGTCACGCCAACTTCCTCTGGTACATATTTCCCACAGAAATAAAGCGAATGGAAAGGTCACAGCAGTTTCTTTCGTGAGCAAAGCGAGCGCGAAATAAAGAGGTGTCAGCAGATGCAGGTGCAATCGATTGGCATGGCAGCGTCCGTGAGCATAGGCCAGTAATCCGCCCAAATAGAACAAACTCATCAACGAAACGGAGCGGCCGCTGATGTAGGTCACAGCCTCAGTGTTTGCGGGGTGGAGGGCGAACAGCAGGGCGGTGAGTAGAGGCAGTGATGTGAGGCTGTTCAAATGCGCGTGCTGGGAAATGAAATGTTGGGAGAGCAGGTAGGCCAGCCAGCTAACGGCTAGGTGGATAAGTAGATTCGTCACATGGAAACCGAGGACACCGAAGCCCAGCGTCCAGTCAAGTGTGTAACTGGCTTTGAGAAAAGCGCGGATACCGTGGCCGAGACCTGCCGCCCAGGCCGACCAGCTATGAACGCCGGATTGGTCAACGATGACGTTGTAGTCGTCGAACTGGAATGTGCCGATGAGAGCGTTGGCATAGCTCAGCGCGATGGCTAGCGTCAGCCAACCCAGTGCACCAAGATCAGTGTGACTGGCGGGCTTGTTCGAATGCGACATCGAGGATGTCCACCGCGTCCCACCAGCGGTCATTTCCGTGCAGGAGTACCAATAGCACGGTGGTTTCACCACGCTTGGCGTAGGCAATCAGGCACTTCCCCGCGCGCGAGGTATAGCCGGTCTTGAGCCCGAATGCGCCGCGATAGCGACCAATCAGTGCGTTCTTGTTTTCGAAGCGGATGTTGCGCTTGTTATCAATGCTACTGATGACGGTTTCAATGTGCGAGGTGAATGCGATCAACTGTGGTCGGCGAATGATTTCGTGCGCTAGCAGGGCAAGATCGTGTGCGCTCGAATAGTGGTTCTTTGCGTCATGGCCGCAGGCGTTCTCGAAATGTGTGTCGTGCATGCCGAGTTCGGATGCGCGCTGGTTCATCAGCTTCACGAAATCCTGTTCGTTGCCTGAGACGGCATCGGCCAGTGCATGACAGGCATCGTTAGCAGATGCCATCAGGGTGGCGGCCAGCAGGTCTTGGAGCAGATATCGCTCACCGGCTTTGAGTTTGATGCGAGCACCGGTTTCGCGTGCGGCGGCGGGGGAGATGCTGACTTCACGAGTAAGATCGCCTTGTTCGATAACAAGTAGAGCGGTCATCAGCTTGGTCAAGCTAGCGGGCGGTAAACGCGTCTGGGCCTTGCGTTCCCAAGTCGGATTGCCATCGATATCGACCCGGTACGCGCTTGCCACATCGGGGAAGAGATCGGGCAGGGCACTTGCCAATGAAGCGTGGCACAGCAGCCACAACCCGATCAGGTAGCGCATGGTCAGAAGCCGAACAGACCTTTCAATTTCTTGGCGCCATCGATGGCACCGCCTACAGGATTGTCGGTGACCATGTCACTGGAGCGAGACGAACTGGTGTAGCTGCGACCTGACGCTTCCATGGCAGATATTTTTTCGGCCTCGGCTGGACAAGCGTCTTCCATTCTTTTGTAGTTGTTTTCGTCCACCTTCTTGCAGATCGATTTGGTGGTTTTAGCCATGCTGATCTTGCAAGCGTCGGCGATGGAAACATCGGAAGTATCGTCATGCTTGACCAGTGCGAGATAGACGCCGGTGTTCTTGGTGGCATCCTTGCTGATGACTTTGCAGGCGTATTTGCGGTTCTTGGCACAGACGGCATTCGGTCCGAAGAAGCGATTGTTCATCAGTTCTTTCGCTTCGTATTTTCCAACTTCACACTGCTCGGCCATGTCGGCAGCCATCTGAGCTTTGGCTATGCCCATCATGTCGTTCATATCGTCCATGGCCTTGGATTTGACGACGACAGGCGCAGATGTGTCGCAAGCTTTACCGATGCGTTTGCCGCGATAGGTGGCGGTCATGTCGATCTTCTCGCCATCGGCCATGCCGCTCATATGTGATTTACCCTGATAGCTGCTCTTGCTGTGGGTGATCTCGCCGCTGCCAGTCATTTTCTGGCCATCACCGCTGCAGTTCATCTTCCAAGTGGTCTTGCTGCCGGAGTGTTTGACGTTAGTCACCCTGCAGTTGCCGTCCTGTTCCATCATCTGCTTGGGATCAGGTTCGCCGCTCTTGGGCTGGCACACGGTCATGGTGGTTTCAGGCATCGCGTAGGGCATGCCGGCCATCTCAGACTTGGAGGTGATTTCCCAAGTTTCACCGGTTGCAGCGTAGCTGATGGGGGCGTACATCGAAACCAGTAACACAATCACAAAAGTGGATAGTCTTTGCATGGCAACCTCCGATGGGCAGGGTTTAGGTGGGTGAAAACGTTCGGGATTCTTCACTTTCTTGTACAGCCCGTCAAGATGAGTGGATAGGAAGGCGACGGCGGCTCGGGTATTATGCACGCCCTCCCCAGATTCGTAATATTTGCCATGAATCCTACACTTGTCTTTGACATCGAAACCATTCCGGACATCGCCGGCCTGCGCACCCTTTACGAGCTGGATGCTGAAGTCAGCGATGTTGAAGTCGCAGAGATGGCGTTCCAGATGCGCCGCCAGAAAATCGGTAGTGATTTTCTGCCGCATCATCTGCAACGCGTGGCGGCGATCTCCTGTGTGCTGCGTGAGGGCGATAACTTCAAAGTGTGGTCGCTGGGCGAGCCGGGCGAAGACGAAGGCAGCATCATCCAGCGCTTCTTTGACGGCATCGAGAAATACACGCCGCAGATCGTGTCGTGGAACGGCAGCGGTTTCGATCTTCCGGTGCTGCATTACCGCGGCCTGATCCATGGCATCCAGTGCCCGCGTTATTGGGACATGGGCGAGGATGATCGCGACTTCAAATGGAACAACTACATCAGCCGCTATCACACGCGCCATCTCGATTTGATGGATCTGCTGGCGATGTATGGCGGTCGCGCCAATGCACCGCTGGACGATCTGGCTAAACTGATCGGCTTCCCCGGCAAGCTGGGCATGGACGGCAGCAAGGTGTGGGAGGCGTATCAGCAAGGCAAGCTGGCCGAGATACGCAACTACTGCGAGACCGATGTGGTGAATACCTATCTGGTGTTCGCCCGCTTCCTGCTGATGCGTGGCCAGTTCAGCAAGGCGCGCTACGAGCAGGAGATTGAGCTGGTGCGCAGCCACTTGGCCAAGTCTAGCGAAGCGCACTGGGCGGAGTATCTGGCAGCCTGGAAGTGATCGAGCTGGGTTTGCACAGGGTCTGGCTGGGACTCGGCTGGCTGTGGATCGTGTTGGTGTGCTATCTGTCGCTCATGCCGCACCCACCGCAGCCGGTCTCCTTCGAGGGTGTCGACAAACTTGAGCATCTGCTGGCCTATGTCGGGCTGATGCTGTGGTTCTGTCAGGTGTATATCTCACGTGCCGCGCGCATCAAATTGTTGTTTGGCTTGGTAGCGATGGGTGTCGTGATTGAGATATTGCAGGGCATGAGTGGTTATCGTTATTTTGAATATGCAGACATGCTGGCCAATAGCAGCGGCGTGTTGATCGGATTGGGTTTGGCGCACACCCGAATGGGGCGCGTGATTTTATTGTTGGAACGAAATGGCAAATATTGAACAGACAGTGATGATCGAATCTATCGATCAGGAAGGGCGCGGCATCGCGCATCATGAGGGTAAGGTGATCTTCATCGAAGGCGCACTGCCGGGTGAGCGCGTGACCTATGCCTCGTATCGCAGGAAACCTAGTTTCGAGATGGCGCAGGCAACCAGCATCGCCAACCATTCCTTCATGCGCGTGCAACCCAAGTGCATTCACTTCGGTGTGTGCGGCGGATGTGCCATGCAGCATCTGGATTCCGGCGCGCAGGTCGCGGTGAAGCAGCGCATTCTGGAAGAGAATCTGGCGCGCATCGGCAAGGTCAAGCCTGAGACGATCCTTTCCCCTATTCAGGGCAGCTACTGGGGCTATCGCCAGAAGGCGCGTATCGGCGTGCGCCATGTATTGAAGAAGGGCAGGACGCTGGTGGGTTTCCACGAGAAGCGCAGCAGTTTCGTGGCTGACTTATCGCGTTGCGAGATCCTGCCGCCCAAGATCTCCGCGTTGATCCCCTTGCTGTCCGAGATGATCCACGGCCTGTCTATTCGCGACCACCTACCGCAGATCGAGATAGCCTGCGGAGATGATGTCGATGTGTTGGTGCTGCGTGTCATGCAGCCGCCAACAGCAGATGACGAAGCAACGCTGCGTGCTTTTGCCGATGCGCATGACATCCAGTTCTGGCTGCAAAGCAAAGGGCCGGAGACGGTGGTGCCGTTCCATCCGCTGGACGCGCCGCCACTCAGCTATAGCCTGCCCGAGTTCGCTGTCGAGATGCCGTTCGCACCGACCGAGTTCACCCAAGTCAACCACCAACTCAATCGCGTGATGGTGCACCGTGCCTTGCGTTTACTCGATCCGCAGCCGAACGAAAACATCGCTGACTTTTTCTGCGGACTGGGCAATTTCACATTGCCCATCGCGCGTAGCGGTGCGCAAGTGCTCGGTATCGAAGGCAGTGCAGCGCTGGTGAAGCGCGCCTTGCAGGGCGCAGAACATAACGGCCTGTCGGCCAACACGCGCTTCATGGATATGAACCTGTTCGAGATGGATGAAGAAAAGTTGAAGAAGCTCGGATCATTCGACAAATGGCTAGTCGATCCGCCGCGCGATGGTGCGTTTGAGTTGCTGAAGTCCATCTCGCCGGAAACTGCACCGCAACGTATCGTCTACGTGAGCTGCAACCCAGCCACGCTGGCGCGTGATGCGGAAGTGCTGGTGCATGATAAGGGTTATGTGATGAAAGCTGCCGGAGTGATGAATATGTTCCCGCAGACGGCACATGTGGAATCCATTGCTTTGTTTGTGAAAGAGGGCGGCGCTACAGTATGAAGCGTTATGACGATCTGATTGATGAAGCCTTAGTTCGAGTGAAAGAAGTCACGCCTTGGGATTTTGGACGGCGTTACCAAGCTGGTGATGTGCCTTTGCTGCTGGATATACGTGAACCTGCAGAGTTCGATGTGATGCGTATTCCCGGCTCGATCAATGTGCCGCGCGGCATTCTGGAGCAATCCTGTGAATGGGATTACGACGAGACTGTGCCAGAGCTCGCCAGTGATCGTGAACGCGAGATCGTGGTGATCTGCCGCTCAGGTAAACGCTCAGTGCTGGCGGCGGATGTGATGCAAGAGATGGGTTTCAGCAATGTGGCCTCGCTCAAGCTGGGCATACGCGGCTGGAATGATGCCGAGTTGCCGATGGAAGATGCCAAGGGCGATGTGGTCGATGCGGATGCGGGTGATGAACTGCTGGCTTCGCGTGTGAGACCGGAACAGCGCAAGCCTAAGTGATCAGGCGTCTTTCGGTGTCAATGCTTCCCCCTCGAACGAAATGCCTTCCCAGCCACTCTTTATGAAATTTCGGATGTTCGCGTGGTCAGTGCCATCTGGAGCGCCGAGTACATCCTTGCGGTAATAATCTCCGAAGCATGTCAGCGTCTGTTGCGCTGACAGCTTATTCAATTTCGCAAAAGAAAAAAGTTTGCATGAGCCGTTGTTCTGTCCGACCTCGTTTCGGGTCGCGCCGTTGCTGAAGGCAGTCGGCGTGAAGTCATAGAGGGCGTCGATCAATGCCATCGTTTCGTTGAAACAGACGCTGTCCGGTGTGTCATTCAAGCGTTGCAAAAAAGTATTCAGTGCCATATCGATTCCATACTTAAAAAAAGAAAAGGCGGCCAGCAGGCCGCCTTTGTATTGGAGCGCGCGTTTAGTCGCGTTGGCCTGTGAATGCCATCAGCAATTGCAGCAGGTTGATGAACAGGTTGTAGATGCTCAGATACAGCCCCAGCGTCGCCATTACGTAGTTGGTCTCGCCGCCGTTCACGATGCGGCTAACGTCGAACAGGATGTAGGCAGAGAAGATCAACACTGCAATCGCAGAGATGGTCAGCGACAGGGCGGGGATCTGGAAGAACAGATTTGCCAGTGACGCGACGATCAGCAGGATCAGTCCGATGAACAGGAACTTGCCCATGAAGCTAAAATCCTTCTTGGTCACGGTGGCGATGGTGGCCAGCGAGAAGAAGATGATGCCTGTGCCTGTGGCAGCCATGCCGATCAGTTGCGCGCCGTTCTTCAGGTGCAGGGCGACTTGCAGGATCGGGCCGAGGAACACGCCAGCGACGAAGGTGAAGCCGAGCAGGGCGGCGATGCCCCATACGCTGTTACGCAGGGCAGAGACGGCGAACATCATGCCCATCATCAGGCCGAACATGATCAGCGAAGACATGATGGGGCTGGCAGCCATGAAGGAGAGATTCATCGAGGTGCCGATGAATGCGCCAATCACGGTCGGAATCATGGTCAGCGACAGCATCATGTAGGTGTTGCGCAAGACCTTGTTCTGTTCAGTGGCAAGTGCGCCGATAGGTGCGGTTTGTGTCTGGAAGTTCATTTCTGCTCCGTTCAAATAAAGTGCGGCTTGGCGCACGGCGAGCGTGAGACTACGCAAGCATAGAAAAAGTTGCAACCGTATAGCAGAATTAGTACGCGGTTTTTGGAAGGCAAGATGATTTCAGGTATCATGCGCGGCGTTGCTTCTCCACTGGCTTGGTGTCATTGGTTGTAAGTGATTGATGATTATATGGAAGCGTGGCCGAGCGGTTGAAGGCACCGGTCTTGAAAACCGGCAACGATGTGAGTCGTTCGTGAGTTCGAATCTCACCGCTTCCGCCAAACACTGTCTAAAAGGAGTCCTTATGTTGCGTCGTATTGTTGCTGCTGCACTGATCATGGTCGGCTCGTCGGCTTTCGCGGACACGTTGGATATCAATCTGAGCAATAGCAATGCCCAGTTCAAATACACGCTCCCGAGTGGCATCGCCGGCAAGTCGGATCTGTTCTCTTCGCTGACATATAACGATGCCAACGACATCATGATTGATGGCGGTTTGGTTGTGCTGAACGAAGAGGGTAGCGTATCAGGACTGTCGCTGGGTGTTGGTGCCAAGGTCGTGGCGGCTTCCCTGAGCAAGGTGGCTACGACGCGCAAGTTGGTGTCTGGAGTGGCGCTCGGTGCACAAATTCGTTTTGAGTTGCCGAATGACCGTCGCTTCGCATTGGTAGGTGAATACAACTACGCGCCACGTATCATTAGCTTCGGCGATGTGGATCACTTCACACAGGGTATGGCGCGTTTCGAGTTCGCGATGTCGCCGCTGACACAGGCATACATCGGCTACCGTTCCAGCAAGTTCATTATGAAGAACGGTCTCCCGACAGGCGTGGTAGATAACGGTGGTCACATCGGTGTGCGCCTCTCGTTCTAAGTATTTCTGCATCACACACAAAAACGCCCCGGCTAGACCGGGGCGTTTTGCATTGGTGCTAAATAAATCACTTCAATATCCGAGTGCCCGTGCCGATTGGTAGAACACGAAACTGATGCCCCAAGCCAGCGCCAGTGACCAGCCCAGCGTGAATAGCGTATATCCCATGTCCTTGGCCTCGGTGCGCAAGGTGGCGATGGCGGACAAACAGGGCGTGTAGACCAAGGTGAACAGCATGAAGCTGTATGCCTGCACCCAGTCCAGTTGTTGTCCCAGTGCACCACTCAACGCATCACCGCTCAAACCATAGATCACCGCCAGCGAACCGATCACGATCTCTTTGGCAACGAAGCCGAAGATAAGCGCGATGGTCAATTGTTCATTGATACCGATGGGGGCGAAGATCGGATGTAGCGCACTGCCGATCATGCCGGCCAAGGTGTCCGGTCCACCCGCTACGGCAGAGGCAGGCAGATTGGTGAGTAGCCATACCAGCACCACACCGGCGATGATGAACTGCGTGGCGCGGCGGAGGAAATGCCGCACTTCGATCCAGCCACGCAGCAGCATCTGGCGCAATGTGGGGAAGCGATAGGGCGGCAGTTCCAGCACGAAGGGTTCGGCGCTTTGGAACTTGTTGCGGAACAGTAGTGCTGTAAGGATAGCTGCGGCGAAGCTGAACAGATACAAGCTAAACAGCACCAGGGGCGCATGTTGTGGTGAGAACAATGCAGCTGTGATGAATACGAATACCTGCAGGCGTGCCGAGCATAGCGAGAACGGGATCACCAGCATGGTCAGCAGTCGCATACCGCGCGAGCGCATCACGCGTGTACCCATCAGTGCAGGGACATTGCAACCGAATCCCATCAACAGCATCACGAAGCCCCGTCCGTCCAATCCCATCTTCGCCATCAGCGCATCCATCAGAAAGGCCGCGCGAGACAGATAGCCGCTGTCTTCCACCATGGCCATGAACAGAAAGAACAGGACGATGATGGGTACGAAGGCTGCGACTGTCGCCACACCGTTATAGATACCGTCCAGCAGCAAGCCGGATAGCCAAGTTGGCGCACCGGCGACCGCCTGCTCCAGCACCGAGCTACGCAACCAACTCAGTGCTTCGGCGACACCGCTCTGTAGTGGTTGGCCGAGCAGAAATATCCCCTGGAAAAGTAGATACATGATGCCGAAAAAGATGGGTAGGCCCAGCCATGGGTGCAGCATGACGCGGTCGAGCTTGTCGGTGAGGTGCTCCGGCATCTGTACCGGCACCTGTACCGCATGATGCAGGACGCGCGCCATCTCAGATTCGATGTGTTCGTCTTGTTCCAATTGCGAGCGCAACTGTTCCGCCATACCGGGCGTAGGGTAGCGCAAGGCTTTGGTGACAGCCTGTAGCGCATCCTGATAGCCGGCACCATACTTGCCGCTCATCAGGTAGATCGGTAAGCCCAGCATCTCGGCCATCTTTTCACTGTCGATGGTGATGCCGTATTTTCGGGCTTCGTCCGACATGTTGAGCAGCACCACCATGTTCATGTTGAGCTGCTTCAGTTGCAGCAGCAGACTCATCTGGCGTTCTATCTGGGTGGCGTTCAGGATCACAAGCGCCAGATCGGGCACATTGTCGTGCAGGAAGTGGCGCACCACCTGTTCGTCGTCGGAGAAGCCGTGCAGGTCATAGATGCCCGGCAGGTCGATGATCTCAACCATGTCGCCGCCCAGCAATATCTTGCCGGACAGCAACTCGACCGTGATACCGGGCCAGTTACCGACGCGTGCGGCACCGCCGGTCATGCGGTTGAATAAGGTGGACTTGCCGGTGTTGGGCATACCCAACAATGCGATGCGTTTCATGCGCAGCCAGCTCCTTTGCATACTTCTATCTTGCTGGCCTCATTGCGGCGCAAGACGACATCGGTTGTGCCTAGGCGCACCTGCAATGGCCCGGAAAATGCAGCTCTACGAACCAGTTCGATCTGTTTGCCCTTGCGGAAACCCAATGCTAGCAAACGCTGATGCAGTGCCTGATCGGCATGGATAGCAACAATGGTGGCTAAATCGCCTTGTTGCAGGGTGGCTAATGTGGAAGCTGACATGGTCTGTGCATTATTCCACAGCCATTGCGCTCCTGTCGCGTAAGCCAGCGTGATTAATGTAGAATGCGCCCTTCCGAAATGTACTAAAAAGATCATGATTACTGGCAGTCTCGTAGCAATCGTCACGCCGATGCATGAGGATGGAAGTCTCGACCTTGAGGCATTCCGTGCGTTGATTGATTTCCATATCGCCGAAGGCACCGACGCTATCGTAGTGGTTGGTACCACTGGTGAGTCTCCAACTGTCGACTTGGCAGAGCACGAATTGCTCATCGCCGAGGCGGTGAAGCATGCCAACAAGCGCGTGCCGATCATCGCCGGTACCGGTGCGAATTCCACCAAGGAAGCCATTGAGCTGGCCACTTTCTCCAAGAAAGTCGGCGCGGATGCTTCATTGACCGTCGTGCCTTACTACAACAAGCCAACGCAAGAAGGTCTGTACTTGCACTTCAAGGCCATCGCTGAAGCGGTGGATATGCCGCACATCCTGTACAACGTGCCAGGACGCACCGGTGCGGATATGAGCAATGATACGGTGCTGCGTCTGGCACAGATCCCCAATATCATCGGCATCAAGGATGCGACTGGGAACATCGAACGTGGCAGTGAGCTGTTACAGCGTGCGCCCAAAGACTTCGCCATCTACAGCGGTGACGATGCCAGCACATTGTCTCTGATGCTGCTCGGAGGCCATGGCACCATCTCTGTGACAGCGAACGTGGCGCCGAAGTTGATGCACGAGATGTGCGCGGCCGCGCTGAAGGGGGATGTCGCCACAGCGCGCGAGATCAACTTCCGTCTGCTCGGACTACACCGTAAGCTGTTCATCGAAGCGAATCCGATCCCGGTGAAATGGGCGGTCGCACGCATGGGCAAGATGAAGAACGTACTGCGTTTGCCGCTCACACCGCTCACACCTGCCGCTCAACCTGCGGTGGAAGAAGCGATGCGTCAGGCTGGCGTCATTTGAACTCACTGGAATCACTATGAAAACAAGTAATGCGATCACTGCTGCTCTCGTCCTTTTCCTACTGACTGGTTGCGGTCTTATGCCTGACCGCAAGCCGGTGGACTACAAGAACGGTGGCACACCCGCGCCCGCGCTGGAAGTGCCGCCTGATCTGACCCTGCCGGGTAGCAGTCAGCGCTATGCCATCCCCGCCGCAGATGGCACGCAGGTAGCCAGCTATTCAGACTATTCGCGTGATACGAAGAGCGTAGAGCAACCGTGTGAGGCGCCTGTGCAAGCTCCTGTGGCCGTTGTGGCAGAAGAATCTGCTCGTCTGATCGCTGTTGAAGGACAGCGTTTCGTGTTGTTGTCCGAGCCGTTCGACCGTGCTTGGCGCAAGGTCGGTCTGGCGCTGGAGCGTGCCAAGATCACCACAGGCGATGTTAATCGCAGCAAAGGTGTGTTCTACCTGAAGGGCACGGAAAAGCAGCCGGCTGAACTGCGCGTGCTGGTACAAGAGACCCAAGGCGTAAGCGTGATGACCGTTGCAGCGGAAGCCACTGCACAAGCAGAAGCAACACGTATCCTAGACGTGCTGTACCAGCGACTGGAGAAATAAAGCGCAGTGATGCGTTTTGCATTTCTCGGCAGCGGCAGCGAAGGCAACTCGCTGCTGGTGCAAGCCAGTAGCACCACCCTGATGCTGGATTGCGGTTTCTCCGTCAACGAGACGGTGACGCGTCTGGCTCGTCTCGGGCTACAAGCCGAACAACTCAGCGGCATCCTCGTTACGCACGAACATAGCGATCACATCGGCGGTGTGGCACGTCTGGTGCGTAAGTTCAAACTACCGGTCTGGATGACACACGGTACTTTGCTGGCACAGCAAACTGCTTTTGCTGATATCAGCGTCACCGAGCTAAATCCTCATCAAAGTATCTCCATCGGCGATATCGAAGTACAGCCGTTCCTAGTGCCGCATGATGCGCGCGAACCGGTGCAATATGTCTTTAGTGACGGCGAGCGCCGCCTTGGCGTATTGACCGATACCGGTCACATCACCCCGCATATCGAGGCGTCTTTGGCCGGCTGTCACGCGCTGGTGCTGGAATGCAACCACGATGAAGAGATGTTGCGGACTGGGCGCTATCCGCCCTCGCTTAAACAGCGTGTCGGTGGTCGTTTCGGTCATTTGAGCAATCGCCAGGCGGCGGGTTTGCTGGCGGCTATGGATACCACTCGACTGCAACATATCGTGGCAGCTCACCTGAGCAAGCAGAACAACCAACCGGAGTTGGCAGCGCAAGCTTTGAGTGCGGTGCTGTCATGCAAGGAAGAAGAGATCGTGATCGCATCACAGTCTGACGGTCTGCAATGGGTGGATATTGCTTGATTTGTTGTAATGAATAAAAAAGCCGGCTTGCGCCGGCTTTTTTATTTTGACGTACGGGTGTTACTTTGTAGCAGATTGCGGAGCTTCGTTGGCAGGTGCAGCAGCCTCGGTTGCGGAAGCTGCGACGGGTTCTGCAGTCTCAGTTGCTGGAGCAGCGGCAACAGGAGCAGCAACAGGAGCGGCAGTTTCAGCAGATTTCTCACCACAAGCGGACAACGACAGAGCCAACAGGGCTGCGATCAATGCAGAGCGTTTCATTTTCAATTTTCCAATCGATAGATAGGTACTACTAGACTTAAAGTGAAGGTTTATATTGAGCTGCCTTTTCTGCAACCTTCCCAAAGAAAAGGCCGCGCATTCTAGCTCTTCCAAAGGGAAATACAAGAGGGATGTTGTGGCGAAAAACCCCTTTTATTTCAGAGGGTAGGCACTTCTTCAGGGCGCCGTCAAAAGCGTGCAATTGCTGTGATTTTCTGGCAACTCCTGAGAGGGGTAAGCCTGTGGATCGCTTAGATTCACAGGCTGTGCAATATATGCGGAACGATTACTTGTTTACGGCATCGGCAGCTTCGTTCACTGCTTTCTTGGCCGCATCTTTGGCTGCCGTAGTCGCATCGTTAGCGACTTCCTTGGCCTTGTCTGATGCAGCTTGGGCAGCATCTTCGGCTGCGCTCTTGGCTGCATCGCCTACGTCTTTGGCGGCGCTGGCGGCGGCATCCTTTGCCTTGTCAGCCGCTTCTGCTGCGGCCTTCTTTGCGGCGTTCAAGGATTCGGTGGCTTGCTCTCCACAGGCAGTCAGAGAGAGTGCGAACAAGGCGGCGATTAGTGATGCATATTTCATATTTATTCCCTATCGTTCAATGTGTGCAAAATGTAGTGATCGATTGCTTCAGAGCGATTTGAGTAAGACCTGAAAAAATCAAAGTCCCAGCCGAGTCGGTGTTGCCCCAGCGTGGGAAGATGCCCACATTTCATGGAAACGTGAATTCAGTTCACGTGCACCTTCGGGGTCGTTCTTCGCAAGTAGACCGCGGGTATCGTCGAAGTGGAAACGACGTACATAATGATGGTCGTCCGCCACGGCGAATGGCTCGGTCACACTGTGCATGTGAGGTGGTGTCTGATAGATCGCCATGCTATGACTGAATTCTTTTAACAGCATCATCATGCGCGGACAAAAACGGATTAGATGCTGCGGGTCGTGTGCCAAGATCTGCAAGCGATTGTTAGTGCTTAGCAGAAGGTAGTGGCGCAATGCATCGTAGCGCGCTTCGGAATTGAAGCCGATGTCTGAAAAATCCTTCTCAAATATATTCAGCGAGTGTTGGGCAGAACTGCATACCGTATCCAGCGCTGCGATGTAATCGGCAACGCCATCAAAAGTGGTGTGCTGCAGGGTCTCATCGTTCATGGTTAGCGTCTCCGGGTTGCGGGGGCAAGATATCCATCCAGATACCATTCGTACAACAAATCTGTCGCATCATCGCTCAGGGCTGTGCCGGGTGATAGGTAACGAGTATCGGCCAGCTCGCGCAGGATCCGATAGTCGTGTTTTCTCACGCTGTGGGATTCGCCATTGACGAACACTGTTTTGCCTTCGCAAAGCATCAGGCTTTTTAGATCTAGCACCACGCCACGTTTCTGCACGGCATCAGCGAATCGTATCGCTGATAGTGGTCGGGCAGGGCCATCAAAGAAGATATGCGGCTTGGGCTCGGAGAGATAGCTGCCAAGGAAGTTTGCGATATCCTCATCGTCCCAACGTACTTTGCGGATCGCGGCACCGACTTGCTTTAGCATTGCCGAGCCGATCTCGGAAGGATGCTTCTGTAACTTCAGATCGGGATCGGCATAAGTGCCTTTGATATCGATGCGGTCTTGCAGGTAGACGAGGAACTGCTCGGCCAACTCCTGATGCCAGGGCGTACGAAAACCGATGGAATATGTCATGCAATCATCTTCCGCGATGCCGTTGTGCGCGCATTGCGGTGGGAGGTACAGCATGTCGCCCGGTTCCAGCACCCACTCCTGTTCCACTCTGAAATCCTTGAGGATGCGCAGCGGCGCGCCTTCGATTAGCGTCTGGTCGGCCTGGGTGGAGATCTGCCAGCGGCGATGGCCGTGGCCTTGCAGCAGGAACACGTCGTACGCGTCGAAATGTGGCCCAACACCGCCGCCCTTGGGAGCGAAGCTCACCATCAGGTCATCCAATCTGGCATGCGGGATGAAATCGAAATGCTTTAGCAATTCAGCGGCTTCCGGCAGAAAGTGATTCACACCTTGTACCAGCACCGACCATTGGCCTTTCTTAGACAGGCCGGTGAAATCCTTTGCGGCGAAAGGTGAGTGTCGCAGATCGAACTGGCCGCCCTGATGTGTGACCAATCGTGCCTGAGTATCTTCGTCGCAAGCCAGAGCCATCAATTGCTTGGGGTCGAGCAGCCCCTTGAAGCCTGGAACTGCCTGACGAATCAACAGGGGCTTCTTTTGCCAGTAATCGCGAAGGAATTTTTGCGGAGTGATTCCGCCGAGCAGAGTGTTTTCCATGCAGTGATTATAGTCCTGCCGCATGTATTGAAAAGTGCATGCAAAAGAAAATTCCGGAGTCGGCCTTGCAAGAATTTGGATAGAATGTCTGGCAGGAGGACGTTATGCCCACACAAGCTGTACCACTACAAGCTGGAATGGAGGCGCCGCACTTCGAGTTGCCGGATGCCGACATGGAGACGTTCAAGCTGGTCGCGCAACAAGGCAAGCACAACGTCGTGTTGTACTTCTACCCTCGTGACGACACGCCGGGTTGCACGATGGAGGCGAATGAATTCAGCGATATGGATGATTCGTTCGCAAAGCTGGATACCATCGTCGTGGGGGTCAGTCGCGATGATTGCATCAGTCACGCTTGTTTTCGAGACAAGTACGGACTCTCGGTATTGTTGTTGTCCGATCCAGATGCACGGATCTGCAAAAAATATGGCGTCATGTACGAGAAAGAAGTGGATGGGCACAAGAAACTCTCCATCCAGCGCTCGACTTTCATCATCGACAAAGCCGGCACGCTGCGCCACGCCCTCTACGGCGTACACGCCCACGGGCATGCACAAGAGATATTTACACTGATAAAGGAAATGAAATGAAGATCGAAAAGAACGCCGTCGTCTCACTGACCTACGCATTGAATGACGCCAGCGGCGCATTGATCGAGCAAGCAGGTGATCCCATCAGCTACCTGCATGGTGGTTACGACGGTATTTTTCCTGCGGTTGAAGAAGCGCTGCACGGCAAGGACGTGGGCGAGAAGTTCACAGTCAGCATGACACCTGACGAAGCCTTCGGCGAATATGAACATGATCTGGTGCGTGTAGAAGCGCGCGAAATGTTTCCGGCTGAAGTTGAAGTCGGTATGCAATTCGAGGGCGGAGCAGAGGGCGATGATGACGAAGATTTCATGCTCTACACCGTGACCGAAGTCACTGATAAGGAAGTCACCGTTGATGGAAACCATCCGCTGGCTGGCAAGACGCTGACCTTTACCGGCACCGTAACTGCTGTGCGTGTTGCAACAGCTGAAGAGTTGGAGCACGGCCATGTGCACGGTGATGGTGGTCATCACCACTAAGCTGGAATTACGATAAAAAAGCCCGCTCGATGAACTGCACCCCAGAAGTTGGACAAGAGTCCAACTTCTGGGGTGTATTTTTTTATGGCCAAGTATTCAACGGAGTTCAAGTTAGAAGTTGTTAAGCACCATCTTTCAAAGGGGCATGGAAGTCGCAAGACTGGTCATTTCTTTGACATAGACGAATCGATTGTCCGCAAATGGGTGG